>CAZEAE010000101.1:0-1539 GCA_964510095.1 uncultured Elusimicrobia bacterium | reverse complement strand
ACGGTCAGGCCCGAGAGCGCGACGCGCAGGCGCGCGCCGGGCGGCTCGTTCATCTGCCCGTACACGAGGGAGGCCTTGGCGATGACGCCGGTCTCGCTCATCTCGAGGTACAGGTCGTTGCCTTCGCGGGTCCGCTCGCCCACGCCGGCAAAGACCGAAAACCCGCCGTGGTGCGTGGCGATGTTGTGGATCAACTCCATGATGACGACGGTCTTGCCCACGCCGGCCCCGCCGAAGAGGCCGACCTTGCCGCCCTTGGAATACGGTTCGAGGAGGTCCACGACCTTGATGCCGGTCTCCAGCACTTCGGTCTTGCTCTCCTGGTCCTCCAGAGAGGGCGCGGAGCGATGGATGGGCATGGTCTTCTTGGCCGGAATCGGGCCTTTGCCGTCCACCGGCTCACCCAGGACGTTGATCAGGCGGCCGAGCGTCTCACGGCCGACCGGCATCGAAATCGGCGCCCCGGTGTCCGTGACCTCCATGCCGCGGACCAACCCGTCGGTGCTGGACATGGCCACGGACCGCACGCGGTTCTCGCCGAGATGCTGGGCCACCTCCAGCGTCAGGCGGATCTCCGGGCGACCGCTCTTCTTGTCCTCCGGCACCTCGACCCGTATCGCGTTGTAGATATTCGGAAGCCCCTCCTTGGGGAACTCCACGTCCACGACCGGCCCAATCACTTGGACGACTCTGCCCTTGCTCACGGTGATCTCCCCTCTCGGTTAATCCGCTATCTCAGCGCTTCAGCTCCGCCGACAATGTCCATCAGTTCCTTGGTGATGGCCGCCTGGCGGGTCTTGTTGTAATAGAGCGTCATCTTCTTGATCATCTCGCCCGCGTTGCGCGTCGCGCCGTCCATCGCGGCCATC
The DNA here is from genome assembly GCA_964510095.1 of uncultured Elusimicrobia bacterium. Classification (GTDB taxonomy): domain Bacteria; phylum Elusimicrobiota; class Elusimicrobia; order UBA1565; family UBA9628; genus JBBTLF01. Next base: position 670 of record CAZEAE010000101.1, on the reverse strand, counting down.
CGCGCCCCCAGCTCGGCCGCCGAGGATTCCATCAGGGCGTGAAAGGTCTGCACCTCGATGTGCTTCGGCAGCAGGACTTTCAGCAGCTCTTCCTCGGCCGGCTCAAAGAGGTAGCCGCCGCCGAGCTTTTCCGCCTCCTGGTCAAGCGACTCGATGGGCAACAGCTTCTCGACGACGACCCGCTGCTGGATGACGGACTTGAACTCGTTGTACACGATGTGCAGCTCGTCGAACGTCCCGCCTGTGAACTGCTGGACGATGTCGCCGCCGATGTCCAGCGCATGCTCGTACGAGAGCCGGTCAAAGACCCCGGTCCATTCCTGTCTGCGGTTCCACTGGCGGCGGCGGAAGAAATCGCGGCCCTTGCGCCCGATCACGCTGACCGTGACGGTGCAGCCGGCTTCCTGCTTCTCGCGCAGAAACTCGCCCGCCTTGCGAAGAATATTGGTGTTGAACGCTCCGCAGAGCCCCCGGTCGGATGTCACCACGAGCAGCTCGATCCGGTTCCCGGACGGCTTGCGCAGCAGCGGATGGGCCTGGCGATTGACGCGGCTCGACAGGCTGCCGAGCACGACCGCCATCTTCTTCGCGTAGGGGCGCGCGGCCAGAATGCGATCCTGGGCGCGCTTGAGCTTCGCCGCGGCCACCATCTTCATGGCCTTGGTGATCT
>CAZEAE010000100.1:0-1569 GCA_964510095.1 uncultured Elusimicrobia bacterium | reverse complement strand
GCCTTGCAGAAGTTCTCCCAGAGCCAGGGCTCGGTGCAGCCGATGCTGAGGAGCTTTCTGTCCTTGGTCTCGTAGACCGCGTAGTAGGGATAGGAGCCGCCGAGGAAGCCCGCGCCGCGCCGGGGCGCCAGGCCGTCGCTGAAGAAGAAGCGGAGGTTCGGCGTGGCCGCGAGCAGCGAGAGCGTGGAATCGAGGTACGCCACGTCCACGTGCTGGCCCTTCCCGGTGCGCTCGCGGGCGAAGAGCGCCAGCATGATCCCGAGCGCTCCATGGAGGCTCGCCCCGCCGTAATCGGCGACGATGTTCAGGGGAATGGCGGGCTTGCGATCGGGTTCTCCAATCAGCCCCAGGACGCCGGCGAGCGACAGGTAATTGATGTCGTGGGCCGGGTAGTCGCGGTAGGGGCCGTTCTGGCCGAAACCGGAGAGGGAGCAGTAGACGATGCGCGGGTTGATCTTGCGGATCGTCTCGTAGTCGCCGCCGAGCCGCTTCATGACGCCGGGGCGGAAGCCTTCGATAATCACGTCTGCGCCGGCGGCGAGCTTCTGGAAGATCGCCTGGCCTTCGGGGGCCTTGAGGTTCAGCGCGAGGCTCCGCTTGTTCCGGTTGATGTAGGCGAAGGCCGCCCGGCGCTTGTCGTCCAGGATGTCCGGCTTGCCGTCGGCCGGCGGGGTCTCGATTTTCAGGACGTCGGCCCCCATGTCGCCCAGCAGCATCGTGCAGAACTCGCCCGGCGCCACGCGCGCCAGCTCCAGGATCTTGATGCCGTCCAGGGGTCTCATCGGTAGAACCTCTCGGGATTCGGCTTCTCCTTGGCGTTGAAGGCCCGGCCCAGCTCCTTGGACTCTTCGGTGTGGTAGTAGTTGGCGACCAGGTGGTCGATGGTGACGCGCGAGAGGCCCGTGACGCCGTTGTGCCGTGCGTGGAAGGCCGCCTTGAGCGCTGCCAGCGCCTGGGGCCCGCGCGCCTTCAGCTCCTCGCAGAGCGCCTCGGTGCGCGCCCGCAGCTCGGCGTGGGGCACGACCTCGTTGACGAACCCCATCGCCTGCGCCTCCCGGGCCGAGTACTTGCGGTTCAGGTACCAGATTTCCCGGGCGCGCTTGCGCCCGACGGCATCCTCCAGGTACCACGTGCCGAAGCCGGCGTCGTAGGAGCCCATGGACGGGCCGACCTGGCGGAAGGCCGCCTGCTCGCTGGCCACCGTAAGGTCGCACATGTTGGTCAGCACGTTGCCGCCGCCGACGGCGAAGCCGTTGACCATCGCGACGACGGGCACGGGCATCATGTCGATCAGCGTGTAGAGGTCCACCACGGGCGGGACGTTATGGTAGTGGAGCATGCCGTCGGTGGGCTCCTTCTCGCCGCCGATACAGAAGAAGCGGTCGCCGGCGCCCGTGAGGACGACGACCCTCACGTCGGGATCGTTGCGGGCCTCGTTGAGTGCCTGGATCAGCTCGAGCACCGTCTGGCGGCGGAAGGTGTTGCCCTTGTCGGGCCGGTTGATGGTGATCCAGGCGATCTGGTTCTTGACCTCGTACAGGATGTCGGCGTACGTCATGGCGTCCCCCC
>CAZEAE010000099.1:0-1629 GCA_964510095.1 uncultured Elusimicrobia bacterium | reverse complement strand
CCAGCGTGACCGAAAGCGCCGTCGCGAAGAGCATGGCGAAGGTCTTGGTGTAGGCAAGCGGCGTGAACAGGCGCCCCTCCTGGGCCTCCAGGGCGAAGATCGGCAGGAACGACACCGCGATCACCAGCAACGAAAAGAACAATGGCCGTCCGACTTCCTTTGCCGCGGCGATGATGGTCTCCGTGCGGTCTGCGGATGGCGATTGCTCCAGGCGCTTATGGGCGTTCTCGACCATGACGATGGCCGCGTCCACCATGGCCCCGATGGCGATGGCGATCCCGCCGAGCGACATGATGTTGGAGGTGACCTTCAGGTAGGCCATCGGGATGAAGGCCAGCAGCACCGCCACCGGCAGGATGATGATGGCCACCAGCGCGCTTCTCAAATGGAACAGGAACAGCACCGCGACGAGACTCACGATGACGCTCTCCTCCACCAGCTTTTCGCGGAGCACCGCGATGGCCCGATGGATGAGGTCCGACCGGTCGTAGGTCGGCACGATGCGCACGCCTTTCGGCAGCGTGCGCTTGACCTCTTCCAGCCGCGCCTTCACCCGCTCGATCACGGCCAGCGCGTTCTCGCCGGCACGCATGATGACGATACCCCCGACGGTCTGGCCCTTCCCGTCCAGCTCCGCGATGCCGCGCCGCTGATCAGGCCCGACATGCACGCGCGCGATGTCCCGGACCAGGATGGGCGTGCCGCGCTTGTCCGTGCCGACCGGCACCAGCTCGATGTCCTCGATCGAGCGCAGGTAGCCCCGCCCCCGGATGACGTACTCGGTCCCGGCCATTTCAAGGACACGGCCGCTCACCTCCGCGTTGCTGTTGCGGACCGCCTCGATCACGGTCTTGATCGGCAGGCGATAGGCGGCCAGCGTGTTCGGGTCCACCTCGATCTGATACTGCTTGACGAAGCCGCCGATCGCCGCCACTTCGGCCACGCCGGGCACGCTCTCCAATTGATAGCGCAGGTACCAATCCTGGAGACTGCGGAGCTGCGCCAGGTCGTGCGTTCCGGTCTCATCCACCAGGGCGTACTGATAGACCCATCCAACGCCGGTCGCATCAGGCCCCAGGGTCGGGGTGACACCAGCGGGAAGCTTGCCGGTGAGCTTCTGCATGTATTCGAGCACGCGGCTCCGCGCCCAGTAGAGATCGGTCCGGTCCTCAAAGATCACGTACACGTAGGATGCCCCATATTCCGACACCCCGCGCACGCGCTTGACCTTCGGGCCGGCCAGCATGGAGGTGACGATCGGATAGGTGACCTGGTCTTCGATGAGCGTGGGGCTCCGGCCCGGCCATTCGGTGTAGATGATCACCTGGACGTCCGACAGGTCCGGAACGGCATCCAGCGGGACCGCAAAGACCGCCCACGCGCCCCAGGCGCCCAGCAACAGCACGCATAGAATCACGAGGACCGGATTCCGGGCGCTTCCTTCGATGAGCCGCGCGATCATTTCGCACCACCTTTCTCCATATCCATGCCTTCCATCTTCTTCTCGTACGCGCCGCGCATCTGCCAGTCGGCCATGCCGATCCGCCCCATCATCTCCTGCATGCTCCCGGCTGACGCCAGCTTGCTTTCCGCATCCAACAGGAAATTGGCCGAGGTCACGACCCGATC
>CAZEAE010000098.1:0-1975 GCA_964510095.1 uncultured Elusimicrobia bacterium | reverse complement strand
TCGGCCCGGATGAGATGCTCGTACTGGCCCGACCATTTCAAGGTGTAGCCGGGCGGCAGTGTGACCTGCTGTTGGACAGCCCGTTGAGCGTCTTCGACGTATCCACGCAAATCGCGCCCGCTCACCGCGACGGACACCAACCCGGCCATCGCCCCGCTCTCATCGGAGATCGACGGCGGCCCTCTGGTGATGATCACCTCGGCGACCTGCCCCAGCGGGATCTGCGCGCCGCTTGGCGTCGCAATCAGCACGCGCTTGAGCCGATCCGGGTCGTCGCGCAGTTCGCGCTTGTAGCGGACGTTCACCGGATACCGCTCGCGCCCCTCGACCGTCGTCGTCACCGTCTCCCCGCCGATGGCCGAGGTGATCACGGCCTGCACGTCTCCGACCGCCAGGCCATAGCGGGCCGCCTCGCGCCGGTTCACGATCAGGTCCAGATAGTACCCTTCATTCAGCCGTTCCGCGAAGGCGCTCTGCGTGCCGGGGACTTTCGCCAGCACGCGCTCGATTTCCAGACCGATCGTCTCGATCGTTTTGAGATCAGGCCCCAGCACTTTGATCCCCACGGGACTCCGCACACCGGTCGTGATCATCTCGGTGCGGGTCTGGATCGGCATCCACCAGATGTTCGGAAAGCCCGGGATGCGCAGGCGTTCATCCATCTCGTCCAGCAGGCGCTCCCAGGTCATCCCCGGACGCCACTGGCTCTCCGGCTTGAGCGACACCGTAATCTCGGCCATGCCGGTAAAGGCCGGGTCGGTCGCGGTCGGCGCCTTGCCCATTTTCCCAAAGACCCGCTCCACTTCCGGGAAGGTCGTGAGCAGCCGGTCCTGGACCTGCAGGACCTTGACGGCTTCAGTGATCGAAAGACCCGGCACGGTGGTCGGCATGTAGAGGATCGTGCCCTCATTCAGCGGCGGCATGAACTCTGCACCGAGCCGCGTGAAGACCGGCCATGTGAACGCCACAACCGCAACGGCCAGCCCCAGCGCGAGCCAGCGGACTCGGAGCACGCCCGACAGGATGGGCCGATAGAGCGCAATCAGAATCCAGTTGAGCGGGTTGCGCGTCTCCGCCCTGATGCGGCCACGGATCAGAAGGACCATGAGCACAGGCGCCAGCGTGACCGAAAGCGCCGTTGCGAAGAGCATGGCGAAAGTCTTGGTGTAGGCCAGCGGCGTGAACAGACGTCCTTCCTGCGCCTCCAGGGCGAAGATCGGCAGGAACGACACCGCGATTACCAGCAGTGAGAAGAACAGCGGGCGGCCGACTTCCTTTGCCGCGGCGATAATGGTTTCAGTCCGATCTGCAGATGGGTTTTGCTCCAGTCGCTTGTGCGCGTTCTCGACCATGACGATGGCCGCGTCCACCATAGCCCCGATGGCAATGGCGATCCCGCCGAGCGACATGATGTTGGAGGTAACCTTCAGGTAGGCCATCGGGATAAAGGCCAGCAGGATCGCCACCGGCAGGATGATGATGGCCACCAGCGCGCTTCTCAAATGGAACAGGAACAGCACCGCAACGAGACTCACGATGACGCTCTCCTCCACCAGCTTCTCGCGGAGCACGGTGATGGCCCGATGAATGAGGTCCGATCGGTCGTAAGTCGGCACGATGCGCATGCCCTTCGGCAGCGTCCGCTTGACCTCTTCCAGCCGCGCCTTCACCCGCTCGATCACGGCCAGCGCGTTCTCGCCGGCCCGCATGATGACGATGCCCCCGACGGCCTGGCCCTTCCCGTCCAGCTCCGCGATGCCGCGCCGCTGATCGGGCCCCACCTGCACGCGCGCGATGTCCCGGACCAGAATGGGCGTGCCGCGCTTGTCCGTGCCGACCGGCACCAGCTCGATGTCCTCGATCGAACGCAGGTAACCGCGCCCCCGGATCACGTACTCGGTCCCGGCCATCTCAAGGACGCGGCCGCTCACCTCCGCGTTGCTGTTGCGGACCGCCTCGATCACGGTCTTGATCG
>CAZEAE010000097.1:0-2049 GCA_964510095.1 uncultured Elusimicrobia bacterium | reverse complement strand
CGACCATGCTGGGCAATGCGGCCAACCAGGTCGCCACGTTCGTGAGCAAGGTGACGACGATCGGCATCATCTGGCTCGGCGCGCAACTGGTGATCACCAACGAGCTCAGCATCGGCCAGTTGATCGCGTTCACGATGCTGGCCGGCCAGGTCAACGCGCCGGTGCTGCGCATCGTGCAGTTGTGGCAGGACTTTCAGCAAGCCGGGATCTCGGTCCAGCGCCTGGGCGACATTCTCAACCAGCCGGTCGAAGCGTCCCATCCCAGCCGCACGACGCTGCCCAGCCTGTCGGGACGGGTGGTCTTTGAGGACGTCGTGTTCCGGTACCGGCCGGACGGGCCGGAGGTGTTGCGCACTGTGTCGTTCCAGGTGATGCCGGGGAAAGTGATGGGAATCGTCGGCCGGTCGGGGTCCGGCAAGAGCACCATCGCCAAGCTGATCCAGCGCCTGTACATTCCGGAGCGGGGTCGGGTGTTGATTGATGGGATCGATCTCGCGCAGATCGATCCGGTATGGCTGCGCCGCCAGGTGGGCGTGGTGCTCCAGGAGAACTTCCTGTTCAACCGCTCGGTACGGGACAACATTGCGCTGGCCGATTCGGGGATGGCGATGGAGCAGGTGGTGCAGGCCGCGAAGCTCGCGGGCGCGCACGACTTCATCCTGGAGCTGCCGGAAGCCTACGATACGATGGTGGGCGAGCACGGCTGCTCGCTGTCGGGCGGGCAGCGCCAGCGGATTGCCATTGCCCGCGCGCTCGTCACCAATCCGCGCATTTTGATCTTCGACGAGGCGACCAGCGCTCTGGACTATGAGTCCGAGTCCATCATCCAGAAGAACCTCGCGCAGATCTGCCAGGGCCGGACGGTCTTCATCGTCGCGCATCGTCTCAGCACGGTGCGTCCCGCCAATCGCATCTATGTGATCGAGAAGGGCGAGATCGTCGAGCAGGGCACGCACGAGGAGTTGCTGATCCTGAACGGCTACTATGCCCGTCTGCACCGGCACCAGGATGGCACGTATGCGGTGGCGTGAAACCCTCTCGCGCCATGCCGGCATCTGGCGGTCGGCCTGGGACGAGCAACGGCACCGCGCGCCGGCCGCGGCGCTGAAGCGGCGGGAGGTGGAGTTTCTGCCCGCGGTCCTGGAAATCCAGGATGCCCCGCCGTCCCCGGTCGGCCGCGCCATCGGCGGGACCGTGATCGCCGTCTTTCTCGCCGGTCTTGTGTGGTCCTGCATCGGCAAGATCGATATCGTGGCCGTGGCGCAGGGCAAAATCATCCCCAGCGGGTATTCGAAGGTGATCCAGCCGCTGGAGGCGGGGGTGATCCGGGCCATTCACGTGAAGGATGGGCAAGCGGTCAAACAGGGGGAGGTGCTGATCGAGTTGGACCCCACCGTGAACACGGCAGAAGGGGAACGCTTCACCAATGAATATTGGTCAGCGGTGGTCCAGGCTGCGCGGTTGCGGGCGCTGATTGCCGGCAAGGACACGTTAGCGGCGCCGCGGGATGCGGACCCGAAGTTTGTGGCCGTGCAACAGCAGATGCTGCGCAATCAGTTGGCCGAGCATCAGTCACGTGTTGCGGCGGCGCAACACGTGATCGATCAGCGCAAGGCGGCCCGCGAGGCCACCAAGGTCAACATCGTGCACTATGAGGCCACCGTGCCGATCCAGAATGAGCGGGAGCGCGCATACCGGCAACTCCTGAGCGAAGAGTACATCTCGCGGGTCGAGTATTTGGCGTCCGAGAAGGCACGGATTGAGGAGACCCAGGAACTCGCCAGACAGAAAGAGGTGACCGGTCAGGACGAGGCGGCGCTGGCGGAGGCACAAAAAAATTATCAGGCGCTGATCGCCGAATTCCAGAAGAGCCGCCACGACGAATTGAACGAACAGGAAATGAAGGCGGCCTCGTTGTTCCAACAACGCGTTCAAGCTACTCAACGGACGGGTTTGCAACAGTTGACGGCGTCCATTGACGGTAAGGTTCAGCAGCTGGCCGTGCACACGCTGGGCGGCGTCGTGACGCCGGCGCAGCAGTTGTTGCTG
>CAZEAE010000096.1:0-2062 GCA_964510095.1 uncultured Elusimicrobia bacterium | reverse complement strand
GGCTTACTCGGCGCCGGCCAAGGCGCTGGGAACGACGGTGACGGTGCGCGAGAGCGAGAAAGAGATCGTCTTGCTGCAGGGGCACGAGGAATTGGCGCGCCACGGCAAGATCCTCGGGTCTGAAGGGCACAGGCAGTCCACGTTGGAAGGCCATGAGCGGCGTGGCCGTCGGCCCAAGAGCGTGTTGCCGGAAGAAGAGCGGTTGAAGGCGATGGGTCCGGCGATGAGCGATTACCTGACGCGGCTGAAGATCAGGCGGGGGCATCGCTACGTGTGGAGCCTGAGGAAGCTCTACGCGCTGCTCTGCCAGCACAAGACGGAGGACCTTCTGCGGGCGGTGGAGCGCGCGGCCGAGCACGGGCTCTACGACGTGGGTCGCATCGAAACCATCATCCTGGGCGAGATGGCCCGGCAGGATTACCTGTTGCCGATGGAGCCGCAGGATTACGAGACGAGCGCGGAGTTTCTCAAGGGAGAGAGCACCCCACCCAGCGACTTGAGCCAATACGGGCTGGAAGGGCCAGGCAAGGAGGAAGACGACGATGATCGCTGACATTCACGCCGCGCTCGAGGGATTGAAGCTTCGCAAGATGCGAGAGATCGTGGAGGCGGAGTTGAAGGCGGCGCAGGCCAAGAAGATGAGTTACAGCGCCTTCCTGCTCGATCTTCTTCGCCAGGAGGTTGAGGACAAGCGCCGTCGTTCGGTGGAGGGCCGCATCCGGCAGGCGGTGCTGCCGGATCGCTGGACCTTGGAGACCTTCCCTTTCCACCTGCAGCCCTGCGTGAGCAAGAAGCAGCACCAGGAGTTCGCCGAGCTTGATTTCATCGCCCAGGCCGAGAACATCGTCTGGATGGGAGGCACGGGAGTGGGCAAGACGGGGCTGGCCTCGTCGATCCTGCTCAAGGCGCTCTACGCCGGCCGCACGGGGCGCGTGGGCAAGGCGCAGGACCTGTTCGACGAGTTCTCGGCCAGCATGGCCGACCGCTCGACGCAAGGCCTGCTCAAGCGGCTATCGCGGGTCGACGTCTTGCTCATCGACGAGTTGGGTTACGTCGAGCCCAAGCCGGGGCAGATAAACAACTTCTTCCGACTCGTCGAAAATCGCTACGGCAAGAAGCCGACACTGATCACGACGAACCTCGGGTATCGCGAATGGCCGAAGTTCCTGGGCCGCGGGCCCATGGCGGCGGCGCTGCTGCGAAGGCTGCTGCACCGCTGCCACACCGTCGCTTTTCCCAAGGGCGTCAACCTCAGCAAGCCGAAGTACGACCTACCACCTCCCGACGAGCAGCCCTGAGGCGTGGGGCCTGCGCCGTGGCGCGGGTTCTGCGGATTGGCGGCGGCGGCCAGCGGCGCGACGAGCGCGGCGGCCGCCGCCGTTTATTTTTCCCTCACCGCGACGGCCGGCGCCGACTCAACCTGCAATCGTGCCTTCGAGGGCGGCCTGGTTTATGTGGCTACAAGTGGACCGTTTCGGGCGGTCGGCTGAAGGACTGACCTACATCCTTGCCTGCAAGTTGATGCAGCCCTTAAAGAAGCTGATGGCGGCGCAGCAGCGTTGGCTTGAGATCGGCGAGGGCGTGTCCGTGGCCGAGGTCGAGTACCAGGGCATCTATTGGTCGAAGCCGCGGCGCTTGGTGATGGTTCGTCAGGAGATCGCCCGGCGGCCAAAGGCGCTAGGCAAAGAGTTGTTCGACTTGCCCGGCTACAAGTTCCAGGCATACGTCACGACGCTGGAACTTCCGGCCGCGGAGGTCTGGCGGCTTTATCGCGGACGCGGCGATTCGGAGAACCGAATCTTGGAGCTTAAGCACGACTTCGGGCTGAACGGTTTCTGCCTCGATTCGTTTTATGCAACCGAGGCGGCATTTCGAACGGTGATTCTGGCCTACAACCTCATGAGCGTGTTCCGGCAGGCGTTATTAAAAGCGCCGCAGGCAGTGAGACTTTCGACGATGCGGTTCCAATGCTTTGCATTAGGAAGCTGGATCGGACGCAACGGTCGGAAAAACGTTCTTCGGATCAGTCTTCCCCTAAGACGGAGGCCTTGGTTCGATGGTT
>CAZEAE010000095.1:0-2380 GCA_964510095.1 uncultured Elusimicrobia bacterium | reverse complement strand
ATGCGGTCGCGGCCGGTGTCTGTCAACCAGAGCGAGCCGTCCGGGGCCACCGCCGCGTCGACCGGCTGGGTCAGGTAGCGCTTGGCCTGCTTATCAGCGCGAGGCAGCCCAGCCTTGCTCCCGAAGGCGAGCAGGCCGCGGCCCAACGGGTCGAACTTCTGCGCGCGGTCGCGGTTGGGCTCAACGACATAGAGCGAGCCAAGCCGGTCCGAAGCTAGGCCGCGCGTGCGCGAGATCCCCCCCACGATCGAATCCGCGGCGCCGATAGACTTGACCAAAGCGCCTGCGCGAGTGAAGAGATATATCCTCTCGCTCTCCTTGTCCGAGACCCACAGGCCCTCGGTGGTGAGCGCAACCCCCCGGATCTCGGAGGTCGACAGCAGCACGTCCTGGCCGAACTGGCGCAGGAAGGTCCCTGAAGCGTCGAAGACCTGGATGCGGCGATTGCCCGAGTCCCCGACATAGATGTCGCCGTTTAAGTCCACGGCCACGTCCCAGGGCCGGCTCAGCTCGCCGGGGCCGGACCCCGCTTTGGGCTTGCCTTGAGCGTCAAGCTTGGCAAGCTCAAGCAATACCCGCGAGCCGTCGGGCGAGAGCTTGACCACACGGTGGTTGCCCTTGTCGGCGACGTAGAGCCGGTCGGCGGCGTCCAAGGCCAGGCCCTGGGGGTTCTTGAAATCCCGGCTGCCTTCCTCGACCACGGCCACGACGCCGCCCGAGGAGGTCAGCAGGATCAACTCGTCCTTGTCGGCGCTTGCCACCCAGATGAGGCCGTCCGAGCGCACCGCGAGACCGGTCGGGTTCTTGATCTTGTTGACGATGACGTCGGCGTCCTTGCGGCCGATGGCGAAGGTGAAGACGGGGTTGCCCGCGAAGACCGCGGCTGAAGCTGAAGCCGCGTTGCCGAAGGCGTCGGTCGCGCGCAGGCGCAGGGTCTGGTAGCCGTTGAGCGAGGCCGTGTTCCAGTTGCCGAGGAGGCCCGAGAGGTTTCCCGCGCCGGAGGCGACCATCGTAAACCCGCCGGTCTCGGCTGCGCCCGGCGCGGCTTCCAAGGTCCAGGTCAAAGGACTCTCATCGCTGACGCTGCCCACGACGCTCACGACGCCGCCCACCGCCTGCTCGACGCCAAGGCCCGAGGTTCCCGGGAAGTCCAGACGCACAAGCGGCGCCACGGCGTCGACAGGCAGAACCCGGACCGTAACAGACCTGGCAGCTTCCACGTTGCCGGCCCGGTCCAGGCTGCGATAGGCCAAGGCGTGGGTCCCGACCGCCAGGCTGAAGGTCGAGGCGAACACCGTCTCAAGGGTCGCGCCGTCCATGGCGTAGCGGGTCTCAAAAAGGCCCGTCCCGGCGTCCGTGGCGGAAAATCCCAGGGAGTCCGTGGTGATGACGACGAGGCTAGACGTCTCTGCCGGCAGGCCGTTGACGAGGAGGCCGGTCACGGGCGCCATTGAATCCACCAGGAAAGTCGCCGTCGCGGTCGAACGGTTGCCCGCCAGGTCTGCGACCTGGGCCGCCGCCGTGTGCGTGCCCTGGGAGAGGTCCGCCGCCGGGACGAAGGCGGCCGAGGACGCCGTCACCGCCGCTTGGGTGGTCACATCCACGCCGTCCAAGGTCAGGCGGACCGAGGCAAGGTCCACGCCGCTCACCGCGTCGGCGTAGCTCGCAAGGATGGCCGGGCGCGTCGTCGTCACCGTGCTGCCGTCTGGAGGCGTCAAGGACAGGGCCGCAGGCGTCTGGTCCGCAGGCCTGACCGTAAGCGCGAACAAGCGCGGGGGTTCCGAGTTGCCAAGGTTGTCTACGCTGTGGACGCTCAGCGCATGCGTACCGACGCTTAAGGTGAACGTAGACGCAACGACGCTCGAACCCGTCGCGCCGTCCACCTCGTAGAAAGTCACCGCCGCGCCCGCGCCGGCGTCCTCGGCAGAGAAAGAAAGTTCTTCATTTGAAGCCAAGAACACGTCGGTCGCCCCGGCGGCCAGGCCGCCGACGAGCAGGCGGGTGAAGGGGGCGGTGACGTCCACGAACAGCGCGCGCGTCTGCGTGGCCTCGACATTCCGCGCGAAATCGACGCTGAAGAAGCCGACGTTGCGGGCACCCTCGGTCGAGATGGTGAAGTCGCCGGCAAAAAAAGTGGGCGCGCCGCCGTCCAATGAATACTCGGTGCGCTCGACGCCCGTGCCGGCGCCGTCTTGGGCGGTCGTCAGGTCGTCGATCGCCATAAAACCGATGAGAGTCGCGGAGGTAATGAAGATGGGGTCCGTCCCCGCCTGAGGCTGGCCGACGCTCAAGCTCGTGCGCGGGGCCAGCACGTCGGGCACGGCAAGGACCTGAAAGAGTGCGCCCTGCGCAGAGGCCTGATTGCCGGCCCAGTCCGTCG
>CAZEAE010000094.1:0-2527 GCA_964510095.1 uncultured Elusimicrobia bacterium | reverse complement strand
GCCTCGTCCAGTCTCCTGCGGATCGTGTCGGCCGCCTCCGGCGTGCAGACGAATTTCCGTTCCTTGTGGACCCGGTAGCCGAGCCGGCTCGCCTCTTCCTCGATGAGCGGCCGGCTGGCCGGGGAGAGAAACTTCCGGAAGATCGTGGCAAACGGATCGTTGTCGCGATCCTGGTCGAGGTCCACCGAGGCGCGGTCCAGCGGCAGATGCAGGACAAAGGCGGCGTCCGCGGCGCCGGCCGGCGCCCATTCCGGCGGAGGCGGCGCCCACGGGCTCCACAGCGGCCCGATGCGGCCGCGCGTAACCTCGATGACGCGCACGCCCTCGACCTTGCCGAGGAGCAGGAAGGTGATCTCGCTGTCGTCCTGGGTATAGGCTTCCATTTTTTCGCGGAAGGCCGAGGTCTGCTGACTGTAGTCGCCGCTGCGTTCGAGGAGCGCGCCGCCCCACAGGCTGTCCGTCTGCTCGATGACCAGCGTGTAGCGCGCGAAGACGGACTCCCCGGGGGCGTAGCGGTCGAACACGACCTCAAACACGACGACGCGCCGGGCCCGGTCGAGCCGGCGCAATTTCACGTCCAGACGATTGAGCGGTGGCAGGGTGGACAGCACAAGCCGGCGGTAATAGGCGAGCTTGGCCTGCACCCTGGCCGTCACCGTCCGTTTCGCCACGGCGCGGGCTTCCTGCTCGTCCAGAAAATCTCCGGCGATCCGACGGTCCACCTGGACGGCCAGCATGTCCTGAAGCGTCGGCAGTCCGCTGGCCAGATCGACGTGGATGCCCTCATAGACGCCCTCCGCCACGGCGGCCGCCATGGCCGTGAAGTACTCCGCGCAGCCGAACGGGTCCGGGAACCATTTGTTCAGCCGCCCGCCCGACACCAGTCGCGCGGCACAGGAGGCATAGGTGTTCAGGTCCCGGCCCTTGAGGCATGTCAGACGGGATGCGCTCGTCCCTTTACTGGGCCTTGCGGGCGGATTCAAAGTGGCCGTATTCCTTTTTCGCCAGCGCGATCGTCTCGTCGATGCGCTGCTCCTTGATCTCGCGTTCCGCGGCCAGATTGCTCGCGACGAGGGTCTCCGTCTCCTTGTCATAGACCTTCATCTCCGCCGTGAGCCGGTCGATGTTCTGGGTGAGGTACAGCGACGTCTCCGAGGCGAGCACCGCCAGGCGGTTGACGCTCTTCTTGAGCGACTCCATGGACTTGTGCATCTCGACCGACAGCTCGCCGGCCTTGGAGATCGACGCCAGACCGGCGAGATTCCCGTGCAGTTCGTTGAGAACCTCGTTGCCGGCTTCATAGAGCGAGGTCATGTTGCTGTTCAGGTTGGTCATGATCTCCAGGAAGTTGTTGTTCATGTTGACGATGGAGGCGATGCGGTCCTCCGCGTTCGAGTACAGGCGCAGCTTGGCCCCGTGCTCGTAGATGAAGCGCTTGACGTCGCTGATCTTCGCCATGAGCTCGCGGGCCTGGGTGCTCTTCTGGTCGGCCATCGCCTGCAGCTCTTGTTCCAGCTTGCCCCGGTAGGCCTCCAGCTCCAGCACATAGCCGGCGGCCTTCTCCTCATTCTGGGCGGAAACGATCATTTTCTTGTTGAGCCGCACGATGTCTTCCTGGAGGTTCTTGATGTCGTTCTGCAGGGTGTCCAGATAGTTGCCGACCTCCTGCACCCGCCGCTGGGAGATCTCGATCTTCTCGCCCAGGAGCTCCTTCAGATCCCGGCTCGGCGTCATGTCCCTGATGATGGGAATCTTGTGGAGAAGCCCCTTGACGTTGGTGCCGACCTCGTCGAACGTGACGATGTTGCCGAGGTACTCGAACGCGGTTTTCTGCTCGCTGATGTCCTGCGTCATCTCCTTGGACAGCCGGTCGTAGGCCTTCGACAGGTCGCCGAACTTATTCAAGTCGAGCGTATGCCTCCCCTGGTACTCCTGGAGCATCTGCTCGATGGACTCACGGGAGTACCCTTCGCCGTCGTACACGATCTCCTTTTTCAGGACATCGGCTGTCGGGACCGCCTTCTCCTCAGGACTCATCATGGCACCTCCAGGCTGACCACCGTCTTGCGAAAGGCCTCTCGCTCACCGCTGTAGCCCGTAGAGTCTAGCCACTACCTCGGAAGCCGTCAATAGTGGGACTTTTTACTTTGTTCAGGTTTTCCAGTATCCTTGAGCGTCATGGACTCGCAGGCCATCTGTTCAGCCTTCCCTGCATGACTCCCCTGATCGATCTGCGCAGCGACACGGTGACGAAGCCCTCGGCGGCCATGCGCGAGGCGATGGCGCGGGCCGAGGTCGGCGACGACGTCTTCGGCGAAGACCCGACCGTCAACCGGCTCCAGGATACGGCCGCGCGGCTGCTCGGCAAGGAGGCCGCGCTGTTTGTCCCCTCCGGCACGATGGCGAATCAGCTTTCGGTCCGCCTGCACACGAGGCCGGGCGATGAGATCATCTCCGAGGCCGGCGCGCACATCGTCCGCTACGAGAGCGGCGCGGCAGCGGGCCTCTCCGGCGTCCAGACCTGCTG
>CAZEAE010000093.1:0-2626 GCA_964510095.1 uncultured Elusimicrobia bacterium | reverse complement strand
GTGATGTCCTTGCTCTTGGTGACCTCTTGCGGGATCTTGGCCAAGATGTCGCCGGGCTCCACCTTCTGCCCGTTCTCGACGAGCAGGATGGTGTCGGTCGGCAGCGGATAGTTGGCCACATCCTTGCTCGATTTTTCGATGATGACCCGCGGGTTGAGCCGCTTCTGGCCGCCCTCGGACTTCTCGGATCTACGGGTCTCCTGCTCGATGATCTTGCGCTCGATGATGCCGGTGATCTTGTTGCGCTCCTCATGGAGGGTGACGCCCTCGCGGACGTCGACCAGCCGCACCTCGCCTTCATGCTCGGCGACGATGGGCATCGTGTAGGGGTCCCACTCGGCCAAGAGCTCGCCGGGCGCGACCTTGGCGCCGTCGGTGACCTTGAGGCGCGCGCCGTAGGTCATCTTGTGCTCTTCGACCGTGGTGGTGTCCTTGCTGCTGATCAGCAGCATGCCGGTGCGCGAGACCACGATGGTGGCGCCATCGCGGTTCTTGAGCGTGCGCACGTTCTTGAACTCCGCGACGCCGCCGCGGATCGAGACGACCTGCGAGCGCTTGGCGACGCGCGACGCCGTGCCGCCGATATGGAAGGTGCGCAGGGTCAACTGGGTGCCGGGCTCGCCGATCGATTGGGCGGCGATGATGCCGACCGCTTCGCCGATCTCGACCATCCGGCCGGTGGCGTTGTTCATCCCGTAGCACTTGGCGCAGACGCCTTGGCGCGTCTCGCAGGTCAGCACCGAGCGGGCGCGCACGACTTCCAGGCCCGCCTCCTTGATGAGGACCGCGGTCTCGGCCGAGACATGCTCGCCGGACTCGCAGATCGTCTTGTCGGAAGACTTGCCCTTGGCGTCGGTGACGGGCACGATGATGTCTTCCAGCACGACGCGGCCCAGGAGACGCTCGTCGAGCGCCTCGATGACCTCGTCGCCGGTGGAGAGGTCTCCCAAGCGCACGCCGTTGATCGTGCCGCAGTCCTCTTCGGTGATGACGAGGTCGTGCGCGACGTCGACCAGGCGCCGGGTCAGATAGCCGGCGTCGGCGGTCTTGAGCGCGGTGTCGGCCAGGCCTTTGCGGCCGCCGTGCGTGGAGATGAAGTACTCGAGGACGGTCAAGCCCTCGCGGAAGTTGGAGATGACGGGCTGCTCGATGATCTCGCCGACGCCGCCGGTCAACTTCTTCTGGGGCTTGGCCATGAGTCCCCGCATGCCGGCCAGCTGACGGATCTGCTGGCGGCTGCCTCTGGCGCCGGAGTCGGCCATGAGGTAGACCGAGTTGAAGCGCGCCTTGCCGACCGCGAACTTATCGAACTCCTCCTTCTTCATGTCGTCGAACATGACGTCGGAGATCTTGTCGGTGACGTGGGTCCAGATGTCGATGATCTTGTTGTAGCGCTCGGCCTCGGTGATGACGCCGTTCTTGGCCTGGCCTTCGATGTCGCGGACCTTTTTACGGGCCTGGGCCACGACGTCCTTCTTGATGGCCGGGATGTGCATGTCGGCGATCGAGATGGACAGCCCCGCCACGGTGGCGAAGTGGTAGCCCATCTTCTTGAGCTCATCGAGCAGGATGACCGTGCGATAATGGCCGAGCTCCTTGTAGCAGCGCTCGACGATCTTGGAGAGCTCCTTCTTGCCC
This sequence comes from uncultured Elusimicrobia bacterium, assembly GCA_964510095.1. GTDB lineage: Bacteria > Elusimicrobiota > Elusimicrobia > UBA1565 > UBA9628 > JBBTLF01. The sequence continues at coordinate 988 of CAZEAE010000093.1, read as the reverse complement.
TGCGGCGCGTTGATGTAGCCCAGCTCCTGAGGGATGATCTGGTTGAAGATGACGCGGCCGACGGTGGTATGATCCTTCCACGCGGAGACGTCGAGCCCCTTGGGATGCTTGCCGTGGCCGTCGGTCTCGGAGACGGAGGTCAGGCCGCGGACCTTGATGCGGGCGTGCAGGTCGACCTTGCGATTGGCGTAAGCGGTGACGACCTCGGGGCCGTCGGAGAAGATCATGCCTTCCCCCTTCTCGCCGAGCTTGTACTTGGTCAGGTAATGCAGGCCAAGGACCATGTCGTGAGACGGCACCGCGATCGGCTTGCCGGAGGCCGGGGAGAGGATGTTGTTGGAAGCCATCATCAGGACGCGCGCTTCCAGCTGAGCCTCTTGGGACAGGGGCACGTGGACGGCCATCTGGTCGCCGTCGAAGTCGGCGTTGAAGGCCGCGCAGGTCAGCGGGTGCAGCTGGATCGACTTGCCTTCGATGAGCACGGGCTGGAAGGCCTGGATGCCCAGGCGATGCAGCGTGGGGGCGCGGTTGAGCATGACCGGGTGGTTCTTGGTCACGTATTCGAGGATGTCCCAGATCTCCGGGCGGACCTTCTCGAACATGCGCTTGGCGGCCTTGAGGGTGAGGCTCTCGGTCTTCATCAGCTCGCGGATGATGAAGGGCTTGAAGAGCTCGAGGGCCATCTCTTTAGGGAGACCGCACTGGTTGAGCTTGAGGTTGGGGCCGACGACGATGACGGAGCGGCCGGAATAGTCGACGCGCTTGCCGAGCAGGTTCTGGCGGAAGCGGCCTTGCTTGCCCTTCAAGATGTCGGACAAGGATTTGAGCGGGCGGTTGCCGGCGCCGACGACGACGCGGCCGCGGGCGCCGTTCTCGAAGAGCGCGTCGCAGGCTTCCTGGAGCAGGCGCTTCTCGTTGAACACCATGACTTCCGGCGCGCGCAGGGCCTCGATGTGCTTGAGGCGGTTGTTGCGGTTGATGATGCGCC
>CAZEAE010000092.1:0-2686 GCA_964510095.1 uncultured Elusimicrobia bacterium | reverse complement strand
GGAAGATGGCGGCCGGCGGGATCTACGACCACCTGGGCGGCGGCTTCCATCGCTATTCGACGGACGGCCAGTGGCTCGTCCCCCACTTCGAGAAAATGCTCTACGACAACGCGCAGCTCGTCCGACTGTACCTGGACGGCTGGCGGCTCAGCCGTGAGCCCCGGTTCAGGCGCGTGGTGGAAGAGACGCTGGAGTACATACATCGTGAAATGGTCCACCCGGACGGAGGGTTTTACACGGCGCAGGACGCCGACAGCGAAGGGCACGAGGGAAAATATTTTGTCTGGGAGCCGTCCGAGATCAAGGCAACCCTGGGACCGGACCTTGGTGAAATCTTTTGCCGGGTCTATGACATCACGGACGGCGGCAACTTCGAGGGCAAAAACATCCCCAATCTGATCCACGCCAACGGCTGCATTGGCGTCAAAGACCTGCCGGATGCGGACAAGACGATGGCCGACGCCCGCCGAAAGCTGCTGGCCGTCCGCGAGCGGCGCGTGAAGCCGCTCCGCGACGATAAGATCCTGACCGGCTGGAACGGGCTGATGATCTCAGGCGTGCTCGATGCCCACCAGACGCTGGGCATCCCGGCCTATCTGGCCATGGCCGAGAAGGCACTCGCGTTTCTGCTGGCGCGCGCCTATCGCAACGGCCGGCTCTTCAGAACCGTCACGGGCGGCCACGGCAAATTGAACGGCTACCTGGACGACTACGCATTCCTCTCAGCGGCCCTCATCGACGCGTTCGAGGCCACCACCCAACCCGCCTATCTCGACAAGGCACGTGAGCTGACCGCCGTCATGATCGAGCAGTTCTGGGATACCCAGGCGGGAGGCTGCTTCTTCACGGGCAGGGATCACGAACCGCTCATCCAGCGGATGAAGACCGGCGAGGACTCGGCCATCCCGTCCGGGAACGCCGTGGCGGCGATGAACTTTCTCCGTCTCCATCATTACACCGGCGAGCAGGCGTATCTCGACAAGGCCGAGCAGACGTTCCGGCTGTTCCGGACCCACATGGACCAGAACCCCTTCGGCACGGCTTCCCTGCTGTGCGCGCTGGACTTCCATCTGTCCAAGCCGAAGGAGATCGTGCTGGTCGGCAACCGCGACTCGGCAGAGATGGCGGATTTGTTGTCGAGGCTGTACGGGCAGTACGTGCCGAACAAGACGCTCGTGGTTGTGGCGAGCGGGAGGAAGGATGCCCGCTACGTGCCGGACTCAGCAAAGGGCAAGACCATGATCGACGGCAAACCCACCGCCTACGTCTGCCACCACTTCACCTGCTCCCAGCCCGTCACCGACTGGGACGCCCTGGAGAAGCTGCTGTGACTAGTAATCCGTGCTCCCATTTGTAAAGCCCGCCACGAAAACATTACACTATCGTCCGAGGACAACGGGAATTCCCAGACCGCATGCTTTATGAAGAACTTTTTCGTGGTTTTGGCACCGCCCGAATTGAGTACCTGGTGGTCGGGGCCGTGGCGATCAATCTTCACGGAATTCCTCGCATGACGGCCGACCTTGACCTCATGGTGAAGCTGTCTGAACACAACCTCGATGCGTTCGTGAAGGCCTTGACGGCGCTTGGGTACCGCCCTCGCGCGCCCGTTGCCACAACCGACTTCCTCGACCCGGCCAAACGTCGGGAATGGCAGGAAAGCAAATCCATGGTGATGTTTACGTGGATTCATTCCGGCCGGCCGTACGAGGAGATCGACGTATTCCTTGAAAATCCAATTGATTTTCAGTCCGCCTACTCAAAGCGCAAGAACCTGACGGTGGAGGATTTCACCATCCCCTTGGCCGGCGTCACCGATCTCATTGCCATGAAACAGCTCTCAGGACGCGAGCAGGACTCCGCCGACATCGCCGCGTTGACCCGCTTGCTTCAGTTGGATGAGGAGGGTTCTTCATGAAGCCGGAGGAACAGGCCGCGCAACACAGGAAGGGGTATTCCTATCGCGTAACCGACGAGCAGATCCGCCGCTGGCGCGCGCTTCCGCCCCGGGTCAAGCTCCAGTGGCTGGAGGACGCCAACCGCCTGCTCGCAGCGGCCCTCACCCCCAAAGCCCGTGCCATCCAAAACTGCTTCCGCCGCGGAGAGCTGTAGCGCTAATAATACGTGATCGTGCGGTAGATGGACTCGCCCCAGTAGGTGTCTTCCTCGGTCTCGAACTTGGTGCTCTCGGTCATCTTGGTCCAGTTGCCGTGGGTGTCGAACTCGTAGGTGAAGGCGCTCTTCTTTTCCAGCGACCCGTCGGCCTTGTAGGTCGTCTCCTCCGTCTTGTTGCCCTTGGCATCGTAGGCATAGACAACCTTGTTGGCGATGTTCCCATCAGACTTGTACCGGATGGACTCAATCAGGTTGCCGGTCGCATCGTAGGCGAATTGCACCCGGCGGTTCACTGATCCATCCGGGCTGTACCAGGTCTCCCAGGTCTTGTTGCCCTTGGCGTCGTAGTTCCGGTTGTAGGCTCGGACGCGGGGCCCTTCGACCCACTTCGCGGTAAACCTGCCCAGGTATTTCCCGAACTGGCGCGAGAGTGGCGCCTTTTCGACGGCCACGGCCTTCACAGGGCCGCTGAGATCCTCCAGCTCTCTGGACGCCTTGGGCCCGGCGACGGCCGGGTAGCTCACGAGCAGAGTCACGATCAGTGCAACAAGTACGCTCTTCATGGTTGTCG
>CAZEAE010000091.1:0-2875 GCA_964510095.1 uncultured Elusimicrobia bacterium | reverse complement strand
TTCCTAAAGTTCTCCGGAAAACGCCTTGTTTGTCACTGATGGAAGCAGGGCGTCGACTTCGCGGTTTGCTTCCTTGCGTGTGTTAACTAGATGGAGAATTGCCGATTCGAGCCCTTCAAGTTGCTTGACCAAGTTCTGTTGGTCGCCCAGTGGCAACCCAACTGGGAAGGGGATGGCATTTACTATCCCCTGAGAAATTTTCTTCATAGTGGGGCTCGTGCCCTTTGCGTGGCTCTGAATGAAATCCCGGGCACGGCTAGTCCTTAGCCAGTAATACAGGAACTTTGAATCCAGACCTCCTGACATAGGCCCCGCAAAATCTGTCCGCTTTTTGGCTCAAAACGGTTGAGCGACGGCGTAGCGTAGCCGTAGCCTTGTTCCGGGAAAGTAACTCCGGGTGGCGTTGAGCTCGTCACACAGCGCGGCGACGGCCCGGGAGCGGTGCGGGGAGCTTAGAGGCGCCAGGGTGACACGCAGTTCGTCGTTGGTCACGGCGATGTCGGCGGCCGACGCGAGGGCGGACTGGACGAGCGTGCGGCCCTCGTCCTCGGCGCGGCGGTAGTGCTTCGTGATGATGCGTACGAGTTCCCCTTCGGCCTGATAGGCGACCATCTTGAGGCAGTTGGTGAGGTGCTTGCGCTCGGTCGACAGGCGGACAACCTGGCCGTCGACGACCTGGGCGACTGGAATACGATGAGGCAGGAGCGATCGCCGGCGCTCGAGGGCGACGACGCGGCCTTGGGCCGCCGCGACCGCGCGGCCCGCCTTCGAGGCGGCGATTTTAAAGCCCCGCATGGTCGGGCGGCGGGCCTCGGTGTTGGCGAGGGCGCCCAAGCCGTAGTCCGCCGAGAGGCGCTGGAGGTCCGCACGGGCCTGGCTGAGCTTGAGGCCGAGCCTGAAGAAGGCTGGGTTGGGCACGGTGCGGGCCGGGTCGGCGGGCTCGGCCTGGTGGTCGGCGAGCGCGTCGAGGGCGTATTCTTCGCGGAGGTACTTGAAGAAGTTCTCTTGGCGCCAACGCTCGAACATGCGGTAGGCGACCACGACGGCGGGAAGGTCGCGGCGGGAGGTGATGATGGGGGTTTGGTGGCGGCTGTCTTCGCAAAGGCGGGTGACCTGTCGCAGCCGCAGCCTGCGGCCGAGGATCGCGATGCCCTGGTCGGCGAGGGTGTAGGCGACCTTGCGGCCGTCGATGACGGCGGCATGCTCGCGAAAGCGGGCGCGCAGGACGCGGCGTGAACGCCCTTTGCGGTAGGTGAGGATGTCGAAGCCCGAGGCGATGATGGCTTGGAAGAGCTTCGGGCTCCAACCGCCGCGGTCGAAGACGACGGTGACGCGGCGTTTGCCGACGAGGTCGCGGATTTCAGCGAGCAGCGGGGGCAGCATGCGTGTCATGGGGGCGTTGGCCTCGGCCGTGACGACGAAGAGGGGCTCGCCGTCCTTGTCATTGACCCAGTAGTCGGAGGTTGCGGGCATGGCAATGCGCATACGGGCCACGTGCGCCTTTGGGATGGAGCGCTTGCCATGATAGACACGGACGTGGCCGTCCACATAGAGGAAGCCGAGCGCACCGGCGCGGGCGGCGACCCGCAGGCGTGCGAGTTCGCGTCCGAACTGAGCGGCGCGGCCGAAGGCAGCCAGGGCCGAGAGCTTGCGGCGCAACGTTTTTACCTCGGGAGCGCGGTCGAGGCCAAGGAGGCGGCCGAGGTCCGGCGGGGCGTGCTCTTTGAGGGCCTCGGGACGCTTGATGCGCAGCAGCGCCATCAAGAGCAGGGCCAGAAGAGTGGTGCGCAGGCCGTAGAAGGCGGGCCCGATGCTACCGAAGACGGCCTGGCCGCAGTCGAATACGCCGGTCTGGATGAGCGCGGGGAGCGCGAGGAGGACCCCAGCCCGCGGGACACTCGGACCGCAACGGAACAGAGGAGCGGCGTCTTCGAGCATTCCCAGGCGTGCCAGCATGCGGTCCATGACGCGGTTGCCAGGGTCGCAGTCGAGCGACGACGGCAGGGCGGCAACGCAAGAAGCGGACAGGTTTGGGTTCGAGGTCCGGACAGAAGGCGCCGAGAGGACGTCGACGGAGGCGTTCGTAAAAGCGGACAGGTTTGGGTCCGAGCCACCGGGCAGCGGGAGGACCGGCTGAACGGGCGCTTGTTCCCGCCAGCCCAGACGCTTGAGTAGCTTGCGGATTGCCATCTCGCTGACGCCGAGGCGACGAGCGACGGCGCAGTTAGACCAGCCGTCGGATTTGAGGCGGTTGACTAGGCGGGCTCGCGTGGCTGGCAGGCGGGCGCGGCCCTTCGGGTAGCCGGCCGTGCGCGCCAGGGCGGGTAAGCCGCCGTCGTCGAAGCGCTGGTGGCATCGCCGTACGGTCCGCGTCGAGCAGCCAAACGCGCGCGCCACATCGTTCTGGTCGGCATGACCCTGTTCTACGAGACTTACCATGGCATACGCCTCGGACATGCGGTCCTCGGCGGCGTACTGGGCCAGCACGATCCCGGATACGATCACGATGCGGCGCCCGCGCTGGATTTGCAGTACGCAACGTCCATTGATGTGGCGCGACCCCTCGGGGAGGGTCGGTCGGGAGAATAGTTCTGCTTGGTCTGGTCTTGCCATGGGTGTACGATGGCAGACCGGGACCTGGCAAAAAGCGGACAGGTTTGGGTTCGAAGCTGAGGTGGGCTACGCGGTGCGGTTCTCGACGGAGACGGCGGGGCCTATGTCAGGAGGTCTGGAATTAGTCAAAGATTTAATCGACCACGGAGCCGATGTGAACGCTCAGAATGTAGATGGCTTTTCACCTCTAATCGCGGCCGCTGCCAGTGGTCGCGCCGATATCGTCAAGCTGTTGCTGGAGTATGGGGCAGATCCCAAACTA
>CAZEAE010000090.1:0-3076 GCA_964510095.1 uncultured Elusimicrobia bacterium | reverse complement strand
CCGTGCTCGTGAGCCCGGATCACCGCGGCCAGAAGATCGGCGTCGCGGTACTGGCACAGCAGCCGCCATAGCTTGCGAACGCTCCAGAAGTAACGGGGACCTCGGGCGGCCTTGAGCGCCGCCAAGTACGCCGTCATCGCCTCGCCCATCGCCTTGAGCTTTCCTTCCTCGGCCAACTGGGCCGACTTCTGCCGCCGAGGCGCCGCCGGATGGGGGATCGCAGCCTGCGGGCTGCCTTCGATTTTCTTGGGATGGGCAGCCAACTCTTGATGACCGTCCAGCAGGATTACGCGGTCCTTTGTTTCGCGCACGAGGAGGTCCTTGCCGATATAGGCGGCCGGCGCCGGGTATTTGTAGCCGTGCACACTCACGCAGCCATAAGGGTCCACGGTCCGCGGCCACAGTCGATAGACCTCCGGTATGAACAGCGGCATAGGACGAAGCTTCGGCTTTTCGGCCGCGAACAGCTCGAGAGGACTGGTCTTGAACTCGCGCAGTCGGCGCCGATTGGCCTTCTCAAGCCATTCCAAAAGCTGACGGTTCAAGTCCGCATCATCGATGAACGACCGGCCAATCAGGAAATTCCTCTCGATGAAATGATGCGGCCTCTCCACTTTCCCTTTTCGGTCGCTGTGCCACAGCTCGTGGGCCAGAAAATGAAAACCGAACCGAGTCTCGAAGGCCTCGACCTCCGCGGCCATCTGTGCGTTCTTGCCCGCGCCGCAAGCCAGTGCCACGCTCGTGTTATCGATCACGCAGCGACGGCACACGCCTTCGAAATATTGAAACGCCTCCGTCAGGAACACCTTCATCTGGAATCGGTCGAACCGGGGATAGTATTGGACGTAGAGCATCCGAGAATACCCCAGCACCAGGCTCGCGCACTGTCGCGTGACTTTCTTGCCGCTCAGCTCGATGGCGTGGGGCGAGGTATCGTGCTGCGACTCCTCGCCCGGCTCCGTCACGATGCGCCTCGCCGCGACCTTCTCCTCGACGCCGATGCCGTGCTGCCGGCAAAACCACGTCAGCGTTGGATACGACGCCTCAAGCTTCTTGCCCTCCACCTCCAATTGGTCTCGCAGCTTTTCCCAGACCCGGACCATGTTCACCTGCCCGTCTTTGTGCCGACAAAGCGCATGCAGCCTGCGAATATCGTCGAGATACCCGTCCAGCCGGCTGCCGCGCTCCCGCGCCTTCGGCTGCGCCTCTCCCTGCTCCAGCACCGCCTTCACGCTGTTGCGGCTGACACCCACCGCCCGCGAAATCTCACGTATCTTCCGGCCCTTGGCTGTCAACGCCAGAATCGCCGTCCGTATCTCCCGATCAAGCATTCACCGTCTCCCTATTCGCCATTTTTTCCTCCGCGGCCGAATCAAAAACCACCGACGCCGTCTTGACCAGCTCCGTCCACCGCCGCCGCGCTCGCTCCCACGCCGGCCGCAACCGCTCGCGCGCCGCCGTCGCCGTCTCGCCGGCCAGCGCCGCCGGCAGGCTCCGCGCCAACCCCAACGAGACGTTCCCAACCAGTTCCAGATTCTTCAGGCAACGCGCTTCTTCTGAACTCATGTTCCCGCCGTCCTTATGCTTTGCCGCCTCCAACGCCTTCAAGAACCGCGCCGGGTCCTCAAGAATCCGCCGCTTGCCTTCGAGCCCCGCCGCCGTGTAGTAGCGGCACAGCGTTTCGACTTCCCGGCTACGAAATCCGTTTTCAATGATCTTCACAGCCAGATTCTCGCAGTCCCCGGCGTTTGCGCGCGCAAACGCCAGCAGATGCCTCGTCGCCGTGTACGCGCCAATCTTCCCCGACCGCACTCCTTCCAACACCGCCTCCGGCAAAATCTCAACCAGCCCCAAACGGCCGCTCACCCAGCCCTTGCTTCGCCCGATTGAAACCGCCGTCTTTCCGAGATCCCACTTTCCGACTCGATGCAGTTCATAAACGAGCCAGCCTTCCTCGATGGCGTTGTAGCTCGGCCCGCTTCCAGACCGGTACGCCGCCGCCAGAGCCTCTGCCGCCGCCATCTCCAAGACGACCGCCTTCGCCACGTCTCGCCGCAACCGCTTCAGCGCCCGTACGCGCTTGTGCCCGTCCACCACGACCCAGCGCCCCACGCCATCCTCGATCACGCTGATCGCGTCCTGCTGCCCATGCTCTTCAAGCGACGCCATTAACCGCGCCTCTCGCCTTCGATCCCGGGCGCGCAGAGCGCCGTAGCGGACATCCAGCGCCGCGACGTTGACCTCGACGATCTTCATGCTCCGGCATTATCCCAGCAGGCGGTCGGCCGCGTCTATAAACTCCTGTCTTACGGCGCTTTTCGCCCATTCCTCGACGAGGATTCGGTCACGACTCCTGTCTTACGGCGCTGGCGCCTCCTCCGCGCTGCTTCTCGTGCTCGATATCCAGCATGATCGACGCGGTAGCCGCGCATGTAAACACGCCACTCTCCGCGTCTGCGCGCTCGCCGTTCTCGACTCCACCCCGGATCCCGTCGCCGCCAGGTCCGGTCCAGCAGCCGCTTGAACTTTCGCCTGCACGGCGATGCGCCGCAGACCTTCTGAAGCTTCGCCATTGGAAGGTAGGGCTCGAACCACTGCCGACAAAACAGACATCGCTTACTTGGCATCGAGCGGCCTCCGACGGCATGGCGAGGGTAGCCCGTTTCTGTTGAGGCCCTATAGAAGGAAGCGCTGTAACAACGGCAACGGCGCCGACCGCAGTGTCGGCGCCGGGGTTTTCATCCCGCCAACGGCGGCGGGCTGAAAACCTTTAACTACGGCGTCGGCGGCAGAAAGGTGGGTCTTGTTCGGTGAGCAGACCCGGCTTGGATAGCCCTGACAGGCCCCTATATAAGGAACGCCGTTGCCGTCGAATCGATCGAAGAATTGTCGCTCGCCAACGGACGGCTCGTTCTTGCAGCCGTTGCCGTTTGGCGGCGGGCTAAAGGAAGGCTACGCCGTGGGTTGGGGGTGGGACGATTTCGGTGAGCAGAGGTGGGTCGGTTTCAGTGAGCAACGCAGCCAGGCGGGTCAATTCTCGTTAGTATCGGTGGGTCAAATCTGGTTAGCGCCCAAG
>CAZEAE010000089.1:0-3139 GCA_964510095.1 uncultured Elusimicrobia bacterium | reverse complement strand
TGTTAACGCCGGTCGTTGATTGTTCAGAAAGGGCCGGTAGTCGTTGTCCAGGGCCGTAAGGTCGTTGGCCGTTAGCCCCCCGAAGAGTGCCGCTCTGTGACGCAGAGCGTGTTGAGCAGGCCGTTGCTGTGGCCGTGCGCCGTGCCGTTGCGCCGGATTTCGCTCGGCCGCCGGCGGCGTGCACCGTCCCTTCCTCTGTAACGGCCCCCGGGTACGCTCCCTACGAGGGGTGGCCCCGCCATGAAGCCCATCGAAAGTCGTTGCGAGTACTGCGGCCGGCGCTACGAGCCGGACCCGCACACGGCCCGGCACCAGAAAGCCTGCCCGCGGCCCGAGTGCGGGCGGGCGCGGCGGCGCCAGAAGCAGCGGCGCTGGCGGGCGCTCAATCCCGGCTACGAGGGCTCGCGACACGCGAAGCGAGGGGCTTGGGCGGAGGCGTTTCCGGACTACTGGCGGCAGTACCGGGCGACCCACCCCGAGTACACGGCGCGGGACAACCTGCGGCGGGTGCGTTCGCGGCGGCTGAAAGTGTCCGCAAACGTAACCGCGTTGCGGCGGGCTGTCGTCGAGAAGGCGGCCGTGCTGGGGCGGACGCAAGAGCCTGAAGTGTCCGCAAACGTAACCGCGTTGTTCCGACGGGTGGAGGCCGTCGAGGACTGCCTACGCTCGACGGTGGCGGTGGTGTGTCCGCAAACGTAACCGATATGGCGTGGCCGGTGGGTGCGGGGCCATAATCCCGGACATGGACGCGGCGATGTGGGGGACGATTCGGCGGCTCTTCGAGGTGGAGAAGCTCTCGAAGAGCGCGATTTCGAAGCGCCTGGGGGTGCACCGGTGGACGGTGCGCCGGGCGCTGGCGAGCCCCGGGGGCCCGCCGGCGGACCTGCCGCGGCGCGGGGCGGAGCCGGGGAAGCTGGAGGCTTTCAAGGACTACCTGCGCGAGCGGCTGCGCGAGTTCCCCGAGCTGAGCGCCAAGAAGCTGCTGGGCGAGGCGCGCCGGCGCGGCTACGGCGGCGGCTACACGATTTTGAAAGAGTTTCTGCGCACCATCCGCCTGGCGGAGCCCCGGGCCTTCCTGCGCCTCGAGACCCAGCCGGGCGAGTTCGGCCAGGTGGACTGGGCGAACATCGGGACGATTCAGATCGGCAACGCCAAGCGCAAGCTGTCGTGCTTCGTGATGGTCCTAAGCTACTCGCGGATGATGTATCTGGAGTTCACGCTGTCGCAGCGCCTGGAGGACTTCCTGGCGGCGCACGTGAACGCGTTCAAGTCCTTCGGCGGGGTGCCCAAGAAGATCAACTACGACAACCTGAAGACGGTGGTCCTGTCGCGGGTGGGTAGCGAGATCCGGTTCCACCCGCGGTTCATGGATTTTGCCGGGGCGTGCCTGTTCGAGCCGGTGCCCTGCAACGTGCGCGCCGGTTGGGAGAAGGGCAAGGTCGAGTCGGGGATCAAGTACGTTCGCTCGGCCTTCCTGGCGGGGCGGCCGGAGGTGAACCTGCCGGTGTTGCGCGAGGACGGGGCGCGCTGGCTGGCCGAAGAGGCCAACGCGCGCCTGCACGGCACGACGCGGGAGCGGCCGATGGACCGCTTCGTGACGGAGCGGCCGCTCTTGCAGGGCCTGGCGGCGGCGGACTATGACTGCCGCGTCGTATGCACGGTGGGAGCGAGTACGCAGGGGCTGGTGCAGTTCGAGACGAACCGCTACACGGTGCCCTACACCCGGGCGCGCCGGACGCTGACGCTCAAGGCGACGGGGCAGACGGTGTGCGTCTACGACGGCCCGGATTTGGTGGCGACGCACGGCCGCAGCTACGAGAAATACCGGGTCATCGAGAACCCGGCGCATTACGCGGGGCTCTTGGCCAAGCGCACGAAGGCGCGGGCGGCCAAGCGGGTAGAGACCTTCCTGGCCCTGGGGCCCGAATGCGAGGGCTACCTCAAGGGCCTGGTGGCGGCGGAGCTCCACCTAGCCAGCCACTTGGACAAAATCCTGGAGCTGGCGCGGGAGCACGGCAAGGCCGAGGTGCTGGAGGCTCTGCGGCGGGCCTTGGCCTACAACGCCTTCGGCGCGGCCTACGTCCAGAACATCGTCTTGCAGCGGGATGCGGCGCGCCGGCAGCCGCGGACGCAGCCGCTGGTGTTGACGAAGAGGCCCGACTGGGCGCAGGTCACCGTCGAAGAGACGGACCTGGGCCTTTACGACGACCTCTTCGGGCCGCGCAAGGGCGGCGGCGCGTGAACGGGTCCGAGGGCCTGGGCCCGCGGCTGGAGCGGCTGCGCCTCTTCGAGACGGCGCGCACCTACGAGGCCCTGCTCGAGGCCGCGGCCCGGGAGAACCTGTCGCACCGGCAGTTCCTGGAGCGCATCCTGGACCACGAAGGGGCCTATCGTCACGAGCGACTGGTGGCGCGTCTGGTCAAGGCGGCCCGGTTCCCGAGCATCAAGACCATCGACAGCTTCGACTGGTCGCACCCGACGGCCATCCCCAAGCAACTGGTGCTGCACGCGCTCAAGATGGATTTCGTCGAGAAGCACGGCCACCTCATCTTTCTCGGTCGCGGGGGTCTGGGCAAGACGCATCTCGCCCTGGCCCTCGGCTACGCCGCCTGCCAGAGGGAAATCAGAACCCTCTACACGACGGCGGCGGACATGATCAACCGTCTGGTGGCCTCGCAGGCCGACCACAGCCTGGACAGGGCGCTGCGCAAGTATTGCTCGCCCCGGCTGCTCGTAATCGACGAACTGGGCTATCTGCCCCTGGACAAGCACGGACGCGACCTCTTCTTCCAAGTGATCTCGAAGAGATCCGAGACAGGCTCGGTCATATTGACCACCAACAAGGCCTTCCGGGAATGGGGAGAGGTGTTCCAGGACAACGCCGTGGCGACGGCGATAGCCGAGCGGCTCATCGAGAACGGGGAGTTGGTCAAGATCGAGGGGAGCAGCTATCGGGTACGCAAGCGCAAGCAGAAGGACTTGGGACTGGACGGGTCGGAGTAGGCGGGGCCGGTCGTGCCCGTTTTTATTTTTTCCGCGCGCTGACCTGCGGGCCGCGCTTTGGCTGGAAAGGCCTAACCGGCCGGAACTGGACAGTCAGCACCGGCGGAAACTGGACAGTCAGAAAGCGGCGCTAACA
>CAZEAE010000088.1:0-3406 GCA_964510095.1 uncultured Elusimicrobia bacterium | reverse complement strand
TCGGCTGTTCTCGCCCGCCCCCATCTACGGGGACTTGGAGGAGGCCGTTTTCACCGATGCCCTAGCCTTCGCGCAATCGGAGCTGGGCGACGGCGATCCGTGGATCAAGGCGGCGCTCGAGGGAAAGCCGCCTACCGAGCAGGCCGAGACCTTGGTCCGGGGCACTACGCTTGCCGTGTTAACGCCACCCGCCAACTGTCCAGAACCGGCCGGTAGAGACTGTCCAGGGCCGTAGCCGTAGCCGTTGCCGTTGGTTTGAATATCATTCAACCAGTGAGCCAGGACGGTCAGCTCGTTCATGCTGCCGTTTGCCGTTGCCGTGGCCGTTGGCGTCTCGTCGTTCGCCGCCGGAATTCAGACTTCCCGCCGATCCCGCCAGGCGCTTTGAATGGCCCATTCGCCGACGCATGCTATCGCGAGGGGACCGCCGACCCGGAGGAGCGGCTATGGCCCGACTGCGATGCCCGTACTGCGGCGACGAGTTCGAGCCCAGGCCGAATGTGGCGGCCATCCAGAAGTGCTGCGGCAAGACGCGCTGCAAGGCGAGGCGGAAGGCTGACGCCCAGACGCACTGGCTGAGCAAGAACCCCGACTACTACAAGGGCGAGTATCGCCGGACGCGGCTCTGGTTGGATGATCACTCTGGGTATCTGGACGCCTACCGGGGCAAGCACCCCGAATACGTCCAGAAGGACAACGCGGGGCGCCGCCGGCGTCGGATTCGAGCGCGCCGGCGCGCCGATATACAAGACGCGTGGCCCCGTCGAGAAATCAGGCAAATCCAGGTGGTCCAAGGCGCCGATATACAAGACACGTACCGCCTTCGCCTCGACGGGCTTCTGTACGCCCTGGGCGGCTCGCCCGCGCCGATATACAAGACGCAATCGCCTCCAAAGGAGGCCGCGGGTTAGCATGGTGGCATGGACACCGAAACTTGGGCGGCAGTACGGCGGCTGCATGAAGTAGAGAAGCTCTCGAAGAGCGCTATCGCGCAACGGCTGGGCATCCACCGGCAGACCGTCCGGCGGGCTTTGGCCAGCCCGGCCGGCCCGCCACCGGACCTGCCGCGCCGGGGCACCGAGCCCGGCAAGCTCGAGCCCCACAAAGACTATCTGCGCCGGCGCCTGGGCGAGTTTCCGGAGCTGAGCGGCAGGAAGCTCCTGCGGGAGCTACGGCGGCTCGGCTACGGCGGCGGCTACACCATCCTCAAGGAGTTCCTCCGAAGCCTGCGCGCGCCGGCGCCCAAGGCCTTCTTGCGCCTGGAGACCCTGCCTGGGGAATTCGCGCAAGTGGACTGGGCGAACGTGGGCACGATCCAGATCGGCAACGCCAAACGGAAGCTGTCGTGCTTCGTAATGGTCCTGAGCTACTCGCGGATGATGTATCTGGAGTTCACGTTGTCGCAGTGCCTGGAGGACTTCATGGCCTGCCACGTCAACGCCTGGCGCTACTTCGGCGGCGTGGTCAAGAAGGTCAACTACGACAACTTGAAGACAGTGGTGCTTTGCCGCGTTGGGACCGATATTCGCTTCCAGCCCCGGTTCCTGGATTTCGCGGGCAGCTACCTCTTCGAGCCGGTCCCCTGCACAGTGCGCGCGGCGTGGGAAAAAGGCAAGGTCGAGAACGGGATCAAGTACGTGCGCTCGGCGTTTCTGGCGGGCAGGACCCTGGTGAACTTGGCCGAGCTCCGGCAGGAGGCGGCGCGATGGCTGGCGGAGGAGGCCAACGTGCGCATCCACGGGACCACGCGGGAGCGGCCCGTGGACCGGTTCTTGAGCGAGAAAGCGCTCTTGGGCGCCCTTCCCGCCGCGGAGTACGACTGCGCGATAGTGCGCTCGGTGAAGGCCACCAGCCAAGCCCTCGTTCATTTCGAGACGAACCGCTACAGCGTGCCGCATTCGAAGGCAGGCCGGACGCTGACGCTGAAGGCCTCGTCGCAAACGATCTGCCTCTACGACGGCGCGGACCTCGCGGCCACCCACCCCCGCAGCTACGAGAAGTACCGCGTCATCGAGAACCCGACCCATTACGCGGGCCTGCTGGCCAAGCGAAAGAAAGCCCGGGCGGCCAAGCGGGTTGAGGCCTTCCTGGCGCTGGGTCCCGAGTGCGAAGCCTACCTCAAGGGGCTGGTGGCCTCGGAGCTGCACCTGTCCAGCCACCTCGACAAGATCCTGGAGTTGGTGCGCGACTACGGCAAGGCGGAGGTCCTCGAAGCCATCCGCCGCGCCCACAACTTCGGCGCTTTCGGCGCGGCCTACGTGCACAACATCGTGCTGCAGCGCGAGTCCGCGCGCAACCGCCCGACAGTCCGACCCGTCGTGCTGACGAAAAGGCCGGACTGGTCGGAGGTGGAGGTGGAAGAAACTGACCTCGCCCAATACGACGAGCTCTTCGGAGAGAAGCCGTCGAAGGGCGAAGACCCTGAAGAGGAGATCCCATGAGCAAGATGACGATTCCGGAAGGCGACGGGCTGGCCTTGAGGCTGGAACGGCTGCGCCTGTTTCACACGGCCGGCAACTACCAAGAGCTGCTCGATGAGGCGGCGCAGAAGAACCTATCCCATCGGGCGCTGCTGGAGCGCCTGCTCGACAACGAGATCACCTGGCGCTACGACCGCAACGTGGCCCGGCTGATCAAGGAGGCGCGGTTTCCGACGATCAAGACCGTCGACGCCTTCGACTGGGCGCACCCGACCGCCATCCCCAAGCAGCTCATCCTCAACGCCTTCCGAATGGACTTCGTCGAGAAGCGCGGGCACTTCATTTTTCTCGGTCGCGGTGGCTTGGGCAAGACGCACTTGGCCCTGGCCATCGGTTACGCCGCGTGTCAGAAGGAGATCCGGACGTTATGGACCACGGCGGCGGACATGATCAACCGTCTGGTGGCCTCCAAGGCCGACCATACGCTGGAGCGGGCGCTACGCAAGTACTGCTCGCCCCGGCTGTTGTGTATCGATGAGCTGGGCTATTTGCCCCTGGACAAAGAAGGGCGAGACCTCTTCTTCCAAGTCATCTCGAGTAGAGCGGAAACAGGCTCGGTCATCCTGACCACAAACAAAGCCTTCCGCCAATGGGGTGAGGTGTTCCAGGACAACGCGGTGGCGACGGCGATAGCGGAGCGGCTTATCGAGCACGGCGAGTTGGTCAAGATCGAGGGGCAGAGCTATCGAGTCAAACAGCGGAGAGCGAAGGAACTGGGGCTGGACGGGTCCGAGTAGGCGGGGCGCTGGCGCCGCTTTTTTCTTGTCGCCGGGCGCGGACCCGCAGGCCGCGCTTTGTCCGAAAGCCGCGGTCCGGCCGGAACTGGACACCGAGCGCCGCCCAAAACTGGACACTCGGAGAGCGGCGCCTACACATCGAGGGCACCGGAACCCATGCGGCCATCGGACGCGGACCAGATATCGCCA
>CAZEAE010000087.1:0-3792 GCA_964510095.1 uncultured Elusimicrobia bacterium | reverse complement strand
GATACCACGCAGGTGCCGGCTCGTCCATCCTATCTTTTGAATCCTCAGGGAGCCCCCTGCGCTGCGCGCGCCGGAAGATAGTATGAACGAGCCGATATCCCCTTAGTTCAGTATAACGTGGGTTGCTCCGAGGGGAGGCTATCCACACAGAACAGGAGATGCCGGCTGGAAGCGAGTTCGTGACCGAAAGAGTGAGGATCGAGAATAATCCAACGGCTGTTACGAAGTTCGTCAAAAGGATCGCAGCACGAGGCGCACCGTCGGATCGCGGGACTGGGGCACCCCTGTTTTGTGATTGCGCCTTCCCTGACCCCGGTTCTCGTCCCCAGTTATCCCCAGCACTTCCAGCGTTGGAAGTGCTGGGGATATCTTTGTTGTTCAGGCGCCCGGCGGCCGCAGCCGTTGGGGGCAGGGTTTGTTCATGCTGTCGCCGGCGCCGTCGGAGACCGTTTCCCGATGGGATTGATCAGACTATCCCCGTGGATAGCCCTAGCCTCCACGGCGGAGTGCCAAAACCCCATGAACATGGACAGCTTTGGCCCCTTGACAGCCACGACCTTCCGGCTACACTATTGAGGAAGGCACCCCCTATGTCCCGCGCCTTAGCCTTGCTGTTGCTCCTCTCGGTCCCGCTCAGCGCCGCCACGGCGCCGAAGCGCAAGGCCGTCGTGCCCCAGACCAAAGCCGGCGACAAGCTGGCCTTCGAGCAGACCTTCGAGTTCATCCTGCTGCAGGCCGGCCAGTCGTATCTGAAGGATGAGGCCATGCCGGATCCCTCGGCGCTGGAACCCTTCCTGGCGCCCCTGAAGGAGCCCGAGCTAGGCAAGGCGAAGCTCAAGACCCAGCGCCTGCTGGCGCTCGTCGCCAACGCCGAGAACGTCCAGCTGGGACCCCAGGGGCTCGCGGAGGACCTTTTCAAGATGATCGTCGACCAGGCCGCCGATGACCTGGACGTCGGCTCGATCGTCGAACAGAATTTCCTGCCTAACGGCCGCGCCGGACGCTCCCTGGACGCCCGGGAAAAGGGCCTCGTCAAAGACTGCCAGGCCGCCGCGCGCGACAAGACCTACGACCGCCGGTCGTTCTACCAGCAGTGCTTGGGGCGCCGCCAAGCCGAAGCGACCTATCTCGGCAAGCCCGGG
This sequence comes from uncultured Elusimicrobia bacterium, assembly GCA_964510095.1. Classification (GTDB taxonomy): domain Bacteria; phylum Elusimicrobiota; class Elusimicrobia; order UBA1565; family UBA9628; genus JBBTLF01. The sequence goes on along the minus strand of CAZEAE010000087.1, from coordinate 2,650 downwards.
CCGTCCTTGAGCGACGACTCCGCTTCCGCCCAAGCCCGCATCCGCCTGCTCGAAGCCGCGGCGGCGGCGCGCTCGCGGCTGCCGGCGGGGCTTTCGGAGGACATCCGGCTGCGCCTCCAAGAGACCCAGGCCCGGCTCTTGGCCCGCCTCCCTTCGATAGAGCCCGGCATGGCAGTCGGAGTACCGGTGAGTCCGCGGTCGGGCTTGCCCTCGGCCAAACCCGGGCTGCGCCGGTCCGATCCCGCGGGCAGCGACAAGAACGCTTTCCTCCAAGCCAAGGACCTCCGGACCGCCGAACCCCCCATGGACCAGGCCGACCTAAGCGCCGGCACCCAGCTGGCGCGCATCTCGAAACGCGATGAGATCGGCTTCACGGGGTACTGCTACTCCTACGTCAAATCCGCGCTCCAGAAAGCGGGCATCGTCGACAAGGCTACGATCGCCAAAGCGGGCGCAGCGGGCCATGCCAAGCTCTTCGCCGAGTTCGCCGACAAGAACCCGGGGCTCCTCAAGCGCAAGCTGCGGCGGCTCCCGAAGCCGTCCTGGCCGCTGCCCATCGGCACGGTCGTGGTCTGGTCGCCCAACGCCTGCGGCTACAGCGCCGAGAGCGGCCATATCGAGATCATCACCCGCATCAAGCCGCCGCAGGCCTGCAGCGACGGCTGCGGCGCCTTCCAGGTGGCTTGCCTGGAGGAACTGGCGGCCGACCCGGCGCGCGCTCAGCAAGAGCTCGCGAAAGCCCAAGAGGACTACCGCAGAGCCCAAACCGCCTATGACGCCCTGACCGCCCGCAAAGCCCGTCAAGCCGCCGCCGCGCCCCTGTCGCGCAAGAAAAGGACCCTGGCCGGCGTCTTGAAGCGGCTCGAGCCTCAGGTGGCGGCTTACGTGATCGAGAGACCCAACGCCTCCGCCCCCGCCGTAGGGCGCTAGCTGCCGGCCAACCGCCAGACCTTCGTCAGCCCCAAGCCCCGGACGTCCTCCTCTCCCCCGTCGACGCATTCGAACGCGCCGCCCAGCCGGCGCCGGGTGGCGTCGCAGATCGCGATCCCGTTGGGCAAGGCCAGGTGCTCCATGCGCGAGGCCAAGTTGACGGTGTCGCCCAGCGCGCTGTATTCGATGCGCCCGGGAAACCCGATGTTGCCGATGACGAGCCGTCCCGTGCTGATGCCGATGCGCAGCGCCAGCGCGGCCCCCCACCTGGCCCGGCTCCACTTCTCCCACTGCGCGATGAGCTGCCGGCCGGCGAGGACGGCTTGCGTCGGATGGTCCGCATGGTTGGCTCGGGTGAGCCGGGGGTCTTGGACCGGCGCGGCGCCGAAGACGCCCATCACCCCGTCGCCCATGAACTTGTCGACATGGCCGCCGTGCGCCTGGATCGCCGAGGCCGCCATCTCGAAGTACGGGTTCAGGAGCTCGCTGACCTCCAGCGGGCTGCGGCCGCGGCAGAACTGGGAAAAAGCTTGGATGTCGACGAAGAAAACCGTCGCCTCGATCTCCTTGACGCCCAGGCTGACCGGCTTGCCCTGGCGCGAGTATTCCACGATCAGGCGCACCACGTCAGGCCCGAAGTACTGCGTCATGTTCTGCTCGACGTGCGTCAGATAGGTCTGGCGCTCCAGCGCCAGCTGCAGGGACGCCACGTTGGCCAGCGCGTTGGCCAGATAGAGGTCTTCCTCCCGGAAAGAGCCCCCATGGTTGCGGTTGTCCATATAAAGCACGCCGAGGCGCTCCTCGCGTCCGCGCAGCGGCACGAGCAGGCCCGAGCTGATCTTATGGTCGGTCTGGCTCTTGGTGCCGTCTTGGATCTCGGATTTGAGGAGGAACGCCCGGTCGGCGGGCAGGGCGCTCAAAAGGCCCGAGCTGAACCGGAAATCCAAGAGCCGGCCCGCGCCGCGCTGCCAGGCCGAGCGGACCGAGGGCGTCCCATCGGGAGCGAAGGTGATGACCGCGGCGACCTGCGCGGCCGAGATCTTCTCCATCGAAAACGAGAGGATCGCGGCCAGGCTCTCGTCGTTGTCCTTGATCCGGTAGAGCTTCGTGAAGAGCTCGTCGAGGCTCTCGAAGCCGACCTTGCTCCCGCGATCGGACTCGATATCGAGCGGGGACTCCTCGCCGATGCGCTTGAGCAGGCGGTCGATATCGACGGTCTTGCGCCCGGAGCCTTCCACGCGGCACTCCCAAGGCCCGATGCGGATGAGGTCGCCCTCCTGGAGGGCCGCGGACTGCCAGAGCCTGCGGCCGTTCAGGAAGGTCCCGGAGATGCTCGGCTTGGGTAAGCCCGTCTCGGGCACGGCGTTGAGGCTGCCGTCGTTGATGAGCCATCTCCCCTCGGCTTCGACGAGATAGCAATGCCAGCGGCTGGTCGTCAAGCAGAGCTCCTCGGAATGCGGCAAGACGAGCTCGCAGTCCGGGGAGCGGCCCACCCGGAAAGGACCGCCGGACACCGGCAGGGCCTTCTTCCCCGCCTCGCCTTCCTCCAGCAGCCAGCGGCCGGCATCCGCACGCCAGACGAAGGAGAAGCCCGCGCCCGCCGCGAGTTCGATCACGAGGGGAGTATAACCGCGCCCCGCCCGGCCGTCAAGCGCCCGGCAGGCGGGTGTCACATTACAGTAGAAATGTCCGGTCTCCGTTCAGTAGAAATGTCCGGTTT
>CAZEAE010000086.1:0-3916 GCA_964510095.1 uncultured Elusimicrobia bacterium | reverse complement strand
CCGGCGACATCTTGGCCAAGATCCCGCAAGAGGTCACCAAGAGCAAGGACATCACGGGCGGCCTTCCGCGCGTCTCCGAGCTCTTCGAGGCCCGGCGGCCGAAGGCTTCGGCCATCATCTCCGAGATCGAGGGCGTCGTCTCCCTGGGCATCGGGGCCAAGGGCTTGGTCCAGGTCTCCGTGCGCAACGAGGAGACCGACCTGGTCCGCGAGTACCTCATCCCGCAAGGCAAACACTTGGTCGTCTATGAAGGCGACCGCGTGGGCGTCGGGGAAGCGATCACCGACGGCGCCATCAACCCGCATGACGTCCTGCACGTCAAGGGCGTCAAGGAAGTCCAGGAGTTCTTGGTCAACGCCATCCAGGAGGTCTACCGCCTGCAGGGCGTGACGATCTCCGACCGCCACATCGAGTGCATCGTGCGCCAGATGCTGGAGAACGTCAAGATCGTCAATTCAGGCGACACGTCTTTCCTGAAGGGCGAGATCATCAACCGCTTCACCTTCGGAGACTCCAACCGCGAGATCAAGGAGAAGGGCGGCAAGGAAGCCCAGGCCGAGCCCGTCTTGCTCGGCATCACCAAGGCTTCCTTGGCCTCCAATTCCTTCGTCTCGGCGGCCAGCTTCCAGGAGACCACCCGCGTCCTGACCGAAGCCGCCACGACGTCGAAGATCGATTACCTCAGGGGCTTGAAAGAGAACGTCATCATCGGCCATATGATCCCGGCCGGTACCGGTCTCCAGGCGCTGGGGAAGATGCTTGAACTGCAGCAGCACGGCGCCACGCCTGCCGCCGCCAAAGAGGACTAAAGAGGAACCATGCCTACTATCAATCAGCTGATCCGTCTGGGCCGCCACAAGAACAAGAGCCGGTCGAAGGCCCCCGCCCTCATGGGCTGCCCCGAGCGCCGGGGCGTCTGCACCCAGGTCAAGACCGTCACGCCCAAGAAGCCGAACTCGGCCCTGCGCAAGATCGCGCGCATCAAGCTGACCAACGGCATGGAAGTCACCGGCTACATCCCCGGCGTCGGCCATAACCTGCAGGAGCACTCCATCGTGCTCATCCGCGGCGGCCGCGTCCAGGATCTTCCCGGCGTGCGCTACCATATCATCCGCGGCGTGCTCGACACCGCCGGCGTCGAAGGACGCCGCCAGGGGCGCTCGATGTACGGCGCCAAGCGGCCCAAAGCGGCCGCCCCCAAGGCTTAAAAGAGGAACATAGACCATGCCTAGAAAAGGACTCAGACCCCGTGACCGCCGCGAGGCGCCGCCCGCCGATTACAAGTACAGCTCGGTGCTCGTCTCCCGGCTGATCAACAAGCTCGACTACCGCGGCAAGAAGGCCGGCGCCGAGCGCGTGATGTACGACGCGATGACGATCCTGGCTGAGAAGACCAAGGAAGAGGCTTTGAACGTGCTCACCAAGGCCATCGAGAACGTGCGCCCTCTTCTCGAGGTCAAGGCCCGCCGCGTCGGCGGCGCCACCTACCAGGTGCCCATCGAGGTCACGCCGACACGGTCTACGACCATCGCCATGCGCTGGATCATCGACGCCGCCCGCCAGAAGACCGGCAAGCCCATGGCCGTGCGCCTGGCCGACGAGCTGCTGGCCGCCAACAAGAAGGAAGGCGTCGCGTTCAAGAAGCGCGAAGACACCCATAAGATGGCCGAAGCCAACCGCGCCTTCGCCCACTACCGCTGGTAGAAAACAGAGACCCCCAACATGGCCCGAGAATATCCGTCCCAAAGAATCCGCAACATCGGCATCATCGCCCACATCGACGCGGGCAAGACGACCACCACTGAGCGCATCCTTTACTATACCGGCCGCATCCACAAGATCGGCGAGGTGCACGAGGGCGCGACGACCACCGACTGGATGCCCCAGGAGCGCGAACGCGGCATCACCATCACCGCGGCGGCCACGTTCTGCAAGTGGAAGCGCAATGACGTGGAATTCCAGATCAACATCATCGACACCCCCGGCCACGTGGACTTCACCGCCGAGGTCGAGCGCTCCCTGCGCGTCTTGGACGGCGCGGTGACCTGCTTCGACGGCGTGCAGGGCGTCGAGCCCCAGTCCGAGACGGTCTGGCGCCAAGCCGACAAGTACAAGGTCCCCCGTCTGGCCTACATCAACAAGATGGACCGCCTGGGCGCGGATTTCTACATGTGCGTCGACACCATCAAGAAGCTCCTGGGCGCCAACGCCTGTCCCATCCAGCTTCCCATCGGCTCCGAAGCCAACTACCTGGGCCTCATCGACCTGATCACCATGAAGGCGCTGGTCTGGCAGGGCGAAGAGCTGGGCGCCAAGTGGGATATAGAGGAGATCCCCGCCGACATGAAGGAGCAGGCGGAGCTCTATCATGACCAGATGATCGAGAAGATCGTCGAGTTCGACGACGCGCTGATGGAGCGCTACCTCAACGGCGACAAGAACTTCTCCGAGGCCGAGCTGCGCGCGACCTTGCGCAAGGGCGTGCTGCAGTCGAAGATCTTCCCCGTGCTCTGCGGCTCCTCCTACAAGAACAAGGGCGTCCAGCCCATGCTCGACGCCGTCTGCGACTTTTTGCCCTCTCCGCTCGACCTGCCGCCGGTCAAGGGCATGGACCCGTACTCCAGCGAGCCCCTGGAGCGCAAGCCCGACGAGAAGGAGCCGTTCTCGGCGCTCATGTTCAAGATCCAGTCGGACCCGTTCGTCGGCAAGCTGGCGTACTTCCGGGTCTATTCCGGGAGCCTCAAGGTCGGCGACACCGTGTTCTTCCCCAACAAGCGCAACGCCGAGCGCATCGGCCGCATCCTGCGCATGCACGCCAACCAGCGCGAGGAGATCAAAGAGGTCTGGGCCGGCGACATCGCCGCGACCGTCGCCATGAAGAACTCCCAGGTCGGAGTCACCATGACCTCCGAGGACAAGCCGATATTGCTCGAGCAGATCGTGTTCCCGGAGCCCGTCATCTCGGTGGCCATCGAGCCCAAGTCGAAGGCCGACGAGGAGAAGATGGGCATCGCCATGGGGCGCCTGGCCGAGGAAGACCAGACCTTCCGCATCAAGACCGACGTCGAGACCGGCCAGACCATCATCTCGGGCATGGGCGAGCTGCACCTGGAGATCATCGTCGACCGCATGAAGCGCGAGTTCAACGTGCAGGCCAACGTCGGCAATCCGCAGGTGGCCTACAAGGAGACCATCCGCAAGAAGGTCACCGAGGAAGGCAAGTTCATCCGCCAGTCCGGCGGCCGCGGCCAGTACGGCCACTGCATCCTGGAGATCGAGCCGCAGGGCATGGCCAAGGGCTTCGAGTTCATCAACGACGTCAAGCAGGGCCGCATCCCGCGCGAGTTCATCCCCGCGGTGGAAAAAGGCGTCCGCGAGGCTTTGGACGGCGGCGCGCTGGCGGGCTACCCGATCGTCGACATCAAGGTGACCTTGATCGACGGTTCTTATCATGACGTCGACTCCAACGAGATGGCCTTCAAGATCGCCGGCGCCATGGCTTTGCGCTCGGGCTGCAAGAAGGCCAGCCCGACCATCCTCGAGCCCGTCATGAAGTTCGAGGTCATCACGCCCGAGCAGTACATGGGCGACGTCATCGGCGACCTCAACAGCCGCCGCGCCAAGATCCAGGACATGGGCGACCGCGCCCATCTGAAATACGTCAAGTGCACCGTGCCGCTGGCCGAGATGTTCGGCTACGCGACCGTGGTGCGCTCCATCTCGCAGGGCCGCGCCTCCTTCACCATGGAGCCCAGCCACTACGAGGAAGTCCCTTCCAACGTGTACAAGGCCATCGTCGAGAAGAACGCGGCGGCCATGGCGAACCAGCGCTAGGACCCTAAGACAAGGAGAGCATGAGAAATGGCTAAGGCGAAATTCGATCGGACAAAGCCGCACGTCAACATCGGGACCATCG
>CAZEAE010000085.1:0-5059 GCA_964510095.1 uncultured Elusimicrobia bacterium | reverse complement strand
GCCGGTGCGCAGGTCCTTGACCAGCTGATAGGGCATGAAGACGTAGGAGCGGATCTGATGGCCCCAGGAGATGTCGCCCATCTCGCCGTAGTGCTTCTCAGCGGAAGAACGCTTCTTGTCGAGTTCTATCTGATAGAGCTTGGCCTTGAGCATCTTCATCGCGTTCAAGCGGTTCTGCAGCTGGCTGCGCTCGGTCTGGCAGGCCACGACGATCCCGGACGGCGCGTGGATCAGGCGCACGGCGGTCTCTACCTTATTGACGTTCTGGCCGCCGGCGCCGCCGGAGCGGAAGGTCTCCAGGCGGACGTCGCCGTCTTTGACCTCGATCTCGATCTCTCCCTCGATATCGGGCAGGACGTCGAGCGACGCGAACGAGGTATGTCTCCGTTTATTGGCGTCAAAAGGCGATATGCGCACCAGGCGATGGACGCCCATCTCGCTCTTGAGGAGGCCGTAAGCGTTGTCGCCGCGCACGAAGGCCGTCACGCTCTTGATGCCGGCGCCTTCGCCTTTGAGGATATCGGTGACGGCGAACTCCAGGCCCCGCTTCTCGGCCCAGCGCATGTACATCCGGAATAGCATGTCGGCCCAGTCGCAAGCCTCCGTGCCGCCGGCGCCGGCATGCAGGCTGATGATGGCGTCATCGTGGTCGAACTCGCCGGAAAGCTTCAGGCGCGTATCCATCTCGACGATGAGCGCCTCGGTATCCTTCAAGCTCTTCATCACTTCCTTGAGCTCGCCCAGGTCCTCGGCTTCGCAGGCCAGCTCCAAATGAGCCGTCAGGTCGCTCAGGGTCTTGTCGGCTTTCTCCCATTGCCCCAGCTGCCTCTTGAGGGCGTTGAGCTCCTTGGATTTCTTTTTAGCGTTGATCGAGTCGGCCCAGAACGCCGGCTGGCTGGCCAGGGCTTCGCCTTCGGCCACCGCATGTTTGAGCTTGGGGATATCCAGCATCTTGGCCACACGGCTCAAATAGCCTTCGGCCTCTTGGATGCCGTCGGCCGTCGCCTTGAAAAGAGGATCAGTAACCATAAATTGGGGTCAGGCCTTCAATTATTCCAATTATCAACAATTGCAATAATTGAAGGCCTGACCCCATTCTAGCAAAAGACCCCCAGAGTCTGGACATGGAGCGCGACGGTGTGGCGCAGGTCCGAAGCATAGCCGCCGCCGAGCGTGACGACCACGGGCACGCCGCGCCTGCGGCAGGCGTCTCGGACCAGTTCGTCGCGCTTTTTGATGCCGACGGCGGTCAGCTTCAAGCCGCCCAACAAGTCGCTCTGGCTGACATCGACGCCGGCCTGGTAGACGACCAGTTCGGGCTCATGGGCGAAGACGGCGTCCAAGTGCTTCTCCAGAAGCTTCAGGTAAGCCTGGTCCGCCGTCTTGGCGGGCAGCGCGACATCAAGAGATGATGCCGGCTTCTTGGCCGGATAGAGGTCCTCCTGGTGCATGGAGAAGGTGAACACGTCGGGGTCATCCGCGAAGATCGCGGCGGTGCCGTTGCCGTGATGCACATCCAGATCGATGACCGAAGCGCGCGAGATCCGCCGCTCCCGCCGCATCGCCAGGATCCCGGAGGCCAGGTCGTTCAAGACGCAGAAGCCTTCCCCGTGATCGGCGAAAGCATGGTGGGAGCCGCCGCCGCCGTGCAGGCCGACGCCGCCGCCTAGCGCCTGCCGGCAGGCCAGGATCGTGCCGGAGACCTGCAGGCGGTGCGCCTCGGAGAGCGCCGGAGAGAAGGGCAGTTCCATCAGCGTCTCGTCGGCGAGCGTCATCCGGCAATGGATGACTTTGTCGACCCAAGCCTCATCGTGCGCCAGCAACAGCTCCTCGCGAGAGGGCAGAGCGGGTTCGACGAGCTCAAGAGCGCTCTTCAGCGCGTCGGCGACCAAGCCGAACTTGCGCGTCGGAAAGACATGCGAGCCGATGTCGACGACGTAGCGCGGCGATGAGAAGAGCTTCATCGAGTTATCCCCAGCACTTTCAGCGCTGAAAGCAATGTGAATGACTCCCGACCATGACCTATCCCCAAAACTTCTCCAAAGAAGTCTTGTGCATACCCCTTCCTCACAGCAGTAGAAGCGGTGTCGCCAGCAGGCAGAGGACGGCCAGCCAGTCGCCGTGGCGGGCGTAGAAAGACCGTCGTGGGAACGGGTCTTCTTCGGGCACCTCCGCGTCCAAGCGGCCGCGCTCGCCTAGATCGAGCTTAGCCGTGACCACGCCCCAAGGATCGATGACGCCCGAGATGCCCGAGTTGCTGACCCGCAGCACTGGGATGCGGTTCTCGATGGCCCGATAGCGATTGGCCTCGAAGTGCTGATAGGGCTCCGCCGTCCTTCCATACCAGCCGTCGTTGGTGACGTTGACGAAGAGCTTGGCGCCCTGAGACACGTCCAGGCGCGCCCAGCGCGGAAAGAGCGCCTCGTAGCAGATGGAGACCGCCGCCGGGCCCAACGGCGTCTGGAGCAGCGGCTGGACCCGGTCTCCGGCCGTAAGCCCCCCCATCTGCGCCAGGATGCCGATGAAGCGCTCCAGGAAGCCCAGCGGCTGGTACTCGCCGAAGGGCACCAGCTCGCGCTTATGATAAGCCCCCAAGGTCTCCCCGTCCGGGCCGAGGTGGATCGCCGAATTATGCCCGAGCCCGCCGGCGCGGACCATCGCGCCCACGATCTGATGGCTGCCGAGCTTGCGGCTCCAGGCCGCGGCCTCGGGCAGGCCGCCTTCGGTCGTGACCCAGCGCGGGATCGAGGTCTCGGGCCATAGGATCAAGGCGGGGGCGCCGGCGCGCGGACGCGCCAACAGCTCATCGAAGCCGTCCAAGATGCGCTGAGCGTGCTGCTCGTCGAACTTCTGGTACTGATCGATCGCGGGCTGAAGCAGCTCGACTCGGAACTGCCGCTCCGGCGGACCCGCGGGCCGCGCGGCCAGGGAGGCAAGACCATAGCCCCAGCAAAGCGCCAGCAGCGCCGCGGCCAAGGAGGCGTTGAGCACCGCCCCCGGCACCGTCGCTTGCGGCCGCGCCGAGGCGCGCCAAGCGCCCAGGAGCGCGGCGTTGACGGCCACGATCAGGAAGCCCAAGGCATGAGGCCCGGCCAAAGAGGATATCTGCAGGAGCCCCAGATGCCGCCATTGCGTATAGGCCAGGAAATCGATCGAGAGCCGCGGCGTCCAGCGCTCCGCGGCGGCAGCTGCCGCCGTCCAGAGGATGGCCCAGGCCCACGGCGCCAGGCTCGGTCGGCGCAGAGCGCCCGCGCGGCCCAGCGCGCCGATCAGGCCCCAGAGCAGCCCCAAAAAAACAGCCAGCGCGCTCCAGGCCAGGAAGCCGACGACCGGCGGCAAGCCCGCGAAACGGCAAAGCGGATAGACCCAGCTGAGCGCGGTGCCGTTGAAGCCGACGCCGCCCAAAAAGCCGAAGGTGAAGGCGCGCTTCCAGGAAGGCGCCTCTTCGCAGAGCCATAGGAGCGGGGCCAGCGCGAACCAGGCCAGGACGCACAAGCCGGGGCGCGGCAGGCCCAGGCCCAGCGCGGCGCCCGAGAGCAGGGCCAAGGCCCCGCGGCTCAGGTGCCGTGGCATTTCTTGAATTTCTTTCCGGAACCGCAGTAGCAAGGGTCGTTGCGGCCGATCTTCTGGAGGTCGGGCACCGGCGCCGCCGCACGCTCCAGCGCGGACTTCTTGCCGGCGGCGGGCGGCTGGGCCGGACGGGAGGCCGCATGCGCCTCATGCGAATCGGGCGCGCCTTCGATCTGCGGGGGAGGCGGAGGCGGCAAGCGCGGAGCCTGGACCCGGAAGGCGTACTCGACGCTCTGCTCGCGGATGCGCCCCAGCATCTGGTCGAAGTAGCTGAAGGATTCCTTCTGATACTCGATCTTCGGGTCCTTCTGCGCGTAGGCGCGCAGGCCGATCGTCTTTTTCAGATGGTCGAGCTCGTAGAGATGGTTCTTCCAGGACTTGTCGATCATCTGCAGCAATATCATCTTCTCGATCTCGTGGAAATCGTAGCCTTCGAAGTCGGCCTCGCGCTTGGAGTACGCTTCCTTGATATCCGTCAAGAGGCCCTCGCGCAGGCTCGTCGCGTCGAGCTTGGAGAGCTGCTCGGGATTGGGCTGCCACGCCAGGCCGAACACGCGCTCGAGGTACAGGGAAAGCGCCGCGATGTCCCAGGTCTCGGGGTAGCTGTCGGCCGGCGCGATCTCGGCGATCTTGGCGTCGAGGTCCTCCTCGATCATCATCTCGATCTGCTTGCTCACCGAGACGCCGTCCAAGATCTCGTTGCGCAGCTTGTAGACGACCTCGCGCTGCTTGTTCATCACGTTGTCGTAATCAAGCAGCTGTTTGCGGATGTCGAAGTTATGCGTCTCGACGCGGCGCTGGGCGCCTTCGATCTGGCGCGAGACCAGCGCGGATTCGATGACCTCCCCCTCCGTCATGCCCAAGCGCTCCATCAGCCCCGAGAGACGGTCGGAGCCGAAGAGGCGCATGAGCTCGTCGTCCAAGGCGAGGTAGAAGCGCGAGGAGCCGGGGTCGCCTTGGCGGCCGCAGCGGCCGCGCAGCTGGTTGTCGATGCGGCGCGCCTCGTGGCGCTCGGTGCCCAGCACATGCAGCCCGCCGACCGCCACGACGGCGTTGTGGTCGGCCTCATCGGGCGGGTTGCCGCCCAGGAGGATGTCGGTGCCGCGGCCGGCCATGTTCGTGGCGATGGTCACCGCGCCCTTGCGCCCGGCCTGGGCGATGATCTGCGCCTCCATCTCATGGTACTTGGCGTTCAAGACCTGATGCGGGATGCCGACGTGCCTGAGCATGGCGGCCAGCTTCTCGGACTTCTCGATCGAGCGCGTGCCCACCAGCACGGGCCGTCCCGTCTGCCAAAGCTCCTTGATCTCGGCGACGATGGCGTTGTTCTTCTCCCGCTCGGTACGATAGATATAATCCGGCTCGTCGAGACGGATCATCTTGTTGTGCGTCGGGATCTCGCAGACGTTGACCTTGTAGATCTCGTAGAACTCATCGGCCTCGGTCATGGCCGTGCCGGTCATGCCGCCCATCTTGCGGTAGATCTTGA
>CAZEAE010000084.1:0-5445 GCA_964510095.1 uncultured Elusimicrobia bacterium | reverse complement strand
GACGATACTACGGCTGGCTTGACCGGCTCGTCCATATCAGTCCGGGAACATGGAGCATTCCCGACTCGGGTTCTGAGCCCCCGCATGTGGTAAAATAAGCGTCCAGAATGGAAAAAGCCCTCACCCTGCGCCAACGGGCCTCCGGCGTCCTGCTTCACCCCACTTCCCTGCCCGGCCCCCATGGCATCGGCGACCTGGGCCCCGAGGCTTTCCGCTTCGCCGAGGTCCTGGCCGCCTGCGGCCAGACCTGGTGGCAGATGCTTCCTATCAGCCCGATCGGCGCCGGCAACTCGCCCTACGCTTCGCCCTCGGCGTTCGCGGGTAATCCCTTGCTGCTCAGCCTCGAACGCCTGCGCGAGGACGGCCTGCTGGAAGCCTCCGACCTGCGCGGGGGCCGCGGCCTGCGGCAGGGCCAGGTCAACTATCCCGCCGTGGCCCGGTTCAAAGAGGCCCGTCTGCGCAAGGCCTTCGCCGCCTTCGAGGCGCGGGGCGGGGAGCAAGACCCGGCCTTTGCCGCGTTCTGCGCCGAGCAAGCCTTCTGGCTGCCCGACTATGCCCTCTTCTGCGCGTTGAAGGAGACTCAGCAAGGCGCGGCTTGGGTGGACTGGCTGCCTGAGCTTCGCTCCCGCCGGCCCGAGGCCTTGGAGCGCGCCTGCCGGGAGCTTGCGGGCGCCATCGCCTACCACCGCTTCCTCCAATTCGAGTTCGACCGGCAGTGGAAGGCCCTGCGCCGGCATTGCGCGGCCCTCGGCGTCGGCCTCATCGGCGACATCCCGATCTTCGTCGCCCACGACAGCAGCGATGTCTGGGCGCGGCCGGAGCTGTGGCTTTTGGGGGCCGACGGCAAGCCGGAGGTCGTCGCCGGCGTGCCGCCCGACTATTTCAGCGTCCTGGGACAGCTCTGGGGCAACCCGCTCTATCGCTGGGACAAACATAAGGAAGAGGGCTACTCCTGGTGGCTGGACCGCTTCCGCGGCGTCTTCGAGCGTTTCAGCGCGGTGCGCATCGACCACTTCATAGGCTTCCAGAACTATTGGGAGATCCCCGGCGGCGCCCAGGACGCCCGCTCGGGACGCTGGATGCCGGGGCCCTCGCACGGCTTCTTCGAGAAGGTCCAGTCGGCCTTCGGCGCCCCGGAGATCATCGCCGAAGACCTGGGCGTGGTGACGCCCGAGGTGGCCGCCCTGCGCGACCGCTTCGACTTCCCGGGGATGCGGCTGGTGCAGTTCTCCTTCTCGGCCTGGGACGAGGCCATGCAGCCCCACCGCTATCCGCGGCGCTGCGTCGTCTACACGGGCACGCATGACAACGACACGAGCGTGGGGTGGTTCAGCGATCCGGGCGGCCGAGCGAGCACGCGCACCCCGGAGCAGATCCAAGTCGAGCGGGACAACGCCCTGCGCTACATGGGCGGCACGGACGGCCGAGAGATCCACTGGGACATGATCCGCCAGGCCTTGAAGTGCCCGGCCGATACGGTCATCATCCCGATGCAGGACCTGCTGGGCTTGGACAGCGGGTCGCGCATGAACATGCCGGGCACGCCTACGGGCAATTGGCAGTGGCGCATGCTCCCGGGTCAATGGGGGCCCGAGGTCGCCGGGCGCCTGTCTCTGATGACGGGGGCTTACGACCGCAGCCCGGGAAAGTGGACGACATGAAAGACCCCGTCAAGGCCGCCAAGGACAAGCCGCACGCCGAGCATGCGACGCTGCTCACCGAGCAGGACCTTTACCTCTTCAACGAAGGCTCGCACTTCCGGCTTTGGGAGAAGCTGGGCGCGCACCCCATGAAGCACGGGGATAAGGCCGGCACCTATTTCGCCGTCTGGGCCCCCAACGCCAAGAAGGTCACGGTGATCGGCGACTTCAACGGCTGGAACAAGACGAAGCATCCGCTCAAGCCGCGCGCTTCCTCCGGCATATGGGAAGGGTTCGTCGCCGGGGTGGGCGCAGGCGCGCTTTACAAGTACTACATCTCCTCGCATCAGGCCGGCCACAAGGTGGAGAAGGCCGACCCCATGGCCCTGCGCTTCGAGACCCCGCCGAAGACGGCCTCGGTCGTCTGGGGCTTAGATTATGATTGGAAGGACGGCGCTTGGATGAAGTCTCGCGGCGAGCGCAATCAGCTGGAGGCTCCGCTCTCGATCTACGAGGTGCACCTGGCGTCCTGGATGCACGTGCCGGAGGAGGGCGACCGGCCGCTGACGTATAAGGAGTTGGCCGTCCGCTTGACCGAGTACGTCAAGAAGATGGGCTTCACCCATGTCGAGTTCATGCCCGTGATGGAGCATCCTTTCGGCGGCTCCTGGGGCTATCAGGTGACGGGCTATTTCGCGCCGACGTCGCGGTTCGGCACCCCGCAGGAGTTCATGGCCCTGGTGGACGCTCTTCATAACGCCGGGATCGGCGTGATCCTGGACTGGGTCCCTTCTCATTTCCCGACCGACGAGCACGGCCCCGGCTTTTTCGACGGCACGCACCTCTACGAGCATTCCGACCCGCGCCAGGGCTTCCACCCGGACTGGAAGAGCTCGATCTTCAACTTCGGGCGCAGCGAGGTGCGAGCCTTCCTGATCAGCGACGCCTTGTTCTGGCTGGAAAAATATCACATCGACTGCCTGCGCGTCGACGCCGTGGCGTCCATGCTCTACCTCGACTACTCGCGCAAGGAGGGGGAGTGGATCGCCAACGAGTTCGGCGGCCGCGAGAACCTCGCGGCGATCAGCTTCCTGAGGCGCTTCAACGAGGAGGTCTACAAGGCCCACCCGGACGTGCAGACCATCGCCGAGGAGTCGACGGCCTGGCAGATGGTGTCGCGCCCCACCTACGTGGGCGGACTGGGCTTCGGGCTCAAGTGGGATATGGGCTGGATGCATGACACCCTCGTCTACATGCGCAAGGACGCCATCCACCGCCGGTATCACCACGATATGATCACCTTCCGGATGATCTACGCCTATCATGAGAACTTCTGCATGCCGCTCTCCCATGACGAGGTGGTGCACGGCAAAGGGTCCCTCATCAACCAGATGTCCGGCGACGACTGGCAGAAGTTCGCCAACCTCCGGCTCCTGTACGGCTACATGTTCGGCCAGCCGGGCAAGAAGCTGATCTTCCAGGGCTGCGAGTTCGCCCAGCGCGACGAATGGAACCACGACAAGAGCTTGGATTGGCATCTTCTTCAGTTCGGCCCCCATGAAGGGGTCCGCGCCTTCGTCGAGCGCTGCAACCGGCTCTATCGCTCCGAGCCCGCCCTTCACGAGGGCGACGTGGACCCTTCGGGCTTCGAGTGGGTCGACAGCAACGATGCCGACAACTCCTGCATGAGCTTCCTGCGCAAGGCGAAAAGGTCCGATGAGCTGGTGCTGGTCGTCTGCAACTTTACCCCCGTTCCGAGGGATAACTACAGGGTAGGGGTACCGCGCGGCGGCTGGTGGTCGGAGATCTTGAACAGCGACGCTAAGGAATACGGCGGCAGCGGCCTCGGCAACCTGGGCGGCAAGAACGCGACGGCCACGCCCTTCCATGGGCGGTCGCATTCCCTCGAGATCGGGCTGCCGCCGCTCTCGGTGGTCTTCTTCAAGAGCGAACGCTGATGGCCCGCCGCCGAATGCCGCTTTGGCAGTCCGCCCCGCTCTGGGTCCTCGTCACCGCGGCCGCGGTGGCCGTCGCCGCCCTGCCGCGTCGCCTCGAGGTCCTCTTGGGGCGCCTCATCGGCCGACTGATGCTCCTGGTCGCGGGCGGCCGGCGGAGGATCACCATCGAGAACCTGGGCCGCTGTCTCCCCGAGCTCAGCGACGCGCAGCGCGCCCTCCTCCTGCGCCGCAATTTCGAGCACTTCGGCATCCTGCTCTTCGAGATGCTCCACATGTTCTGCCCGGTCCCCGGCCATTTCCGGCGCTACGTGCAGCGGATCTCCGTGCTCAGCGGCGGCGCGCTGGGCCATTGGAAAAAGGCCCATGCCAAAGGGAAAGGCGTGATCTACGCCGGCAACCACGTCGGCAACTGGGAGGTCGTCGCGGCGCAGGGCGGCCTGCACGGCATGGACATGATGATCGTCACCCGCAACCTCACTCCGGTCTGGGTCCATCAGGCGATGGAGCGCGCGCGCCTGTCGGTGGCCGTCCAGGCCGCCCTGCCGCCCAAGACCCTCCCCACGGTCCTCAAGGCCCTGCGCAAGGAGATGTCGGTCGTTTTCGCGATGGACCAATACGCGCCGCCGGATGCCGGCGGCATCAAGGCGCGCTTCTTCGGCTACCGCGTCGACACTTTGGGCGCCATCGCGCTCATCGCCCGTAAGACCGGAGCCGCCGTCCTGCCGGGCTCCTCCTACCGCGACGAGGCCGGCCTCATCCATGTCTTCGTGGACGCGGAGATCGAGCTCAGCGGCGCCGCGGGGGATCTGGAGAAGTCGACCCAGCTCATCGTCGACAGGACCGAGTCCTATATCCGCGCCCACCCGGAGCAGTGGACCTGGGGGCACCGTCGCTTCAAGCACGTGGACTGGAACGACCGGCTCCCGGCTGCCGCGGAGTAGATGAAGCTCGTCCTTTTGGCCGCCGGACTCGCCTTGGCCGCCTCCACGGATTACGACTATCGGCGCGTCGTCAAAGAGGGTGAGGTCCAGCGCTATGACCTGGAGCGCCGGCTCTACAGCAACGACGCTCCCCTCTATGTCGCCACCGCGGTCTCCTCTCATACGGTATCGGGAGCCGTCGAGACCATCGGCCTGGAGCGCTACGCCAAGTTCACCGGCCGGCAGCCGATCGACCAGTCCAAGGACCTTGCCGGCTTCAGGGGTTTTTCCATGCCGCTGGCAGACGTCCCCGGCAAAGCCCCGGACTTAAGCGGAGTCGAAGCGACGCTGGCCGGCCTGCTGCGCGATCTGCACGGTTTGCTGGCCAAGCTCGGGCCCCAGGCCCAATTCAGCCGCGTCAAGCGCATCGGGGACCGCTTCACGCGGCCGGGCGAGAGCTCCGACTGGAGCAGCGCCGCGGGGTCCGGCAGCGGCTGCGGCTTGCTGACGACCGAACTCGTCGGCCTTTCCTTGAGCAAGGCCACGGTCAGGATCTCTTACCTGGCGCCCGAGACGGCTTGCCTGAAGATGAGGAAGGCTTGGATGGAACCGCCCTTGGCGTCGGGCGAGCCGCCCAACAACCTCCAGCAGGTCACGCGCACCGGAGGCAGCTACCGGGTCCAATGGGGCCGGCGCCAATACATCGTCGACGCCGTGCTCGACCGCCAGACGGGCCGCATCCTTTCCGCGCAATCGGAGGATATCCGGATCCTGAGGGAGCGCAGCGGCTGCGATGAATCCCTGGAGCATTGCTCGCCCGCCTCGGCCGCGAACCTGCGGCGCATCCTTAAGCTGACGAGCCGGTAAAAAGGGCCCTGTAGCAGAAAAGTAGAAATGTCCGCTAGTAGCCGCCAGTAGAAATGTCCG
>CAZEAE010000083.1:0-5700 GCA_964510095.1 uncultured Elusimicrobia bacterium | reverse complement strand
AAACCGGACATTTCTACTGAACGGAGACCGGACATTTCTACTGTAATGTGACACCTGAAAATGAGCCCTTGATTTCCGGCCGCAGGGGGGCTATCCTAGCCGAAACCCCTCCTCGGACCATGTTAAACGAGGAATCGCCTCCGCGCCGCCGCCTCATCCCCACCTTGAAGGAGCTGTGGCGCCGCCACAGCGAGCGGTATTTCGAGCACCTTTTCATCTTCTGCGTGCTCGTCGCCGTCGGCTTGATCGGATACTTCGTCAAGGACAAGCTGGCCTTCCTTAATTTCTACTTCATCCCCGTGCTGCTGGCCGGCTATTTCCTCAGCGCCCGCAGCGCCGCTCTGGGCAGCGTGTTGGCGATCCTATGGGTGGCGTTCTCCGTGGTGCTGGCTCCCGACATGTTCTTCCTCGAGCAGACCCGGGTGGGCCTGTACCTGCATCTGGTGGCCTGGGGCTCCTTCCTGATGCTCTGCGGCGTCCTGGTAGGCCGGCTCAACGAGCAGGTGCTCGAGAAGCTGGCCAGGCTCAAGACCTTGCTCGAGGACTGGCGGCGCTCCCAGGTCGACCTGCAGGCCAGCCATCGCGGCCTCGATGACAAGAACGCGGCCTTGGACTCCTTGAGGGTCAAGCTTGAATCGTTGCTCTACTCGTCGGCCGACGCCGTCGCGGCTCATCTGGCGACGACCAGCCGTTTCTCCGATGAGCTGCGCCGGATCTCGGCGCTGACCATCGAGATCGACGGCTTGTCGGCGGCGCTCGGCTCCCTGCCGCCCGCCATCGCCACCGGCGAGCTCAACCGCCTCTGGGACAGCGTCGACCCGGTCATCACCTCCTATCGGGGCCATGCCGAGGGCCATGGGCATGACAGCCTCCGGGCGGAGTTCGGCATCCCCGTCCCGCTCCGCCGCGACGCGCTGCTGGCGGTGCTGGCCGCGCTCAAGGCGCAGGAGCGGGCGGCGCTGATCTCTCCGTGGAAGCTGCGCATCGGGGTCGCCCACGGCCCGGCTATCGTAGGGCTGCTGGGACCCGAGCGGCGGCGCCGCTACGGCGCGGTCGGCGAGGCCGTCGACCGCGCCGCTCGCCTGGCGCGCATGGGCCTGCCGGGCAGCATCCTCGTCGACCGCGCGGTGCACGAACGCATCGAAGGGGCCTTCAAGACCCGTCCTTGGCCGGAGCTCGACGCCTCCGAGGCGCTCTTCGAGGTGATCGGGCTCAAGGAGGCGCTCGACGACGCGGCGCGCGTGCCCGGCCGCGCTCGCGCGGAGGCATTGCGGCGATTCGAGGTCATCGGGCTTAGGCGGGATTTCCTGCTCCCGCTGGAGGGCCTCGAGGGAAACCCCGGGCATTCGCAGGCCGTGGCGGCGTTGAGCCTGGCCATGGCCGAGGCGCTGTCCCTGCCGGAGGAGACGGCGCTGGCGGTCTTTTTGGCCGGCTTCTATCATGAGGTGGGACGCCGCAGCCTGACTCATCTGGCGGGCCGAGACGAAGACGACGGCGCGCTGGGAGAGGCCGACGAGAAGCTCCTGCGCTCGCATCCCTTGGCGGCGCGGGCCGTGCTGGCGGACCTCGGCGTCTCGCTGCCCGAGAAGGCCCTGCGCGCCATCCGGGAGCATCTCGAGGATTTCGACGGCGGGAGCCCCATCCTGCGCCTGCAAGGCGAGGCGATCTCCTTGGGGGCGCGCATCGTCCGGCTGGCTCACGAGTACGACAGCCGCGTCGGCTGGCGCCCTCGCCGCAAGGCTTGGACGCCTTCCGAGGCTTTAGCCGCGATGAAGCTCGACGCCGACATGGGCGGCATCGACGCCACGCTCTTCGAGGTGTTCCAGGATATCCTTCTAGCCGCCCGGGCCTAGAAGCCGTCGCCGTTTGACAAGCGCAACGGCCGCTTGCTATAGTGACTGACCAATCAGTCATTATATGAGCCGAGCCGACGCGACCGCCCCCGACTCCAAGAAGCGCAGGATCCTTGACGCCGCCCGCGCGCTGCTCGTCAAGCGCGGCTACCAGGACTTCGTCCTGGACGACGTGGCCCGCCAGGCGGGCGTGGCCAAGGGCACGCTGTTCCTTTACTTCCGCAGCAAGGACCAGCTTTTTGCCGCCGCCTTCGCCGACCTGGTCGACAGCCTGGGCGAATCGCTCGACGAGCTGCTGACCGGGCCCCTGGCGGGCCGCGCGCTCCTGGAGGCGACCGTGCGCGCCATCCTCGGGCACTTCGAGCGCAACCGCGACTTCATGGCCAGCGCCGGCGGCGGCAAGTTCCCCGGCTGCGGCGACCGCTCCAACGGGCGCTTGATGGGCAAGATGAGCCGCAACGTGGAGCGGCTCGCGCGCGTCCTGGCTCGCTGCGCCAAGGACGGCCTGCTCGCGCCGCGCGACCGCGGCTTTCTCCCGTTCGCCGTCTTCGGCCTCTGCCGCAGCGCGTCCTTCCAGGACGTCCTCTCCCTGCGGCCCAAGACGCTCTCGTCGAAGGTCCGCTCAGTCGTCGACTTGCTCCTGGAGGGCGCCGCCAGATGAAGGCATGGGGCCTGCCCCTGCTGTTGCTCCCCGCCGCGGTCTCGGCGCAGCAAGCCTCCACGGCCGCCGCGGTCGGGCGCGCCGTCACGCTGCCCGAGGCCTTCGCGGCGGCCTTGAAGAACAGCGAGGAGCTGGCGCAGCGCGGCGAAGGCGTGGCCGGACTCCAGGCCCGGGTCGACGAGCTATGGTCCGCCGTGAAGCCTAAGGTCGGCCTGGCGGGCAGCGAGACGATCCAGGACGTCCCCCCGCCCGCCTCCGGCGCCGGCAGCCTCTTCAGTCAGCGCAATCGCGAGCAGGCCCAACTGACCCTCCACCAACCGCTCTTCGCCGGCCTGCGCGAGTATCTGGCCGCGCGCGCCGCCAAGATCCAAACCGAGGCCTCGGAGCTCGAGCTGGAACGCGCCCGGCAGCTGCTCTATGAGGACGTGGCCCGTTCGTATTATTCCTTGGCGGGCGTGCGCAAGGAGATCTCCGTGCGCGAGGCCTTGGTCGAGATCATGGACGGCCGGATCAGGGACCTGCGCTCTCGGGAGAAGCTGGGCAGGTCGCGCAAGAGCGAGGTGCTGGCTTCCGAGGCGCAGCATGCCGGGGTCCTGGCTCAGCTCGAGACCTCCCGCGGCGGGCATCGGGTCGCGCAGCTCCAGCTCCGCTTCCTGACCGGCCTGGGGGAGGACCTCGCTCCCGGGGACGTGACGGTGCCCGATGCCGCGCCGGCGCTGGCGCCCTACCTGGACCAGGGTGCGCGCCGCCCTGATGTCGAATCGGCCCGGCGCGCTTTGGCGGCTCTCGCTTTCGGCACGACGATCGCCGGCCGCCAACGCTGGCCGGCCCTCGCGTTGGACGGCAACTACTACCTTCATCGGCCCCCCGGCTTCCAAGACAAGACGCGATGGGATGTGCTGCTTTCCGCCCAGATCCCCCTCTACAGCGGCGGCGCCGTCGATGCGCAGGTGCGTCAAGCCGAGGCCGCTCGACGCACGCAGGAGCTGGCCGCGGCCCTGGCCCTGCGCCGCGCCCAGCTCGAGGTGCGCTCCGCCTTCAGCGACCTCGGCTCGGCGCTGGGCATCGTGAAAGCCCTGGAGAACGCCGCGGCCCTGGCCGAAGCCAACGCCGCGGCCCAGGCCGCCGACTACCGCCTCGGCCTGGTCACCAACCTCGACGTGCTCGGCAGCCTCAACTCGCTCCAGGAGATCCGGCTGCAGCTCGAAAAATCTCGGATCCAGGCCGCCTTCTCGGTGGTCCGCCTCGAGGTCGCCGCGGGCGTCCCCGGAGGGCTCCGGTGACCCTCTCCGACCTCTCGATCAAGAACCCCGTCTTCGCTTGGATGCTGATGTTCGCGCTGATGATCTTCGGCTGGATCGGCTTCTCGCGCATGGGCGTCAGCTCGATGCCGGACGTGGACTTCCCGATCGTCACGGTCGCGATCACCTGGGAGGGCGCCGCGCCCGACATCATCGAAGCAGAGGTGGTCGACGTCATCGAGGACGCGATGACCTCGGTCCAGGGCATCAAGGAGGTCTCGAGCTCGTCGCGCCAGGGCTCGGCGACGATCACCGCCGAGTTCGAGCTGGACCGCTCCATCGACGCCGCCCTGCAGGACATCCAGACCAAGATCGCCCAGGCCCGCCAGCGGCTGCCCAAGGACATGGACCCGCCAGTGGTAACCAAGGTCAACCCCGAGGACCAGCCTATCCTATGGCTGGCGCTCTCCGGCGATCGGCCCGTCAAAGAGATCATGGTCTACGCGCAGGACGTGCTCAAGAGCCGCTTCCAGACCGTCCCTGGGGTCGGCGAGGTCTTCCTCGGTGGATTGTTGAACCGCAACCTGCGGGTCTGGCTTGATGCCGAGAAGATGGCGGCCAAGGAGATCACCGTCGAAGACGTGTTGGCCGCGATCAAGCGCGAGCATGCCGAGGTCCCCGCCGGCCAGATCGAGACTCCGACCAAGGAGTTCAACGTCCGGACCCTGGGCGAGTTCAGCGACCCTGCCCAGTTCGGCGGCCTGCTCATCTCCCAGCGCGGCGGCGCGCCCATCCACGTGCCCATCCCCTTGCGCGAGGTGGCCCGCATCGAGGACGGCCTGGCGGATTTCCGGCGCATCTCCCGCGTCCAGGGCCAGCGCGCGGTGGGCCTGGGCATCCGCAAGCAGCGCGGCGCCAATGCCGTGGCCGTGGCGCAGGGCGTGCTCAAGCGGCTGGCGGAGGCCCAAAAGGTCCTGCCGACGGGCATGAAGCTCGGCGTCAACTTCGACTCGACCCGGTTCATCAAGGACGCCGTGCATGAGCTGAACTTCAACCTGATCCTGGCGGCCGTGCTGACCTCCCTGGTCTGCTGGGCGTTCCTGGGCTCCTGGTCCTCGACGCTCAATATCCTGCTGGCCATCCCCACTTCCGTGCTGGGCACCTTCATCGTCACCTACTTCCTGGGCTTCACGCTCAACACCTTCACCCTCCTTGGCCTGACCTTGGCCATCGGCATCGTGGTCGACGACGCCATCATGGTGCTGGAGAACATCGTGCGCCACCGAGAGCTCGGACAGAAGCGGGTGGCCGCCGCCATCTACGGGGCGCGCGAGATCACCTTCGCGGCGATGGCGGCCACCGTGGCGATCCTTGCGATCTTCCTCCCCGTCGTCTTCATGAAGGGCATCATCGGGAAATTCTTCTACCAGTTCGGTGTCACGATCTCGGCGGCGGTGGGCTTCTCGCTGCTTGAGGCCCTGACCCTGGCGCCCATGCGCTGCTCCCAGTTCCTCGACGTCGGCGAGCGGCGCAACCCCATCACCCGGGCTGTCGACCGCGCATTCGAGTCGCTGACGGCGCTCTACCGCCGGGTGCTGTCGGGCTGCCTCGATCATCGCTGGAAGGTCATGCTGGCCAGCTTGGTCTTCTTCGGAGTGTCTATCCTATCGGTCAAGGGCATCCGCAAGGAATTCGTCCCGGCGCAGGACCAATCGATGTTCATGCTGCGCCTGCAGACGCCGGTGGGCTCCTCGATGGAGTTCACGGACGGCAAGTTCAAGGAGGCCGAAGGCTGGCTGATGAGCCAGCCGATGCTCGACCGTTATTATTGCGCGGTCGGCGGTTTCGGCGGCGGCGAGGTCAACAGCGGCATGCTCTTCCTGACCCTCAAAAAGATAGGATGGACGAGCCGGCACCTGCGTGGTATCGTGGGTTACTTCCCAGG
>CAZEAE010000082.1:0-6038 GCA_964510095.1 uncultured Elusimicrobia bacterium | reverse complement strand
GACCGGACATTTCTACTGGCGGCTACTAGCGGACATTTCTACTTTTCTGCTACAGCGCCCGGCAGGCGGGTGAGGCAGTCGTGGAGCTCGGCCGCGCTGGCGATCCTCTGCCTGGGGTCCGGCGCCAACACCCGGGACAGCAGCCCGGCCAAGGCCGCGGGCAGCTCCGGATAGACGAGATTGGGCGGGACGAAGAGCATCCGCTCCTTCTGCGACAGGAAGTCGGGCCCGTTGAAAGGCAGCTGGCCGGTCAGCATCTCGTAGAGACAGACGCCGAGGGCGTAGATGTCGGAGGACTTCCCGCACCGCCCCAGGTGCTGCTCCGGAGCCATGTAGGCCAGCGTCCCCGCCGTCTCGCTCTGCGTCAGCAGGGAGACCGTCGCCTTCATCTCCCAGGCCAGCCCGAAATCCATGACCTTCACGAAGCCGGAGCGGTCGATCATGATGTTGGCCGGCTTGAGGTCCCGGTGCAGCACCTTGCGCGTGTGCGCGTAGTCGATGGCCTGGCAAAGGCAGCCGAGGATGTTGCGGCTCTCCGCGAAGGACAAGCGCCGGCGCTCCGTGATGATCTGGGACAAGGGCATCCCCTCCACGTAGTCGAGCACCAGGTAGATCTCGCTGCCGTCCTCGACGATCTCGTGCACGCCGACGATATAAGGATGGCTCAAGTGCGAGATGATCTGCGCCTCCTCGATGAACTTTTGCCGCTGGTCGGCGCGGACCTTGAGCTCGGCGCGCATCCGTTTGAGCGCCACCTTCCTCCCGAGCTTGCGGTCCGACGCCAGATAGACGATGCCCATCCCGCCCTCTCCGACCTGGAACACGAGGTCGTAGCGGCCCGCCACGAGGCTCTCGGAGGAAGCCGCGGCGGCCGCCGGCGGAGCTATGCCCCCCGGCTCGGCCGCGCCGGCCCGCATCATGAGGCTTCGGCGGCCGAGGGCGCGCTCCAGCGAGGCGATCAGCCGCGGGACCTCGGGAGGCTTGAGCAGAGCGTCGTCGGCCCCGACCTCCAAGGCCCGGCTCATCTCGCGCAGGGCCCGCTCCAGCGGATAGACGTCTATGATGAAGATGACCCGAAGGTCCGGATCGGTCTGGCGCAGCTTCGACGAGAGCTCCGTGACGGCATCCTTGGCGTAGCCGAAGGAATAAGCGAACGTCATGCCCAGGATCGCCGCGTGGAAATCGCCTTTGCGCGCGACGAGCTTGAGGGCCTCGGCGGGATCGCGGGCCAGCTCGACGCGGTATCCCGCCGTCAACAGCGGCCTGGCCATGCTCGAGAGCACCTCGGGATCATGGTCCATCAGCAGGATGGGGATCCGGCCGCCGGCGGACTCGCCCGGACTCGAGCTCAATGACTCAAGGACGGCGGCTACCATCTTGGGCTGCTCCCGGATCAGGAATAAGGGGACGTTCTGGCGAAGGCAACGCACCGCCTCGAGCGCGGGGTCCTCGCTGGTCAAGCGGTAGCACACCGCTTGGGGAGCCGTCTTGCGGATCTTTTGATCCCAAACCTCGGCCTCGGCCAGGTCGCCGGAGAACTCCACGTCCGCGACATGCGCGGAGCCGGGCGCGCTCGCCGCGGGCTTGCGGCCCAAGAAGCGCGCCATCAGCCCGGCCGGCGCCTCGGGGCCTGCTTTCGGCTGCGCCCGCAGGAAATCCGGAAGAGCCTGCGGGGAATCAAGGACGGCGCAATCGACTCCGGCTTCCTTGAGCGCCGCCGGCAGCGCCTTGGCAAGATGCAGCGTCCGGTCGACCAGGAAGACGACGGGGTGCCCGACCCCTCGCATACCGGCGCCGAAGCCCGGGGGCAAAGGCCAGGACAAGCTGCGCAGCGGACCGGGACGCGCGGGCGAGAGCGCCGAGGCGGGCCGCAGGAAGATCAAGGAGAACTTCTTCTCCTTGTGGACCGCCACCAGGCCCTGAGCCTCCGCCGAGTCGACGGCGGTCAGGTCCACGATCATCACCGCGGCCTCGGTGGCCTTGAAGGGCCAGCCGCTCTCGCCTATGGCCTCCCCGGCGCCGGCGACGAAGCGCAGTTCGAAGTCTCGCCCGGTGAGCGCCGAGGCCAAGGCGCGGCGCAGGGATTCGTCCGCCACCACCAGCAGTATCTTGACTGTCGCCATGCCGCTAGCGGATGATAGCATAGTAAGATAAACTATCTTTTCCAGATGGCCCGCATCCTGATAGTCGACGACGACCCCAACGTCCTGGAACTGGTCCGGGAGCTGCTGTCCATGCAGGGCCACACGCCCGACCTAGCCGCAGACGGCGCGGAGGCCCTCTCCAAGATGAGGCAGGCCCGTTATGACCTGCTCATCATCGATTATCACATGCCGGTCATGGACGGCCTCCAGACCCTGGCGGCCTTAGCCGGCGAGCCGGCGCTGCGGCCGAAGACGGTCCTGATGTTCACCTCGGTCGCCGACCCGATGGTCCTCGCCAAGGCGACGCAGGCCGGCGCCGACGGCTGCCTCCACAAGCCGGTCCAGCTGGCCCAGTTCTCGGCCGCGGTCCGCCAGGCGCTGGGGCCTGGCTAGCCGGCCTGAGCCTGTAGTATACTGCCGCCATGGCAGAACTCCCCGACATCCTCAAAGCGGCTCTGGCGCAGAAGTCCACCGACGTCTTCATCTCGGCCGGCCAGCCCCCCATCGTGAGCATCTCGGGCCGCCTGGTCCCGCTGCAGGGCTTCGAACCGATCTCCCCGAAAGAGAGCGTCAGCCTGATCATGTCGACGCTCTTCGACGAGCAGCGCAAGATCCTGCAGGAGAAGCTGGAGCTGGACTGCTCCTTCGGCATGCCTCATCTGGGACGCTTCCGCATGAACATCACGATGCAGAAGAACGGCCCGCATGCCGTGATCCGCGTCATCCCCGCCGCCATCCCCCATCCCGACGAGTTGGAGCTGCCCGACGCCCTGGTGAAGCTCGCCGAGCTCGAGCGCGGCCTGGTCCTGCTCACCGGCCCGGCGGGCTCCGGCAAGACCA
This sequence comes from uncultured Elusimicrobia bacterium, assembly GCA_964510095.1. Classification (GTDB taxonomy): domain Bacteria; phylum Elusimicrobiota; class Elusimicrobia; order UBA1565; family UBA9628; genus JBBTLF01. The sequence continues at coordinate 3,054 of CAZEAE010000082.1, read as the reverse complement.
CCACGCTGGCCTGCCTCATCGAGGAGATCAACAAGAAGCGCGACAGCCACATCGTCACCATCGAAGATCCCATCGAGTTCGCCTACGCTCCCAAGAACTCGCTGATCTGCCAGCGGGAGATCGGCACCCACACGCTGTCCTACGCGGGCGCGCTCAAATCGGTCCTCAAGCAGCGCGCCGACGTCGTGCTCATCGGCGAGCTGCGGGACATGGAGGCCGCGGAAGCCGCCCTGCACATCGCCGAGTCCGGCTCGCTGGTCCTGAGCACGATGGCCACCAGCGACTCGATGCAGACGGTGGAGCGCTTCGTCAACATGTTCCCTCCGGAGCGCCATCGCCAGATCTGCCTGCGCTTGGCAGGCAACCTCAAAGCCTCCGTCGTCCAGTTCCTGCTGGCCCGCGCGGACGGCAAAGGGCTCGTCGCCGCCCGGGAGATCATGATCGTCAATCCCGCCATCGAGAGCGCGATCCGCGAGGGCAAGACGCCGCAGCTCTACCCGGCCATCGAAGCCGGCTCCGCCCTAGGCATGGTGAACATGGACAAGGCCATCCTGCGGCTGCTGCGCAACAAGGTCATCAGCGCCAAGGAAGCCCTGCAGAAATGCCATCACCCGGAATCCCTGCAGGCCGCCATGGCCGCCTTGCGCTAGCGCCCGGGCCCGCGCCACTGAGGGGCCTGATCGGCGCTGTATTCGCGGCGGGCGATGTTGGCGACCTGCGCCGCCGCCGAATCGAAGGCCCGGCGCCAGCTGATCTCGACTGCGCCCGCCTGAGCCTTGATCCCCTTCAGCAGGAAATAGGTGAAGAGGCCGTGCCCCTTGAAATGATAGCGATGGCCGATCCGGTCTCCGGCGGAAGCGGAAAGGACGGTCAGGCGTTCGGAGAGGGCCTCGGGGGTCGCCGCCGGCACCGAGCGGCCTCCGGCTCCGGAGAAGCATGAGTCCATGATCAAGGTCACCTTCCGGGCCGGGAGCTTCCCGAGCTCGGCATAGACCTTCTTGACCGAGTAGCCCGTTTTGTCGAGGGAGGCCGGGTCCCCGTCGTAAGGCACGAGGAAGGCTTCCCCGGTGGCTGGATCCGACGCGCCGTGGCCGGAAAAATAGACGAGGACCTCGGAGTCGGCCTCCACGCGGTCGGCCAGCCAGCTCTCGAAATACTCCTCGAGATCGCTCTTGGCGGCCTGCTCATTGGTCAGCGTGACGACATTGGCCTCATCGAAGCCGAGCACGCGCGTCAGGTAGCGCGAGAAAAGGCGGGCGTCGGCGTCGGCGAAATCGGCTTCCGGCAGCTCCTGCCGGTAAGCGCGGATGCCGATGACGATCGCGTAAGCCTTCGCGCGCTTGACGGGCGCCGCGCCGGGGAGCTCGTCCACGTCGGAGCGGATGAGCGCGGGGAGGCCCGGCGTCTTGATGGAGGCCGCCGGGGCCCGGGTCTCGGGCAGCGCGGCAAAGACCCGCCGCGATTCCCAAAGCGGACCGATCTGGCTCATCGCGCTCGTCAGCGCCTCGGAGAAAGCGCGGCTCCAGACATCCCCTCTGATGGAGTCCTGGCGGGAGCTGCTCGCCAGGATCGTGTTCTCCCACAGGTCCGCCCCCTCCGGAGTCCGGAGGGAGAGCGCGATGGCGATGTCGGCGACGAACCCGGCCTCCGTCCGGATGACGCCGCGCACCCAGACGGCGCGCAGGAGAGCGTCGGCTTGGGCTCGGTGTTGGACCACGTCGATGTCCAGGCGCTCCAATTCCAAGGCCAACGCCTGCCGAAGGATGGCCGCCGGCGGCGTCACGAACCGCCAGGCGGCGCGCCCCCCGAACGACAGCGGCGCGTCGCCGGTGCGGTCCTCCACGCGCTCGAGGAAAACCTTCGGCCGGGTCGCGACGTCGAGCGGCACGGCCGAGACCGTCGGCGCATAGCGCATCACGATGCCCGGAGGCGCGCAGGCGATGGACAGCACGACGAGGGCGACCCACCCCAGCGTGACGCTCTTGTTGTCCATCCTGGAGCGATGATAACAAAAAGACCCCGGAAACGACATAGAGATACTGGCTTTCCTGGCCGTTTCATTGCAATAATACCCCACACATGGCCAAGACCGCGACCTTGAAGTTGGATGGGAAAGAGTACGAGCTGCCGATCATCGAGGGCAGCGAGGGCGAGAAGGCGATCGACATCGCGGAACTCCGCGCCAAGACCGGCTACATCACGCTCGACCACGGCTACCTGAACACCGGCGGCTGCGACAGCGCGGTGACGTTCCTGGACGGAGAGCGCGGGATCCTGCGCTATCGCGGCATCCCTATCGAGCAGCTGGCCGAGAAATCCACCTTCGTCGAGACCAGCTACCTGCTGATCCACGGGCGCCTGCCCAACAAGAAGGAGCTCGAGGCCTTCACGCGCAACATCACGCTGCATACGATGCTGCACGAGGACATGAAGCACTTCTACGAGGGCTTTCCGCGCGACGCCCATCCGATGGCGACCCTGGCGTCTGCGGTCAGCACGCTGTCGACCTTCTACCAGAACGCCTCCAACGGCTCCGACGCCAAGGAGAACCTGGACCTGGCGACCTACCGCCTGCTCGGGAAGCTGCCGACCATCGCGGCCTACTCCTACAAGAAGTCGACCGGGCACCCGTTCATCTACCCGAACAACAAGCTGGACTACGCGTCGAACTTCCTGAACATGTTCTTCTCGGTGCCGCCCGAGGAGTACACGGTCGACCCCGTCATCGCCCAAGCGCTCGACCTGCTGCTCATCCTGCACGCCGACCATGAGCAGAACTGCAGCGCCTCCACCGTCCGGCTCGTCGGCTCCAGCCGCGCCAGCCTCTTCTCCTCGGTCTCCGCCGGCATCTCGGCGCTCTGGGGCCCGCTGCACGGAGGCGCCAACCAAGAGGTCGTCGAGATGCTCAAGAAGATGCGCGAGGAGAAGATCCCGCCCAAGGACTTCCTGGAAAAGGTGAAGAACAAGGACCACGGCGCCCGCCTGATGGGCTTCGGCCACCGCGTCTACAAGAACTTCGATCCGCGCGCCAAGATCATCAAGAAGGCCTGCGAC
>CAZEAE010000081.1:0-6971 GCA_964510095.1 uncultured Elusimicrobia bacterium | reverse complement strand
AGTCTTGACGATACTACGGCTGGCTTGACCGGCTCGTCCATATCAGTCCGTGAACTTGGACTCTTCCAGGGGTTGACGCGGCGCGGTCGCGGGGTTAAACTGCCAGCGTGATCCCCTCGCGATCCCTCGCCGCCGCGATGGCGGCGCTGCTTTGGACGGCGCCGGCGGCGGCGGCCGTCAAGAACCCCGACACCTTCGTCTACGCCATCGTCGGCGAGGCCGACAGCCTCGACCCGGCCTGGCATTACGACGGGATCAGCCACGAGGTCCTGTTCCAGACCTACGAGACGCTGATCTTCTTCGCCGGCGCGGCCGTCGACCGCTTCGAGCCCATGCTCGCGACCTCGGTGCCCAGCCGCGAGAACGGCCTGCTCTCCGCCGACGGCCTGACCTATACCTTCCCGCTGCGCGCCGGCGTCAAGTTCCACGACGGCCGGCTCATGACTCCGGAGGACGTGCGCTATTCCCTGCAGCGTTTCCTGCTGCTCGACCGCGTCGGCGGCCCCTCGACGCTGCTGCTGGAACCCTTGCTCGGGCGCTACTCGGTGCGCGGGCCCGACGGCCGGCCGGCGCCCGGCATCTACAAGGAGGTGCAGGACGCCGTGCGCCTGGAGGGAGGCGCCCTCGTCTTGCGGCTGAAGAATCCGTCGCCGGTGCTGCTCTCGGTCCTGGCCGCCCATTGCCCCATCACCTCCAAGGCCTTCACCATCGCCGGCGGGGGGTGGGACGGCAACGAGGCGTCCTGGGTCTCTAAGATGAATCCCGCCAAGAAGGATTCCGCGCTCTACGACCGCTCCAACGGCACGGGGCCTTTCAAGCTCGAACGCTGGGATAAGACGGCCCGCGTCGTCATCTTGTCGCGCCATGAGGGCTACTGGAGGAAGCCGGCCGCGCTCAAGTACGTGGTCTTCAAGACCGTGCCCGAGGCCGGCGCGCGCAAGCAGATGCTGCAGGCCGGAGACGCCGACGCCGCCTACGTCGAGCGGCAGAACCTCCCGCAGTACGCGGGCCTGCCGGGCGTGCGGATCGTCGACGACCTGCCTTTCCTGGAGGTCAGCAACGTCTTCATCCCGAGCTTCAAGCTTTCCATGGAGGACAACCCTTACGTCGGCTCGGGCAAGCTGGGGGGAGGCATCCCCGCGAATTTCTTCGCCGACCTCGACGTGCGCAAGGCCATGGCCTACGCGTTCGACTACGACGCCTACATCCGCGACGGCTACCGCGGCAAGGCCGTCCGCGCCCGCGGGCCCATCCCCCGCGGCTTGCCCGGCTACAACGCCCGCCAGAAGCCTTGGCCGCACGACCTGGCCAAGGCGGCCGCGCATTTCAAGAAGGCCTTCCAAGGACGCGTCTGGGAGGAGGGCTTCCGGTTCACGGTAGTCTACCTGGAGGGGCGTTCCGACCGGCAGCTGGCCTGCGCCATCCTCAAGAGCCGGGTCGAGGCGCTCAACCCGAAGTTCAAGATCGACATCCTGGCGATGCCCTGGTCCGAGATCAGCCAGAAGAACCAGAAGGGCAGCATCCCCTTGTCGCCGTCGCGCTGGTCGCTGGACATCGCCGACGCCCACAACGGCGCGCAGCCCTTCCTGCACAGCCAGGGCCACTACGGCCAGCGCCAGGGCTACCACAACCCGAAGGCGGACGCGCTCATCGAGGAGGCTTGGGCGCAGCGCGACCCCGCCAAGCGCCAAGCGCTCTACGCGCGGCTGCAGGCTCTTGCCCAGGAGGACTTGCCGCAGTTCTACACGGTCGATTCCTATAACCTGCAGGTCCGGCGCACTTGGGTCAAAGGCTGGTACTACAACCCGATGGTGGTGCACGGCTACCTTTATCCGGTGAGCAAGCGATGAGGCGCGCGGCGCTGGCCTGCTTGTGCCTGCTGGCCGCCGCCGGGCCGGCGCGCGGCGATCAGGACACCTTGCCGGTCTATTGCCACTTGGAGAAGGAGTTCGACGAGAGCTGCGGCGACCTGCCCATCTGCTCCGCCGACCAGGTCGCCCGCGGCTACGAGAAGTTCTGCGCCCAAGTGCGCGCCTGCCACGGATCCCACGGTACGGTCAAGGAGACCTGCACCGGCGTCCTGCAGGCGCATACCCGCGTCGACGCGGCCAAGGGCGCGGTGACCGATGGGCTGGGCGGCCTGATGGGCGCCCATATCGACAACGACGGCAGCCCGGAGAAGGAGAAGGCGCTCCAGCAGGTAGAGCGGGGCGTGGAGAAGGCCAAGGAGGAGCACGTCGAGGCGCTGGAAGGCCTTCATGCGACCTACGCAGCCCACTTCCAAAGCGTCGACAAGCTGGCCGAGGACCTTGACCGGGTCCAGACTTCCTATCCGAAACAGCCGGGCCCCGATGGCAACGGGCCTCCAGAGCCTCAAGGCGCTCGCAACCTCGTCATTCAGATCCGGACTCAGGCGACCGCCGAGAAAGCCAAAGCCGCCCAGGCCGTCGAGGCGGCCAAGGCCGCTAAAGCCAAGAGCGACGAAGCCGCCAAGTCCTACAAGACCGCGCTCACCGGAGGCTCGGGCGCCGGCGACTCCGCCTCGGCCAAGAAGTTCTTGGACGGCGCTTTGAAGACCGATCCCAACAACCTCCAGGCGCGCCGCCTGCGCGCGCTCAACAGCCTGCGCGGCGGCGACTGCGCCGGCGCGGCCGAGGACGCCCAGGCGCTCTTGGCCGCCAACCCGCGCGACGAGAAGGCCGCCGGGATCTACCACCTTTGCCGGAGCGCCGGCGGTCCGAAGATGGCCTTGCCGCCGACGCCTCAGCGCGGCGCGCCGCCCGACCCGCGCCTGGAGGCGGCGGCCATCGGCGCCGCCCAACCCGCCGCCCGCGCGGCCGCTTTCGCGGCGCCCGCCGTCACCCCGGCCACGGCCGCCGCTCCGCTGCTGGCGCAGGCGCTGGCGGCCTTGCGGGCGAGGGATTTCGCGGCCGCGGTGGCGGCGTCGGGCTGGGCCTTGGAGACCGATCCCGCCAATCCCCGCGCTTGGCTGGTGCGGGCCATGGCCAGCAACGGCCTGCGCGACTACCGCCAGGCGATCTTGGACGCCGACCAAGGCCTCAAGCTCGCTCCCGGAGACGCCCGGCTCCTCAAGATCAAGGCCTTCGCGCAGAATCGCGGCAAGGATTACAGGGGCGCCCTGGAGACCGCCGACTGGGCCATCCAGGCCGACGCCACCGATCCCGACGGCTACGCCCACAAGGCCTTCGCGCTGGGAGGTCTGGGGCGGCGGGCGGAGATGCTGGAGTCGCTGCGCATGGCGGCAAGCCTCGACCCGCGCTACAACGACCTGCTCGACGCCGCCATGCGCCTTCCGGAGACCGGCGACCCGATGGCGCTCTTCGCCGAAGCCAAGCCCGCGGCGCAGCCGGAGCGCAAGGCCGCGGCCCCGCCCAAGGCGCCGCTGTCGGAGAAGCGCTTCTGGCTCTTTGCCGCGCTCCTCGGCTTGCTGCTGGCGCTCGGGGCGGCCCTGGTGTACTACGGCTTGGCTAGAGCCGAGGCACCCGCCCCCTCCGAGGAGGCGTAATCCGGATATGTGGATAGCATTGCTGGCTCTCGGCGGACTGGTCCTTTTCGTGGGTGGGGTCATGTTCCTCATCGCCGCCTTCAAGGAGGACGCCCTCTGGGGGATAGGTGTTCTGCTGATCGGCCCGCTGGAGCTGGTGTTCTTGATCCTGCATTGGGACAAGGCCTGCTCGGGGTTCTTCGTCCAGCTGGCCGGCATCGGCGTCATGCTGTTCGGCTTTCTTCTTGCGCCGGCCGATGTCAAGAACGAAGTCTATAAGGCCATGAAGCTGGAGATGAGGGCGCAGGCGGAAGCGGCGGCGTCGGGGCAGGCGTCTTCGCCGCCGGCGGCCGTCCCGGCCCTCCCGCAGCCGGCGCCGGCTCCCGCCCCCGCTCCGCCGGCGCCTCCGCCCGACACGCGCTCGCCTGAGAGGCGCATGCAGGACGATTGCGCTTCCGAGCTCGGCATGCTCTGCAACAACGCCTCGACCGGGAAGGCCCAGGCGGCCTGCTTGCGCGCCAACAAGGATTCACTCGGCGACGCCTGCCGAAGCGCGCTCGCCGGGCTGTAGCGGGGTTCGGCTCAGCCCTGCAGGATGCCCAGCACGACCAGCACGGCGATGAGCACGCCCACCAAGCTCTCACCGGCGATGAAGCCGGAGCTGACCGGCACCACCGTCTTCTCGGCCAGCGCGGGCTTGCGCCATTCCAGCGCCGTGGCGATCAAAGAACCCAGGAACATCGCGATGGTGTTGTTGGCCGGGGTCGTGAAGGCCAGGCCCAGCCCCATGGCCGACGGGATGTAAGCCTTGTGCTTGGGGAGGGCCTTCTCGAGCAGGACCAGCGCGATGCCGACGGCCGCGCCGATCCATAGCGCCGCCTGCGCGGAAGGGTGCAGGGTATGGAATCCTTGCGCCAGGAGCACGGCGACTCCTTTCCAGGTCTGCGCGCCTGGCGCCGGCCACTTGTCCGTGCCGAGCAGGTCCGCCGTGGGGATGAGCAGCCGATAGGCGGGCACCACGAACACCGAGCCGGCCACCACGCCGAAGAACTGGGCCCAGAACTGCTGCTTGGGGTCGGCCTTGAGGATGTAGCCGCTCTTCAGGTCGGTCAGAAGGTCGGCGGCGTGCAAGCCGACCCCGCCGGTCACGTTGGCCGTCATCAGGTTGGTGGTGATGTTGCCCGGGTCGAGCACGCCGAAGGTGATCTGCGTGATCTTGCCCAGCGCCCCGGTCGGCGTGGTGTCGGTCTCGCCGGTGGCGCGACAGGCGACGATGGCGATGAAAAAACCCAGGATCACCGAAAGCAGCCCCATCCAGGGCTTGATGGCGAAGAGGAACCACTCCAGGAAGACCACCACCGGCGTGAAGATCGCCAGCCCGATCAGGAACCACAGCATCGGCACTTCGCCGTCGTCGCTCTTCTGTCCGCGGAAGCCCGCCGCCACGCTCGACACCGCGCGCGCCACCGTCTTCCACTGGAAGGCGAAGGCCAAGAGCCCGCTGGTGAGGATGCAGGCGGAGCCGAACCAGACGCTCCAGGCCACGATGTTCTTGTAGCCGAGCTTGGGGTCGATGATCCCGCGCTCGTAGAGCCGCGGGGCCAGCACGCCGAAGTTGATCAGCGCGCCCAGCAGCATGCTCCAGGCGGCGCGCCAGCCCATGATGGCGCCGGCGCCGAGCATGATGAGGCTGCCTTCGAAAGAGAGCGTGAATTTGGACAGCGGCTGTCCCGCGAGCTTGAGACCGGGGAACTGGATCTTCTCGGGCAGGTTCCAGGGCATCCAAGGCGCCTTGGCGTCGCGCAGGAAGCCCACCACGGCGCCCGCCGCGCCGCCCCAGCCCAGGAGCTTGGCCTTGCCGGAGCCGCTGCCCGCTTCCCCGTGGAGCGCCTTGAGGGTCTCGGCCGCGGCGATGCCGGTGGGGAACCGAAGCTGCTCGACGTTGATCATCTGCTGCTTCATGGGGATGGCCATGACGACTCCCAGCATGGCGATGCTCGAGATCCAGAAGAACATGGGCCAGCCCGCCATGGGCTCGCCGGTGATCATCATCAGCGCGGGGATGGCCGCCACGGTGCCGCCGCCCGTCATGTAGCCGGCGGCGCTGGCCACCGACTGCATGGCGTTGTTCTCCAGCATGCCGAACTCGGTGCGGATCAGGTCCATCTTTTTCAAGGCCGCGAAGATGGCGAAGGCCAGTATGCCCGCCGTGATCGAGACGCCGATGCTCCAGCCGGTCTTGAGCACGACATACAGGTTCGAAAGGCTCATGAACCCGCCCAGGAGCATCCCCGCCACGCAGGCGCGCAGCGTGAGCTGGCGCTGGAGCTTCAAGCCTGCTCCGGCGCCTGCTGGAGCAGATGCAGGACCTTCGTGATGAACACGTCCTTCTCGAAAGGCTTGATCAGCACGTCCTGCGCCCCGACGTCCTTGGCGCGGCGCGCGGCGTCGCTGTAGCCGGTCAAGACCAGCACGGGGATGCGGTCGGTCTCGGGAAGGCGGCGCAGGCGTTCGATGACCTCGAAGCCGTCCATGCCCGGCATCATCACGTCCAAGATGATGAGATGCGGGATCTGGCTCTTGATGCGCTCCAAGGCCTCGAAGCCGGAGCGCGCCGAGGCCAGCTCCAGGTTGCCGCTGATGGTGGAGAGGAAGAGCAGCAGCACGTCGACCAGGTCGGGGTTGTCCTCGACGATCAGGACTCGTTTCTTCTCGAACTTGGTTTTGCGTTCGACGATGATGGAGCGGGCGTCTTGAGCGCAGGCCGGCAGCGACAAGAGGGAGGTGCAGCCTTGGCCCGCTCCCTTGGACTCCAGCCAGATGCGGCCGGAATGAAGCTCTACGATCTGCCGGGCCAAGGGCAGCCCTAGCCCCAGGCCGGGGTATTCCCGGGTCGGCCCCTGGATGGAGGCTGAAAAGCTCTCGAAGAGATGCGGCAGCTTGTCGGGGGTCACCCCCGGGCCCTCGTCGCGGATGGAGAGCAGGGCGTTGCCGCCTTCCGAGGCAAGCTTGAGGCGGATGACCGTGCTCTCCGGGGCGAACTTGATCGCGTTGGAGAGCAGGTTGTCGAGCACCTCGGCCAGCTTGGCGGAGTCCGCCAGGATGTAGATCTCGGCGGCGGGCAGGTCGAGCTGGACGGTCAGCTCCTTGCGGGCCAGCTCTTTCTTGGGCTTGGCGGCGCGCTCGGCGGCCAAGGCTCCCAAGGCGGTGGGCTTGAGCACCAGCTGCTGTCGGCCCTCGAAAGCCTCGCGGATGCGCAGGATGGAATTGAGGGTCTCCAGCAGGCCCTCGGAGCGCGATACGATCGACTCCAGGGCCTTCTGCTGGCCGTCGTTGAGCTCTCCCAGGCTGCCTTCCTGCATGGCGCGGGCGTAGCCGATGACCACCGTCAGCGGCGTGCGCAGCTCGTGGGAGACGTTGGCGATGAACTCGTTCTTCATCTGGTTGACCTGGCGCAGCTCCATGT
>CAZEAE010000080.1:0-6986 GCA_964510095.1 uncultured Elusimicrobia bacterium | reverse complement strand
GTCGCAGACGATGCCCTTGAACTTGACCCAGCGGTACTTGCCGCAGGCGCACTCGTAATCGTGCGCGGGGCCGAAGATGCGCTCGCAGAAAAGGCCGTCGCGCTCGGGCTTGAGCGTGCGGTAGTTGATGGTCTCGGGCTTCTTGACCTCGCCGTAGGACCAAGACAGGATCTGCTCGGGCGACGCCATGGAGAGGCGGATCGCGTCGAAATCGAAGAAGTCGAGGTTATCGGGCTTCTTCTTCTTCTTGCCGCCGAGCGAGAGCTTCTTTTCCGCGGTCGCGATGTATCCCATTTATGCCTTCCTCGCAGTTTCTTTGGTCGTCTCTTTCTTGGCGCCTTCGACAGGGGGCTTGCCGTCCTTGCCGAGCTTGAGCAGCTCCACGTTGAGGCCGAGGGCCTGCAGTTCCTTGACGAGGACCTTGAAGGACTCCGGCACGCCGGGAGCGGCCGGCGCCTCGCCCTTGATGATGGCCTCGTACATCTTGGTGCGGCCGTTGACGTCGTCGGACTTGACGGTCAAGAACTCCTGCAGCGCGTACGCGGCGCCGTAGCCCTCGATGGCCCAGACTTCCATCTCGCCGAAGCGCTGGCCGCCGAACTGGGCCTTGCCGCCCAAAGGCTGGCGGGTGATGAGGCTGTAGGGTCCCGTCGAGCGGGCGTGGACCTTGTCCTCGACCAAGTGGTTGAGCTTGAGGATGTACATGTAGCCGATCGAGATCTTCTCATGGAAGGCCTCGCCGGTGCGCCCGTCGTAGAGCTGGATGCGGCACTCGTCGGAAGGCAGGTACTTCTCGGGCACGCCCTTCTCGCGCAGGACGTCCTTGGCCTTCTGCACCATGCCGACGATGTCTTTCTCGGTGGCGCTGTCGAAGACGGGGTTGATCATCTGCGTGTCGAGGGTATGCGCGGCCCAGCCCAGCATGACCTCGAGGAGCTGTCCGACGTTCATGCGCGACGGCACGCCCAGCGGCGAAAGGACCACGTCCAGCGGCGTCCCATCCGGCAGGAACGGCATATCCTCCTCGGGGAGGATCTTGGCGACGACGCCCTTGTTGCCGTGGCGGCCGGCCAGCTTGTCGCCGACCTGGATCTTGCGGCGCCCGGCGATATAGACCTTGACGACCTTGTTGACGGTGACGGCCAGGTCGTCGCCCTGCTTGACGTTCTCCTTGTCGCGGGCGGCGTCGTCGCGGAGCTTCTTCTCCATGAGCTTGTAGAACATGCCCAGGCGCTCTTCCTCGTCGCGGCGCTTGGCGGCAGGCAGCTCGGCGGTGACGGCCAAAGACTCCTTGCGATGGGTCTTGAGCGCCTCGAGCTTGGCTTCGAGTGCGTCCTGGATCACATCGAGGCGCTTGCGCTCCTCGGGCTTGCCCAGCTTCTCGCGGCGGACGAAGACGCGCACGCCGATGACCTTGCCGGAGATGCCGGGAGGCACCCGCAGGGAGGCGTCCTGGACGTCCTCGGCCTTCTTGCCGAAGATGACCTTGAGCAGGCGCTCCTCGGGGGTGAGCTGCTGCTCGCCCTTGGGGGTGACCTTGCCGACCAGGATATCGCCCTGGCGGACGTTGGTCGAAGGGATGACGACGCCCTGCTCGTCGAGCGCCTCGAGAGCTTCCGCGCCGACGTTGGGGATGTCGCGCGTGATCTCCTCGGCGCCGAGCTTGGTGTCGCGGGCCTCGACCTCGAACTCGGTGATGTGCACCGAGGTGAAGATATCCTCCTTGACCAGCTTCTCCGAGATCAGGATGGCGTCTTCGAAGTTGTAGCCCTCCCACGGCATGAAGGCCACCAGCAGGTTGCGGCCGAGGGCCAGCTGGCCGTTGGAGGTCGCCGGGCCGTCGGCCAGGACGCCGCCCTTCTCGACGACGTCGCCGGTGACGGCGGTCGGGGTCTGGTTGACGCAGGTGTCCTGGTTGGAGCGCCGGTACTTGCGCAGGGTGTAAAGGTCGATCTGGTTGTCCTTCTCCTTGGCGCCGTCGGCGTGGACGGCGATCAGGTCGCCGGCGGAATAGATGACGCGGCCGGCGCGCTTGGCGACGACGCAGGCGCCGGAGTCCTTGGCGACGGCCACTTCGATGCCGGTCCCCACGAGCGGCGCTTCCGCGATCAGAAGCGGCACGGCCTGACGCTGCATGTTGCAGCCCATCAGCGCGCGGTTGGCGTCGTCATGTTCAAGGAAAGGCACCAGGCCGGCCGAGACCGAGATGACCTGCATGGGAGAGATGTCCATGTAGTCGACGCGGGTCGGCTCGACGAGCGGGAAGTCGCCGCGGGAACGGCAGGCGACGAGGTCGCTGTTGAGGCGGTCCTTCTCGAGCGGGGTGTTGGCCTGGGCCACGATCTGGCCCGATTCCGAGTCAGCGCCGAGATATTCGACGTCGCCCGTCAGCTTGCCCTTGCCGACCTTGCGGTAGGGGGACTCGATGAGGCCGAACTCGTTGATCTTGGCGTAAGAGGCCAGGGACGTGATAAGACCGATGTTCGGGCCTTCCGGCGTCTCGATGGGACAGATGCGGCCGTAGTGCGTGTAGTGCACGTCGCGCACCTCGAAGCCGGCGCGCTTGCGGTTAAGACCGCCGGGCCCAAGGGCCGAGAGGCGCCGCTTGTGCGTGATCTCGGAGAGCGGGTTGATCTGGTCCATGAACTGCGACAGCTGCGAGGTGCCGAAGAACTTGCGCAGGATGCCGACCATGGGGGCGGTATTAAGGAGGTTGCGGGGCGTCAGCAGGGTCTTATCCTGCACGCTCATGCGGTCGCGGATCACGCGGGACATCTGCGCCAGGCCGACGCGGATCTGGTTCTCGAGGAGCTCGCCGACGCCGCGGACGCGGCGGTTGCCGAGGTGATCGATGTCGTCGAGCTTGACCGGGAAGTTCTTGTCGAGGAACGTGCTGGCCGAGGACTTCCAGAGGTCGACGGCGGCGCCGAAATCGAGGAAGGAGAAGCGGTCTTTCTTCAAGCCCTGCTTGGTGATGTCGGAGTCCTCGTCGGAGTCCTTCTCATGCAGGTCGATGACGGGCATCTGGCCGACGGCTTCCTTGTTGACCTTTTTAGCGTACTCGTTGAAATACGCTTTAAAATCGCCGTTGGTCTCGAACGCGGCGCCGCGCACGGGCATGGGCGTGGCCTTGGCCTCGCCCTCGCTGTAGTGGCTGGTGCCGCAGTTGAGCGCGATGATGTACTGCATCGTGGAGATGATATCCTCGAGGCAGAGCGTGCGGCGCGTGAAGGACGGCAGCGCGAAGTTCTTATGGCGCCGATTGTCCGGACGCACGGCGACATCCTTGCGCGCGGCCAGCTTCCAAAGGAAGGCGTGGAGCTTGGTGGCCACCTTATGGCGGCCGACCTTGGAGAGGTCGTACTTGCGGAGGTTCTTGAAGAGGAGGTTGTCGAGGTAGGCCTCGGCCTGGCCGGGGACGATGAACTCTTGGCCGCGCAGCTTCTTGTAGATATCCTGCTGGGCTTCCTTGACGCTCTTGATCTTGTCCTTGCGCAGGGTCTCGAGGATGGTGGGGTCTTCCTTCTCGGGGTCGCCGGTCAACAGCCGGATCTTCTCGACCTTCTTGTCGAGCATGCGCTTGATGGCTTCATGGGTGACTTTCTTGCCGGCCTCGAGCAGGACTTCGCCGGTGGCCTGGTCGACGACGTCTTCCACCGAGATCCGGTGCAGCAGGCGGACCATCGTGTCGGAGTTGACGTCGGCTTCCTCGTAGGGGTAGAAGATCTTCAGGATGTCGCTGTCGGCCTCGATGCCGCAGGCGCGCAGGAAGGTGGTGGCCTCGAACTTCTTCTTGCGGTCGATGCGCACGAAAAGGCAGTTGTTGAGGTCGAATTCGAACTCGACCCAGGCGCCGCGATAGGGGATGATCTTGGCGAAGAACATCTTCTTGCCGAGCGACGAGATCTTCTTCTCGTCGTCCTCTTCGAAGATGATGCCGGGCGAGCGGTGCAGCTGGCTGACCACGACGCGCTCGGCGCCGTTGATGACGAAGGAGGCGGTGTCGGTCATCATCGGGATCTCGCAGAGCACCACCTCCTGCTCGACGATCTGCTTGAGCTTGCCGGAAGGCTGGCGCGAGGACAGGCGCAGGATGGCCTTGAGCGGCTGCGACCAGGTGGAGTCATGGGCCTGGGCTTCCTCGGGGCTGGAATAGCGCGGCGGGGCGAACTCGTAGCGGACGAAATCAAGGACCATGCTGCCGTCGGCGGACTCGATGGGGAAGACGTCGAGGAAAGAGGCTTGCAGCCCCATGAGCTTGCGCTCATCGGGCTCGCTCTCCAGCTGCAGGAAATCGCGGAAGGAGTTCTTCTGCATCTCGAGCAAATCTGGAAGTTCCATGGCCTGCGGGATCTTTCCAAAGTTGATCTGTTTCATCGTGTTCCCCTTTTAAGCTTTTTTACAAAAAAACAACCGACCCGCCCCCAGCGCCCGCTTAGCGGGCGCCAGGGGCTGGCCGTGCGTTATCGGTTAAAACAAACCCGACGTCATTACTTGAGTTCGATGGAAGCGCCGGACTCGATGAGCTTCTTCTTCATGTCTTCCGCCTGGGCCTTCGGAACGCCTTCCTTGATGGCCTTGGGGGCCGCCTCGACGAGGTCCTTGGCTTCCTTGAGGCCGAGGCCGGTGAGCTCGCGGACGGTCTTGATGACCTGGATCTTCTTGTCGCCGGCGGAAGTCATGAAGACGGTGAAGTCGGTCTTCTCTTCCGACGCGGCGCCCGCGGCGCCGCCAGCGGCTCCGCCGGCGGCGGGAGCGGCCATCATCATGCCGCCCGCGGCCGCCTTGACTCCAAATTTCTCTTCGACCGCTTTCACGAGCTCGGAGAGCTCGATGACGGTGAGGTTCGAGATCGCTTCCACGATCTCATCTTTTCCCAGCTTCGTTGCGGTTGACATTGTTTCTCCTTTTTTCTGACAGCGTCCTTTTGGACTTTACCCCCCCGCGCGCCGAGTTCCTCGGCACCGGGACGCTTCGCGTCCCAGGGAGACTGTCGACCGTGGTTTAGGCGGCGGCCGCGCCTGATTCTTTAGATTTCTTCTCTTCCAAAGCCTTGAGGACCTGCACCATGTCGCGGATCGGGGCCTGCAGCACCTGCGCCGACTGCGCGACGGCGGAGTAGAGAGCGCCGGCGAGCTTGGCCAGCAGCTCGGGCTTGCTGCCGATCGTCGACAGGGTCTGGCACTCGGCGGGAGTCATCCACTTCTTGCTGACGAACCCGGCCTTGACCTTGAGCAAAGGGAACTGTTTGGAGAAAGCGGCTAGGACCTTCGCCGCGGCGACCGGGTCCTCGCTCTCGGAGACGACCATCCCAAGGGGGCCCTTGAAGAGCTTGGGGTCGGCGCCTTCGATGCCGGCGTTCTTGAGCGCGTACTTGATCAGGCTGTTCTTGACGACGGCGTAGCGGCAATGGAGGGGGCGCAGCTTGTTGCGCAGCTCGTCGAGCTCGACGAACTTGAGCCCCTGGAACTCGGTGATGAAAAGGTGCGGGGCGTCCTTGAGCTCGAGGGCCAGCGCCTTCGACTTATCCATCTTCTCGGTCTTGGTCAGTTTCATCTCATCCTCTCGTCAAAGCTTCTAAAATCGTATCTCGAGTCCGGCCGCGTACTGGTATCCATCGACAAAAGAGGCCTCCGCGAAGAGGACCTCGTGCTCATAAACGGGTAGTCTGAAGCCCAAGAACGGCGAAATCGTGTCCTGCTGGCCGCCGGAATGGCTGCCATCCTGCAAATCGTTGAGGTCGGTCTGGGTGCGGATCCACTTAAGGCCGCCGTAAGGCTCGACCTTGACGCCGCCGCCCTTCAAAAAGAGCAGGTTCTGCTTCTCATCGCCCTTGTCGATGGCGTCCTTCAGCGTAAAAACATGGCTGGCTTCCACGGCCACCTGGAACTGGGTCAGGCTCAGCGCCTGGTTGATCCGGTTGTTGGCGCCCGGCGTGCCGCCCGGATAGCGCCGGTTGAACTTGTAGCGCGACTGGGTGACGCTCAGGTCGAGGGCCAGCGCGGGGCTGACCTCGGTGTCGGCCATGAGGACGGCCTTGGCGCCCACCGTCATGGTCCAACCGGGGGTGTCGCCGGTCACCGTGTTGCTGACGGTCGCCGAGGGCACCGAAAGGCTGTATTCTCCCAGGCCGCCCGCGACGTAGTACTGCAGGCTTTCCCAGGGCTGATACACCACCTTCAAAAGGCCCGCGCCGCCGCGGCCCTTCACTTCGACGTCGCCTCCCTGCCCGCAGGAAAAAACAGCCCCGCCGGCGTTAGGCGGAGCTGCCGCGCACTGAGCGGCGCCGACGATGTTGAAGTTCAGGGACTGGTCCTGCACGCCCTGATAATAAGTCAACAATTTCAAAGAGCCTTTAGGCAGCTGACGGGCCGACGTCCCGAGAGACTCGGAACCCGCGGGGCCGGCGAGGATGACGATCCCCAAAATAGACAAAACGGCCCCTTTAGCTATACTTTGCACTTTGTGTTTCGATGTCAAGAGCTCGATGAGACCGGCAACGACCTACTCTCCCAACACCGAGTTGGGTGTTAGTACCATCGGCCCTTACAGGCTTAACTGCCGTGTTCGGAATGGGAACGGGTGTATCCCTGTCGGAAATATCACCGGTCTCATCGAACTCTTGACAAAAAGGTGGGAGTCTGGCTGAACACCCCGGGTTATTCGGGGCATACATCGGTGCGGCAAACTGCTCGCAACGAACTCACCTATGCCATCATAGCATATGCGAAAGAATAAGTAAACGTTTCTTCGATCGAAGAATACGGCCAAGCCTCACGGACGATTAGTACCACTTAGCTTAAACCCTCACGGGCCTTACACATGTGGCCTATCAAACCAGTAATCTTCTGGTGTCCTTTAGGGTCCTTGCGGACCGGGAAACCTAATCTTGAGGCAGGTTTCACGCTTAGATGCTTTCAGCGTTTATCCTTTCCGAACTCCGCTACCCAGCGATGCCCCTGGCGGGACAACTGGCATACAGGAGG
>CAZEAE010000079.1:0-8624 GCA_964510095.1 uncultured Elusimicrobia bacterium | reverse complement strand
ACCGACGTTGGACTCGACCCCGATTCCGAGGACCCCGCGTCGTTCCTGGAAGTCACGTTCATCTTGGATTCAACGCCTCCCCAGCTCGACGTGATCGACGACGCCGACAAGCTCCTTGCAGAGAACGAGGTAAGCGCCACCGGGCGTATCAAGCTGGCGGCCAACGACCAATATCTGACTGGCCCCGGCAGCGGTACCGGCATCGTCATGATTCAACTGAGCAGGACCGAGGGAGGCTATTCTGAGACGGTCCCGGTTTCAGGCGCCGCCGGAACGGTCACGTTCCGCCTTAACGGCGAAAACTTGCCCGAAGGCCACTACATCGCGGAGACCGTCGATCGGGCCGGCAACACGACTTCCGCCAGCTTCAGCATCGACCGGAGCCGCCCGCTGGTCACCCTGAATTTTGCCACGCTCAACGGCGGACGCAACGAGACAGTGACGGCCCAGAATGCGTCCTTTAGCACGCCGAGCGACAAGATCGGCGTCTCCTTCGAATGCCCCTCGGGGGTCAAGTCTGTCACCATCACCCAGGGCGCCGTGCAGATCGCCCAGCGACTCTACGAGCCGCTGCAAAGACAGACGACGTTCATGGCTATGCCTCTGCCCATAGCCGCGGGCACCTATCAAGTAGAGGTCTTAGGCACCTTCGGGCTGAAGACCAACGCTGTTTTCACGAAATACACCTTCACGGCCGAAGTCTCGGTGGCCGACTCCTCGGCGGATTACACCCAGGCCACCGGCTTTACGAGCGTCCTCAAGATCAAGGTGAAGAACACCGGCCCGGGGGTGGACTCGCTCAAGGTTTTCAAGACCCAGCAGAATGAGATCGGCGCCTTCATAGCCGACGGCGACCCGATCATGACCGTGGCCGGCGGCGGGCTTCACGACGGGCTCCTCACCCTTGCGCCGCTTCAGCAAGGCACCTACCAACTTGTGGCCAAAGACGCCAACGGCGAGGCGGAGCAGGGCGTAGACCTCGCCGCCGCCCAAGGCTTCTTGAGTCAAAACTTCAATCCATTCGCTTCGACGAGCATCGATTTCAACTGCGGACTAGAAGGATGCATCTCCCTGGCTTGGTCAGGTATTGATTATCCAGCGACGGGGCATGTCATCACCAAGCCGGCCGACTTGATTGGCAATTCGACCGACCCCAACGTCTCTCAACCGAGCGGCACCACCGTCACGGTGCCCCAGCGCGCCATCGGCGCCGCGCTCGTCGCACTGCCCCCGATCTTCTTCAATTTGACCTCAGGCGGAGATAACCAAGGCAACATCGATAACGCCGACACAGGGCTCAGCGTCAAGTACGAGGTCGCCACGGGTTCCGTGCCGCAGACGACGACTTTCGCCCCTGTGCGGATCACCAGATTGTTCACGGGAGCCTCGCAGGATGCGCTTTATGACTACCGCTTTGAGGACCAGCTTCCGGTGCCCTTAAAGCGCTATGCGCAATTGAGAGTCACCTTAACGTCCAACTCCGTGCTATTTAGGAACATGGCGCCGCGTCGTATCAGCCCGATCGCCAGCCCCGTGCAATTTCGGCCGCTCTACGCCGTGGCGGGGCTGCTCCAGGGCGCGGGCGCCGTCTATAAGATCAAGACTCCAGCCGCCGCCAATGGCCGCTCGGTCTGCTCCTTGAGTTCCACGGTGCCGGCGCTGACCATCGCTCATGTCTCCGCCGCTCCGCCGCCCGGGAAGACCGGCGTCGGCAGCGCCTGCCTGATCGATCCCGTCCTGATCTTCGACAACCCCGCCACGTTGATCATGAATTTCTCCTCTCTGACCGCGATCGCCGCCAACATCGACCTAGAGAGCCTGGCCATCTACGAGTCCAAGGCGGCCGGTCTGCCGTTCACGCGCTTGCCCGACCAGATGCTGGACCTGAGCACCTACAGCGTCACCGCTTTTCTTTCCCAGATCCAACTGGACGCCACCTACGCCATCTTCGGCGCGACGACCACCGCGTTTGCCGGAGGAGCGGGCCTGCCGGGCATGGGCTTGGCGCTGGCCTCGGGCCCCGGCGGCAGCCTCTGGCAAGTCACCAGCGACGCAAGCGGCATCTCGCTGTTCAAGTTTAGTCCTCAGTTCAACGGGGCGGCCTTCTTGAACCGGACCAGCCTGCCGGAAGCCACCGATCAGGGCAGCTGGTCCATCCGCTTCGATGGCGCGGGCAACGCTTTTGCCGTCGGCACGGCGTCTGGACCCAGCACCATCGGCGTCGATGTGGCCGTTTACAAGGTCGCCGCATCCGGTGACGGCCTAGTGTCGCGGCGGCTCTTCGATAGCGGGTTCAATGGCCACGATTTCACCCTGGACGCCGCGGGCAGTCTTTGGCTCACCGGAGCGATCTCGGGGGAGCAGGGTTTTTCCTTGGGACTCTGGAAGTACTCGATGGATGAAGACACCCTCATTCTTAAGAACACCTACTCGGGCGGCGCGGGCTTTGACGCGGGTACCGGCATCGCCGTCGATGACTCCCAGAACATCTGGCTCGTAGGCTTCTCGTCGAACGATTATACGTCCAACCCCAACAAGCTCGACTTGGCGCTTTGGAAGTTCGATCCTTCAGGCACTCAGCTTCTTGACGGCCCCATGCTCCAGCCGGGTTATGCGCAAGCGTCAGACTCCCCTGATTTCAACGCCAAGATCATCGCCACGCTCGGAAATCTGCTCGTGGCCGCATCTCGGCGCAATACCCTGGGCAACCATGACCTGGCCATGCTGCGCTTCGACCTTGATGGCGAGTTGCTGAGTCAAAAGCTCTGGCATGGGGCGCCGGGCGCCCAGGACGTCCCTTATGCCTTGGCCTTAGATGGGCAAGGCAATCTCCTCGTTGCCGGTGAGTCGACGACCGACACCGAACACCCCGCGATGGCTTTGTGGTCGCTGGAGGTCGGAAGCAACCGCATCACCGGCGCGCAGACTGTGCCTGGTCTCGGCCCTGCCCGAGGGTTGGCGCTCCAGGGTCCGCAGATCTGGCTGGCGGTGGCTTCCAGCGTTCCCTATCACTTCATGAGCGGGAACACTCTTGCGGGCGCCGCCGGGGCCGAAGGCCCTTCGGATTTCACGCCGCCGAGCACGCAACTGGTCGTCATCGGCACGGCGTCCATCACGGGCGGCATCATCACGGCCGTGGAGGGCTCTAGTTTCGCGCTCACCGCGCAGGACCCGCTCGTAGAGGGCTATGCTTCGGGCTTCTCGGACACGCTCTATTTGGTCGATGGAGATCCTTTATGCGAGAACCCGGGGGAGAGCACGGCGCCGGGCACTTGCGAAAACCCCATCTACGCCGGCCCCTTCTCGCTGGCCATCGGCACCCACACGGTCTATTACGCCTCGACCGACCTGGCCGGCAATGAGGAGGATATCAAGGTCTCTGAAATCACCGTCGTTGCGGCCGCCGCCCCTGCCGATACCACCCCGCCCATCACGACCTTCGTCATCGGCGAACCTCGGTTCAGCTCGGCCACGGTCTTCATCGCCAGTACGACGCCGCTGAACTTTACGGTGTCTGAGCCGGCGCAGACCTCTTATTCCATCGACGGCGGCTCCTTCGCCGTCTACGCCGGGACCGTGACCTTGTCCCTGGAAGGCTCACGCTTGATTTCCTTCTATAGCGTCGATCCTGCCGGCAACACCGAAGCCGTCCGCTCCAGCAGCGTCACCGTCGACGCCACTGCGCCCGTCACGACTTTGTCGGTCAACGGCGCGCCCGCGGAGGCCCTCTCGCTCGTTCTGGTCTCGAGCGACGTCCTTTCCCTGTCCGCCGGCGACGGCGAGTCCGGCGCGGGGAGCATCCTGCTCGCGCTCGACGACGGGGCCGAGGCGTCCTACTCCGCGCCATTCACCTTGACGGCGGGGACGCATTCGATCGTCTTGCGCGCCCTCGACAACGTGGGCAACGCCGAGGCCGCGCGGGCCTATTTCGCGACGGTGCGCAGCTCGGATGCGATGCCGCCCTCGCTGTCGCTGAGCCCGGCGGACGGCAGCACCGTCACCACGACGACGCCGCTCGTCGCCGCGGTCTACGCGGACGCGGGAACGGGGATCGCCGCGGCCTCGGTGCGGCTCTCGGTCGACGGCGTGGACGTGACGAGTTCCGCGCACGTGACGTCCTCGTCGGCGACCTTCACGCCCGCGGCGTTGGCGCAGGGGGTTCACGCGATCACATTCTCGGTCTCCGATAACGCGGGCAATGCCGCCGCCGCGGCCTCGACCTTCATCGTCGACAGCGTTTCGCCCTTCACGGCCTTGGAGATCGGCTCGCCGAAATACGACGCGGCGGCGGTATTCGTCTCCAGCGTCACGCCTTTCGGCTTCACCGTCTCAAAGCCCGCGCGGACCTTCTACGCGGTCGACGCGGATTCGTTCACCGCGTTCGCGGGGACGTTCACTCTCGCCGCTCCCGGAAATCTGCTGATCCGTTACTACAGCGAGGATTTCTCCGGCAACGTCGAGGCCGTGCGTTCGAGCACGGTGACCGTGGATGTCGCGGCGCCGGCGACGGTGCTTCTCGTCAACGGCGCGCCCGTCTCGACGGCGCCGGTCGCGGCCGTGTCGACCGACGTTTTCTCGTTCGCCGCGGCCGACGCAGGCGCCGGGACGCGGACAATTTACTTCGCGCTTGATGGCGACGCGGAGCGGGTCTACGCCTCGACCTTCACCCTCGCGGCAGGCACCCATGCCTTGCTGTACCGCGCCGTCGACCGCGTCGAGAACGCCGAACCGGCCAGATTCTCGTTTGTGACCGTGCTTGCGGCCGACGCGACGGCGCCGGCGCTCGCCCTGACGCCGGCGCACGGCGGTTTCGCGACGACCGCGACGCCGCTGCTTCTCGCGTCCTACTCGGACGCCGGCAGCGGTATCGACGCGGCCTCCGTGAGGCTGTTCCTAGACGGCATAGACGTGACCTTCTCGGCGCTTGTGACGGCGTCGTCGGCTTCCATTGGCGTGGCGACGGCGCTTTCCCAGTCGACCCACAGTTTCTCGGCGGCGGTCGCGGACATGGCCGGGAACCGGACGGAGGCGGCGTCCGTCTTCCTGGTGGATGCGGTGCCGCCGGAGACGACCTTGCTGGTAGACGGAGCGGGGACGGGGGCGACGAGCCTTTCGCTCGTCTCGACCAATACATTGGGCTTCCGGGTCCTCGATGCGGGCTCGGGCACGCTGGAGACCCGCTATTCTGTCGGCGGCGCGACGGAGACCGTCTACGCCTCGGCCTTCACTCTCGCCGCTGGCTCTCACGCGCTCTCCTTCCGCAGTCTCGATCGGGCAGGCAACGCGGAGGCGAGCCGCAGCGTCTTGATCACGGTGGCGCCTCCAGGAAGCGACCTGACGCCCCCGACGACGCGCCTCGATTACCCCGGCTCCACGGCGACGGGCGTCGAGCGGGCGGTCGGCGGCGTGGTGAGCGTGCGCGGCGAGGCGTCCGACGACTCGAGCCTGTCCTGGGCGCTGGAGGCTGCGCCCGGCGCGCAGGCGACGAGCGGGTTCGCGCCGGTCGCCTCTGGCGCCGGCGACGTTTCGGGCCTCATCGCGCGCTGGAACACGTCGTCGCTTTCGGGCGAATACACTTTGCGCCTGCGCGCCGTGGACGCCTTCGGCAACGCCTCGTCGGCCTCCGTGACGGTGTTCATCGGCAACCCCGCCTTCGCCTTCGCCATGGGCCGCAAGGACGCGGACGTGATCGTCTCCGTTCTCAAGAACCCCACCGGCATCGCCGCGCGCGCCGACGGCCTGCTCTGGGTCGCCGTCGCCAACGAGGACAAGCTGCTTCTCCTCGACGACGCGGGCGTGGTGCGCGCCGAGATCGGCCGCGGCCGGGGCGGCCAGGCCGACGCCCCGAGCTTCAAGAACCCCCAGGGCCTGGCCCTCGACGCCGCGGGGAACCTGTACGTGGCCGACAAGGGCAACGACCGCATCGTCAAGCTCTCTCCTGCGGGGGCCGAGCTTCCGCTCCAACTCGGCAAGGTGAACAAGAAGGGCAAGCCCCGACCCGGCTCGGGCCCCGGCGAGTTGCGTCAGCCTTGGGACGTGGCGGTCGACGGCAATGGCGACCTCTTCGTGGCCGACTCGGGCAACCGCCGCATCGTGGTGTTCGACGCCTCGGGCGCTTACCTGAGCGAGTTCGGCGCGGGGGTGTTGCTGTCCACCTCCCAGATTCACGCCGTCGCGCTCACCTCCGCGGGCTTATGGGTATCGGACAAGGAGCTTGAGGTCATCCACCTCTTCAGCCGCGCCGGAGCTCTGCTGAAGACCATCGGCGGCGCGGACTCGGTCGTCGGCGAGATCTCGCGCACGCGCGGTCTGGCCGCGGACGCGCAGGGCAACCTCTACGTCATCGAGCCCAATCGCGACCGTGTCCAGAAGTTCGATCCCCAGGGACGCGGCCTGCTCGCCTTCGGTACGCGCGCCCAGGCCACGCCCGCGGAGCGGGCGGCCCGACGCTGGCTGACCATGCCTTTAGACGCCGCGGTGGGCCCCGATGGCTCTCTGTGGGTCACCGACACGGGCCGCGACCGCGTCGTGCGCTACGCGCTTGCGGCTGCCGGCGGCTACGGCGTGGCCGCACTTTCGACCGGCGGCGACGAGTCCTTCTTTTCCGCGGAGCCTACGCGCCGCGTCGTCGACCACAAGGACGGGGCTGCGGTCCTGCGCGACGACGGCTCGGGCGTCCGGGTGCCCAAGGGCGCTCTGAGGGCCGACCTCGAGATCACGGTCGAGAAGGGCGACGAAAATCAGGACAAGGAGAGCAAGGAGGCCAAGCGCCGGGAGCTTAAGATCAAGGCCGTCTCCGAGGAGGTCCAGTACGGCCCCGAGGGGACGACCTTCAATGCCCCCGTCATGCTCACCTTGCCCTATGATGCCAACCGTCTTGCCGCGTTAGGCGTCGGCGAGGACGGCCTCAAGGTCTACTACTGGAGCCCCGGCCTCCAGGAGTGGCAGGCCATGCCATCCACGGTGGACAAGAAGAACATGACGGTCAATGCACTGACGACCCATTTCTCGGCCTACCAGGTGGGCAGTTTGGGCGGCATCGGCGTGGCCGCTATCGACGACTTCGGATTGCGCGACGGCTACGCCTTCCCTAATCCCTCGCGTAGCGGCGCGGCGGTGATGTTCCGCATGCAGCCGGGCTCAGCCGACTCGATCGAGGTGCGCGTCTACGACCTGTCGGGGCGCAAGGTGCACTCGTCCTCGGACTTCCGTTTCCGGGGTGCGATCGACGACGGTAACGGCAAGGGCGCGCAGAACACGTACGACCATGTTTGGGACGTTTCGGGCGTCGGCTCGGGCGTCTACACGTTCGTGATTACGGCGAAGAAGGTCGGACAGAAAGATGTTCGCAAGACGGGCAAGGTCGGGGTCATTCGGTGATGAGGAAACTCTCGCTCGCCGTCCTGCTCGTCCTCGCCTCTCGGTCCCTACGGGCGGCCGAGACGGCGTCGTTTCTCGATATCGGGGTGGGCGCACGGGCGCTGGGCATGGGTGGGGCCTGCACGGCGTTGGCCGACGACGCGAACGCGCTGTACTGGAACCCGGCGGGGCTTTCCAAGCTTGAGAAACGGGAGTTTGCCGCCAGCCATGCCGAGTTGTTCGAGAGCACGCGGCTCGACTTCCTGGCCTACGCCCATCCCACGAGCCAAGGGACGTTCGCGGCAGGGCTGACCTATCTCAGCCAGGGGAAGATCGACGGGCGCGACAGTCTGGGGCACCGGACTGCGGGCTACGACGCCTCGGACGCGGCGATAAGCCTCGGCTACGGCCGCAAGCTCGACTTCGCCGAGTTGGGAGCGACCGTCAAGTACCTGCGCAGCCACATCGACGGGACGCAGGCCCAAGGCGCGGCCGTCGATATCGGCGCCAAGCGGGCCTTCGACCGCGTCAGAGTGGGCGCTGCGCTGCGCAATCTCGGCCCCGGCCTCAAGTACCAGGACCAGCGCAATGACTTGCCGCTGCGCCTCGCCGTGGGCGCGGCCTACGCGTTCGCGGGTGGCCACGCGGCGGCGGTCGAGGTCGTCAACGGGCCGCGTGGGGCGGGCACCGACGCTTCGTTCGGGGGCGAGTACCAGGCGGTCAAGAGCGTGTTTTTGCGCGCGGGCTATACGACGCGCACGGCGATCACCGGCGGCGCGGGCTTCGACGTCGCCAGGGGCCTGACTCTGGGGCTGGGCATGCGCAACGAGAAGTGGATCCTCGACTACGCCGTCCTTCCCTCGGGCGAGCTCGGACGCTCGCACCGCTTCAGCTTCGGCGCACGGTTCTGACCTGAAAAGAAGCTAAGAGCTATAGCGGTGCCGTATGGAAGAAGACCAAGAAGGGCGTAGGCTTGGTCGCCAGCGCGGCTGGGAGAGCAACTGCGGGCGCTGCGGCCGGCGGCGCAAGAGACCCTCCGGCTGGGCTTGGCGCTGGATCCCGCCAACGCCTGGGCCTTGCGGCTCATGGCGACCGCTGGCGCGCTCCTGAGAGAGCGGGACATGGCAACTGCTGGTCCCGGGGCCAGTCGCAAGTCGGCAGCATCAACAAATCCTGCCCCCAACGGCACCGGCCGCCCCGCGGGGGCGTCCGGTTGATAATCATCTAGAGGTCCCCTCCTCAGGTTGTGTAGAGTTCGGTTGGCG
>CAZEAE010000078.1:0-9266 GCA_964510095.1 uncultured Elusimicrobia bacterium | reverse complement strand
TTTCGAGGGCAGGTTTCTTACGTGTTACTCACTCGTCTGCCGCTAGGCGCGATAAGCCGCCACCCCGCTCGACTTGCATGTGTTATGCACTCTGCCAGCGTTAATTCTGAGCCAGGATCAAACTCTCCATTAATATGGTCTGGGCGGGTTCCCCGGGGTTAAGGATCCCAGGTACTTTCGCTTGCGCCCAAAATGGAGAAGAATTGACTCTTCTCTATCATTATTTACTCTCTTGCCAACCTGTGGGGTCCTTCACAAGAAGGTCCACTCAGAAGGCAAGCACACCAATTTCCTTAACGCCCTCTCCCCAAGGTATCAGGGAACAGGGCGTCCATTCGCTCGCAAAAAAACTTTTGTCAAAGAGCAAAAATTTGTCCCATGCCTCTTGTCTGCTTCTCAAGAAGCAAGGGGGCAAATTTACTTTGCCGTCGGCAGGAATCTGTCGTTTCTTGCCTGACCTGAACATGATAGCACAGCGCGCGAAAACTTGTCAAGCTTTTTTTTGAAAATAATTTTTTTATTTTTCTCGACGAGGATTCGCGTGAGAAAATATTTTTCGGCGAGCGCGGAGCGACGCGCTAATAGAGGCGGCTGTTGATCTCCTCACAGTCCCCGAGACAACGCCTCGGCCAATGAGGTCGAGCCGTTCAGCACGCGCCCCTTAAGAGTCTCCCGCCATGGCGTCATGCCGGCGGCCACGGCAAGCTTGCGCCACTCCTCGTCCGTCGTCTCGCGCTCCAGGCAACTGCGCAGGGCGGCGTCGACGCTCAAGACCTCGAGGACCGGGACCACGCCGCGGTAGCCGGTATGCCGGCACTTCCCGCAGCCCGCCGCGCGATGGAGCTTGACCTCCTTGGGAGCCCCCAGCGCCGCGGCTTCTTCCTTAGTAGGGTCATAAGGCTGCTTGCAGTCCGGACAAAGCCTTCGCACCAGTCGATGTGCGCAGACGCCTTTGAGCGCGACCCTCACCAGATCAGCGGAGACGCCCATGTCGAAGATCCGGCGCAAAGCCGAGACGGCGTCAGGCACGTGAAGCGAGGCCAGCACCAAGGTCCCCTTCGCCGCCTGCTTCAAGGCCTGTTCGAACGTGTCTTGCCGCTCGAGCGAATCGAAGCCGACGGCGTCGGGGTCGCGCAGCCCGAAAGACCTCAGCAGCGCCCCATAGCTCAGCATGTCCTCGCCCCCGCTGGCGATGGTCAAGGACACCCCAGGCACGTCGTAGGCCGCCGTGAAAGCCAGCGCGCCGTAGGCTTTGCCGCCCTTATCCGCGACGGCCTTCAGGGCGCTGAGCACCGCCGTCCGCCTGCCGGAGCCGCCGAGGCCCGCATGCAGGATCAAGCCGCCCGAGCGCAGCAAAGTCTCATAACGCTGAAGGTCGTCAGCGCCGAAGCCCAGGGCACTCAAGGGCCGCCAAGAAGGCTCGGGGGTGGCGAATTGGACGCAGATGCACTCGCCCCAAACCGTCGGCAGCGTCCGAACCCTGGCCAGCGGCAAGCCCGCGCAGCCTTCGCGCTCCGGCCGGATCGTGCCGTCTTGCGGGACCTTCTTGTTGGAGATGTCCAGCCAGCCCACGATCTTGAGTTTGGCGGTGATGCTGTTCATCGCCGACAGGGGCAGCTCCATGAACGGCCGCAGCTTGCCCGCAACCCGGTGCGAGACGAGCGCCGTCTGAGCCGCAGGGATGATGTGCAGGGCCGCGACTTGGCGCGCCGCGGCGTCCACGAGCAGCTCGGTGGCCAAGACCAAAGCGGGGCTCAGGCGGTCCTCCTCGGCCCTGGGATCGGGCTGCGCCATGATGGCATGGAGCTTCTCCAAGCCCTTGTCACCCAAGCGCGGCCGCAGGTCGTCCAAGATCCGCTCGACGTCGGGGGCGCGCTTGGCCGCCTCGCCGCTCTTCAGCTGCGCGTCATCGAGCAGACGCGTCACGCCGCGCGCGGCGCGGTCGAGCTCCAAGAAGACCCCTTTGAGCACCTCGAGGCCGGCTTCGACGGCGGAGTCCTCCGGCATGCGGCCATCGAGTTCCTCGGCGCGCAGGAGCCAGGCGGCATACGGCTGATCCGCCGCGGGCTTGCCGATGGCGTGAAGCTGGGCTTCCAGCAAGTCGCGCGCCAGGCTCAGGCCATGGCGCATCTTGGATACATCGGCGCTGTCGAAGCCGGTGGCCATTTTCTACCTTAGACGGATCCCGCCGTCGCCCGCGGAGGCGCCCAGGATCAATTGCGGCTTCTGCTCGCGGTTGGCGCGGTGGGCGGCGTCCTGCACGTTGGGAGACAGATACTCGTACAAGGAGCGCACGGTGACCTC
Organism: uncultured Elusimicrobia bacterium; assembly: GCA_964510095.1. Classification (GTDB taxonomy): domain Bacteria; phylum Elusimicrobiota; class Elusimicrobia; order UBA1565; family UBA9628; genus JBBTLF01. The sequence goes on along the minus strand of CAZEAE010000078.1, from coordinate 6,962 downwards.
GCCGCCTTTTGCCTTGGCATCACCGTTGAGCCCGCGCAGAAGATAATAAGTGAACAGGCCGTGCCCCTGCTCCTCGAGAGAACCCGAGATCTGATCGGCTTTCGAGGCCGTCATGGAAACGACCCGCCCCGTCGCCGCCGCGCCGAACTCAATCTTGTTGACCAAGGGCCTGGTCCCCTTGGCCAGCACAGAGCGGCCGCCGGCGCCGGAAAAGCAGGAATCCAAAACCACGATGATGCGCTTGGCTTTCAGCGCCGAGAGCTTTTCGTACAGCCTCTTGATCGGATAGGCCGTCTCCTCCAGATACTGCGGGTCGCCGTCGGCCGGGACGAGGTAAGCGTCGCCGCTGGCCGGGTCGGGAGCACCGTGTCCCGAATAGTAGAAGAACACCGTGGAGCGCTCATTGACGTTCTTCGGAAGCCAGTTCTCCACGTTCTTGACCAGCCCCGCGCGGCTGGCGCGCGCGCCGGCGACCAGGACGATATTACGCAAAGGGTAGCCCAGGGCGACAAGATGCTCGCGGACGGCCGCGGCGTCGCGTTCGGCGAACTGCGCCGGCGGCAGATCGGCATAATCCTCGATGCCGACAAGGACCGCGTAATTGTCGGGGTTCGGCGGCGCCTTATAACCCGGCTTGTCCACATCTGAGGAATACACGGTCTGCTCGCTGACCCGCGGGCGTTGAGCCGGACGCGGAGCCGCCGAGGCCGCGAGGCCGGGCCGCGCGCCCTTGAGCCACGTGGCCAGTTCCGCATGCCCCTCCTTCTCGGCCAGCGCCGCCGCCGTTTGCCCCAAGCGGCTGACCGCGTCGATGTTCGCGCCGCGAGTCGCCAACGCCTTGGTCGCCGCGCTGCGGCCCCGGCGGGCCGCGGCCATCAAGGGCGTCAGGCCGTCGTTGTTGGGCCCGTCGAGTTCAGCTCCGTGCTTTAGCAGAAGCTCCACGATCTCCGTGTAGCCGGCCGCGGCGGCAAGGAACAAGGCGGTTTCACCGTATTTGTTCTTGGCCTTCGCCGAAGCGCCTTTTTCGATGAGCAGCCTGACGACGGCGGCTTTTTCGTATTTGGCGGCGGCATGCAGAGCGCCGGCGCCTGAATCATCCGCGGCCGCCAGATCCGCCCCGCCGTCCAAAAGCGCGCCCGCCGCTTCGAGGTGGCCGCCTGAGGCCGCGGCGATGAGCGCCGTGCGGCCGCGGGAATCCTTGGCGTCGATCTTGGCGCCGCGGCTCAATAGCAACTTGACGGCCTCGACGCGGCCGCGCGCCGCGGCCGCGGCCAGGGGAGTCCGGCCGTCACGGTCAGCGAGATCGACGTCGCACTTCTTGTCCAGCAGCGCCTCGATCGAATTGATCTTATTCATGCCCGCAGCCGTGTGCAGGGCGCTGGCGCCGAAGCTGTCGACGGCCAAGATGTCGGCGCCCCGCCCCAAGAGAAGCCGTATCATCTCGGGAGAGCCGCTTGAGGCCGCGGCCTGAAGCGCCGTCTTGCCGTAAGCGTCCTTCTCCTCGACACGCGCTCCGCGGTCCAAGAGGAGCTTGGCCACGTCCCCCCGCCCGCCGGAGGCGGCGCGCATCAGCGCGGTGGCCCCGTATTGGTCCTTCCCGTTGACGTCGGCGCCCCGGTCGAGAAGGGATTTAACCTCCTCCGGTTTGCCGTAGCCGGCCGCCTTGACCAGCGGGTTGGCATTCAGCCGCGTAAAGGCGCCTAATCCCGCCGTCAGGAGCGCCGCGAAAAGGAACCGGTTCATGCACCCAGTATAACGCCGCGCTCAAGAATCGTCAAGCGGTGGCAAACAACGGTAATAACGCAAGGCCTGACCCCTTTTTTATCGGGGAAAGGCGACGAGTTCGACGTCCTTGTTGGGCTGGAGCTTCAGCGGCCCGAGGTCGTGGCCGGGGAAGATGATCAACGAAGGCACGGCCTTCTGCGCCTCCCTCATCATGAACAAACGCCGCCAGTATTGGTTGACGTCGTAGATGTGCCCCTTGAGCGGCAGCGCCAGGTCTTGATGGTTGTCCAGGATCCAGGAGGCGTCGCCGGCCAAAAGCACGGGAGCGTCGTCCAGGTTGACCCAGGCGCCCATGTTGCCGGCCGTATGGCCCGCCAGGTCGATCAGGAAGACCGTGCCGTCGCCAAAGAGGTCCTCTCCGTGATCGAAGGCCCCGTACGCCGGGGCCGAAGACAGGTCCACCAAGCGCAGCCGGAGCTTAGGCTCCAGCGCGCCGGTGTCGATGATGTCCGGAGCGTTGGGCTTGGCCAGCGCCTTGGCCTTCTGCGCCTCCCATTCGCGGCGGTCGACGAGCACGGTGGCCTTGGGGAAAGCATCGATCATGCCGGCATGGTCCATGTGCATATGGGAGACCACCACCCACTTGATCTCCTCGGCCTCGACGCCGAGCGCTTTGAGCTGGGAGACGATGTTCTGGCCGGGCTTGATCTGGAAGGGCACCAGGAAATAGTTGAGCCGGCCCATCTTGCGGGCCGGCATCGTCTCCATATCGGGATGCATCCCGGTATCGAAGAGGACGAGCCCCCGCTTGGGGTGGCGGATCAAGAAGACCGGCACATCGAGCTTGACGCGCGACAGCCAGCTCTTGAGCGAGGAGACCGCCGCGCCGGGCACCGTCACCGAGCCCCCGTCGAAGATCTGGATCTTCAGGCCGTCGACCTTGCGGTGGGTGACCAGCTGCTGACGGAAGAAGCGGTCGACCGCGCGGATGTCCTTGGGGGCCGGAAGGCTCTTTTCGATGCGGCGGTCGTCGGGGCTGGGCGGCGCCGCCAGCGGGCCGCTGGCGCAGCCGGCGGCCACGAGCAGGGCCGCCCAGGTCAGCCGGCTCACCGCGTCTGCCGCACCGTCACGTTGATGAGGACCTCGTTGTCCGTCCTCTCGCGGACGGACTCGACGGTCAGGAGATGCTCGAGCATCTCCTCGGCCAAGGCCGAGGTCGCCGGCGTTTTGGCCAGAGCGGCGCCGTGTTCCTTGCGCTCGACCATGAGCTTGGAGATCTTATCCTTGACCTCGGCCAGCGGCACCGGTTCGGCGGTATAGCGCACCCGCGGCGGCGCGGCTTTGGCGATCTTTTGCAGCGCCTTGAGGGCCGCCTGCCCGCCCAGGGCGGAGGTGTGGAAAGAAAGCTGCTGGGAGCCTTCCGTCTTGCTGGCGGGGAACTGCTCGAGCGGCTGGGTCAGGACCGCTCCGGCCTTGGCGAAAGCCTTCAGAAGCTTGGGCAGGTCTTTCGAAAGGTCCTTGACCTCGGCGTCGAGCGCCCAGTGTTCTTTATAGGGAGCCAGCGAATAGGTCCGCAGCCACTGGACCGGCGACGGCGTGATCAAGGCGCGTTCGCCGCTGCCCATCATCTTATCCTCGCGAGGAGGCTCGCCGCAAAAAGCCGTCCCGGTCGGCAGCAGCAGCGCGGCCAGCAGGACCTGCCTCATCTTTCGACGGGACCCTTGGCATCCGACCAGGCGCGATAGCCGCCGTCCATGGAGAAGACGTTCGTGTAGCCCATCTTCTGCAGGTTGTCGGCGGCCAACGCGGAGCGGAAGCCCCCGCCGCAATAAAGCACGATCTCGGCGGCCTTGTCGGGGATGGCGGCCTCTATGTCGCGCTCGATGACGCCCTTGCCGAGGTGGATGGCGCCCTTGATGCGGCCGGCGGCCCATTCGTTGTCTTCGCGGGTGTCGACGAGGTGGAACTGGTCGCCTTTGGCCAAGCGCGCCTGGATAGCCGCGACATCGGTCTCCTTGACGCGCTTCCTCGACTCGTCGACTATCTTAAGGAAAGCGGGGGAATGGGCCATGGGGCGCTCCTCACGAGGTCTAGTGGTCTTTGCTGTGCGTCGGCCGCCGTCCAAGCTCGGCCACGCGCAGGCGGACCTGCGCCCTTCTGATCGCGGCTTCGGCCGCGGCCAGCTGCATCGGGTCCAGGTCGCGCTTGAGCGTCTCCGCCTTGGCTTTTTCCAGCGCCTGGCGGGCGCGCTCGGCGTCGATGGAGTCGGCGAGCTCGGCGGTCTCGGCGAAGAGCGAGACCTTGTTGTCGTTGATCTCGGCGAAGCCGCCCGAGACGGCGAAGCGCCTCACGGCGCCCGCCTCGGTGACGCGCACCTCGCCCGCCTTCAGCTGGACCAAGAAGGGCGCATGGTCGGGCAAGACGCCCATCTCGCCTTCCAAGGCCGGCAGGACGACGAACTCGGCCGAAGACGACCAAGCCACCTTCTCCGGCGTCACCAGCTCCAGCGTCAGGGTATGCTCAGCCATCTCACTTCATCGATTCGGCCTTGGCGATGGCCTCTTCGATGCCTCCGACCATGTAGAACGCCTGCTCGGGCATGTGGTCGTACTTGCCGGCGACCAGGTCCTTGAAGCTGGCGATCGTCTCCTTGAGCTTGACGTATTTGCCCGACATGCCGGTGAACTGCTGGGCCACGAAGAAGGGCTGCGACAAGAACTTCTGCACCTTGCGCGCGCGCGACACGATCAGCTTGTCCTCGTCGGAGAGCTCGTCGATGCCCAGGATGGCGATGATGTCCTGCAGGTCGCGGTAGCGCTGCAGCACCTTCTGCACCGAGCGGGCCACCGAGTAATGCTCGACGCCGACGATCTTGGGGTCCAAGATGCGCGAGGTCGACTCCAGCGGATCGACGGCCGGATAGATCCCGAGCTCGGCGATCTGGCGCGACAAGACGGTCGTCGCGTCCAAGTGGGTGAAGGTCGTGGCCACGCCCGGGTCGGTCAGGTCGTCGGCCGGCACGTAGACGGCCTGGATCGAAGTGATGGACCCGTTCTTGGTCGAGGTGATGCGCTCCTGCAGCACGCCGACCTCGGTGGTGAGCGTCGGCTGGTAGCCCACCGCGGAGGGCATGCGGCCCAAGAGGGCGGAAACCTCGGCGCCGGCCAGCACGTAGCGGAACACGTTGTCGACGAAGAGCAGCACGTCTTGGCCTTCCTTGTCGCGGAAATACTCGGCCTGGGTCAGGGCCGTAAGACCCACACGCGCACGCGCCCCCGGCGGCTCGTTCATCTGGCCGTAGACCAGCACGGTCTTGGAGAGCACCGAGGCGCCGTCGGAAAGCTTGGCCTCCTCCATCTCGCGGTGCAGGTCGTTGCCCTCGCGCGAGCGCTCGCCGACGCCTCCGAACACCGAGACGCCGCCGTGCTCCTTGGCGACGTTGTTGATCAGCTCCATGATGATGACGGTCTTGCCGACGCCGGCGCCGCCGAAGAGGCCGACCTTGCCGCCCTTCATGTAGGGCTCGAGCAGGTCGATGACCTTGATGCCGGTCTCGAAGATCTCGGGGGTGGTGACCTGGTCGACCATCGCCGGCGGCTCACGGTGGATCGGCAGGTGCGTGGTGGCGGTGATCTCGCCGCGCTCGTCCTTGGGCTCGCCCAGGACGTTGACCAGGCGGCCGAGGCAGGCCTTGCCCACGGGCACGGTGATCGGAGCGCCGGTGTCCTCCACCGCCATGCCGCGGGTGAGCCCGTCGGTGGGGCCCATGGCGATGGCGCGGATCATGTTGTCGCCGAGATGGGAGGCCACCTCGGAGGTCAGGACCATGGCGCCTTCCTTGCTGCCGTTGCCGCCGTGGGGCATCTTGATCTTGATGGCGTTATAGATGGCGGGAAGCTTCCCGGCGGGGAACTCCACGTCGAGCACTGGCCCGATGACTTGGACGACCTTGCCGATGTTCATTGATCTTTCTCCTGCGTTATTTCTGGAATTTGGCCGCGATGAATTTCTCGGGCTTCGAGACATCGGGCAGGGTATATCCGATCTTGTGGAAGCGCACGCCGTAGCGGTGGAGCCCGCCGCTAGACGAGCCCTTCATGTGGCGCACCTCGCCGCGGATCTCGAGCGGGATGTTCATCTTGAGGTACAGGCACATCCCCTCCTCCAAGACCGCGTTCGACTTGAACGCCATGCCCCCGACCGAGAGGTCGGCGATCGTGCCGCGGCACTTGCCGACGGCGGCCCCCTTGGCGAAGATGTCCATCGTGATGCCTATCGGGAAGCGCGGGTGGCGGCGCTTCTCGTCCTTTGCGACGGCGGCCTTCTTCATGCTGTCTCCATTGCGTCTGACGGTCGAAATCATGAGGCGAGCGCCTCGGCTCCGCCGACGAGCTCGGCGATCTCCCTGGTGATGATGGCTTGGCGCTGGCGGTTGGCGCTCAAGTTGAGCGCCTGGCGCAGCTCCTTGGCGTTCTTGGACGCCGAGTCCATGGCGTTCATGCGCGCGGCGAGCTCGGCCGCCTGCGACTCGAGCAGGACGCGGAAAAGCTGGGCTTTGACGTAGCGCGGCAAGAGCGCGCCCAAGAGCGCCTGGCGGTCCGGCTCGAAGCCGTATTCGGGCATAGGGCCTTGCGCAGCCGTCGCGGCCTCGGGGATCGGCAGGAGCGGGACGTTGACCAGCTTCTGCATGGCCACCGACTTGAACTCGTTGTAGAGCACGCTGACGCTGGCGAGGCCCTTGGCCGCATAGGCGTCCATCACCGCCTTGCCCAAAAGCTCGGCGTGGACGTAGCCGACCTTGGGAAAGATCCCGGTCAGCTCGGTCAACAGCTCGAAATCGAAGCCTCGGATGCGGAGGGCGAAATCGCGCCCCTTGCGGCCGACTACGGCCACGTAGGTCTTGCGGCCCTGGTGGGCGCGCAGCCAGTCCATCGCGGCGCGGATCAAGGATGAGTTGAAGGCCCCGCAAAGGCCCTTGTCGGCCGTGACGAGGATCAAAGCCACCGGGCCGGCGGGCCGTATGTCGAAAAACTCATGGATCTGCACCGGCCGGCCGGCGGCCAGGTCGCTGGCGCGCTCAAGGCATGCCAAGCCCTGGACCAAGGCCTCCATCTTGACGGCGAAGGGGCGCGCGGCCAGGATGGCCTGCTGTGAGCGCCTCATGCGGGCGGCGGCCACCATCTTCATGGCCTTGGTGATCTGCTCGGTCGATTTGACCGACTTGATCTTGCGGCGGA
>CAZEAE010000077.1:0-9594 GCA_964510095.1 uncultured Elusimicrobia bacterium | reverse complement strand
CGACGGACTGGGCCGGCAATCAGGCCTCTGCGCAGGGCGCACTCTTTCAGGTCCTGGCCGTGCCCGACGCGCTGGCCCCGCGCACGAGCTTGAGCGTCGGCCGGCCGCAGGCGGGGACGGACCCGATCTACATCACCTCTTCAACGCTCATCGGTTTCACAGCGGTCGACGACCTGACGACCTTAGGCGACGGCGCCGGCACGGGCGCCCAGCGCACCGAGTACGCCTTGGACGGCGGCGCGCCCGCGCTTTTTACCGGCGACTTCACCATCTCGACCGAGGGGGCCCACGGCGTCGGCTTCTTCAGCGTCGATTTCGCGCGCAACGTCGAGGCCGCGCAGACGCGCGCGCTGTTCGTGGATAACACCGCCCCTTTCACGCGCCTGCTCGTCGGCGGTCTTGCCGCCGGGGCGACCGACGTATTCTTGGCTTCAGATGAAGCGCTGTCTTTCTCTGCCGAGGACGCCGGCGCGGGCGCGGCGGTGACTTTCTACGAGGTGGACGGCGCGACGGGTTCGAGCGTCGTTGCGTCTACGTTCACCTTAAGCGTCGGTACGCATGCGCTGAGCGTCCACAGCGTAGACAACCTTGGCAACTCGGAACCCCCGCGCTTGTTCGCGCTTACGGTCAGGCCTGCGGACCAGACGCCTGCGGCCCTGTCCTTGACGCCTCCAGACGGCAGCACGGTGACGACGACGCGCCCGGCCATCCTTGCGAGCTACGCCGACGCGGTGAGCGGCGTGGACCTTGCCTCGGTCCGCCTGACCTTGGACGGCGTGGATGTGACCACCCAAGCGGCGGTGACGGCGTCCTCGGCCGCCTTCGTCCCGGCGGCGGACCTCTCCCAGGGCACGCACACGGCGGCGGCCCAGGTCGCAGACCTGGCGGGCAACCGTTCGACCGCGACGGCGACTTTCCTGGTGGATTCAATGGCGCCCGTGACCGGCCTCCTCGTCAACGGCCTGCCGGCAGAGACGTCTAGCCTCGTCGTCATCACCACGGACTCCCTGGGATTTTCCGCCACGGACGCCGGGACGGGCCTTTTTGAGACCCGCTACGCCATGGACGGCGCGACCCTTGAGACGGTGTTCGCCTCGACCTTCAGCCTGGCGGTCGGGACCCACGCCTTGGCCTATCGCAGCCTGGACCGGGCCGGCAACGTGGAAGCTGCCAGGTCTGTTACGGTCCGGGTTCTGCCTGTCGACGCCGTGGCGCCGCTTGTGCGTCTGGACTTCCCGGGAACCTCGGGCCTTGGCGTCGAGCAGGCGGTGGGCGGCGTCGTGAGCGTCGTGGGCAGCGTCAGCGATGAGAGTCCTTTGACCTGGACCTTGGAAGCCGCGCCGGGCGCAGCCGAGACCGGCGGGTTTACGATGGTCGCCTCCGGCGCGGGAAACCTCTCGGGCCTCCTCGGCAACTGGAACACGGCCTCGCTCAACGGCTACCAGACCCTGCGCCTGCGCGCGACCGACGCCTTCGGCAACGCGGCTTCAGCTTCAGCCGCGGTCTTCGCGGGCAACCCCGTCTTCACCTTCGCCATCGGCCGCAAGGACGCCGACGTCATCGTCAACAAAATCAAGAACCCGACCGGTCTCGCGGTGCGCTCGGACGGCCTCATCTGGGTGGCGAGCGCGGACAAAGACGAGCTGATCCTGCTGACTTCCTCGGGCGGCGTCGTGGCCGTAGTCGAGGAAGGCGGCCGGGATTTCAAGAACCCCCAGGGCCTGGCCTTAGACGCCGCCGACCGGCTCTACGTCGCCGACAAAGGCAACCACCGGGTGGTCAAGCTCTCGCCCGACGGCTCGCGGGTATTGCTTGAACTGGCCAAGCTCGACGCTCACGGCAAGCCCACGCCGGGGTCTGGTCCCGGCGAGCTGCGCCAGCCCTGGGACGTGGCCGTGGACTTAAACGGCGATATCTATGTCGGCGACTCGGGCAATCGCCGCATCCAGGTCTTTGACGCTTCAGGGACCTTCCTGCGCCAGTTCGGCCAGGGCGTGCTGCTCTCGACGTCCGAGGTGCGCGGTATCGCGCTGACTTTTGAGGGCTTGTGGGTCTCGGACAAGGAGCAGGCGCGCGTATTGCTGTTCAGCCGTTCAGGCAGCTTGATCAAGTCCATCGGCGACGCGGATTCAATCGTGGGGGAGATCTCGCGCATGCGCGGCCTGGCCTGCGACCGCCTGGGCGCCTTGTATGTCGTCGAGCCCAACCGCGACCGCGCGCAGAAGTTCGACCCGCAGGGCCGCGGCCTGCTCGCCTTCGGGAGCAAGGCCGGGCTGTCCCGCGCTGATAAGCAGGCCAAGCGCTACCTGACCCAGCCGGTCGACACGGCGGTGGCCCCGGACGGCTCGCTCTGGTTGACAGACACCGGCCGCGACCGCATCGTGCGATACGCCCTGCCCGTCGCGGGCGGCTACGCCGTGGCGGCCATGCCTGCGGTCAGCGGGGCCGGCCCCTCCTCCTCGTCGGTCGAGCCGGCCCGTCGCGTCGTAGACCACCTGGACGGGGCCAGGGTCGAGCGCGACGACGACGCGGGCGTCTTTGTGCCTGGAGGCGCGCTGACTGCCGACCTTGAGATCACGATCGACCAGGGCGACGAGAACCTGGACCAGGAGCAGAAGAGCGCCAAGCGCTTGGAGCAAAAGATCGCGGCGGTCTCTGGCGAGGTCCGCTACGGCCCCGAAGGTACGGTGTTCAACGCGCCCGTGATTTTGACCGTGCCCTATGACGCCAACCTCCTCGTCACCCAGGGCGTCAAGGAGAGCGAGCTCAAGCTCTACTATTGGAACCCGGCGCTCAAGGACTGGCAGGCCCTGTCCTCCACGGTGGACAAGCAGAACAAGACCGTCAGCGCCCAGACCAGCCACTTCTCGCTCTACCAAGTCCAGGGCCGCGGCGGCGCCATCACGGTCGCAGCCGCCATCGACGACTTCGGCCTGCGCGATGTTTACGCTTTCCCCAATCCCGCTCGCGGCGGCGCGGCCGCCACCTTCCGCATCCAGCCGGGCCGCGCCGACTCGGTGGAGGTTCGTGTCTATGACGTGTCCGGCGCCAAGGTCCACTCGTCGTCGGACTTCCGCTTTAGCGTCCTAGACGATGGCAATGGCAAGGGCGTGCAGAACACCTACGACCATATTTGGGACGTGTCGGGCGTCGGCTCGGGCGTCTACACCTTCGTGATCACGGCCGGCAAAGCCGGGGAGCCCGACATCCGCAAGACAGGGAAAATCGGCATCATCAAATGAGAACGCTCAAACTCGCCGCGTTGCTTGTGCTGGCTTCCCAGACCTCCTGGGGGGCCGAGACGGCGTCGTTCCTCAATATCGGCGTGGGCGCGCGCGGCCTGGGCATGGCAGGGGCCTACACGGCGCTGGCCGATGACGTGAGCGCGCTCTACTGGAACCCGGCCGGCCTCGCCAAGCTGGAGAAGCGCGAGTTTTCAGCCAGCCACGCCGAGATGTACGCGAGCACGCGCCTCGACTTTTTGGCCTACGCCCAGCCGACAAGCCAAGGGACCTTCGCGGCAGGCCTGACCTATTTGAGTCAGGGCAAGATCGAGGGCCGCGACAGCCAGGGACGGCCGACCGCGGGCTACGACGCCTCCGACGCCGCGGTGAGCCTGGGCTACGCCCGCAAGCTTGAGCTTGCCGACCTGGGCGCGACCGTAAAGTATCTGCGCAGCCGCATCGCCTCCTCCGAGGCGCAGGGCGTGGCCGTGGATATCGGGGCCAAGCGCGCCTTCGACCGAGTGAGCGTCGGCGCGGCGCTGCGCAACCTCGGCCCCGGCCTCAAGTTCCAGGACCAGCGCAACGACTTGCCGCTGAGATTTGCCGTGAGCGCGGCCTATAAGTTCGCGGGCGGGCATGCGGCGGCGGCAGAACTGGTCAACGGCCCGCGCGGCGCGGGGACGCAGGCCTCCCTCGGCGGCGAATACCAAGCGGTCAAAAACCTTTGCCTGCGCGCGGGCTACACGACCCAAACGGCGATTACCGGCGGTACGGGCTTCGACGCGGTGCGCGGGCTGACGATGGGCTTGGGGTTGCGCAACGAGAGGTGGAGCCTAGACTACGCCGTGCTTCCTTCCGGCGAACTGGGGCGCGCGCATCGCTTCAGCTTGGGCACGCGCTGGTAGAACGACTAAGGACTGACGAGCGACGATAGTGCTTTCACCAAAATGGTGAAAAAAGAGGCCCAAATCGCGGGTCTCTAAAAAATCGTGCCCATCTGCGCGCACGACCAGGCGCTCTGCGAGGAGCTGGAGGCTTTCGTTTGCGAACTGGCCGACCTCATGCCGGCGCCCAAGAAGCTTTCCGCCGCGCGGATCAGCGCCCTCAACGCTCGTAAACAGAAGGACGAGCGTCTCATCGACGCGGTCATCTTCAAGGAGAAGATGACCGATGCTCAGGCCGATAAGCTGTTCCTTCCGGTGGTCAACGGGCTGCACAGCGGCATCTACACGCTGAGCTTGACGGTCGTGCCGGTGGCGCTCAAGGACTTGTCGAAGCTGCTGGCCCGCCAGGAGAAAGACCTGGAGAAGCTGGCCGCGGAGGTCGACGCCGCGCCTCGACCGGCGGCCCCGGCCGTCCGCGACGCCTTCTTAGCGCGCTTGGACGCCGTGAACCGCGGCGGCACCAAGATCTGGGACCATCTTCAAGACAATTCGCTCAACGTGGGGAGGATGGGCGCCCCGGTGTACGATGAGAAGGACGCCAAGGGCGTCGTCCGGTGGAAGCGAAGCGATGCCGGCCAGATCATCGAGACCTCGCTCAATCCCCTCCATGAGCGCATCGGCCGCTTGTCGCGCCGCATCCAAGAGACCGATGCCAAGCTGGGGGGGGCGCTGGCCGCCGCGGCCGCCTCTCAGCATGGCGGGATGCTGAAGGATGGCCCGGCCGGCCAGGTCAAAGACATGCTCAAGGACCCTTTTAGCAAGGTGCCGGCCCAGCCGGCCGGGGCGGAGGCCGGCGGCGGAGCGGTGGACGACGGAAAGAGTCCCAAGGCTCCGGCTCCCGCCCCTGCCCCGTTGCCGGCGGTGGCGCCCAAGCCTTCCAGCCTGCTGGCCATGCGCCGTCTCCCTGAACCCCCGGCCGTGCTCAAGACGTTCACGTTCCAATCGGGAGGCAAGGCCGACTCCGAGTCCAAGGAGAGCAAACGCATCGCTTCGCTCAAGAACTACAAGCTGACCCGCACCATCGGCGATCCCGGCGGGCGCGCGGCCCTGGTCTTCCACCAGACCGGAGAGACCTGCGGCATCGCCGCCCAGGTGATGGTCCTGGAGGAGGCGGGCGCCGTCGCGCATGACGCCAAGAGCCGCAAGCAGGCCGAGGACGAGCTTTATGCCCGGGCCGCCGAGCTGGACCTGTTCTCGGGCAATTCCGCCGACCCGAACCGGCGCTTCAAGGGCGGCACGCCGGGGGCCCATATGGGCGCTTTGCTCGACATGCCCGCGACCAGGCATTTCGCCGCGACGAAGGAGGAGCTCTTCGCCGCGGTCTCCAAGGGCCGCATGGTGATCGTCTCGGCCAACACCGGCAAGCTCTGGAACAATCCCAAGTTCGCCCATGGCGGGCACGTCGTCGTCATCACGGGAGCGGAGGTCGGCCGCGTCGACGGCGAACTGCTGGGCTACTACATCAACGACACGGGCACCGACGTCGGCGGGCGCTTCATCACGGCCAAGCAGTTCCACGGCGCCTGGGAAAGCCATGGCGGCGTCTTCATCGAGCCGCGTTAGCCAGGGCGCGGGCCCGCGGGTCGCGCGGGAAGCGCTTGAGCCATTGCGCCGCGAGGTCTTTGAGCACCGGCTCCTCATGCGGGGTATGGGGGAAGCTGAAGTAATCCATGAACTCGCGGCGCTCCAGCGCCCGGCCGCGGGCCCTGAGGAACCTGGCCAGCAGCAGGTAGTCCTGTCTTCCCGGGGTCTGGCGGTCGTCATGGGCCTTGAGGGCGCTCACGCGGTCGCCGCGGAAGAACGCCTTCGGCGCGCCGTATTCCAGGAGCGGACGGAGCTCGCTGTTGAACGGGCCTGGTCCAGCCAGCGCCCTGGCGGTGTCTTCGGAGGCCGACTGCAGCGCCAGCAGCGTCGTCAGGCAGAGGATGCCGGCGCGTTCGAGGTCCCTCCAGACGGCGGGCTTCATGAAGGCCCGCTCCATGGCCGGGAAGTCGGGCGCCAGCGGCTGCCGAGAACCTACTAAAAGGACGTCGGAATCGACGACGTTCCAGATCGTGACGTAGGGGAACGTCTCTTGGAACGTCCTCAGCATCACGGCGAAGAGCGCGTCGTCCATCTCGTAGGCGTGGAACCACTGCACCATGAGGCCGTCGGGCTTGAGCCGGGAGCGGGCGCGGCCGTAGAACTCGGAGGCGAAAAGATCCCCGACGCCGGCCATCCACGGGTTCGACGGCTCGCTGACGATCACGTCGTAGCGCCGGCCCTTGCGGGCCAGGAAGGTCTTGGCGTCTTCGACGCGGAGGTCCAGCCGGGGGTCCTCCCGCGCCGCTCCGCTGGCCTGAGCGAACAGCCGCGAAGCCGTCACGACGGAGCCGATGAGCTCCACGGCGTCGAGGCGTTCGAGGGGATGACGCAGCATGGCGCCGGCGGTCACGCCGCTGCCCCAGCCGATGACCAGCGCTTCCTTGGCCTCGGGCTTGAGCAGGAGGGGCAGCTGGCCGAGGAGGATCTGCGTGCGCATGTCCGTGCCGGTGGAGGCGTCGGATTTGCCGTTGACCCGCAAGGAAAGCTCGCCGCCGTCGAACGCCAGCACCGACACCGTGGCCTCCCGGTCGTCATGGTGAAAAAGGAGGGGGATGCTCTCGACCTGTCGGCGCAGATCGGCGAAAGTCTCCGCCGACAGCGCCGTTTTGGCCCGGTAGCTGCCCAGGCAGAGCATGCGGGGATCCCAGCGCGGCAGCCAGGCCCGGTAGGCCAGCAGCGCGCAGCCGGCGACGGCCGCCAAGGCGAGCTTGCGCCTCGCGGGCAGGGGGGAGGAAAGCCCTAGGACGGCGGCGCCCAGGGCCAGATGGACGCTGGCCCCTGAGCGCAGGAGGTTCTCAAGGCCCAGCGCCGGCAGCAGCGCCAAGCCCAAGAAGGCTCCCAGCACGTTGCCCGCCGTGTTGGCGGTGAAGACCTTGCCGACGGAGCCGCCGGACTGTTCGTCCTCGTCGTCGACCAGGCGGGCGGCCAAGGGCAGCGTCATGCCGAGGCATACCGTCGGGAGGAGCATCAGGGCCAGGCAGAGCGCGGCCTTCATGGTCTCGAAGACATAAAAATCGGCAGCGGTGTTGCCGAGCTGGGAGCGCATCTGTAGGAAGAGATAGGGCAGCCGGTCGCAGAAGGGGAGGGTGAGCAGGACCGTCGCTCCGGCGACGAACAAGGCCCCGCCGAACAGCCTCGCCGGCGGGAGCCGGCGTAAAGGGCCCGTGCCGACGAGCCAGCTCCCGGCCGCCACGCCGGCGATGAAGGCGGCCAGCATCTCCGTGAAAGAGTAGACCGAGGAGCCCAGCACAAGCGCCAGCAGGCGGGTCCAGGCCACCTCGTAGACCAGGGCCGCCAGGCCGGAGAAGAAGACGGCGGCGTAGACCACCGGCGCCGAAAGCTCCGGCGGGCCGGCCGGCGGCCGCCGCGCTTGGGTGGCGGTCATGGGCGTGAGGGGCTTGGCGGCGCTGGCGCCGAGCGCGGCCAAGACATTGAGCGCGGCCGCCGCGAAGAACGCGCGCGTGAGCCCCAGCGCCGGGATAAGGCAGAACCCCGCGGCGAGGCAGCCGGCGACCGCCCCGGCGGAGTTGGCGGCATAGACGCGCGCGACGGAGGCTTGGCGGTCTCCGCCGAGGGCGCGGCACAGGGCGGGGATCGTGCCGCCCATGAAGAAGGCCTGGGCGAAGACCGCTAGGACGGCGAGCGCGCGCGACCAGCCGCCGCCGGTCCAAAGCAAGAGGAAAGGCGCGGCCAAGCCCAGGACGGCGACGGCCCACTCCAGCGCCGCGTAAAAGCCCAGCGCCGAGACCGCGCGGTCGGCGCGCCGGCCCAGCCAAGCGCTGCCCGCCGCGAGGCCGCCGAGGAAGGCCGCCAGGACCAGGGTCTGCGCCAGGGCGGTGCTGCCGAAGACCAGGCTCAAGCGACGGGCCCAGAGGACCTCGTAGACGAGCCCCGCCGCGCCCGAGAGGAAAGAGAGCGCCGCGACCAGGCGGAGGTTGGAGGGATCGATGCCGGGATTATGCCAAAAGGTCCGGGCGCTGTCCAGACGCCCCGCCTTTGCTATTGACGCTTCGCGGTTTTTACCTTATCCTTGCGGTCATGCCGTTTCCCCGGGGCCTGATCGTCCTATCCCTGCTGGCCGCCGCCGCGGCGGACGCTTCGGCGTTGGGCAAGCCGGAGTTCGAGTTCGAGCCCGACCCATACTACACCGCCGCGGCTATGACGGTGCCTTTCTCCACCGGCGCGGCCAGCGCCGAGATCGGCCATGAGATGCGGGGCTACTGGGATATGGCCAAGCTCGGCTTCGTCCCGCAGTTCGTGATCCTAGAGGCCTCCGTGAACCCCTTGCCTTTGGCGGGGGTGGCCTTTCGCAACAGCTTCGGGGGCGCCTACCGGCGGGCGAAGGTCACGCCGTCGCTCAATATCGTCGAGGCGATCGCGACGGGGTTCGAGGAGCCTTACGCTTTTTCCCTGTTCCTGGGGAATGTCCTTGATTTCTCGCAGGGAAAGAAGCAGACTACGGGCCATAAGCGCAAAGGGTATGTGGGCTATCTGGTCAACACCGGAAACTATCACATCATGGAGAGCTTGCTGATCCCCGACAACTGGGTCGAGACCGAGGTCAAGGTCAAGGGGGACCTGGTCACCGAGCAGCGCAAGATGAGCTGGAGCTTCCGCGGAGGGGCTAAGTCCCATTCCCACAGGGATATCACCGACACCTTCTATTTCGGCCTGCGCCGCGACCGTATCGACTATGTCAAGACGCCGTGGTCGCGCCTGCTGAGCGCCGGGATCGATTATCGGGCGGACTTCCGCCGGACCGACTTCAAGCCGACCAGCCACTTCGTGATGATCGAGAAGAACTTCCCTTTCACGACCGCCTCCCAGAAGAAGCGCACCTTCAGCCTGGGCTTCGGGTTCCAATGGCTGAGCCGGGACAAGTACATCGGCGAGCAAGGAGCTCGGAGGCAGCGCCCGGAATCGCGCATCATGATCCGGCCGAACTTGAAGTTCTAGTACGACGATCGGTTTATTTGCGCTCCCCCAGCGGCGTATAGGCCGTTTCCTTGGGGCCGGTGTAGATCTGGCGGGGGCGCCCGATCTTGAAATGCGTCGATTCCGTCATCTCCTTCCACTGGGCGATCCAGCCCGGCAGGCGCCCCAGGGCGAACATCACGGTGAACATGTTCGTCGGGATGCCGATGGCGCGGTAGATGATGCCGCTGTAGAAGTCCACGTTCGGGTAGAGCTTCCGGGAGACGAAATACTCGTCCTTGAGCGCCGCCTCCTCGAGCTGTTTGGCGATGTCGAGCAGCGGGTCGTGGATGCCCAGCTTGTTGAGGACCTGGTCGCAGGCCTTCTTGATGATCTTGGCGCGCGGATCGAAGTTCTTGTAGACGCGG
>CAZEAE010000076.1:0-10165 GCA_964510095.1 uncultured Elusimicrobia bacterium | reverse complement strand
AAAACGCAGTGATCCCCAGCTGTGCCTTCAACTTTAACCGGACAGGAGTGATTCGAATAGAGTGAGCTCTACCAAGTCAGGACGATCGTGATACCATCGAAACGGAGTCTGGGTGGCTCCCGGCCTCTGGTTTTACCCATGAGGGCGAGGCCCAGAAACCCCTAGGCCTTCTTCCTGCTCATCTTTAGGCCCTTTGGGGCTATGGGATTCCGGCGGGCAGTGGTAGACTCTGCGCTATGAGACACCCTATCACTGGCCGCCTCCTGATCGCCGTCCTGCTCGGGACCACCCTCTCTTCCTTCGCCTCCGCGGCCTCCGTCACCGTCGGCAGCGGCGTGCGCACGGTGCCGCTCAACGTCCAAGGGCTCGGCACCGCCGGCACGATCGGCTCCGGCGCCCCCGGCGTCTCGCTTTCGCCCAACCTCAAGACCACGCTGTCGGTCTCGCTCATCGCCGCGCCCGCCCCGGCCCTCTCTCCTTCCTTAGTACCCACCGCCTCCGCTCTGACCCCCGAGGCGCTGGCCGCCCTGCCCGAGGCTTCCGCCCAGCTCGCGCCCGCCCTCTCGGGGCTCCAGGCGCTCGACGCCTCCGTGGCTCAGGCCCAAGACCAGGGCGGCTCCGCCTCCCAGGCTTCGATCTCCGCCACCTTCGACGGCGTGACCTTCGGCAACGGCGGCAACAGCAGCGTCCCGCCCGCCGTTACGCCCCAGAGCGACAGCTTCATCGAGCGCTTGGCCGGGCTGGCCAAAAGCCTCTATTTCCCCCAGCTCAAGCCTGATGAGGCCGCCCCGGTCGCCATCTCTTACGCCCCTAAGGGCTCCGGCACCGAGGCCATCCCTTCCGATGAGACCCAGGTCGCCCGCATGAAGGAATCCCCTTTGACCAACCCCCAGCGCGAGGCCGCCATCATCCGCATGTTCCAGGAAGCCGGCGCCAGCGCCAACGTCGTGCGCGTGGCCAAGGGCCAGGTCCCGCCTTTGGACGTCTACGATACTGTCATCGTCCAGGACGCCGGCCGCGGCCACAACAACATCTACGTCGTGAAGAAAGGCAAGACCGACCGCGTCATCGTCGACAGCTCCCATAACGACAAGGTCAGCGAGGGCCAGGGCACCATCGACAATTGGTCGGGCTCGATGATGGTCGTCGGCCACTACCAGGGCATGCGCGAGTTCGACAGCGAGTCCACCCATGTCTTCATCGCTTTCGCTCGCGAGGAAGAAGGCCTTATCGGATCCGAGACCTTCCTTCAGTCGATGACCGAAGCGCAGAAGAAGAGGATCTTCGTCAACCAGAATCTCGATACGCTCGCGGTCGACGGGACTTTCTCTTGGAAAAACAATTCGACGCGCTGGGTCCTCGACCTCATCAAGTCCGTGGCTTCCGAGAAGAAGCTCGGCCTCCAAGAGATCCGCTTGGACGGCGGCGATGCCGACTCGTCCTCCTTCCTCCACAGAGGCATCGCGGCCATGACCGTCTTCGGAGTTTCGCCGGAAGTCATCTTCGACATCATCCACAGCGCCAACGACAACTTCGCCGCGTTCTCGCTGCCGCACTTCAAGAACGCCTATCTGCTGACGCTCGAAGTGCTCAAGGCCCTCGACCGCCTGCCGGCTCCGCCCAGGGGCAGCGTGCAGCCTGTTTCTTGAAGCGCTAATAAATGACACTGGATAATACGATGCACGACCCAACATCAAGGACCCAGGTCTCGCTAGGCCATATAACGTTGCCGCTTTGGGCCCTAGGACCCACACGGGCCGCGAAGAGCCAAGGCTATAATGGCTCCGCGGTCAAAGACGGTCAGACTCAACCGGAGCTTTCCATGAAGAAGTCCACCTGGTCCCACCTTGCGATCGGTCTGCTCATGCTGGGGGCCGCGCCCACCCAGGCCGCATTTAGTCGCGCGGCTGGGGCCGCCAATCTGGGAACGAGCCTTCCGGCCGGCACTCCCGCAGCGCCTCTTCTGAACCCCGCCCTCGGCGGGGTTTCTCTTTCCCCGCAGTTGCCCGGCTTGACCCCGCTTTCTCTGACGGCTCCTTCCCTAATACCCGCCGCGCCCGCGCTCTCCGGCCTGCCGGAAGCGGCCATCCCCGCCTCCGCGCTGGAAAGCGCCCAGGGCCTGGGCGCCGCCATCGAAGCGGCCGCCAAGGACGGCCCTGCCGCTCCCCAACAGGCTTTCGATACGACTTTCGACGGCAGCGTCCCTCAGGCCGAGGCCTCCGACCTCGGCGGCGGCAATGACGACGGCGGCGCCGGCAACGGCGGCTCGGGCAACGATAACGGCGGCAACAACGGCAACAACGACGACGGCGGCAAGCTCGGCAAGCTCTATCCCCGCGTGGTCATGATCTTGGATACCCTCTCCGGTCCGGCCTCCGACAAGCTGGTCTCGCGCATCGAGACCCTCGTGCAAAGCGGCGTCCACGTCGTCTTCGTCACGGCCCGCCCCGAGAAGGGGGAAGACTCGGCCGACTCCCTGCTCGTCTCCCGCCTGAAGGTCCGCACCGGCAACCCCGTCATCGTCGTCAGCTACAACGGCGCCCGGATCTCCGCGCGCAGCTCGCGCGCCGAGAACCCCAAACCCTTGATCGAGGACTTGGGGGGGTTTGCCGACAACACCATCGCCCGCTTCCAGAAGACCAACGAGACCGTCAAGGCCGCCCTGGGGCTCAAGGGCAAGCTGGCCGAGTTCTCCGTGCCCTCCGAGGAGAACCGTCAGATCTACGGCGCCGAGCTCCCTAAAGGGACCGACATGGCCGCCTTCACCCGCGCCTACAACGACTCGCTGCGGCGCGCGGGCTTGAAATACAAGATCGAGGCCGGCGTCCGTGCCGACGGCACCCCGTACTTCATCACCCAGGCCACCGCGCTCAAGCTCAACACGACGCGCCTTTTCAACGGCCTCTACGCCCAGTACCCCGAGCTGCGCCAGACCCTGAAGAACGACGAGATCCTGGTGCTGGCCGACTCCACCAAGGCCTCCAGCTTCCTCAAGTCCCTGCCCGGCAAGGGCTATTACATCCACGGCGTCACCGACGGCGCCAGCCTGGAGACCGCGCTGGGCGCCGTCTTGGGCCAGGGCGCGCTCGACAAGGTGTCCGTCATCCGCTCCAAGCTGCGCTCCTACACCGACTGGGTCGAGGCGCGCGCCAAGTACGGGGCCTCCACCAAAGGCGGCCAGAGCGGCGGCGGCGGGCGCGTCATGCCCGCTTCGCACAGCCGATACTACCGCGACCTCGGCTTCTACCGCGGCATCCTGATCTACGACATCATGGGCCGGCTGTATCACTTCATGCGCAAGGGCCAGTACGCCGAGGCCTCGCCGGAAGCCGCCGAGAACCTGCTCAACCGCATGTGGTACAACCCGCGCGCCATGGGCGTGCGCATCTCCGACGACATGGAAGCCGTCCGCCACACCGGCCGCTGGAAGTCCCTGCAGCGCGGTTATCTCGAGACCAGCAAGGTCTGGCTGAGGAATTACTACAAGCGTAATTTCAAAGACTTCCCCAACGGCGTCAGCGAGAAGGTCGTCGGCACGATGATCAACCTCTCCCGCGACTCCAAGAATGGGATAGTCCTGGAATACGCCTCGCCCTTCACCGGCCGCCGCTACATGGTCCACCTGCTGCCGGCCCGCGCCCACCTGGAGCGCGACGACAAGGGCAACCTGCTCGTGGCCCATGTCTATCGCTCGGGCAAGGAGCCCTTCGAGGACGAGTTCGAGGACTCCATCGAGATGAACCTGCTGGCCCGCGCCATGCTGCAGGGCTACGCCGACAAGCGGCCGGACGGCCACTGGTACGTCAACGACGAGGCCGACCCCCGCGTGAAGGTGGTCTTCCATTACAACACCCGCGACCTCTCCCGCATCCAGAGCGTGCCCGAGATCGAGGCCCGCGCCGCCGACGTGACGGCGCTCATCGAGAAGATGCTTTCCGATAAAGAGTTCCAGGCGCATTGGGACGAGCAGGAAGCCAAGAACTCCAAGGTCACCGCCGGCGCCGCCAAGAAGGCCAAGCAGAAGGCCGACAAGAAGGCCGCTAAGAAGACCAAGTAAGGGGGAGCCATGAACATGCGCCGAGTCCTCGCTGCCCTGATCGTCCTGTCGCTGCCCGCCCAGTCCCTGCCGGCGGCGGTCTTCTCCGCCAAGGCGGCGCCCGCCTTGATCGTTCCGGCGGCGGGCATCGTCCCCGTCTCCGGCATCGCCCCTGTCGCCGGCGCGGCGTCGTTGGCCCCGCTGGCGGCTCCGTCGCTCTCTGTTTCGCCTTCCCTTTCCATCGCTCCCCAGGTCCAAGCCGAGGCCGTCTCCGCTCAGGCCGCCCTGCCTTCCTTGGAGAACGTGGGCCGCGTGATGGCCGCCGAGCCCGGCGAGGCCCGTGCCGAAGCCCGGGATCATTCCGCCGCGGCGCAAGCCTTCGACGGCGCCGGCCGGACGCAAGAGGCGGCTCAACCCGTCTTCGAGCCGCCGGTCTCCAAGACCCCGCCCCCGGTGGAGCCGCCGAGCGGAGACAACGGCGGCGGCGACGACAAGACGCCTCGGCGCCCGAACCTGAGCTTCCCCAACGCGATCAAAGGGGCGCTGATGGCCGTCGATCCGGCCAAGTCGATCTACGGCGCCATCAAGAACGTGCGCCATTTCGACGCCAGCAGGGAGTATTGGGGCAAGTTCAAGCGCGGAGCCGAGATCGACATCTTGTCTAAGGGTGAAGACGTCTTCGGCCGCCCGACCAAGATCACCTATGCCGCGACCAAGACCATCGGCCAGCTGACGCGCGAGGATTTCAAGGGCACGATCCCGGCCCATCAGCTGCAGGCGCCCATCCGCCAGCTGCGCCAGGCGCTCCTGGATTCCTTGGAAGAAAAAAGGAAGAGCTGGAACCCCAACGACCCGCCGATCACCCTGAAGAACACGGTGCGCATCGTCAAGTTCAAGTCCTTCATCGAGCTCTACAAGGAAGTCAACGGCAAGGACTCGATCCCCGAGGTGGAAGCCCCGACGGCCCGCGTCCCTCTGAAGGCGGCGCCCGTGGGCCCGCTGAAGGCGCTGTCTTTGTTCCTGCCCCGCGCCGTGTTCCTGGACCTGGACCTTTTCGACGGTCCGATCCCCAAGCAGCTTTTGTCCGACATGTCCAAGCTGCAGCGCACGGGCGTCTACTTCGTGGCCTTCTCCCGCAAGCCTTACGCGGCGATCGGCTCCTTGCGCGACAAGATGATCCGCCAGCTGTCGGGCTATCAGCTCAGCACCTTGCTGCCGATCCGCTTCATGGCGGTGACCGACAACGGCTCCGTGATCCTGGAGTTCCCGCGCGGCGGCAACGTGGTGCCGATCTCGGTCGACGCGTTCTCAGACGCGGAGATGGAGCTGCTGCGCGACGCTTCGCAGAAGGCCTCCGAGGTCGCCGGCATCCCCGGGCGCTCGGTGCGCGAGCAGGCTCAGCCGCCGATCAAGGACGTGGCCGACGAGTTCGCGGGCTTCACCCGCCGCGCGGCGCCCAAGACGAAGGACCCGCAGGTGCGCTTCGAGGTGACGTTCCCTAAGAACGCCGACGCCAAGGCCCTGGAGACGTGGCAGGCGGCCTTCGCCCTGCAATTGAAGGCGCAGGGTTTGTCGGTGAAGAGCCGGCTGGCGGAGCGGTCGTTCACGGCGCAGAAGACGGACCTGGCGGGCTCTCTCGGCCGCTTGACGGCGGCTTTGGGCGAGCGTTTTGGCTTGTACTTGAACCCGTCGGACATCCTGGTGCTGAGCGCCGACCCGGCGCTCAAGGCGGCCAACCCGAACCTGGATTTCGGGGCTTTGACTCAGCTCAAGGGCGCTGAACTCGTCGAGAACGCCCTGGGGATCATGCTGGGCGAGCATCGCGAGGACCAGGCCGGAGACCTTTCGGGCTCGGCGTCTCGCATCGCTTCCTTCACCTACGACCGGACTCGTTATATGTCGGAATTCCTTTTGAAACAAGACGGCTTCGAGCAGAACATCAACTTCTTCTCGGGCCATGCGATCCACTCGGCCAACGACTGGCTGGTCTGGAACCTGCAGAACGGGCGAAGGCCGACGGTGGCCGAGTACGAGGCGCACGTGCGCCAGCGCTGGGACAGCGGCCTGCGCGAGTTCAAGCCGGTGGGCCTGCCGCAGGGCGAGGACATGGAAGGCTGGCTAAGGGAATCGACCCGGCGCGGGGTCAGCATGTACCACATGGTCCTGGCGGCGCACGACCGGGGCGAGATCCTGGTGGGCACCGAGATCCCGAACTTTTTCATGATCAAGGACTTCAAGAAGCGCTCGGAGGAGCTCAAGCACCGCTACATCCTGCACACGATCTTCGACTTTATCGCGTTGCGCCCTGATCCTAAGAGGCCGGGCCATGCGACGCTGGTGATCTACGACTTCAAGACGGGCCCGGCGCAGTCGCGGCAGAAATTAGATAAAGACGTCCAGGTCCTCACCTACGCGTACTTCGCCAACCAGAAGTGGGTGGGCCAGCAGTTCCCGACGCCGTACCTGTCGGGGGGGAAGCTGACGCTGCATAAGGGCACGGCGAAGCAGTCGCCGAAGCAGAAGGCTGAAGACCAGTTCCTGTGGCTGGAGCTGAGCGCGGCGGAAGCCAAGCAGGTGCCCTACAACCTGATCGCGCGGCGCGACGGCAAATCGTTCATCAAAGTGCCGAAGCTGGCGGAGCAGGTGGAAGACGCGGGGACCGATCCCGTGCTGGGCGAGCTGGCGGCGACGCCGGAGGCTCCGGGCGTGACGCGCGACGGCAAACCCTTCACGATCGACGCGGCCAAGATCGAGTTCATCTACAACGCGGTCAAGCAGCCGACGACGGTGACGGCCTGGGACCTGGAGACGATCCGCAAGAAGATCATCTCGGTCTTGAACCGGATCCACGCCGGCGAGCAGAAGCTGCTGGGCGGCGAAGCGAAGAAGAAGCCCGCTAAGAAGGCCGCGGCCAAGAAGCCGGGCAAGCCTAAGAAGAAGGCTTAAGACTCGACGGCTTGGCGCCGCGGAGGGCTAGGAGCCTTTTGTGCGGCACGGTCAGTGCTCGGCCAGCGAGCAGGACATCATGGGCGCAAAAAGGGCCGCGAGGGTCCAGCCGGCCGTGACGATGGCGGCTGCGAGGCAGAGCCATAGCGCCGGGCGCATGCGGCGATGACGGACCTTGGCGGCCCAAAGCGCTCCGGCGGGGTGCGCCTCGGCAAGGTGGAGCAGGAGCCCGAGGGATGAGAGGGCAAAAGCCAAGATGAAGAGGGGGCGCGCGGTCAGCCACGCTTGCGTGACGGCGGGCAGGCCGGCCCCGAAGGACTCCAGGATGCGATGGAATCGGGCCCAGCGCAGGTTGATCGTGCCTGAGAGCAGCCACCAGCTTATGAGGGCGGTCCGTTCCAGCCACGGGTTGGGCGTCATATCCTTATCCAAGCGGAGCCTTGCGCGCGAGGCTCCGACGGTAGGCCCATTCAAGCAGGCCCGGGTCGCGAGCGGCCGCGGTGCAAAGGCGCTCCGGCTGGGGCCTGATGCCGACGCGCCCAAGGTCAAGTCGGTCGGCGTCCCAGCAGGTAAGGACGGTGATATCGCCGGTGGTCAGCCCGTCGCTATGGCTCCGGCATGCGGTCATGAGGAGCTGGAGGTCGTCGGGCTCGAGCTCGAACGCCGAGCCCGACAGCGACTGCGCGAACAGGGCTGCGCGCGGCCCGTGGTCGGGATCGAAGTCGTCATTCAGGCGTTTGGAGTCATGAAGAAACGCGAAGAGCTCGACCACCTTCGGCTTGGCGCCGGTCGTCTCGGCCATGCGGAGACCGTTCTCGCGGACGCGGGCCCAGTGCGACGCGCCGTGGATCCCGGCCCAATCAAGGGCGAACTGGTCTCGGATGATGCGCAGGAGTCCTTGGTCGATCATTGTCTTTTGCAGTCAGCGCCGGGATCTGGGTATGCGGGTTGGTTTTACGCGCAGGATCTCTTTGGCGCTTGCGGCGCTCCACCAGCGCCTGGCCTTGGGGATGCGTTTGCGCACCGCCGGCTCCGCCGGCCCGCGCAGCTTCGTCCGCCACGCTTCTTCGAGTGTGAGCTTGCGCACGCCGCAATGACCGAGGCTGCAGGCGCGAGGATAAGTGCCGTCGATGAGGGAGACGCCCCAGATCTCGTCGCCGTCGATGCCGAGGCAGAGGACGGGGTGATAGAAGCAGCATTCGTAGATCTCCCCGGGCTTGAGCTTCAGCGGCCGATGTTTTTTCATGGGGCACCTCTTGCCACGACAAAGGCGCAGCTTGCCAGCACGAGACAGAGCGGCGAGTAGAAGCAGGTGTCCCAGCGGGCGAATTCAGTATCACGGACGCGCTTGAAAAGGCCGGCCGACTGGAAATCGCCGACGGCGCGCAGCAGGAGGACGACGGCCAGCGCCCATAGGCCCCAGTAAAAGCAGAAAGGGGGCAGCCCTCCGATCCAATGGACGCGGCCCATCACCAGGAAAGCGGCGGCTAAGAAGGCGGCCGCGACCAAAGCGGTCAAAAAAGGCCCGGGTTTGAAAAGCGGGACGCCATCCCTTGTCGGGACGGTCACCGACAGACCGCGCTTGCCGCCAAGGGCCCAGTAGGCATGGATGATAGCCAGAGCGACGAAGGCGGCGATCAAGAGGACGGCGGCGAGCCGGACCATCATCAGCCTGGCTCGCCTTTCGTCCTTTGGGCCAGCTTGCCGGCCAGAAAGCCGCAGAGGAGCTGGGGGACCGAGAGGATGGTCATGGCGATGAGCGCCAGCGGCCAGAGTCCCAGGGACCCGCCCGCGACGGCCATGGCGAGGGATTGGCCGGCGGCCATGCCGAGGGTCCAGCGCCATGGTTTTTCAGGGGAGAGATAGCTGATGATGAAGACCAACAAGCACATCACGGGTATGCCCGCGCTGAAGTAGAGGGGGGAGTCCCAGGCTTCCCTTCGGCCGGTGAGGGAAGCCACGCCGAAGCAGACGGCGAAGCCGGCGACAGCGGAAATGACGAAGGGGATCGCTTTCATTGGGTCATTTGGCGACCGCCGGGCGCGGGTCATCATGCAGCATCCCGTAGAGGCCGGTATCGGAAAGCTCGCCCTTGGCGAAGAAGTTGCGGCGTTGATGGCCTTCACGGGTGAAGCCGGTTCGTTCGAGCACCTTGGCCGAGGCGGGGTTGCGGGGGTCGAGCTGCGCCTCGAGGCGCTTGAGCCCGAGGGTCTCGAAGCTGAAATCCACGAAGGCGCCGAGGGCTTCCTTCATCAGGCCTTGGCCCCAAAACGAGCGCGCGAGCGAGTAGCCGACCTCCGCGCTGCCGGTCGGCTCGTTGAAATGGAACAAGACCATGGTGCCGATGGGGGCGCCGTCGCGCAGGGCGATGACGAACTGCAGGGCGGCGCCGCCGGCGTGGTTGGCGGTCACGCGGGAGAACCAAGCCTCGCCGTCGGCGGGAGTCTTCCAGCTCTCATGGGGGGTGTAGCGTATGACTTCATCGTCGCCGTTGACCGCGAACAACGCGGGGAGATCGCTCTGTTCGACGAGCCGCAGGATGAGGCGCTTGGTCTCGATGACGGGGTGTTCGGGCAGCTTCATGTCGGCGTTCAGTCCGCTGAATCCAATAGTTAGACGACTCAATCTTTTCCCTTTGACGGGCCCTGCCTTGGTTCTGTTTCGGCAGTCGCTAAAAGATCTGAATACCACCGGATTTTCTGTCGAGCCTCTGTGATATCGGGCAGCTTGGGATCCCGGTGATCACTTGCTTGCTTTTTTTCGACAGCTTGCCATTCTTTGATGTGTTCCCGAAGAAGGATGACTTTGCATTCTTGCCAGGATTTGCCTGAGAGCTTTTCAAGTTTTTCTATCAGCGGATCATCTGGGCGCTCATCAAAGCCGCTGAAGTGAAACAGCTCTTCATCGCACCCCTCACAGAGGGGTGCGCGGAGAATGGGAGACTGGATGAACTCCGTGTCTCGGTGGTCTGGGCAAAGGGGGCACTCGTATCCTTTTTCCACGATGACTTTTTCCGATTTGAATATCCCCATTTTGTCAGCTCTTTGGCCCGTTCAACTATGGCGTCTCTGCGTATCTTCACGGGAAGTGTAGGCCCGCGCAAGATTTTTAGCAAGAGCTCATATTCAACTGTCACATTACAGTAGAAATGTCCGGTCTCCGTTCAGTAGAAATGTCCGGTTT
>CAZEAE010000075.1:0-11312 GCA_964510095.1 uncultured Elusimicrobia bacterium | reverse complement strand
GATCCGCTCCTACGTCTTCATGCCCTATCAGCTGGTCAAGGACCTGCGCACCGGCACCAGCACCTCCCAGATCCAAGGGGTCATGGACGGCGAGCTGGACCCGTTCATCCAGTCTTACCTGAGCTGGCTGGCCGCCGGTTCGCCGCCGCGCTCCAAGACCGACCAAGACGACGAGTAGGAGCCCCGCTATGATGAACATCCCCCGCCTGGCCTTCTTGCTGATCCTGTCCGCCCTGCCGCTGCGCGCCGCCGCACCCGCCGCGGCCGCTAAGACTCTCGGCTTCGACGCCTCGGTCATGGACAAGACGGCCGATCCCTGTGTTGATTTTTACCAGTACGCCTGCGGCGGCTGGCTGGCCGCCAACCCCATCCCCTCCGATCAGTCCCGCTGGGGGCGCTTCCAAGAGCTTTCTGAGCGCAACAAGGCCATCCTGCGCGACCTCTTGGAGGCCCGTTCGGCGCCTGGCGGCAAGCGTGACGCCACAGATCAGAAGATCGGCGATTATTACGCCTCCTGCATGGATGAGGCCGGCATCGAGGCTAAGGGTTTGTCGCCGGTGCGGCCCGAGCTCGACCGCATCGAAGCCATCGCTAGCCCGGCGGAGCTGACGGAAGCCCTGGCCCGACTGCATTATTCCGGGTCTCGCGCCATCTTCGGCTTCGGCTCCAGCCAGGACTTCAAGGACGCCACCCAGATGATCGCCGAGGCCGATCAGGGAGGCTTGGGCCTTCCCGACCGCGATTACTATATAAAGGAAGACGCCAAGTCCGCCGGGCAGCGTCGCCAATACGAGGAGCATCTGCGCCGGATGTTCGGCCTGCTGGGCGAGGACGTGGAGCGCTCCTCCGCCAGCGCCCGCGCCGTGATGGCCTTCGAGACCGCCCTGGCGCGCGCTTCCCAGGACTTGGTGGCTCGTCGCGAGCCCAAGAACCTCTATCATAAGATGACCCTCGACGAGCTGGCCAAGCTCGCCCCGGGTTTCGACTGGCCGCGCTACCTGACCGCGCTAGACGCGCCGAGGGTCCGCTCGCTCAACGTGGTCGCCCCTGAATTCCTCAGGCAGGCCTCGGTGATGACGGCCTCCGTGCCGTTGTCCGATTGGAAGGCCTACCTGCGCTGGCAGCTGCTGCGCGCCAAGGCGCCGCTGCTGCCGAAGGCTTTTGTCGATGAGAACTTCGACTTCTACGGAAAACAGCTCACCGGCGCCAAGGAGCTGCGCTCCCGGTGGAAGCGCTGCGTCGACCTGACCGACCGTGACCTGGGCGAGGCCTTGGGCCGGCGCTACGTGGAGAAGACCTTCGGTGCCAAGGGCAAGAAACGGATGCTGCAGATGGTGGCCAACCTCGAAGGCGCTCTCAAGAAGGATATCGAAGGGTTGGACTGGATGACCAAGGGCACCAAGACCCAGGCCCAGGCCAAGCTCGCGGCCATCGCCAACAAGATCGGCTATCCCGAGACCTGGCGCGACTACGGCAAGCTTGCCGTCGTGCGCGGCGACGCGTTGGGCAACGCCGAACGAGGCGCGCGCTTCGAGTTCGAGCGCCGCTTGGCCAGGATCGGCAAGCCGGTGGATCGGGCGGAGTGGGAGATGACGGCGCCGACGGTCAACGCCTATTACAACCCGCAGATGAACGACATCAATTTCCCGGCCGGCATCCTCCAGCCGCCATTCTTCGACAACGCCATGGACGACGCCGTCAACTACGGCGGCATCGGCGCGGTGATCGGCCATGAGCTCACCCATGGCTTCGACGACGAGGGCCGGCAGTTCGACGCCAGGGGCAACCTTCGCGACTGGTGGACGGCGGCCGACGCCAAGGAGTTCGAGAACCGGGCCTCCTGCATCGAAAGCCAATACGCGGGCTTCACCGCCATCGACGACCTCAAGCTCAACGGCAAGCTGACGCTGGGGGAGAACGCGGCCGACAACGGCGGCCTGCGCATCGCGCACATGGCTTTGACCGAGACCCTGATCGGCAAGATCACGCCTAAGCGCGACGGCTTCACGGCCTCGCAGCGGTTGTTCCTAGGCTGGGGTCAGATCTGGTGCACGAAGATGACCGACGAGGCCATGCGCATGCTCGTGTTGACCAATCCTCATTCGCCGGGCAAGTTCCGGGTCAACGGCGTGATGGTGAACATGCCGGAGTTCGCCCAGGCCTTCTCCTGCGGCGAGGGCCGGCCGATGGTAAGTCCGAAGGCCTGCCGGGTCTGGTAGTCACTTCCGGGCGGAGGCCAGGTCCTCGTCGAGCAGGGCCCGGAACGCTTTCCAGGCTGCCGGGTCGAACTTGTGCCGCTGGCCTTCCATGATGGCCAAGGCCTCGGCCGTCGTCATGCCCTTGCGGTACGGCCGGTTCTCCATCAGCGCGTCGTAGTAGTCGGCTAGATTGGTGATCCTTGACTCCAGCGGGATCTCGTCGGCGCGCAGGGCCTGAGGGTAGCCCTTGCCGTCGACGGTCTCATGGTGGGTGAGGGCTACCTTGCCGGCGGTGCGGCGGCTGACGAGGTCGAGGCCGGGCGCCTGCGCCACGATCCGCGACCCTTCCTGCGTGTGGCGCTCCATGATGACGCGCTCCTCCGGCGTGAGCTTGCCCTCTTTGTTGATCACCGTCAGGATCGGCTCCTCGCGCTTGCCCATGTCATGCAGGCGCGCGCCCCAAGCGGTCTTGATCGCGAAGGGCATCGGCAGGCCCATCTTCCAGGCGATGAGCCCCGCCATCAAGCCGACGCGCATCATGTGGGAGTAGGTCTTCGGGTCCTTGTCGCGCAAGGTCTGGAGCAGGGCCCCTTTGGCCTCAAGAGCCGATGATTCTGCGGGGGACTGCGCCTTGTCGGCGTCGGAGAACAGGTTTGCGGCCGCCGACAAGCGCTCGCCGTAGCTCCGGTCGGGGACCAGGTCCTCGGACCAGTGCTTGCTGTCGGTGAAGCGCGGCGGCGGCAGGGCCAGCGGGATGCGGATCTTCTTGGGGTCCTGGGCCGCCGACCAGTCCGGGGCGGCGGCGGGGTCTTGCGCAGGGAGCGGCTGCGGCGTGCGCCAGCCGGCGAGCAGGCGGCTCCCGGCGGCCTGGGCGTCGGCCATGGCGCGCTCGGCGGCCATCCGGCGGACGGCCTTGTAGCGGATGCCTACCGGGGCGCCGTAGAGCGTCAGGCCCTTGAGCTGCTGCTGCAGCGCCAGCGTCTGAGCGGCGTCGGCGTATTCTCCGGCGGCGTTGAGGTCGGCCACGGCGGCGGCGGTGCGCCGCTCCACCTCGGGCGCGGCGTCCTGGCGGGCTTGGAGCACGCTTGCGATCAGGGCGGCGCGCTCCTCGGCGCCGAGGCCCTGCGGCGCGGCGAGCAAGGCTTGGGCGCTTTGCGGAAGACGTTCGCTCAGGGGCGCAATCGCGATGGCGCCGGCGGGCTGCGAAAGATCGATGGTGCGCAGGTAGGTCAAGGACGGCGCCAGGCTGGCCGTGGCCTGCATGCCTTCCGGCGTGCGCATCCACTGCTGGAAATTGGCGAAGGGCTGCGTCCAGGCCGGCGGCGCCGGGCTGAACATCGGCCGGCCGTAGCCGACGGCGGCGATGCGGACCTCGCCGGCGGCGACGGGGCAGCGGGCCGGCCACGGCGCGACTGCGAGCAGCGAGGCCAGGAGCAAGCTCTTCATCGCGCTAAGTATAAGGGGAAGCCTGAGCTTTTTCAAGGACCATAAGACCCAGGTTCAATGGACCGCCTCGAGCCGGAATCAGATATAATCCGATGGACAAATGGAGCGTGCGCGATGAACGATCAGCCGGCCGGCGGGGGCAGCGCCGGCCGCGCCCTGGCGAAGCTGCGCCGGCCGACGAAGGCGGGCGTGTCGGCCGTCGGCGCCGCTCACGGGATCCGCTCCTTTCTCCGCCTCGGCGAACTCGCCTCGGAACGCGGAGCGCGCGCGGCCGCCACGCTCTGCTTCGAGCTGGCGAGCGGAGAGACCGGTTCTTCCGTCTTCGCGCGTCTCGAGCAAATGAGGGCCAACGCGCTGCTCTCGCGCTTCGACGAGGCATTCGCGATCGGCGAGGCCTTGCTTGATTCCGGCCCTTCAACGGTGACCCTCGAGAACCTCGCCAACCGCCTTTCCTCCGGCGACGGACGGCGCAGCGTGGATCTCGCCGTAGTGCGCCGGCTCGAAAGGTATGCCGCGCGCAATCCCCGCAGCCCCTGGCCGGTCGGTCTTCTCGTCGACGCGCTGCACAAGCTCAACCGGAACGACGAAGCCCTGCGCCGTTCGAAAAAGCTCGCGGCCTTCCCGAAGCGCTATTGGTGGATGCGGTACGAGCCCGGCTGGCTGTGGCTGACGGAGCGCGCCGACTACGCGGCGGCGAAGAAGGAGTTCCGGGCGGTGACGAAGGTTTGGCCCTCGATGTGGTATGCCGGCGCCCATCTCGCCGAACTGGAGCTCTGCCTGGGGCGCGAGCGGGAATGCTTCCGCCTCTTCGATAAGGTCGTCGCGCCGCTGAAAGGGTTCGACCGCGCGCAAGCCGTCGCCTGGCGCGGAGAAATGAAGCTGTGGATCGGACGATACGCCGACGCGCTTTGCGATCTTCAGGAGGGCGCTGATGGCGGCGCTGCGTTCGCGCTAGGCTGGCTCGGCGGCGCCAAACTCCTGCTCGGCCGCGCGGACGAGGCGGCGAGCGACCTCGAGCGCCATCTGGGGGTCCAGAGCGACCGTGAAGCGTCCGTCTGGCTCGGTGAGGCCCTGCGACGGCTTGGCCGTCATAAGGAGGCGCTCGCGTTGCTCGATCGTTCGATCGATGAGTGCGATGAGGACTACTGGGCGCTCATCAACCGGGCCTTGGTCAGGCTGGCGCTCGGAGACGAAGCGGGCGCCCGATCGGACTACGACGATATCCCGGCGCGCATCCGAGACTTCATGGGAAGGGGCGTCCCGCTCGCCGCGAGCCTCGAACGGGGGCTCGCGAGCGGCCGGGGCGTGAGGCGGATCGACGGCTACTTGGAGCCGATCTGGATGGCTCGTCGGCGCTGAGGAAAAACGATTTTACGGCTAGGTCTTGACAAAACAAGGTTGCGGGTCTAAACTTCAGCAAGGCCGACCCCAGCCGCACCCCCGAGGCCTTGATGGACGACGCGTCGGCTTGCCTCGGGCGAGACCTTGACGCGTCGTTCGCTTTTTTTAGGAGGACTTATGAAGAGACTGCTCCTCGCTCTGCTGGCCTTGACCGTGCCGATGACCGCTTCGGCCGTGGAGGCAAAACATCAGGCCAAGCATAAGGGAGAGAAAGCTCCGCTCAGATCCTCCTCGCTGCTCAAGAAGACGCCGGTGGACCTCTTCACCTATATCACGGCCAAGGTCGTCGCCAGCGTGGCGCCGCATCGCTGCGACGTCGAACTGCTGAGCGCCGCGGATAAGAGATTGGCGACGGACCCTGCGGCAGGCCGCAAGATGCTGGAGGCCTTCTTCGAGGCTAATTCCGCCAAGCTGAAGCTGTCGCTCAACCTCCCTCCTAACGCCACCGCGCTCAACCCTGCGACCGTCAATGAGATCTGCGACCGTGCCGTGTGGAGCCGGGTCCACGCCATGGACGCGGCTCAGCCCGACCCCGCGAGGAAGTTCTCGGCGATCTCGCTCCAGGAGCAGATACCGGTCTTGCTCGGCATCGACGAGGCATTCTTCAAGCTCGATTGGCAGGCGGAAGCCACGATCGCCAAAGCCAAGGAAGTCCTTGCCGCCGGAGAGGCGCTCGGCCTTGCCGCCCTCACCGATGTCAAGATCCCAAAGACGACCCGAAAGGGTGGCAAGATCGAGGTCGTCGAGGTCGCCGACAAGCAAAGCACCATCGCGGCGGATTTCGACCTCAAAAAGCCCAATACCAAGCTGCCCGTGGAGAAGCAGGTGGGCGCCATCCTTTTGCTGCTCAACGAGAAACAGCAGGCCAAGCCAGACCCGATCGGCCCGATGGTCGGCGGCCTAGCCAAGGAGTACCACAAGAGCGTCTTGGCCTTCCGGGACTCCCTGAAGACCTTCGGTTCGGCCCGTTACGTCAAGAACGACCCGATGCTGGCCAAGTTGACCTCTAACGCGGCGGCGACGGCGAAAGATCCCGGCCAAGCCATCGACGTGACCGGTTCCATGGCTTCCATCATGGCCGAGATCGCCCAGTCCAAGGGCTGGAAGGACAACGCGCAATACCCCAAGGCCGCCCTCAACGAATTGGATTGGACGCTGCGCAACCGTCTGGCGTACTATCACAGCCAGGTCGAAGATGTCATCAAGGTCCTCGACGCCAAGACCCGCGCCGCCGGCGGCGTCGAAGCGGTCGTGCGCGACGTCAAACTCCAGGTCGCGGCCGCCAGAGGCGAACAGCTGGAGAAGCAGGCCCAGCAGAACGCCGCGGCTCAGGAAGGCCTCAAGGGGGACCTGGAGGCCTACAAGACCGCCTTCCAAGCCAAGCTGGCCTCCGAGCTTTTCGACGGTATCGAAAAGCGCGAGGACCTCACCGTGGCCCAGAAGGCCGTCATGAAGGAGACCGTCGCCGCCTCCGTGGCAAAGGCCGAGGCCACCCAGACCCTCGACGGCAAGAATTTCGTCTTCACCGTTCCGGACACGAGGATCAGGATCGTCACGCCCGTTCCCAGCAAGGCGGATGCCACTAAGGAGAAGGCCGAAGGCGCGGCTGTGGCCATCGCCAAGTCCATCCTTGAAGGCGAAGAATTCAAGGCCAAGCGCGACGCCGTCTTCGGAGCCGTCTTGAACGCCGATCCGGGAGGGAAGCCGTTGGATGCCAAGCTTCCCGAACTCCCGACTCTCACGGGCGTGGCGACGCTGCCGGCCGGCTCGCCGCTGGCCAAGCAGATCGCCGATACCGGCTGCGGCGGCCCCGGCGATATCGGCAAGAGCAACGAGGCTCGCTTCCGCGACAATCAGATGGCGGCCCTCGGCGACAAATGGTCCAAATATAGCGCCGGCTCGGGCAAGGCCCAGACCCGGCGCGACACGGCGCTGGCCGCCGTCGACAAGGACTGCGCCACCCAGCAGGCGGGCATCAAGGAGACCTACAAGGATCCCGCGGCCAAGACCCTGCTCGACGAGGCGATGGCCGCCTCCGTGGCCGACTGCGCGGCTAAGCGGACGGCTATCGAGGACGCCTACGTCACGGCTTTGGCCGACCTCGGCGGCTCTAAAGGCGCGGTCAAGGGCGGCATCGAGGGCGAGCAGAAGATCCTCGATAGCGGCTTGCAGGACTATTACACCCAGAGCGTGCAGAAGCCGGTCGACGACGTCGTGGCGAAGTATCGGACGACGGCCGGCCACGAGGGCCTGCGCAAGCGCGGCGTGAAGACGGGCTTCGATGGGGAGGGCGCCCGGGTGGAGAAGGCCAGCGACAAGCCGCTCTACCGCTACGTGGCCGGCAGCACCGTCAATCGCTATCTCGACGAGCGGTGGGTCAAGGGCCGGACGGCGGCCATCACCGATCTGGTGCAGGCGAAGGAAGGCCTCAACTTCGGACAGGTGACGGGCTACGATCCCGACAAGAAGGACGGCGGGGTCTCCAAACAGAAGCCCGAGGAGCCTTCGTTCCAGAACGTCGAGCGCTTCATCGTCGAGAAAGACCTTTATGACTGGTTGAGCAAGAAGCCGGCGGCGGGCGGCGGCACCGGCGAGGTCGCCGGACCGGTCGTTCCTCCGGCCGTCCCAGCCAACGAGTCGGCCGCTGATCGCGAGACTCGCCTTCAGAAGCGGGCCGACGAATTGGCCGCGCAGAAGAAAGCGGCGCAAGAGAAGCTGGCGGCGGAGAAGGCGGAAGCCGAGAAGGCCGCGGCAGGCAAGCAGCCGTAGTCGGACCAGGGCTTAGGAGGATCTATGGCTCATCATGGACTTGACGAGGAGCACCGGTTGGCCCGTTTCAGCGAGCGCGCGTTGGCTTTCTCCATCGACTACGCGCTCTTCGCGCTGGGCTATCTGCTTAGCCTCAAGCTGTTCTTCCCGATGTACGCCCTGGGCCTCAACCCTCACAGCTCGCTCTGGGTGGCGCTCTGGACGGCGCTGTTCATCGTCTATCAAGGCTACGCCTCTTCGGAGGGGCGGCAGTCCTTGGGCAAGAGCTTGCTCGGCCTGCGCGTCGTAGACCTCGGCGGCCATGAGCCGCTGGGCTTGTTCGACGGGATCATCCGTTCGTTGGGGTATCTGGTCAGCTCCATCCTGAGCCTCGGCTTCGCCTGGTCGGCGCTGTCTCCCAATGCTCAGGCCTTCCATGACCTGGCGGTCGGCAGCGTGGTGGTCACCGACCGGCCTTTCGGCCGCGGCCTGCTGGTGCGCGCCGGCGCGCTCCTGAGCCTGTCGCTCTTCGCGGGCGCCTGGCTCTGGCAGAACGTGTATGAGACGCGCTATAACCGGATCATGACCGTGGCCTACTCCCATGTGGGCTTGGATCGGCTCACCCAGCTGCAGAGCGCTTATCACCGCAAGAACGGCCGTTACGCCGACAACCTGCTGTCCTTGGCGACCGTGTCGGGCGATCCGGCGAACTTCCTGCGCTCGATGGCGGCGCTTTTCGACACGCGCGCCGGCATCCAGTTCCAGACCACTGCCAAGGGCTATACGATCCTGGCCCGCGCCAACGACTCGCGCCGGACGCAGGTGACCATCTCCGGTTCCTAGCTATTGAGGGGCGGTGTAAGAGTAAAACGCAGCAAAAGAAAAACCCTCCGGGGTCGGCCTCCCGGAGGGTTTTTTCTTAGGCGAGGGAGAACTTCTGAGACGGGTCCAGGCGCACGCCGGGCCCCATCGAGGACGACAGCACCGCGCTGAGCATGTAGACGCCCTTGGAGGCCGCCGGCTTGGCTTTGAGCAGGGCCTCCAGCACGGTCCGGGCGTTGGCGCCGAGCTTATCGGGCGTGAAGGAAGCCTTGCCCACCGGCACGTGGATGATGCCGTAGTCGTCCACCTTGTATTCGACGCGGCCGGCCTTGAGCTCCTTGACGGTCTTGCCCACGTCGAGGGTGACGGTGCCGCTCTTGGGGTTGGGCATCAGGCCCTTGGGGCCCAGCACTTTTCCGAGCTTGGAGAGGTCCTTCATCAGGTCCGGGGTGGCGACCAGGACGTCGAACTCGAGGAAGCCCTTGGAGATCTGCTCGATGAGGTCGTCGCCGCCGACGATGTCGGCGCCGGCCGCCGTCGCGTCCTTCTGCTTGTCGCCGCGGGTGACCACCGCGACCTTCTTGGTCTTGCCCAGGCCGTGCGGGAGGCTGACGGTGCCGCGCACCTGCTGGTCGGCCTGCTTGGGGTCGACGCCCAGGCGCACATGGAGCTCGACGGTCTCATCGAACTTCGCGGTGGCGCACTTCTTGACGAGCACGACGGCGTCGCCTAGAGTGAGCAGCTTGGTGAGGTCTAATTCCTTGGTGAGGTTCTCGAGTCTTTTTCCCATTTTGCGTCCTCCGTGACCTGTTGGCGCCCCTTAAGGAGCTCGGTCTATTATGATAGCGCTACTGTCCGATCTCGATGCCCATGGAGCGGGCGGTGCCGCGGACCATCTGCACGGCGGCCTTGAGGTCCTTGGTGTTGAGGTCCGGCATCTTCTGCGTGGCGATCTCCTCGGCCTGCTTGAGCGTGATCTTGCCCACCTTGTTGCGGTTGGGCTCGCCGGAGGCCTTCGCCAGCCCGGCGGCGCGCTTGAGCAAGGAGGAGATCGGCGGCATCTTCGTGATGAAGGAGAAGCTCCGGTCCTCGAACACCGTGATGACGACCGGGATCGTCATGCCCGCCTCGGCGGATTTGGTGCGCTCGTTGAACTGTTTGCAGAAATCCATGATGTTGACGCCGTGCTGGCCCAGCGCCGGACCGACGGGCGGGGCGGGGTTGGCGGCGCCTGCGGGGATCTGAAGCTTGATCTGGGTCTTTACTTTCTTAGCCATGAACTGCCTCCGGGACGAAAAAGCCTGACGACCATCCCCGCCGCCATGAGCAGCAGGAACACTTTGAAGAACGGGACGCTCTGGGAGCCGAACACCCAGGATGTGAACTCGCTCGAAAAGATCGCCGGCCACAGCAGCTTGACGATCGCCGCCGCCAGCAGGGTCTTGCCGAAGAGGATGAGCATGCCGAAGCCGAAGGCCGCCAGCATCGTCATGAGCGCCAGCAGCGTGCCCAGGACGCCCAGCGCCTGCACGCCGGCCACGCGCACCTTCACGCGGGGCTCGGCTTCGGGGCGGGGCGGCAGGACTTCGACTTGCATGGCTTTAGAGCTTCTCCACCTGCAGGAAGTCGAGCTCGACGGGCGTGGGGCGGCCGAAGATCGTGACCATGGCCTTGATCTTGGCCTTGGCCTCGTTGACCTCTTCCACGACGCCGACGAAATGCCGGAACGGCCCTTCGCTGATGCGGATGTTCTCGCCCTTGTCGAACTGCACGGCCGGGCGGGGCTTGTTGCCTGCGGAGACGTTGGTCAGGTCGATGATGGCGGCCACTTCCTCCTCGGGAAGCGGGGTCGGCCGGGGCTCGCCCAAAAATCCGCTGACGCCGGGGACGCCCTTGACGAACCAGTAGGTCTCTTCGTCGACCTTCATATCAAGGAGTACGTAGCCCGGAAAAAACTTCCGCTTCGAGACCTTCTTCTTGTTCTTCTTGACCTCGACGACGTCCTCGGTGGGGATGAGCACCTGGTAGATCTTGTCCTGGAGCTTGTCGATCTCGATGCGGCGCGCCAGCGTCTCGCGCACGCGGTCCTCGAAGCCGGATTGGGTATGCACCACGTACCAGCCGCGGGTGTTTCTGGAGTCGGTCGGGTTTGTCGTCATAGTTGTCATGCTACCTGCCTAATATGGAGCCTAGTACGATGGAGAGGACGAAGTCGATGAAGGCGACGTAAACCGAGATCAGCACGACGATCACGATCACGGCGCGCGTCGAGCCGATCGCCTCCTGGCGCGAGAGCCAGGACGATTTCTTGAGCTCGTAATACGCTTCTTTGACGAAGGTGGCGGCTGTGTTCATTTATTTTCCGATGCGCGAGCCGGCGGGGGCGCCAGGACTTGAACCTGGAGTTCCAGTTTTGGAGACTGGTGGTTTAGCCAATTAACCGACACCCCCTCCGAACCAGCGCTTCCGCCTATTTTACTTCCTTGTGCACCGTCTGCTTCGCGCAGCAGCGGCAGAACTTCTTCACTTCGATCTTGAACTCCTTCTTCTTGCCCCGCTGGAAGTAGTAATTCTTGTTCTTGCAGTCGGTGCAGCCCATCGTTATGACGATCCTGTCTCCCATGGTGTTCGCCTAGGCGATGATGTCGCCGACGACGCCGGCGCCCACGGTATGGCCGCCCTCGCGGACGGCGAACC
>CAZEAE010000074.1:0-11439 GCA_964510095.1 uncultured Elusimicrobia bacterium | reverse complement strand
GAACCACATCGGATTTCCGATTTTTTCACAGCTTCAATGGATAGAGCGGCCGGCGCCACGGTGAGGAATATCTTAATAGGCGCCGCCGCTCATCCTCGGCGTTGATATGGTTGACTGATGTCAAGTAGACAGGACTCCCCTACCTCCAAGCCGTGAGTGGAAGTTGGCACAAAACCAGACTCCCAAGAGAGGCGTGGGCTATTGACGAAGGTCGCTCCTGCTGATATTCGCGGGTTGGTTACCGCCTGACCCTTATGCGTCACGGGGCTGCCTCGCTCTAGGATCGAGCGTCGACTCCGAAGAGCCGGCTCTTAACGCAGCCGAGGATTCCCCTGACCTAATGCCCACGCCTCACTTGTGAATCCGGGTAACGACTGGCCGCGCTAAGCGGCCGTCGGCTTCACCTCCCGGGCGATCGCCCAAATGAATCCGATGAGCTCGCGCGCGATCGCGGTGATCACGACCTGCCGCGTCTTGCCTTTGGCCGTCAGGCGCTGATAGCGGCGGCATAATCGCAGTTGCGCCTTCCAGGCGATGTCTCGAACGACCTGCGGCTGGTTCTCCTGGCGAATCTGAAGCGGACGCCCCACCTTCGCCGGAAAGTGATACGCCCATGCCGCTTCGACCAGCATCCGACGTGCATGGCCGTTGCCGGTCTTGGTGATGTGCCCCATCTTCACTCGCGGCCCAGACGAGTATTGGCTCGGCACCAACCCTAGGAAGGCCATTAGTTGCCGCGGATTGTCGAAGCGTGTGAGATCCCCGAGCTCGGCGACCGTCGTCGCCGCCACATTGAGCGAGACTCCGCGCAGCGCCTGCATCGCGGTGACCACTCGCGCCATCCGCCAGCCTTCCACCGCGCCCTTGAGCTGTTCGTTGATGCGGCCGATGCGCTCATCGGTCTCCTTGGCGGCGTCGAGATATTCCTGAAAGACGATCTGCTGCGTAGGCTGCGGCATGGCCACCTCCGACAGCCACCTCAGATGCGCCGGCGTCCACGTCGACTTCCCCGTGTAGCGGATGTTCTGGCGAAGAAGCAGCGCGCCAAGCTGCTGGCGGCATCGCCGATGGTTGGCCACCGCGTCCTCCCGCGAGCGGGTCAGATCACGAACCGCCTCGTCCTCGGCTCTCGGCACGAATACCGCCGTCAGTTCACCTGCGCGGTGCAGCCTGGCCAGCATGATCGCGTCTCGGCGATCCGTCTTGATCCTGTCGCCCGAGCACTTCGGGATCATACTCGGCGCAACGACCGAGCAGGCGTAACCCTTTCTGGTCAGATGCCGATGCAACGCATATCCGCACGGGCCAGCCTCGTAGACGAAGTTCAGCACCGGATGTGATTTGCGCAGCCTCGAAATGACCTTATCGACAGCTTCGAGATCTCCTGCTATCCTTCCGTAATGCCGAACCTCGCCACCGCCATAGGGCGCCAACGCGATTTCGATGGATTCCTTGTGAACGTCAAGCCCGATGAACATGGTAGACTGATTCATAGCTCGCCTCCTTTTGTGGCTCTGTGTTTCCTTTGCCGGGACATAACCCACGATACAAAGGATGGCGAGCTTCTTGTTTCAGTCAACCATTGTGTCTAGGTGGAATGCGAACAACAACCAAATGAACGCAAGCGTTGCATTGTTCTTGACCTTTCTGCTGGGTTCAACGGCCTTTGCGGCTCCAGCGAAATCAATCGTCGCCTCTGAATTCCCCGGATATCAACTTCTAGCGAGCTCTGAATTCGCTCCCGAGCTATTGAAGGCGTCAAAGTCACCGAGCATTACGAAGGGTCATTTTCGGAGCCAAGCAGCGGAATTCGCGGCAGTGATCCGAGACGCAAAGGGCCGCGCGGGCACCCTATTCAGCGCAAAGCTGGTCGTGTGCAAGTTTGCGAAACCCTACTCCTGCGCCACTATTCTTTCCTTTGAAACGCGTCTTCCTTACGATCAGCGTTTAGCCACAATTCCGAAGAAAGATGCCGGGTGCCTTAATAGTGGCGAGGCCCGCACGCCCATCGGCGACGGTGTGGCACTGCACGGCCGAAAAGGCACGTTCGATTACTTTGTCTTCAATGGCAGCAAGTTCATCGGGTGCGATCCTGGAGAGCCGTGAAAATCCTCCACCTAACCATGCGCTTGAGCGGACGGCGGCCAGTGAGGAATGATATCTTGATAGCCGCCGCCGCTCAGCGATGGCGTTATGCGCACTTGGGAAGCGAATGAGATCCGTTCTTAAGACCATCGGCGCGTTTGTCCTCATCGTTGCGGGACTAATAGGTCTATTTGTGGCCGTCCAGGTCTACAACTGGCGTGCCTTCGGCTCCCATTGGGAGAGACGGTTCTTGGAGGGAGGGGCAAAGGCCGCGGCTGCACTCCCAGCGGTCGATCTGGCGGTCGGGTTGCCCGGCGAAACTCCAGCGCCACCGCCAGTCGACGACGCCAAGCTCATCAGGAAGGTCTTTCCCGACGGATCATGGTTCATCGTCGCTGAACACGATAGCCACGACGGCGGAGAGTGGGACCGCGCAGTGTTTTATGACAGCCGCGGGCGCATCGAAAAGACGTCTCATCATTTCTGCAGCTGGGAAGGGCTCCTAGGGGGCCTCAGGCATCATGCTGAGGATGCCGCGACTGTGGACGACTTTTTCAAAAGTCTGCGGAAAGAGGTACAGCTTTGAGCCGTGCGGGTGCTAGTGTGGCGCATAACCATCGGGTAGAGCGGCCGGCCGCCTCGTTTGGGTGGATAGTTGAAGCGGCCGCGGCTCCGCCTGGCGTTATGCGTCCAGTGGGGTCTCGCGCGGACACAAGGTACTGGGCTTATTTGCGTGACTTGAGCCTTGACATGTATATACGGTTGTATTACACTATTTCCGGATGAGCATCCGGTGGGATCCCCTCAAGAATGATTGGCTTAAACGCACGAGGGGAGTTTCCTTTGAGGAGATCGTCCGTGCCAGATTGGTAGCCACCATTGAGCACCCCAAGAGGCGGCATCAGGCGTATTTGCTCTTCGAGATCAATGGTTATATCTGGGCAGCGCCCTATGTGACGGACGGCGATGGCATATTCCTCAAGACGGCTTTCCCAAGCCGGGTGTACACCAAGAAATGGATTCGGGGAGAATTGGAATGAAGAAGAGAATAAGGCTTACCCGCAGCGAGAAAGCATTCGAGCGTGCCGCCGAGCGAGGCGAATTTCGCATGGGATCCCAAGAGGAGTTCAATCGGATCGCCGAAGCCATTGCCAGGCGCAAGAAGGATGCTGTGTTGAATATTCGGGTCAACGGTGAGGACTTGGCGATCATAAAGCAGAAAGCCAAAAAAATGGGCATCCCTTATCAGACCTTCGTTTCCGAACTGATTCACCAGTACGCAGCGTGACGCATAACATCGGCTTGAATGGACGGCGGCCATGAGGAGTTCCAATAGCCGCCGCCGTTCAGCCACTCGTTATGCGGCCGGATATTGACATACGTATGCATGTATGCTACACTTGCATGAGAGGTACAAGATGATACGAACCAGCATTTTTTTACCCCAAGACCTGCACACCAATTTGAAGCACCTCGCCATCGAACGCCACTGCTCGATGGCCGATCTGCTCCGTGAGGCGGTGGAACAGCTTTACAAGGAGAATCTCGCTGACCTTCGCGACGCACGAAAGGCCTGGGCGACGCACTCCAAGGTAGCGGAGAACTCCGTCCCGGCGAGAGAGTATTTCGCGAAGCGCTCCAAGAAGCGTGCATAGAGTTGAGATCGCCAGGACTGCCCGACGCGACTTGGATCGGATAAGCGGCAAGGACCTCGCAAGGATTGAAGAGCACGTCATTGGTCTAGCCGCGAA
The DNA here is from genome assembly GCA_964510095.1 of uncultured Elusimicrobia bacterium. GTDB lineage: Bacteria > Elusimicrobiota > Elusimicrobia > UBA1565 > UBA9628 > JBBTLF01. The sequence continues at coordinate 7,603 of CAZEAE010000074.1, read as the reverse complement.
TCCCCGTCCTATCGGAGTTAAGAAGCTCAGGGACTTCCTTCATCGTATTCGGGTCGGCGACTGGCGGGTCTTGTATGCCATCGAGGATGGCAAGAAACTCGTGACCATCCTAAGGGTCTTACGGAGAAATGAGGGGACGTACAGGAACGTCTGATGCCGCATAACATCCGCTGGAGCGGTCCGCCTGTCGGGGTCCGCTCCGCGTGGCGTTAGGCATACCCAAACGCCTGCCAGGCCCCTTGCAAATGTGTACTCTTTAGTGTATACTTTCAGTATGACCAGAACGATAACGCTCAAGGCGCTTCGCCCCGAACTCCCCCGCGTTGCGGACTCGATCGAATCCAAGCTCGATCGCTACATCGTCACACGTCATGGGCAGCCTGTCATGATGCTCATTAGTCCTGAAGACTACGAGGGCCTTCTTGAAACAATCGAGGTCCTTTCGGACAAGTCTGCCGCCAAAAGAATCCGAAAGTCCTGGAAAGAAGCCCGCGCCGGCAAGACGATCTCGTTGGAAGCACTTCGCAGCAAACTCGAAGGTGTATAAGGTCGAGTTCAGCCGGCAGGCCGGAAAGGACCTGGAGATCATCTTCAGGTCTGACAGGAAGCTTTACCAGCGGTTTCTCAATGCGTTTCAGGCCATCGCCAAGGACCCGCTGGAAGGAAAGCCGCTCCATGGCGAATTGAAGGGATTGAGGTCCTATCGCCTGGGAAGCTATAGGATTCTTTATGAGGTGTTCCACGGAAAACTTCTCGTGATTGTCGTGGATCTTGGTCATAGGCGCGAGATTTACAAGTGAGGGGAATGCCTAATATCGACTTAAACGGACGGTCGAGGCGGCACTTGACGAAAGCATATATATGATGCATACTTATATGCATGAGAACAACGCTGATAATCAAAGATGCCCTTTTGAAGCGCGCCGCCGAATTATCCGGCACCCATGAAAAGACCGCCCTTGTCCATGCCGGTCTCGAAGCGCTGATCGAAAAGAAGGCCCGAGAACGCCTTGCCGCGCTTGGCGGCTCGGCGCCACATTTTCACGCGGGCCGCAGGCGGCGATGATCCTGGCAGATACATCCGTTTGGGCCGACCACCTTCGGGGATCGGAACCCGGCTTGGTCGCACTGCTCAACGAAGGCGCCATCCTGATCCACCCTTTCGTGATCGAGGAACTCGCTTGCGGCAATCTCCCGCGCCGCAAAGACACCCTCGACCTGCTGCATGCTCTTTCATCGGCACCCATGGCTGACCATGCGGAGGTGCTCGATTTCATCGTAAGCCAACGCTTGCATGGCACGGGACTCGGACCTGTGGATGTGCACCTGCTGGCATCGGCAAGACTTGCCGGCGCAAGGGTCTGGAGCAAAGACAAGGCGTTATGTCGTGAGGCGAAACGGCTGAATCTTCTCGGCGACGGCAGGCCCGCCTAACGAGATGGAGACGGTCCGGCGTCTGTCACGATCCGTCTCTGGCGCCCGCGTCCTCGTTCTGGCGATCCTTCTCTCCGCCGGGGCCGCCGAAGCGCACCGGCCCTATGCCGTCAAGATAAGATCCCTGGAAGGCCCCCAGGGCCAGCCCCTCATCATCGAGAAGCTCTTCGGAGACGGCATCTTCTCGGCCGATCCCGTGAGTCTGCAGCTGCGCAACAGCCGGGGCGCCGTCCTCGCCTACACCCCGGTCGGCCAGCATGTGGCCGTGTTCTGCCCCTCGCTTAAGTCCTGCTGGGCCTTCCCCCACGACGCCCTCTTCGGACTCGCCAGCTCCTGGCGCCTGGACCCGAGCGGTTTGGAATACGAAAGGCCGCTCGACTCGGACCTGGAGGGAAAGATAGAATCCCGCGGACGGATCACCTACGGCTTCGGCGACCCCGGCCGACGCAGCGCGGCCTCCGGCTTCAAGAAGGAGGCTTCGCTCTGGCCGCGGCTTGCAAGCCCTCTTTTCGTCTTCCTGGACCACGCCATCCTGCTGACGGTCTTGGCGTTCACCTGCGCCTTCCCGTTCGCCCTGCGCTGCGCGAAAAAACGGCTGACGGCCTCAAGGCAAGGAGCCGCGAAGCTCGCCATCGCGATCTTCCTGGGCCTGCTCTATGCGCTCAACGCCCTCGTGCTGCTGCTCCTGATCTATCTGACCTTCTCGCTCGCCGCACCCTGGCTCTATGCCCTGGCGACCGCCGGCCTGAGCCGTTGGGCCGGCGGCCGATGCCTGAGGTCGAACCAGGCCGAAAATCCTGCTATACTGGCCCCATGACCAAAGGGTTTTTCACGGTCCTTCTGCTGATGTCCATGGCCGGCTGCTCCACCCTGAGCCGCCAGCAGACCGAGGACTACAAGGCATGGGAGAGCGACGGCCGGCTCATCCAGGAGAAGAACACCAAGAAGGCCTTCTGGCTGGGCGTCCTGCCCGGCGGCGGCGCCTTCTACACCCGGCAATACTTCGCCGGCATCGCAGACATCCTGCTTTGGCCCTTCTCGGTGGCTTGGGACCCCGTGATCGCCGTCGGCGCCGCCAGGCGCATCAACTTCGAAGCCACGCGCTACGCCATGGAGACCGGCCGCATGCCCAAATACGCCGCGCCGCCCCCGGCCGAGCCCCAAGCCCCCAAGCCCGAACCCAGGTAGCTCAGTCGACGCGCTGGAACAGACCGTGCTCCATCACCTGGATGCTCGTGCGCAGCTCCACCCCCTCGCGCCCGTCCTTGATGACCGGCACATTGGCGTAGAAGACCCTCAAGACCGTCTTGCCGTCGGTCCACCAGAACTTCGTGTCGTTGCGCTTGGGCTCGCCGTAATCCAAAGACAGGTCGGAAGCCCACGCCTCGGGGGATTTCCCGCGCGAGAAGCTCGCGTTATATAGGAGCTGGATCTCGACTAACCGGTCCTTCTTCATCCCCAGCCACATCACGTCCACGTTCTTAGGGAAGCTCTTGGCCAAGCCCCGCTCGACCCGCAGGCGGGTGACCTTGCCGCGCGGTTCGACGTAGGAGGGCCACTCCTGGGCCGGCGGATAGACCCGCTGGATGTCCTCCAGGCTGTCGCCCAGGTAAAGGTAGGCCAGGTAGCGCTGGATGGCGATGTCTTCTTCGGCGCGCAGCGGGGCCAGCAGGGGGAGCAGGAGGACGAGGAGCTTCAGCAGCGGCACCGGATCACCTTAAGGCGATCTGGCTCTGGCGCTTGCCGGCCTTGGCGAGCACGCGCCCCTGGCCCGCGTAGTGGCGGAAGGTGATCTTGCCCAGGGCCGTGATGAACTCCTTGGCCCCGTGATAGTCGCGGTTCTGCCCCGTCAGGACCGTCATCGCGTAATCGCCGTGGGGGGTCAGGAAGATCGCCGAGTCATGACAGGCCATGCGCAGGAGCCCGGTCTTATGCGCGATCTCCCAATTGGCCGGCATGCCCTTGGCCAGGCGCGACGCCGTGGCCTTCTTGCGGCGCAGGATATCGAGCATCAGGGAGCTGGAGTTCTTGCTGACCATCTCGCCGTGGTAGATCTTCTCCATGAGCATCGTCATCTCGCGCGCCGTCGTGTAGTTCTCGTGGGCGACCCGGCCGCCCTTGATGCTCATGCCCTCGGGATAGATGCCCGTGTAGAGGAGGCCCATCTTCGGGAACTGCTGCTGGGCGTAGCCGATGCCGATGGAGTCGAGCAGCATGGCGGTGGCCGTGTTGTCGGACTCGTTGATCATGTGGACGAGCAGGTCGGAGACCTTGAGCTTCGTGCCGTCCGGCCGCCATTTGAGGCTGCCGGAGCCTCCGACGCGGTAGCGCCGGCGCAGGGTCAAGGGGTCGTTGAGGGACAGCTCCCCGGCGTTGATCTTATAGAAGACCGACGCCATCACCGGGACCTTGATGAGGCTGGCGGCCGGGAAAAGGTCGTCGGGGTGGTAGCTCCAAGTCCGGTTGGTCTTGAGGTCCCGCAGGTAGATCGCCACGCGGCCGCGATGGCCGGCCGCAAGCGCCGCGAGCTCGGAGGTCATCTTCTCCCAGGCGACGTCGCTCGGGTCGGCCGTCCAGGCCGCCTCGGGCCGCGCGGGCTCAAGGGTGGCGGGCCTGGGCCCGGCAGGCGCCATGCTCGGCAAGGAGGCCGGCGCCGCGATCTCGGAGACCGTGGTCTCCTCCTCCTCGGCGGGGGTCTCCGTCCAATCCAGCCGGTAGCCCAGCGCATAGGACGCCAGGACGACCGACATCGCCGAGACCAGCATCACGTCGATGTGGTCCAGCTTGAGCTTTTGAACCGGCCCGATCCGATTAGTCACTCGTTATAAGGATAACAGGCGTCCCGGTTTTCCGCCAGCCTTATTTGACCTTGGCCGCCGGGGCGCTGGTGAAGGTCAGCTTCTCGCCGCCGGCGTCGACATCGACGTAGATCGTCGCGCCCGGGTCGAACTTCTTCATCAGGATGTCCTCGGACAAGGGGTCTTCGATCGAGCGCTGGATCGCGCGGTTGAGCGGGCGCGCTCCGTAGTTCGCGTCGAAGCCGGTCTTGATGAGGAACTTGTTGGTCTCTTCCGAGAACTCCACCTTGAAGCCCTGGGCCTCGATCTTGGTGCGCACGCGCGCCAGCATCAAGGTCAGGATCTGCGTCATCTCCTCCTCGCTCAAGGGATGGAAGACCAGGATCTCGTTGATGCGGTTGATGAACTCCGGGTTGAAGACGCGCTTGACCTCTTCCATGACGGTGTCTTTCATCTTCTTGTAGTCGCGCTCGGTGTTCTCCTCGGCGGCGACGAACCCCAGGGACTTGCCCTTGGAGATCAGGCGCGCGCCGACGTTGGAGGTCATGATGAAGACGGTGTTCTTGAAGCTGACCTTATGGCCCAGGTTGTCGTTCAAGATGCCGTCGTCCATGACCTGCAGGAGGATGTTGAAGATGTCCGGGTGCGCCTTCTCGATCTCGTCCAATAGAACGACTGAATAGGGCTTGCGGCGCACCGCCTCGGTGAGCTGGCCGCCTTCTTCGTAGCCGACGTAGCCGGGAGGCGCTCCGATCAGGCGCGAGACCGCGAACTTCTCCATGTACTCCGACATGTCGACGCGGATCATGGCCTCCTCGTTGCCGAAGAGGAACTCGGCCAAGGCGCGGGCCAGCTCGGTCTTGCCGACGCCGGTGGGCCCCAGGAAAAGGAAGGATCCGATGGGCTTCTTGGCGTCCTTGAGGCCGGCGCGCGAGCGGCGGATGGCCTGCGAGATCGTCTTGATGGCCTCTTCCTGGCCGATGACGCGCTTATGGATGTTCTCTTCCATATGCACCAGCTTCTCGGTCTCGGACTCGGTCAGAGCGGTGACCGGCACGCCGGTCCACTTGGACACGACGGTGGCGATGTCTTCCGCGGTGATGACCGGGGTCGACTGGTCGCGCTTCTCGCGCCACTTCTTCTTCGTCTCCTCGAGAGCCTTGCGCAGCTCCTTCTCGCGGTCGCGCAGGCGGGCGGCCTTCTCGTACTCCTGCCCGGAGATGGCGGCGGACTTCTCCTTGACCGTCTTCTCGATCTCGACTTCCTTCTCCTTGAAGAGGGGCGGCGCCTGGGAGGACTGCAGACGGGCGCGCGAGCCCGCCTCGTCGATGAGGTCGATGGCCTTGTCGGGGAGGAAGCGCTCGCTGATGTAGCGGTCGGCGAGCTCGGCGGCGGCGCGCAGGGCGCCGTCTTCGTACTTGATCTTATGGTGCGCTTCGTATTTATCGCGCAACCCCGTCAATATCTGGATCGTCTCCTCCACCGAGGGCGGGTCGACGATGATGGGCTGGAAGCGCCGTTCCAAGGCGGCGTCATGCTCGATGTACTTGCGATACTCGTCGAGCGTGGTGGCGCCGATGCACTGGAGCTCGCCTCGCGACAGCGCGGGCTTGATCATGTTGGAGGCGTCGATGGCGCCCTCGGCCGCGCCGGCGCCGATGACGGTGTGCAGCTCGTCGATGAAGAGGATGACGGAGTTCTTGGAGCGCCGGATCTCCTCGATGATGTTCTTGAGGCGCTGCTCGAACTCGCCGCGGTACTTGGTGCCGGCCACGACGAGCGCCAGGTCTAAAGTCAACACCCGCTTGGACGCCAGGATCTCGGGGATGTCGCCGGAGGAGATCTTCTGGGCCAGCCCCTCGACGATGGCGGTCTTGCCGACGCCGGGATCGCCGATCAAGACGGGGTTGTTCTTGGTGCGCCGCGCCAGGATCTGGATCATGCGTTCGATCTCGTCGGCGCGGCCGATGACGGGATCGAGCTTGCCTTCACGCGCCATGATGGTCAGGTCGCGGCCGAACTCGTCTAAGGTCGGGGTCTTGGACTTGGTGCGCGTCGGAGTCGCGGGATTGGCTCCGCCGGCGGCGGCGCCGCCCGAGGGATGCGGGGTCTGGCCTTCGCCGAGAAGGTTCAAGACCTCCTCGCGAACGACGTCCAATCGAAGCCCCAGATTCTCCAAGACGCGCGCGGCGACGCCCTCCTCCTCGCGGATGAGGCCTAGAAGGAGGTGTTCCGTACCCACGTACGAATGGCCCATGTGCTGAGCCTCTTCGACGGCGTACTCCAAAACTTTCTTGGCCCGGGGCGTGAAAGGGATCTCGCCCAGAAGCATGACGTTGTCGCCGGTGCCGACGATCTTTTCAATTTCCGAGCGGACCCGTCTCAAATCGACGCCGAGGTTGGCCAGGACCTGTGCCGCGACGCCCTCGCCCAAAGCGATCAGACCCAGGAGGATATGTTCGGTGCCCACGTAGTCGTGGTTGAGGCGCTTGGCCTCTTCTTGCGCGATGAGGATGACGCGCTGAGCACGCTCAGTGAATCGGTTTGACATAAGTTCTCCTAAGCCCTCCCCTCTAAGGAAGGACTATACCATCATGGTGTTACAGAAATACGTCTCTGACAGTGTACAATTTTTGCCCGGCCGCAAGCTTTTTTACCTCCTTTTAACCTCCCCGAAACAAAATACGCCTTGCGGGGCCCCGGGGGCGGGGCTATACTTGAGCTAGGCGGAGGAACCATGAGAACCCTGATCTTGACCGTAAGCGTCCTGGCGCTGGCGGGCTCGGCCTTTGCCGGACAGTGGAGCCACAACTACCGCTCGGCTAAACGCAGCAACAAAGGCGGCGGCGGCGCCAAAGCCGCCCCCGGGAAGGCTTCCGGCAAGGCCGCCCCCAACAAGGCCGAGTCGGGCTTCTCGAGGGATTTCAAACAGGCGCTTTGGGCCGGAGAAAGCCAGCCCGCCGTCGGCCGCGCGCCCGTAAAACAAGTCCGCGGCCTAGACGACGAAACCCCCGCCCCGGGATATCTCAAGGCCGGGGCTTTGATCCGCACCGAGGGCCTCGGCTACAAGACCTCCGAAGCCGCGCCGAGCGGCCTCCACCAGGTGGAGGGAGGCACGGCCATCGGCATCGAAGACAGCAAGGCCGTGGCCCTCAACGGCCCGCACAAAGGCGTCATCGTGGCGCCCAAGGACAAGGTCCCCCCGCCCAACCCGGGCACCGGCGCCACCGGCGCCAACGCCATCACGGCGGGCACGCCGACCGAACCGTAAGCGCCTTCCTGGCCATTGGTGCCAGGGTTTAAGGACTCTATTCGCATCACTCCTGTCCGGTTAAAGTTGAAGGCACAGCTGGGGATCACTGCGTTTTAGC
>CAZEAE010000073.1:0-11650 GCA_964510095.1 uncultured Elusimicrobia bacterium | reverse complement strand
TTGACGATACTACGGCTGGCTTGACCGGCTCGTCCATATCAGTCCGTGAACATGGCTTGAGCGCTAACGAGATTTGACCCACCTCACAGACGCCGACAATACGAAGGCGTCGGGGTCGTTGTTGCATCTCATCCTCTATATAGCGGCTCAGTAACTACTCAGCCCGAACACCGGCCACCGGGGCCGCGGGGGCGTCCCAAGTTGCCATATTATAATGGTGGTCGAAATGTTGCATATGATAAGGCTATGACGTTGCGACCCCGGACGCAGCCGCCCGTCAAGCAGGACTGCCGCTGCCAGGTCAAGAGCTGGCTGGTCGCGCGGAAGATGCCGCGCGAGACCGTCGAGCGCTTGGCGGAGGCCTGGCGGCCCGCCGCCTACCAGCCGGGCAACATCCTCTTCTATCAAGGAAACCAGCCGCTGGCCATCCATTTCGTCTGCGCCGGCCGCGTCAAGCTGGTGCGTTGCGAGGGCTCGGGGCGCCAGCGCATCGTGCGCATCGTTTCCGCGCCCGAGGTCCTCGGCGAGCGCGCGCTGCTGGCCGACCAACCCTATGCGGCCACGGCCGAGGTCACCGAGGATGCGCACATCTGCCAGGTCGACGCGGTGCGCTTTCAGAAGCTCTGGGCCCAAGACCCGGAGCTGCCGCGCTTCTTCGCGCGCCTTCTGGCCGAGAAGCTGGGGGAGGCCGATGAGAACGGCTCGGACCTGGCCTTGCGCACGATCCGCGAGCGCCTAGCCAAGCTGATCGTCGAGCTCCATGACGCGGTTCCGGGCCCCGGCGCCCCGCTGGCCCTTCCCGAGTCGCGCCAGGACCTAGCCGACCTGCTGGGCACGGCGCCCGAGGTCGTCTCGCGCGTGCTGGCCGAGCTTTGCGAGAAGCGCCTGATCGCCTTGGCGGGACGATCGATCCGCGTGATCGAGCTCTCGCGGCTGCGCGCCGCCGCGCGTATGGGCGGCAACGGCGGTTGCGCGCTGTCTCGCGACATGACATGACATTAATCAGGTGGACGGCTGACCTCCATCAAGGCAGGGCCGCCGCGCATCTGATAAACTAGCAGCGACGCAAAAGGAGAGTCTGCGATGACCCCAATCAATAAGCGACTTGCAAGTCTGTCCCTTCCAGGCTTGGCCGCCTTCGCGGCGCTGGCGATAGCGGCCGCCGTAATCGGAGCCTCGGCCCAGGAGCCCGCCAAGGAGCGTGTCGCGGAGACCGCGGCCTCCGCTTCGAACATCGCCGCGGAGCCGGTCGGCGCCGAGCGCTGCCTTTCCTGCCACGCCAACAAGGAGAGCTTCAAGTCGAACATCCACGCCAAGGGCTTGTTCAACGCCAAGGGCATCGCGTTCGCCAACCAGTGCGAGGCCTGCCACGGCAACGGTTCGCTGCATGCGGGCGCGGCCGGAGACAAGAACAACCCGGACTTCTTCACGATCTCCAATCCCCTGAAGGAGAAGGGGGGGGATGTCGCCGCCGCCTGCCAGAAATGCCATCAAGGCGGCAACCGCATGCACTGGAAGGGGAGCGCCCATGACATGAAGGGCGTCGGCTGCACCTCCTGCCACAGCATGCACAACGTCGAGGCTAACGGCGGCCGGCGGCCGCTGCTGCTCAAGGCCACGCAGATGGAGACCTGCTTCCAGTGCCATGCCGACAAGAAGGCGCAGATCAAGAAATCGGCCCACATGCCGATCGTCGAGGGCAAGATGGGCTGCTCCTCCTGCCACCAGCCGCATGGCTCGACTACGGACAAGCTGCTGGCGAAGAACTCGGTGGTGGAGACCTGCTACGCCTGCCACCAGGACAAGCGCGGCCCGTTCCTGCGCGAGCATGCGCCGGTGCGCGAGAACTGTCTGACCTGCCACTTGCCGCACGGCTCGCATAACGACAAGATGCTCGTCATGAAGGCGCCCCTGCTCTGCCAGCGCTGCCACCAGATCGGGTTCCACCCGACGACCGCTTACGGATTCACGCAGATCGAAGCCGAGAACCCGCGCAATTTTAACCGCGGCTGCGTGGACTGCCACAGCCGCATCCACGGGTCGAACCATCCGTCGGGCAAGTACTTAGAGAGATAGAGGAGAGCACATATGAAATTACTTCTAGCGATCTTCGCGGCGATCCTCGCGGCGCGCCCCTGCGGGGCGGCCGAGGTCAAGCAGAACGCCGAGGTGTCCGTCCAGAAGGTGTTCCTTGATACGCCGGGCGGCAATCCTTCTCACAAGTTCAGCGAATACGGTCCCGTGCCCACGGGGGTCGTCTTCAAGCGCTACACCCTGGACTTCGACGGGGAAGGCCGCATCCTCAGCTGCGAGGCCCGCAACATCGTCCAAGCCAACCAGGACTATCGCTGCGACGGCGGGCGGCCGGGAAAGATGACCTGGTCGGCCGGCTGGGATCAGACGCCGCACGTCTATTCCAACGACGCACGGTCGCCTTTCCGCGAAACCGAAAGGGGAGTGTTGACCCTTCCGACGGCCATCCGGACCGATATCGCGGCCAACGCGGCGTTGTGGGGCGCGACCTCGCAGGCCGCTCAAAGTTGGAACGTCTACCTTAGGACGCATGCGTTCCTGCAGCCGGCCGAGACCCGCGACGACACGGCCACCGTCGAACTGCGCTTCCGCCCGAAGGATCCCTTGACCTTCCGCGTAGCCGCGCTGCGCTCGACCAAGCAGGGCCGCCGGCCGCTTGGCGCGGCGCTGGGCTTCAGCAACTCCCAAGAGGTGCTCGAGCCGATCGATTATCTGACGCATGAGATGTCGGCGACGCTGGAGTATGCCCAGCCCCGCTACCAAGCGAGCCTCCGCTACGACTTCAGCGATTTCGAGAACAATACCCCGAGCTTGACCTGGGACAGCCCTCAGCGCCTTGTCGATACATACGCCAACGCCACCGGGTATTCCGCGGGCACCAACGGCTCCAAAGGCCGCATGGCGCTCAATCCCAGCAGCCAGAGACACACGATCACGCTGGCGGGAGGCGCCGAACTGCCCTGGAACACCCGTTTCTCCGGGGATGCTTCCTATGGCTTGCTGCTGGCGCACAACCCTATGCAGCCTTATACGACCAACACGGCGATTAAACCGGGAGTCCCGGGGGGGACGGCGCCTTATATCCCGCCGTTCGACGCCTCGGATCGGGCCAGCCGGCCGTCCGAATGGATCGAAGGGCGCGTCAACGTATATTCCGTGTTCCTGCGCCTGGTCAATCAAGAGGTCCGCAACCTCAAGACGGCGCTGGAATGGAAGACCTGGGCCGAGGTCAACAAGAGCCAGCAATACGCCTTCCCTGGCCACGTCGTGTTCGACCAGAACTGGCTGAACGCCAACGACGCGACCCTTCGCCATACCCAACAGACCGACCGCCTGACGGCGAAGGCCGACTACGAGCTTTCCGATCCGCTGTCGGTGGGGCTCAATTACTCGCTGGAGCGGGTGCGCAGGGAGCGCGAGGTGTCGGACCAGTACGAGAACAGCGGCACGGCCTCCACGGTGTGGCGGCCGAACCGCAAGACGATGCTCAACCTGACTTACACCCGCGCCATGCGGCGGGGGCGGAATTTCCGCATGGACCATCAGAACGACACCCCGGGCCTGCGCCGCCCTGACATCGCGGATCGCGATCGCAACGAGGGACGCATCCAGGGCCAATACATGAGCGACGGCGGCGTCGTCGCCGGCCTTTCGACGCGGATGGTCCATGACGCGCATAAGCCGGGCAAAGGCGACCTGACGGACGGCAGCGCGACGCGGTTCAACGAGATGTACGGCATCATCGAGAACCGCACCATCATCGCCAGCACGGACTTCACGGTGCCCCTCAACGAGGATTGGGATATCGACGCCTTCTACAGCTTCGAGAACGGCCGGATGCTCTTTCGCGGCTCCGCCAACAAGGGCGCCGCCCAACTCCAGCACAACAGCTACACGATGCGCCAGGAAGAGATCTCCAACGTGGGCGGGCTGAGCGCCAACTGGCGCAAGGACCAGTGGGAGACGTCGGGCGGCTACGAAGTCGTCGCGTCGGTCATGAAGCTGGACCCGATCGCGGTCAACGCGGCCCGAAACAGCGCTGCGCTCAGCGCGAGATCGATGCCCTCGACGCAGCGCCTCGTTCAGACGCTGAAGTTCTCGACCGGCTACAAGGTCACCAAGGCCTTCAAGATCGTCGGCCGCTACATGTTCGAGAAGTTCGACGTCGCCGATTACGCGCTCAAAGATGTCCCGCTGCGGGGCAACGACACTTACACGTATCTCGGGGCCTCGTTGCGGCCCTACCGGGCGCATGTCGTCAGCCTGGGAGTGGACTATAAGTTCTGATGAGCTGCGGCGGCCATCAGGTAGAGAACGTCCCGTGAACATCGACAACCTCTTCCAAGTCGGCTTCAACCACCTGCTGGCCCCTGTCGGCTGCCGCGAGAAAGCCGCCGTTGCGGAGACCGGCCTGCCCCAAGCGCTGGCGGATCTCGGGGAGGCGGTCCGCCTTGAAGAAATCGTCCTGCTCTCCACCTGCAGCCGGATGGAGCTTTATGGCGTCGCTGTCGACCCCGAGCAGGCCATCGCGGCCGCCCGCCGCTGGTTCCTGGAGCGCGGCGGACCCGAGATCGAACCCTGCCTCGTCAGCCTGCAAGGACGCGAGGCCTTGACCCATCTCTTCCGTGTTTCTTCAGGGTTGGATTCCTGGATCATCGGTGAATCTGAGATCTTGGGACAAGTCCGCCGGGCTTATGAAGCGGCACGCGCTTTACAGCGCACCGGCCCGGTGCTCAACCGGGTCTTTCAGAGCGCGGTGGCCGCCGGCAAGGCCGCGCGGGCACAGACCGGCATCCAGAACGGCATCCATTCCATCGGCGGCGCCGCCGCCATCCTGGCGCGCAGCATCTTCGGCGAGACCACCAACGGCATGACCGTCGTCTTCGGCGCCGGCGAGGCCGCGGAGGCCGCCGTGCGCCATCTGGCGGCCAAGAGCTTCTCGCGCGTCTACGTCGCCAACCGGACCCTGGAGAAGGCACAGACGCTGGCCGGCCTCTTCGGCGGCACGGGCGTGGATCTGGCTGAAGGCCTGCGTCTATTGGAGGAAGCCGAGATCGCCGTCTTCTCGACCTCCTGCCCCAACGTCCTCGGCAAGGATGCGCTCAAGCGCCTGGCCGCCGGCCGCAGGCGCCCGTTGTTCCTGATCGACGTCGGCATGCCGCGCAACGTCGAGCCGGCCTGCGCCGAAGTCGAGGGCGTCTACTTGTATAATCTGGACGACTTGAAAGGCGTCGTCGCCCGCAGTATCGCCGGCAAGGCGGGCCCGCAGCAGCAGGCCGAAGCGCTCGTCAAAGAGGCCGTGCTCGACTGCGTCCTGCAATTGGACAAGGCGGCGGCCCGCGCTCGGACGCCGCAGGAGGCCGCGGCATGAGGGGTTTCTTTGACTTGGTCTTGCTTTTGGCTATTGTGGACCAGAATGTCCGTTTTTACTATGATTTAGGCGCAGCGGAGCAGGAAGACGCGCGCAATGTCAAAGCTTACGGCGGCGACGTCGGCCGGCCGAAGCCTCGTTAGGGGGACCTATGAACGTACTGATGACTCTGCTCTTGGCCGCAACCGCCGCCGCCGCGCCCGCCGCTCCTAAGGAAGACGCGGGAAAGAAGCTTTACGCCGGCAAATGCGCCAGCTGCCACGCCAAGGACGCCAAGGGCAGCGCCGCCATGGCCAAGATGTTCAAATTGGAACAGTCCGCCCTGGACCTGACCTCCGAGAAGTTCGCGGCCGAGAGCGATGCCGACGTCCTAAAGATCATCAACGGCGGCAAGGGCAAGATGCCGGCCTACAAGGCCAAGCTTAAGGAAGCGGAGATCGCCGGCATACTCGGCTACCTCCGGTCGCTGGCTCCGGCCAAACCCGAGGCCGAGAAGAAGTAGCCCTTGCCGGAAGAGTGCGGCGGTTGTCCTAAAGAAGCGAACGAGCCGGAGCTGACGCGCCAAGGGTTCCTGGCGTGGCTCTCGGCCGGGCTGGGCGCCGTCATCGCCGCGGTGCTGGGCGCCTCCGGCGCGAGCTACTTCGTCTCGCCCGCTTTTCAGAAGGACGACGAGGACTGGATCGACATCGGCAGCGCCGAGGGCCTGCGCCCCGGCGCGCCGCTGAAGGTCGACTTCGTGGCCCGCAAGCGCGACGCTTGGGCCGTCACCGAGAAGCGCTCCTCCTGCTGGGTCCTCACCGAGGGGGGAGACCAGTTCACGGCCTTCGACCCCCGCTGCACTCACCTGGGCTGCCCTTATCGCTGGGACGACGCCAAGAAGCAGTTCCTCTGCCCCTGCCACGTCGCCGTCTTCGACGTCAAGGGCGCGGTCGTCTCGGGCCCGCCGCCGCGGCCGTTGGACCAGTTCCCGATCAAGACGCTCCGCGGGCGCCTGCTGATCCAGCCGAACCCGAAGAAGGCCGAAGCGTGACCTCCGAGCCTCTGAAGATCGCCCGGGACTGGCTCTGCGAGCGCACCGGCTTCGACAAGGTCTGGACCGCGCTCTTCGCCCGCCGCATCCCCGAGGCCAAGGGGCCGGTGGCCTGGCTCTACACCCTCGGCAGCGCCTCGATGTTCGTCTTCACCGTCCAGGCCGTCACCGGCGCGCTCTTGGCGATGAACTACGTCCCTTCGCCCGACCATGCCTATGATTCGGTCAATTTCATCAGCCAGAACGTGATGAGCGGCTGGCTGATCCGCGGCCTGCATCACTGGGGCGCCAGCGCCATGGTGGTGCTGACCGTCCTGCACATGATGCGGGTGTATTTCATGGGTTCCTACAAATATCCGCGCGAGGGGACCTGGATGGTGGGCGTCGTCCTGCTGCTGATCGTCATCGCCTTCGGCTTCACGGGCTATCTGCTGCCCTGGGATCAGAAGGCGTATTGGGCCACGATGGTGGGCGCCAACATCGCCGGCACGACCCCGGTCGTGGGGGGCATGGTGGCCAAGGTCCTGGTGGGCGGCACGGACATGGGCGCGGCGACGCTCACGCGCTTTTACGCCTTGCATGTGCTCATCCTGCCGGCCCTCATCTTGATGGCGCTGGGCGTGCACCTTTTCCTGGTGGTCTGGCACGGCATCTCGGAAGCGCCGGTGAGGATCCCCAAGGATCCCAAGGGCGGGGCCTAGCGCGTGGCCGACTGGCACGAGCCGTATAAAGAGCGCTACGCCAAGGCGAAGGCCGAGGGCAAGCCCTTCTTCCCTTATGCGGTCGTCAAGGACGTCTTCGTCGCCGTCCTTATCCTCGGCCTGCTGGTCTTCTTGGCCTGGAGGTACGGCGTCGTGCTCGAGGGGTTGGCCGACCCGACGGACACGACCTACAACCCTCGGCCTGAGTGGTACTTCCTGTTCATGTTCCAGGCGCTGAAAGCCTTCCCCGGCAGCATGGAGGCCGTCGGCGCCGTGCTCTTGCCGGGGCTGGGCGTGGGCGCCCTGCTGCTCCTGCCGCTCTTCGACCGGGGCCCGGAGCGCCATCCGCTGGACCGGCCTTGGGCCACCGGCATCGGCATCCTTGTCATCCTGTGCATCACCGGCCTGACGGTGGCGGGCCTGCGCAGCCCGCTGGTCAACC
The DNA here is from genome assembly GCA_964510095.1 of uncultured Elusimicrobia bacterium. GTDB lineage: Bacteria > Elusimicrobiota > Elusimicrobia > UBA1565 > UBA9628 > JBBTLF01. The sequence goes on along the minus strand of CAZEAE010000073.1, from coordinate 4,073 downwards.
CCGTGGTCGAGCGCGATCCTCTGGTCAACGCCGGTCTGCGTCTCTACCGCGACCTCAACTGCGCCTACTGCCACAAGATCTCCGGCAAGGGCGGCTCCGTCGGCCCGGACCTGGGCAAGGTCGTCGGGCAGGAGACCGATGATTGGCTCAAGCGGCATCTGCGCGACCCCAAGGCCGTTAACCCCGGCTCGGCGATGCCTCAGATGAGCCTGCTCGACGACGAGATCGACGCGCTGATCGCCTATCTGAAGACGGTCGCCGGCGAGCCGTTCACCAAGGAGGCCCCCAAGCTCTTCGCCGAGAACTGCGCCGCCTGCCATAAGATCGGGAAGGTCGGCGAGGATTCCGGGCCGGACCTCTCGCTCATCGGCTCGGCGCGCGACAAGGCCTTCCTCAAGCGCTACATCCAGGATCCCGCCTCGGGCAATCCCGCCGCCGTCATGCCGGGCTTCAAGGACCAGTTGACCGACGTCCAGATCGAGGATCTGGCGCGCTACCTGGCCAGCCTCGGCCGCTAGAGCAGCGTCGACTCCGTACGGCTGGCGCCGCGATGGATGGCGCGCGCGCTGAAGGACGCCGCGCCCAGGCTTGCCGCGAGAACGGCCGCCACCGCTAGGCCGCCGGCGAAGCCTTCATGGGCGGCGATGAACCCCCAAACGATCAAAGCGATCCCCGGATAAGAGAAGATGCATGCCAAGAGGACCAGGTAATCACGGGGAGGCAGGGCGGCCGTTCGCCGCTGCAGCCCCTGGACTTCGCTGGAGCGGCTGGCCGCCCAGGAGATCGAGCAGGCCAAGCCCGTCGTCAGAGCGGTCCAAAAACAGATGGTGAACGCGAGTTCGAAGACGCCCAGGTCCGAGGGGGCGATCGCGCATGCCGCGACCAGGGACAGCCAGCCGCATAGGGCGCCTCGTGGATGCCATTTCGCCAGATAGCGCCAGCCGAACGCCACCGCGCAATAAAGCCAAAGAAGGAAGAAGACCGGCACGACGACCGCCGAAAGGACTATGCCGATATTCATGGCCCCGGAGTCGATGTAGGGGGCGGGGTAATGGCGCGTGGCGAACGCCGGAGCGGCGGCAAGAAGGATGGCCGCGGAAATCTTCATCGGGCGCGCGTGAACACGTTCGTTGCCGCCGCGCATGCTTCAGTGTAGCCCAGTCATCGTTCCCCGTCAACCCTCACGGGGTCCATGTTCACGGGGTTTTGCGTGAGCTGTCGGGGCGCTGGTGACAGGGATGAAGTACCCTTGGCGACAAGTGTTAGGGTCAGGGATGTAGTGCGGTCGGCACCGTCGGAGTCGTGGATAAAACCAGCCTGATGTTTTTCAAAGAAGGGCCGGCGAGAGCTCTGCGGACTAAAACCCCGTGAACATGGAGTCATTGGCGAGTCCTTTCTCTTGGATCTTCTTGGCACATCGCGGCAGGGCGCCGACAAAGAAGCAGGCCTTTTGACTGGGAAAATTGCCAAAATCATTGAAGACAGGCAACGATGAGCGGCCCCTACAGGAAGTCCTTCTCTCCCCTAGCGACGGTCCTGGCGCTTTGCTTCCTTTGCCTCCTGGGCAGCCCCTGCTCATCGGCGGCCGAACCCGAACGCCGTCCCAATCGCCTGCTCCGCGAGCAAAGCCCCTACCTGCTCCAGCACGCCTATAACCCCGTCGACTGGTTCCCTTGGGGCGAAGAGGCCTTTCAAAAGGCGGCGCGGGAGAAAAAACCGATCTTCCTCTCCATCGGCTACGCCACCTGCCATTGGTGCCACGTCATGGAGCGCGAGAGCTTCGGTGCCCCCAAGATCGCCGCCATCCTCAACGAGGGCTTCGTCTCGATCAAGGTGGACCGGGAAGAGCGGCCGGACATCGACTACATCTACATGTCGGCGGCGGCGGGGATGGGTTGGGGCGGCGGCTGGCCGCTGAACCTGTTCCTGACCCCGGAACGAGAGCCGTTCTACGGCGGGACGTATTTCCCTCCTGAGGCTCGCGGAGGTCAGCCGAGCTTCGTCGAGGTCCTCCAAGCGGTCGCGCAAGCCTGGAACAAAGATCCCGTTGCGACGGTGACCGACGCCCAACGCGTGACCAAGTCCTTGCGCCAAGAACTCCAAAAGGGGGCCGCAAACACCCTGAAGCTGGACGCGGGATGGCTGAGAACGGGATACGAGGCTCTAAGGGATGATTTCGACGGCAAGCACTGCGGTTTCGGGACCGCGCCCAAGTTCCCCATGCCGGTCAACCAGGATTTCCTGCTGCGCTATTACGCTCGCACCGGCGACAAGAAGGCTCTGGAGCTCGTCACCGGCACGCTGCGCGCCATGGCGGCCGGCGGGGTCTATGACCAGGTCGGCGGCGGCTTCCACCGTTATGCGACCGACGCGGCGTGGCGCGTGCCGCATTTCGAGAAGATGCTCTATGACAACGCGCAGCTGGCGGTCAATTACCTAGAGGCCTATCAGGTCACCAGGGACCCGGAGCTGGCCCGCGTCGCCCGCGAGACGCTCGATTACGTCCTGCGCGACCTGATGAGCCCAAAGGGCGCTTTCTACTCGGCCGAGGATGCCGACAGCCTGCCGCCCGAAGCGGTGGAGGGGGAGGCGCGCGAAGGCGCTTTTTATTTATGGAGCGCTACCGAGATCGCAGCGCTCCTGGGATCCTCAGCGAACCTCTTCAAGGACCGCTATGGGGTGCAGGAAAGCGGCCCGAATATCCTCTACGCCGCCCGCACCGTCGAAGAGACGGCCAAGCGCGCCGGCAGGCCGGTGGAAGAGACGCGGCGGGCCCTGGAGGCCGCCAGGCTTAGGCTCCTTGAGGCCCGCGCGAAGCGACCGCGGCCCCTGCGCGACGACAAAGTGCTGGCATCGTGGAACGGCCTGATGATCTCGGCCTTGGCAAAAGGAGCTCAGATCCTCGATGACCGCCGCTACGCCGCGGCCGCCGAGCGGGGGGCCGCCTTCATCCGCTCCGAGATGTACGACGCGCAAGCCAAGTCGCTGCGCCATCGCTGGAGGGCCGGGCATGCCGGCATCGCTGGGATGGCGGCCGATTACGCGTTCGTCATTCAGGGCTTGCTGGACCTCTACGAGGCCGACTTCGACCCGGCCTGGCTGCAATGGGCCATAGAGCTGATCCGGACCCAGGACCGCCTGTTGCTGGCGGAGGGCGGGGGGCTCTTCATGACTACGACAGGCGCCGACCCCCATTTGCTGGCGCGGCCTATCGAAGACCGCGACAGCGGGGAGCCGGCTCCCAGCTCCGTGGCGGCGCTCAATTGGCTGCGTCTGGATCAGTATACCGCCCGCCGGGAAGCATTTCGAAAGACGGCCGAGCGCACGCTGGAGCGCTTCGGCGTGCAGATGAGGACCGCTCCGCGCACCCTGCCGCGCATGCTGGCGGCGCTCGACTACGCGCTTTCGAAGCATCGCCAGATCGTCATCGCCGGAAAACCGGGCGCGCCGGACACCGAGGCCATCATCAGGGCGGCGCGCCGACGGTTCATCCCGGCCAAGATCGTGGTGCTGGTCGATGCGGCCGGCCCGCTTAAAAAACGTCTTCTGCCCCTGCTGCCCTTCATCGAAGGCATCGTGCCGATCAAGGGCAAGGCCGCCGCTTACGTTTGCGTCGATTTCAGCTGCCGGCTGCCGACGTCGGACCTGGCCGAATTCGAGCGGCAGCTCGAAAGCTTTCCTTAGTCCGCCCCTCAGCCGTGATGGTGCAGGCTCTCGACGAGGTAAGGGTCCTTGGCCGGCACGGGCGCGGCGGCGGCGAAGGCGCGGTCGAAGAGGATGAGGAAGACGCCCGCCAGGCCTAGGAAGATGGGCAGATCGGCCCAATAAGGCCGGGCCCCCGCGGAGACCGAGGGCATGATCATCACGTAGAGGTCGAGCCCGCGGCCCAGGCAGACCGAGACGCAGGCCCAAGACAAGATGCGGTCATCCTTCTTCGAGGCGATGGCCAGCAGCAGCGCGCTGGGCGCCAGGAAGTTCGCCAGCAGGCTCAGCGCCTGCACGGCCAGCCAGCCGCGCGAGGAGCGCACGGCGTAATAGGCGGTCTCCTCGGGGATGTTCGCGTACCAGATCAG
>CAZEAE010000072.1:0-12067 GCA_964510095.1 uncultured Elusimicrobia bacterium | reverse complement strand
CTCCGGGGCCCCCCCCCCCCCGCTCCCGGCCCCCCACGCGCTCGCGGTTGCGCGGGGGGTCTGACCCCTAGAAAAGATCGTAGGGGTCGACGTTGATCTTGAGCTTGACCGTGCTGGGCAGCTTCAGGGCGCGGGCGGCGGCGAGGACGAAGTCGAGCGATTTCTCCGGCTCGGCCACCTTCATCAGGGCGTGATAGCGGAATCTCCCGGACGCCATGGGCAGGACGGCGGGCGCTGGGCCCACGACCTCGTGCCCGAGCGGGCCCAGAGCGGCGCGCAGTTCGTCGGCCCCGGCCGAAGAGGCCTCGGCCACCGCCTCCTCCGGCTTTCCCATCCAAAGCAGGCGCACCAGCGCGGAGAAGGGGGGATAAGCCAATTCCTTGCGCATCGTCAGCTCGACATCGGCGAAGGCCCCGTAGTCGCCGTCGACGGCGCCGGCGATGGCGATATGCTCCGGGTGGAGCGACTGCAGCAGCACCTCACCGGCCTTGTCCGCCCGTCCCGAGCGGCCGGCGACCTGGGCCAGCAGCTGCATCGTGCGCTCCGAGGCGCGGAAGTCCGGCATATTGATCATCGTGTCGGCGTCGACGACGCCCACGAAGGTCACGTCGGGGAAATGGAAGCTCTTGGCGACGAGCTTGGTGCCCACCAGGATGTCGGCCTCCCTGGACTTGAACTTGTCGTAGATCCGCTTGTCCTCTTTGCGCTCCTGATCGAGGGTGTCGCGGTCCATGCGCAGGACGCGCGACCCGGGGACGGCCCTTTTGACCTCGGCGACGACCTTCTGAGTGCCGGTGCCGGCCACGCGAAGCGCGGGGTTCTTGCAGTCCGGGCAGACGGCGGGGACGGGCCCTTTAGCCATGCAATGATGGCAGCGCAGCGAGAAGCCTCCGCCTGGTTCCTCATGCTGGATCTTGGCCACGCCGCATTCCGGACAGCGGTCGACCCAGCCGCACTTGTAGCACATGACGAGCGTGGAGAAGCCGCGGCGATTGACGAGGAGGATCGACTGCTCCTTCTTGGCCAGGCGGTCCTTGAGCTTGGCGACCAGCTCGTCGGATAGGCAGCCGCCGAAGAAAGGCTGGGCCACGACGGTGACTTTCGGACGCGACAAGGCGGAGACGCGGCCCGGCATAGCGACGAGCTCGGCCTGGCCCTGACGCACGGCCTGCCAGGTCTCCAGCGAGGGCGTCGCCGAGCCCAGGATGACCAGCGCGCCATGCGCCTTGGCCCGGTGGATGGCCAAGTCCCGGGCATGATACAGGGGCGACTGGCCCTCCTGCTTGAAGGACTCGTCCTGTTCCTCGTCGAGGACGACCAGGCGCAGGTCGCGGAAGGGAAGCAAGGACGCCGACCGCGCGCCCACGATGACCTTGATGAGCCCTCGCTGCAGCGCCAGCCAGGACAAGCGCCGCTCGCGGTCGGTCAAGCGGCTGTGCCAAAGGATCACCGGCACGTCGAGCGAAGCGGAGAACTCGTCGAAGAACGGCCGCGTCAGGGAGATCTCGGGGAGCAGGAACAGCGCCTGCCCTCCGGTCGAGGCCACCTGGCGTATGAGGCGGAGGTAGACCTCCGTCTTGCCCGAGGCGGGCACGCCGTAGAGCAGGCTGACGCCGTGCCGGCGCGCCGCGATCTTGTCGGAAAGGCTCTGCACGGCGGCGGCTTGGCCGGCGGTCAAGGACCAGGGGGGGGGAGGCGGCGGCGTGCCGGGCGGGGGCAGGGGAGGGATGACTTCGTCGGCGGATTTGACGTAGCCGGGCATGACGGCGCGCAGGCACTCGCCGATGGGCGCGCTGTAGCGCCGCGCCATCCAGACCGCGCAGTCGAGCAGTTCCTGGGGCAGGATCGGTCGGCGGTCCCAAAGGCCGTCGAGCGGCTTGAGCGCGCGCTCCGGCTCGCCGTCGAAGACCGAGACGACGATGCCCACCATCCGCCGCGGACCGAAGGCGACGCGCACGCGGCAGCCCGGCTGGGCATCGAAGCCGGCCGGGACCTCGTAGTGATAGGTCTTGTGCAGCGGCACCGGCACGGCGACTTCAGCGATCCGCATAGGTTGGGGTCAGGCCTTCAATTATTGCAATTATTGCCCGCCGGAAAGTTGCAATAATTGAAGGCCTGACCCCCTATTTGATGGCGGTGAAGATAAAGGAAGGGGGAAAGTTGCGGATCTCGAACTCCGTCTTGAAGCTCTTGAAATAATCGTCGAGCAGCGGGATCAGATGCGTCGTATACTGAGGGGCGACGACGAAGCGCCCCCCGGGATGCAGCAGGTTCGAGACCTTCGTGAGCAGCTCATGCCGTCCCCGGCCGGTCAAGAAAGAGATGGGGATGCCGGAGACGATGACGTCGACCTCTCCGATCCCGTAGAGCTTCAGGATCTTGTCGACGTCGCGCACGTCGCCGCAATGGGTCTTCAGGCGCGAGTCCTTCATCTTGCTCAGGACTTTATAGAATCGGTCGTTGAGCTCGATGGAGAGGAGCGTGCCTTGGGGGTGGAGCTTCTCGAGGATGCCGCGGGTCATCACGCCCTCGGCGGCGCCGAACTCGACGACGACGCGGGCCGTGCGCAGGTCCATGGCCTTGACCGCGCGCTTGACGACGAACTTGCTCGACGGCGAGATGGCCGCCACGCTCTTGTCGTCCATGAAGGTCCGCAGATAGGAGAAGACCTCGTCGTCCGGGTTATTGTCCTTGAAGAGGTCCGAGACCTTGCTGACTCCCTTCTTGAAATGTTTCTCGATGAAGTCCCCCAGATCGCCGAGCGCGTCCTGGTCCTTCCCGTCCCTGTCCTTCTTGAATTTCATGACTCGAGCTCCTTCTTGAGATTCTTCATGTCCGTCCAGACGTCGCGCTTGAGCGCGGGGTCGCGCAGGAGCGCCGCCGGATGGAACGTCGGCAGGACCCTCACCGCCCGGCCGCCTTGCGGCGTGTAGGAGCGCCACTGCCCGCGCACGCGCGTGATCGAGGACTCCGATAAAAGTACGCGGGCCGCCACCGCCCCCAAGGTCACGATCACCTTCGGTCCGATCAGCGCGATCTGCCGGTCCAGGAACTCCCGGCAGGCCGCCGCCTCTTCCAGCGTGGGGGGGCGGTCGTTGCCGCGGGCCTCAGGCGTCGTCGGGTCCTTCATGGGATGGCATTTGACGATGTTGGCGATATAGACCGTCCGGCGCGACAACCCGATCGCTTCTAATATCTTATCAAGGAGTTGGCCCGATTTGCCGACGAAAGGTTCGCCCTGATGGTCCTCGTCGAACCCGGGCCCCTCACCGATGAACATCACCTGGGCCGTCAATGAGCCCACGCCCGGGACCGCGTTGATCCGCGTCGTCCCCAGAGGGCAGCGCCGACAAGCCAGGACCTCTTCGATCAGACGTTCGTTATTCTCTTTACCGTTGTCGCTCCGTTGTAAAACTTCCGGTGCCGACGATGGCGTCGGCACCGGGAGTATCGTCCCCGAAGGGGACGACAAGGCTTCCTTTGCCACGGTTGAAACCTGCCTTTCCGTAGGGACCTGCCGTTCGGTAGGAGGAGAGAATGTCCAAGAGGAAGCCTTGCTCTGCAAAACCCTGAGCCTCAACTGCCTGGTCAACTCCAGCAATTCGCTCACTTGAACCATCCTTCCACCGCGTCGAGCACGCCGCGCGCCGCCTGCGCCTTCGTCGCTCCGGGCAGTTCGCAGGTCCAGCCTCGGCCGATGAGGGTCAGGCGTGCCCGCGCCGACCCCAGAGTGGACGGCCCGTTAGCGACGATGAGGTCCAGCCCTTTGGCGGCGAGCTTGGCCTTGGCGAACGCGAGCTTCCGGTGGGTCTCCAAGGCGAATCCCACCAGCACCTGGCGTGAGCGCGCCTTGCGGCGCCGGCTGACGGCCTTGATGATGTCGGGGTTGGGCTTGAGCGTCAGGCGCAGCGCGGCCTTGCCGCGCTTGAGCTTGCGGGAGCGCACTTCGGCGAAGCGCCAATCGGAAACGGCGGCAGCCGCGATGACCACGTCGGCCGCCGCGCAACGGGCCAGGGTCTCGCGCAGCATCTGAAGGCCCGTGACGACGGCGACGGTCTTGACGCCGGCCAGCGGCGTCAGGGAGCAGGGCCCGCTGATGACGATGGTCCTGGCCCCGCGCCGGCGCGCTTCAGCCGCCAGCGCCCAGCCCATCTTCCCGGAGGAGGCATTGGTGAGGAAGCGGATGGGGTCCAAGTGCTCTCGCGTCGGGCCCGAGGTGATCAAGACGGTCTTGCCCTTCCAGGAAGGTCGCTTCATCTGCGGGCTAGCGCCCGCTTCACGATCTCGGCGGGCTCGAGCAGCCGCCCCGGGCCGATGCGACCGCTGGCCAGCTCCCCCGTCTCCGGGCCCCAAACCTTGTAGCCATAGGTCTGGATCTTCTTCACATTGGCCTGGGTGGCGGGGTGGCGCCACATCTCCGTGTCCATCGCGGGGCAGACGGCGACGGGGCACTTCGCGGAAAGCACCAGCCCGTCGAGAAGGGCCTCGGCGCGGCCCACCGCGAGCCGGGCGATGAAATCCGCCGTGGCGGGCGCGATGACGATCAGGTCGGCCCAGCTGGCCAAGGACAGGTGCGCCATGTCCCAAAGCTCAGGGTCATGCAGGGTGGTCGAGACCTTGTTCTTCGACAGCACCGCCAGGGTCAGCGGCGTCACGAAATGCGCCGCCGATTCGGTCAAGGCGCAGCGCACCTGCGCGCCGGCCTTGACCAGGCCCCGGACGATCTCGGCTGATTTATACGCCGCGATCGAACCGGTCACGCCGAGGACGACGCGGCGCGCCGGCGGCTTCGGGGCCATGGAGGGCTACTCCTTGGACTTCTTAGGCTTCTCGTCGCCGTTGGCTTCGGCGGCGGCGGCGCCGTTGGCGACGGCGATCTTCTTGAGGTCCTTCCAGTCGATCTCGCCGCCCAGGACGGCCCTGAGGGCCAGGTCGAGGATCTCGTTGGACGTCAGGTGCCGGTTCTCTTCCTTGCGGCGCAGCTCGTTGGCCCAGAGGGCGGCCAGCGGGATGGCGGAATACTTGCCCCGCGGGTGGTTGAGGATCATCTCCTCGACCGACTTCGGCTCCTTGACTGCCACCTTTTCCGCGGTCTTTTCCTTCTTCGTCATGTTTTGTCTCCCAACCCTTGGAATATGTCCAGATCAGTTCACGTGCGCCAGCACGGGCGCGAGTTCGACGAGATCCTGCCGCGACACCTTCAAGCCCTCGGCCGTCAGGATGCAGGAGATCTCCGAGACGGCCGTCTCGAGGTCGTCGTTGACCACCAGATAATCGTAGTTCTTGGCCGCCGCCATCTCCGCGCGCGAGTTGGCCAGGCGCTTGGCCACCGACTCGGAGGCGTCCTTGCGGGCCGTCAGCCGCTCGCGCAGGGACTCCATCGTCGGCGGCGTGATGAATATCAAGATCGATTCGGGCATCTTGCGGCGGATGGCGGCCGCGCCCTGGATATCGATGGCGAGCAGGACGCTGGTGCCCGCCTTCAGCGCCGACTCGATATATGAACGCGGCGTGCCGTAGTAGTTGTCGTGGACCACGGCCCATTCCAAGAATTCCCCGCGCTGGATCTTGCGCTTGAACTCATCCTTGCCGAGGAAGAAATAATGCTTGGCGTGCTTCTCCCCGGGCCGAGGCGCCCGGGTCGTGCAGGAGGTGGAATAGCGCAGGTCCTTGCGCCGCTGGAGCAGCTTGCGGCAGATGGTGGACTTGCCGGTGCCCGAAGGGGCGGAGATGATGACGAGAACGCCTTTTGGCATGAACAAGGATGATAGCAAATTAGAGGCTTTATAGGAATAACGATCTCACCGCCAGGCAGCCCGCCATTGGCTGGCCCCTGCCTCATATGATAGACTGAGCCATGGAACCCAAGCCCAGCCAGACCCAGCTCCAAGTGGAGATCGACGAGCCCACCGCGAGAGGCATCTATACCAATCTGGCCTTGATCACCCACAGCGAGACGGAATTCCTGCTCGACTTCCTCTTCCTCCAGCCGCAGACCCCCAAGACGAAGGTGCTGACCCGCATCATATCCTCTCCAGTCCATGCCAAGCGCCTGCTTTGGGCCCTCAAGGACAACCTCGACAAGTACGAGGAGCGCTACGGATCCATCCCGGCCGGAGAGAACCCCGGCGACGCCGCCAGCCCCGTCGGCGTGTATCAATGACCGTGAGCGCGCCCGCCAAGCGCGGCGCCTCAAGACGCGCCGCGGGGCCCGCCCCCCGGGCTCCCCGCATCGAGCTGATCTGCGTGGGCACGGAGCTGCTGAGCGGGCAAGTCAACACCCACCAATCATACATCTCGCTGCAGCTGCGCGCGGCGGGCCTTGAGCTCAGCCGCGAGAGCTCCCTGCCGGACGACGAGAAGAAGCTGGCCCAAGCCGTCGCCGAGGCGCTCTCTCGCAGCGACGCCGTCATCCTCTCCGGCGGGCTCGGGCCCACGTTCGACGATCTCACGCGAGAGGCGGTCGCCTCGGCTCTAGGCCGGCCGCTCTGCTTCCATCCCGAGCTCTGGAACGCCATCGTCAAAAAATTCGCCCGCTACCGCATCCCGGTGCCCGAGGAGAACAAGCGGCAGGCCTTCTTGATCGATGGGGCCGAGGCGCTGGAGAACCGCACCGGCTCGGCGCCGGGGCAGCTCCTGCGCCTTCCCCGGCGTCAGGGTCCGCCGCAGATCGTGGCCCTCCTGCCCGGCCCCGCCGCCGAGCTGATGCCGATGTTCGAGCGCTCGGTGCTGCCGCCGCTGGTCCGAAGCCTGGGCGTCGGCCGCCACGCGGCCTCCTTGGCCTTGCGCTTGTCCGGAGTCCCGGAATCGGTCGCCGACGAGAAGCTGTCGCCCGTCCTCGCCTTGGCCGGCCGCGAGCTCAGCTTCACGATCCTCGCGTCCTTGGGACAAGTCGACTTCCACGCGCGCGCGGTGGCCGCCACCCCGGCGCGGGCGCGCGCGCTCATCGCCAAGGTCCGACGCCTCGCCCTGCGGCAGGTGGGCGAGCACGTGTTCGGGGAAGGCCCCCAGACTTTGGAATCCTCCATCGGAGACCTGCTGCGCACGCGCCGGCTGAGCCTGGCCGTGGCCGAATCCTGCACCGGCGGCATGGTCGGAGCGAAGCTGACATCGACCGCCGGCAGCTCGGATTATTTCCTGGGCGGCGTCTTGTCCTACGCCGACGCGGTCAAGACGGGCCTGCTGGGCGTGCGGCCCGAGACCCTGCGGCGCCACGGCGCCGTCTCGGCCCGCTGCGCCCGAGAGATGGCCGAGGGCGTGCGCAAGGCCTGCGGCGCCAAGGTGGGGCTAGCCGTCACGGGGATCGCCGGCCCGGGCGGCGGCACCGCCGCCAAGCCGGTGGGCCTGATTTTCATCGCCGTCTGCGGGCCCGAGCGGGCACGGGTCTGGAGATTGCGCCTATCGGGCACGCGCGAGCTCATCCGCCAGCGCGCGGCAGGCTCCGCGCTGCACCTGCTGCGCCGCAGCCTGACCGGCCGGAGCGATCGCTGATGCCGGCCAAGAAAAAGGCCGCCAAGGCGCCGGCCAAGACCAGCGAGCTCTCCCGGCTGCTCTTCGATGCCAATCCCCAGCCGGCCTGGCTCTTCGACCGGGCCACGCTGCGCGTCCTCGACGTCAATGAGGCCGCTCTGCGAAAATACGGCTACAACCGCCCGGAGTTCCTGCGCCTGCGCTTGGAGGAACTGCTCCCGCCTGAGGACGCCGTGCTCCTGCGCCAGGAGGTGTCGGGCCTGGTCTCCGGAGCCAACACGGTCTGGCAGGCGCGGCATCGGCTCAAAAGCCGGCGGATCATCGACGTGGAAGTCGTCTCCCATCCGATCGCCCGAGAGGGCCGAGAGGCCGTCTTGAGCATCATCTTCGACGTCACCGACCAGAAGCGCGTCGAGGAGGCCCTGCGCGGCGCCCGCAGCGAGCTCGATGCCGTGGTGGCCGACGCGCCGATCGTGCTCTTCTCCCTCGACGCCGCGGGGGTCTTCACGCTGTCGCGCGGGCGAGGCCTCGAGGCCCTGGGGCTCAAGCCCGGGGAGGCGGTGGGCCGCTCGGTCTTCGAGATGTACCGGAACCAACCTCACCTCCTGACCGACGTGCGCCGCGCTTTGGCTGGAGAGGTCTTCACCGGTACGGCGGAGGTCTCGGGGCGGATCTTCGAGACCCGCTACCTGCCGCAGCACGCAGCGGCTCCCGGCGTGGTGACCGGCGTCATCGGGGTCTCCACCGATGTGACCGAACGGCGGATCGTAGACGCGGTCCTCAAACAGCAGTCGGCGGCGATGACGGCCTCGATGGACGGCATGGCCATCCTCGATCATGAAGGGCGCTACATCTATCTCAATGACGCTCACGCCAAGATCTACGGCTACGACGCGGCCGAACAGCTCCTCGGCCGCTCCTGGAAGAAGCTCTACGCGCCCAAGGAACTGGAGCGCTTTGACAAGGAGGTCATGCCGGAATTCTGGCGCATCGGCCAGTGGCGCGGCGAGGCGGTGGGCCGCCGCCGCGACGGGACGCCCTTCCCCCAGGAGATATCGCTGAGCAAGATCGACGACTTCTCCGAGACCGGCGACGGGATGGTCTGCGTGGTCCGCGACATCTCCCAGCGCAAGCTGGCCGAAGACGAGCACAACCGCTTGTTCTCCCTGGAAAAAAGCGCGCGCGCCGAGGCCGAGGCCGCCAGCCACGCGAAAGACGAGTTCCTGGCCCTGGTCTCGCACGAGCTGCGCACGCCGATGACGGCGATCCTAGGGTGGACGTGGCTCCTGCGTTCGGGCGAGGCGGAATTCGGCCGGGCGCTGGACATCATCGAGCGCAACATGAAGCTGCAGGCCCAGATCATCGAAGACCTGCTCGACGTATCGAGCATCATCACCGGCAAGCTGAGCCTGGAGAAGCGCCCGGTCGAGCTGGGGCCGGTGCTGCAGCAGGCGGCCGACACGGTGCGCTCCGCCGCGGAGAGCAAGCGCGTGTCGCTCAAGCTCGACTCCCATGACGTGGTGGTCCTCGGCGACGCCTCCCGGCTGCAGCAGGTGCTGTGGAACCTGCTGTCCAACGCGATCAAGTTCAACCAGGAAGGCGGCGTGGTCCACGTGACCATCCGCGGCGAGGGGGGAAGGGCCGTGATCAGCGTGGTCGACGACGGCCAAGGCATCACGGCGGATTTCCTGCCGGCGGTCTTCGACCCGTTCCGCCAGGCGGAAGGCTCCCTGACGCGCCGGCACAGCGGGCTGGGGATCGGCCTGGCGATCGTGCGGCACTTAGTCGAATTGCACTCGGGCACGGTGAAGGCCCACAGCGAGGGCGCCGGCAAGGGGGCGGCCTTCACCGTCGACCTGCCGCTGCATGTGGGCAAGCCCGGGGGAAAAACCGGCAAGCGCGGCCCGAAGGCCCCGGCGGCGCCCGCGGGGCAGACTTTGGAAGCCCTGCGCATCCTGCTCGTAGACGACGAGCCCGACACCCTGACGATGCTCTCGGAGCTCCTGAAGTTCCACGGGGCGGTGGTGACGACGGCGAGCTCGGCGGCCAAGGCCCTAGGAATCCTCGCCGATGGGCACCAAGACCTGCTCATCTCCGACATCGCCATGCCCGGAGAAGACGGCCTGAGCTTGATCCGCAAGGTCCGGGCCCGAGACCCGCACCAGGGGGGCGAAGTCTGCGCGATGGCGCTGACCGCCTGCGCCAAGCCCGAGGACCGGGACATGGCCTTGAAAGCGGGGTTCCAGGTATACATGGCCAAGCCGGTCGAGCCCGACGAGCTCCTGGGCGTCATCCGGAGGCTCTCGCGCGCCAGCCCGTACTCGAAGTAACCCGGTACCAAAGACCCGCCCGGTCGTAGGTCTTAGGACCCCTGCGCTCGTTGCCGCCGCATGTTAACATAGCCATGAGCCTCGAAGAGGCTTCTCTGTAGTCCGGGGGAACGGCCCCGGGGTATCCACGATCCGGCCTGATCCGGATGAGTCCAGAGGAAGCATTGTGTCTCGCTTTTGAGACCAACGCTTCCTCTGGTTTTTTTTTATCGCATGAACATGAGATCAAAACTGCTGTCAGCTGTCCTCTTGGCGACCATGGCGTCGGTGGCTCTCCTATCAGCCTGCGCCAAGAAGCCCGCCAAGCCTCAATTGACTTTGAGCCTGGCTCGGACGCAGTGGCGCATCGGCGAGCCGCTCTGGTACCGCCTCGAGATGAAGAACGTCGGCGGCCGGCCGATGTGCGTCGGCGAGTCTCTAAAGAACTTCTGGCGCGACCAGATGGCGCTAGAAGATAATTACGAGAAGAAGCGCGGCACCTATCTCAAGATTCTCGATTCCAAGGGCAAGGAGGTTCCTCTCAGTTTCAATTGGGGGATGCATGGAGAGTTCCTTTTCTGGACCAGTGGCACCATTCGGCTGCCGCCAAAAACGCCGAAGGGACTGCTCTGGCGCGTGCTGGAAACCATAGGTGATCACATCCATCCTGCCTTCTATCATATCGAATCCTTAAAACTCTGGTATTTGATCCACAGCCAGGAGCGAGAGACCTATTTTTGCGACATCGAACTGATGCCGGGGCAGAGCGTCACGGCGTCCGAGTCGGTTCCAGCCCCCATCAGGGAGCAAGGCCGGCATCTCGGTCTTTCCGATGCCCGCATCCCACCGACGGCCACCAAGGCCGAAAGGAAGGATTACGAAAAGCTTTGGAAGATGCAGGCGCGGGACCGAGGCGTGCCGTTCGACCGATTCAACCCTGACACGATCCAACCGCGCATACCGGGCCACCGGATTCTCGAAGAGCACAACTGCGACAAGCCAGGAAAATATCGAATCGTCGCGATATACGATACATTCAAGCGGCTTCCACCTGTTTCAGCCGATGAAGAACTGAAGCAATACGGTACTGATCCATCAGGAAAATACGGCCTTAAGATCATCAAGGAATGGCAGGAAAAGCCTTCAGGCGACCTCGACCGGCTGCGGCGAGATCGTCGCAAGATTGAAGAATTCAATAAACACGAAGCGGTTCATACCGAGTCCAATGTCGTTCAGTTCGAGATCACCCCTTGAAGGGCTTCATCGTATTCATGGTCCTTTTCTCTGCTGGAACTCTTGCCGCGCAGCCGACCCGCCCAACGGGACCAGATGCTGCCCTCATCAAGGATTTGTTCGATGAGATCGCGAAAAAAGACGCTGATTTGGCGAAATTCCGGCAAGGAGTGATCGACTTCGAGAAAAGGTATGACCTTTGGGTTGAGAGGAAGATGCTCGATGGCTCTAAACAGTGGTTCTCGATCCACCCAGGCAATCCGCCGGATGCATCCGATACCGAGGCCGCGAAGGATACCTATCGCCACAGCCTTGAGAATTATAGAAAGGCCCTGACCAAAGCCAGCAAAGAATTCTCGGGCCTGCCCAATGACGTTCTCGACTCGTACACTAGCGCAGCCAAGAAACGCCAAGAACTTCAAAGAGACTCCGAGCGCCTCCATAACGATGCGATCGCCCTAGTTGCCAAAGCCTATCATGTCCAGCCAAAGAACTTGTCCGGCAAGATCGAGAGCGGACTGCCGCCTCCCAAGTCCGATGAATACTTGGCGTCCTTTGTCGGCAAAGCCGCCTCCTGGGCTCCGCGCTTCAATCCGGTCGACAAACCGGGAGAGTCGGGCTACACCGATTTCGACGGCACGACGGGGATCCGCCCCGAGGCCTTCAAATATCCTGACAAGCTGGCACTCACTCTTTACCACGAGGGCCGTCATTACGATGGATTCACGACCAAGGGAACCGTCGTTTGGAACCAACCGGCCAATGAAGTGCGGACTCGAGTGGCTGTCCAGAAATTTATCGGCACAGTATTCAGGCTGACATCGGAAGATCGAATAAAACATGACGCCGGCCTTGCGTCAGAACGCAAGCGAGCGCGGGAGTGGGACGAAGCCAGGACACGGGGCTTTGATCCTTTCAAAAAGGCCGACAGGATCAGGTTCCGGGGAGCTGGGACAAGCATGAAACTCGCAGGCGATCCCGAGTTTGCAAAAGAATTAACCGATATCAAGGGCCTCGCTGACGATTTTCGCAACAAGGTCCTTCGCGACGCCAAG
>CAZEAE010000071.1:0-12509 GCA_964510095.1 uncultured Elusimicrobia bacterium | reverse complement strand
TTCATGATCATCGACCCCGAGGTCTGCATCGACTGCGGCGTCTGCCTGCCCGAATGCCCCATCGGCGCGATCGTCGGCTCCGTCGACGAGAACCCGGAATGGGCTAAGATCAACACCGAACTGACCCCCTCTTTCAAGGGCAACCCGAAGCTGACGCCGCGCCCGCCGAACGAGGCTCCGCACAAGCCGACCAACAAGCTCGTCAAGTAATTGCTCGTTGAAGGCTCTACTGAAAGCCGGCGCCGCCGTTGGCGCCGGCTTTTGCTTTGCGCGCTGCTCAGCAGCACCGTGCCGGCCGCCGCGATGAACCACAACATCTCCCACCGCACTCCCCTGGACGCGGCCAAGGTCAAGGCCGTGGGCGCCGTCCGTCTGCCGGCCGCAGACGGCCTATTCAAGACGACGTCCGCCTCCGCCACCCTGGAGTCGCCCGTTTTGGAGTCGCCGTCGAGCTTCGACGACGTGGTGGGCTCCTGGGACGCCGCGCTGCCCACGGGGTCGCGGCTGGAGATGCAGGTCCAGGTCCGCGCCAGCAAGGGCTGGTCGGCCTGGTACAGCCTGGGCTGGGCGACGGGCTCCGCGAAGGGGCCGGAGTTCTCGTCTGCCGGCCGCCAGGAGGACGAGACCGGCCTCGTCGACGTCGACACGCTCAAGCTGAAAGAGGCGGCGCAGGCGCTGCGCTACCGGTTCCTGCTCTCGGCCCCCGGCCGCCGCGCGGTCACCCTCAAGCTGGCCGCTTTGGCTCTCTCCGATGCGCACTCGCCCGAGGCGCCGCCGGCTTTCGTGCCGGGGCCCTGGGTGACGGAGCTGAAGGTGCCGGCGCGCTCGCAGATGGACGAGCAAGAAAGCTACAAACACGACATCTGCAGCCCGACGGCGCTGGCCGCCGTCCTGGCCTTCTGGGGCAAAGACCTGAAGGTGACGGACGTAGCCGACCGGGTCCGCGACCGTGCGTCCCTGCTCTACGGCAACTGGCCCGCCAACACCGCTTTCGCCGCTTCGCAAGGCCTGGAGACCAGGGTCGCCCGCTTGCAGTCCCTGGACGAGCTGGCCCGCGAGGTCGCCGAAGGCCGCCCGGTCGTCGTCAGCCTCACCTTCGGCCCGGGCGAGCTGCCGGGCTCGCCCATCAAACGGACCAAAGGGCACATCATCGTCGTCACCGGCTTCACCGAGCAAGGCGATGTGATCGTGATGGACCCGGCCGCGCCGGACAAGGCCCAGACCCGGAGGGTGTATGGGAGGGCGGCGTTCCATAAAGCCTGGCGCGTCAACAAGCGGGGCTTGGCCTATGTGATCGGCCCGCCTCTGCGCCGCAAGATGACGGTCGGAGTCCCGGTGGCCGACCTGCAGGCCGGCCCGCGGCAGAAGAAGAAGCTGGCCTTGGACGACGACGACCATCTCTCGCAGCTGCTCTACGGCGAGACCGTGGAGGTGCTGGAGTCCAAAGGCGACTGGCTGCGGGTGCTGGCCGACGAGCAGCTGGACCATCATGAGGACAAGGCTTGGCGCGGCTACCCCGGCTGGGTCCGCGCCGAGACGCTCAGCGACGTGCGCAGCGCGGCCACCGACGTGGTGGTGCGAGTCCGCCAAGCGGTGGTCCACCGCGGGGAAGAGCTCATCATGCTCTCCGTGGGCACGCGCCTGGCGCGGGTCTCGGATGTCGGCGGCCTATCCACCGTGCGCCTTATAGACGGCAGCCTGGCCGAGGTGCCGTCCGACGCGCTGTCGGTGCCGCCGGCCGTCGTGACCGACCTGTCGCGCTCGCAGATCATCAAGACGGCCGAGCTCTTCTTGGGAACCAGCTACTATTGGGGAGGACGGTCGGGTGTCCAGATCGACATGTCGATCGGCGTCGACTGCTCGGGCCTGGTCAACCTGGCCTACCGGATCCACGGCATCGACGTGCCGCGGGACTCCCACGAGCAAAAGCTGCGCAGCCGCCCGATGAAGCGCGCCGAGCTCCTGCCGGGCGACCTCGTCTTCCTCAGCGACAAGGAAAGTTCGGACAAGATCACCCATGTGATGATCTACACCGGCGGCGACGGCGTCATCGAGAGCAGGCAGTCGTCGGGGCGCGTCCTGCGGTCTTCCTTCGCCGAGCGCTTCGGCAAGCTCTTGAGCGAGCTCGAATCCGGCGACGCCGTCACGGACCTGTCGTTCCCCAAGTCCAAGCGGAGGCAAGTCTTCTTCGGCAGCTACTTCTAGGAGCCCTCAGCTCCTAGCCGGCCCTCCCTTTTTTGTAGAATAACGCCGTGCTCCTCTCTCTGGCGGCCGCGCTTGCCTTGCTCAGCCCCGCCCAAGCCGCCTTCCTTTATCCCGAACGTTCCACCGCGCCCATCGTGGTGGTCTGGCCGCCTGAGAACTTCAACATGCCGCCGGCCGACAACGAGTTCATCTTCGGCTCCGTCTCGGACCCCAAAGGGCTCTTCCAGATCAACGGCCTGACGGTCGTCCCCTACGCCAACGGGGCATTCCTCGCCTGGCTGCCCATCCAGAGGGGCACCTTCACTTTCGACCTCTCCCTGGCCGTCGCGGGAACGACCGCCACCTTCCAGCGCACCATCTTCGCGCCCTCCGCCCCCGCGGCGCCGCCCGAAGGGCCCGCAGCCATCGACGCCGATTCGCTCGCCCCACGCCAGGACCTCGAACTGCGCTCCGGTGACTGGCTGACCCTGCGCATGCGCGCCAGCGCCGGCCAAAAGGCGCGCTACCGCCTGGGCAAGCGGCCATGGCAGGACCTCAAGGAGAGCGCCCCGGGCGTCTACGAGGCGAACGTGGAGGTCGCCCAAGGCGAACAGCTGGAGCCGACCGCCGTGGAATACGCGCTGGGCAAGGGGTGGTCCCCCCTCAAGGCGTTCAGCCGGTCCAAGGTCGCCTTCACCTCCGGGCTGCCGTCCGTCGCCGTCGCCAGGTCCAGCACCACGCTTCGCGCCGGGCCCGGCAACGGCTATTTCGCCTTCCCCCTGGCCGGCACCAAGCTGGTCACCGCCGGCCGCCTGGGCGGCGAGACCAAGATCCGCCTCTCCCCGGACCTCTTCGGCTGGGTCAAGACCGCCGACCTAGACCTCCTGCCCCCCGGCACGCCGGCGCCGAGGGCCGTCACCGGCGCCATCAACACCGCCTCCTCCGGCGACGGGGCCCTCGTCAGGGTCTCCCTGACGGACCGCGTCGCCTTCGTCGTCGATGAATCCGACGACCGGCGCGCGCTGACCCTGCGCCTTTACAACACCGTCGGCCACACGAATTGGATCGTTTATGACTCCCCCGACTCGCTCATCGAGGAGGTGCGCTGGAAACAGGAAGCCTCCGATGTCGTGGCCATCACCATCCGCCTCAAAGACGCGACGGTCTGGGGCTGGCAGGTCTCCTATGAAGGCGCTTCGTTGAAACTCGAGGTGCGCAAGGCGCCCGACCTGGCCGACGCCCCCGCCTCCGCGCTCAAGGGACGCACCGTCATCCTCGACCCGGGCCACATGCCCTCGGCCACCGGCTCCACCGGGCCCATGGGCACGACCGAGATGTCCGCCAATTACGCCATCGCCCGCGCGGTGGAAGCCCTGCTTTTGAAAGAAGGCGCCTATCCCGTGCTGACGCGCAATACCACGGACCAGGAAGTCTCTTTGGTCGAGCGCCCCCGCATCGCCGTCGAAAAGAAAGGGGACGTCTTCGTCAGCCTGCACAACAACGCCTTGCCCGACGGCGAGAATCCCTTCGCCCGCCCTCGCGGCTTCTCCGTGTTCTATTATCACCCGCACAGCCTGAGCTTGGCGCGAGCGCTCTACCGCTCCTACCAAAAGAACGTGCCTCTGCCGGGCGAGGACCTGCGCTACGGCGACTTGCTGGTGGCCCGCCTTTCCGCCATGCCGGCCGTGCTCATCGAATCGGCTTACATGATCATGCCCGAGCAGGAGGAGAAGCTCAACGACGCCTCTTTCCGCCGGACGCTGGCCGAGACGGTGGTCTCGGGGCTCAAGGACTATTTCGAGGATGAGCGTCTCCGCCAGCGCCCCGCGGGCAGGAAGAACAAATGAGCGCCCCCCTCCAATCCGGCTCGCTGCCCGCCCTCTATGACGTGCTCGATTTCCTGTCGCGGCTCAACGAGGCCGATGAGGACAAGGTCTGGGCCCGGATCGTGGAGAAGCTATGCGCCGCGCTGGACGTCGAGGCCGCCACCCACTTCACCTACGTGCCTTCCCTTCGACAGCTCATCGCCCGCTATTCGCTGGGCACGGCGGCGCAGGAGGTCACGGGCAAACCCATCGCCGTGGGGGTCGGCATCTGCGGCTGGGTAGCCAAACACAACGAGCCGCTGGTGGTCGCAGACGCCTCCGCCGACCCGCGGTTCCTGAAAGAGATCGACGACCTTACGGGATTCAAGACCAAGACGCTGCTGGCCGTCCCGCTCCTCGACCGGCTGGACCTTTCCGGCGTCATCGAGCTCCTGAACAAGCGCTCCGGCCCCTTCACGGCCGAGGACCTGTCCTTCGTCGAGGCAGTCTGCCGGGCGACCAACATGACGCTGCGCTGCTTCCGCCTGGAGAGCCGGGTCGACAAGGTCACCAGCAACAACGCCAGCATCCTCGAGAACCTGGGCGGCGGCTTCATCGCCATCGACATGCACGGACGGATGATCCTCTGCAACCCCTCGGCTAAGCGCATCCTGGGGCTCAACCCTGAATTGCCGATGAACCTGCCGGCCGAGCAGGCGCTCATCGGCATCCACGAGATGTGCGACATCCTGATGGACACGCTGGCCTCGCGCAAGACCGTCAAACGCCAGGACCTGTGGTGGAAGCGCAACGACCAGACTCGGATCTTAGGATACAGCACCTTGCTGATCCAGGACACCCAGGGCCGCATCTCGGGCGCCGGCATCACTTTCCAAGACATCACCAACGCCCAGAAATAGGAGGGTCCATGGACCTTGCCGCCCCCGCCCCCGACTTCTCGCTGCCCGGCGTCGACGGCAAGACCTACACGCTGGACTCCTTCAAAGACGCCAAAGTCCTCGTGATCGTCTTCTCCTGCAACCACTGCCCCTACGTCAAAGCCTACGAGGGCCGCATGATCGCCATCCAGGAGGACTACCAGGCCAAAGGCGTCCGGCTGGCCGTCATCAACTCCAACGACGCCGACAGCTATCCGGAAGACCGCTTCGAGAAGATGACGGAGCGCTCGCGGGAGCTGGGATTCAACTTCCCCTATCTGCGCGACGACAGCCAGAAGACGGCCCGGGCTTACGGCGCCACGCACACGCCTCACCTTTTCGTCTTCGACGGCGAGCGCAAGCTGGCCTACACGGGCAAGATCGATGACGATTGGCAGGACGCCACGGCGGTCAAGCAGCGCTACCTGCAAGACGCCTTGGAGGACATCCTCGCCGGCAAGCCGCCGCGCCTCCCCCGGACCCACGCCATCGGCTGCACGATCAAATGGAAGAGGTGAGCCGATGAAGACCCTGACCGAATACCTCTGGTTCGAGACCTCTAAGCGCCGGGACCTGGTCAACATCACCGCCAAGCTCGATGCTCTCGTGAAAAAGAGCGGCGTTCAAGACGGCTTCTGCCTGGTCAGCGCCATGCACATCACGGCCGGCATCTGGGTCAACGACGAGGAGCCGGGCCTCAAAGAAGACCTGATGACGCTCTTGGAGGGACTGGCCCCCGTGGCCGATTACCGCCACCACCGCACGGGCGAGGACAACGGCGACGCCCATCTCAAGCGGACCCTGATGGGCTACCAAGCCATGCTGCCCGTCACGCAGGGAAAGCTCGACCTGGGGCCGTGGGAGCAGGTCTTCTACGCGGAATTCGACGGCCTACGCAAGAAGCGCGTCGTCGTGAAGATCCTCGGCGCCTAGACGACAGCGCGTCCATGCTCTTCAACTCCGTCGAGTTCATCTTCCTATTCCTGCCCGGCGTCCTGCTGGCCGCGCGCTTCCTCAAAGGGCCCGCGCTCCTGCGCTGGATAACGCTGTCGAGCTTCGTTTTCTACGCGCTGGCGGGGCGGACCTGGTTCCTCCTGCCGATGCTGGCGACCACCGCCTTCGACTTCTGGCTGGCGCCGCGCATCGCCTCCGCCGCGACGCCCGAACGCAAGAAGGCCCTGCTCGCAGTCTCCGTCAGCGCCAGCCTCGGACTTCTCTTCTATTTCAAGTACGCGGGCCTCTTCCTCGGCTCCGCCTTCGCCGTGCTCCTGCCCGCGGGGATATCCTTCTACACCTTCCAGACCCTCGCCTATGTCATCGACGTCTACCGCGGCGACGCCGAGCCGGAGCGTGATTTCTGGAAGTTCGCGGGCTTCGTCTCCTTCTTCCCGCACCTCGTCGCCGGCCCCCTGACGCGTCATGACCAGCTGCTGCCGGCCCTTGGGCGCATCGCCGCGGAGGGGGTCAAGCCGCGCTGGCAGGCCGGGCTGTTCCTTTTCAGCGTGGGCCTGATCAAGAAAGTCCTCATCGCCGACAGGCTCGCCATCCTCATCGACCCGATGATCAACGACGCCGCGAGGCTGGGCGCCCCCGCCGCTTGGCTGGCGCTGCTCGGCTACGCGCTGCAGATCTATTTCGACTTCAGCGGATATTGCGATATGGCCATCGGGCTCGGCCGGCTCTTCGGCATCGAGCTCCCCCAGAACTTCAACAGCCCCTACCAAGCGAAGGATCCTTCCGACTTTTGGCGCCGCTGGCACATGACGCTCTCCGCCTGGCTGCGCGATTACCTCTACCTGCCGCTGGGCGGCCGGAGCTTTTCGGCGGGGCGCCGCTATGCGGCCGTCATGGCCACGATGCTCCTAGGCGGCCTCTGGCACGGCGCGAACTGGACCTTCGTCGCCTGGGGCTTCTACCATGGCGCCCTGATCATCGGCTTTCACCGGACCAAGAGCCGGTGGCGCTCCCGGCCCGTCATCCTCCAGAGAGCCGCCACCTTCACCCTCGTCACCCTAGGCTGGGTCTTTTTCCGGTCGCCGGATTTCCATGACGCCGCCCTTTGGTTGGCCGCCCTTTTCGACGCGCGCGGGCTCGGCGCGGGCCTCTCGGCGGAGCACCGGCCGCTCCTGCTGCTCTGCGTATTCGGGGTGACGGTCACGCAGTGGCCGCGCAACGCATCCGGCCGGACCGATTGGGAGCGGCTCTCGCCCCCCTTTCAGACGGCCCTGGGCCTGGCGACCGCGGCGGCGGTCCTCTGGGCGAACAGCGGGACCGAATTCCTCTATTTCCAGTTCTAGATGAGAACCTTCGCGACGACGGTCATCGCAGGGCTGGCGGTATCGGCCGCGGCGGTCTATCACACGGACCCCGATGGACGATTCGGTCGAGCGCCTTACCGCTTCGAGGCTGGCTGGAAAGAGCCTCAGCTGCTGGTGTACCCTTTCGAGCCCGACGAGCGCGCACTGCGCGCGGCGCAGTTCCAGGTCATACCCCGTCCGGAGCTCGTCCTGCTTGGCTCCTCGCGGATGATGGCCGTGAGCTCGGCCATGTTCCAGCCGGAGCTCAAGACCTTCAACGCGGGGATGACCGGCGCCACCGCGAAGGACTACGCGGCGCTCTGGCAGGCCTTGGTCGAGGCCGGGAAAACGCCTTCCCAGCTCATCATCTACGTCGACCCGTGGGTCTTCAACAAGAACTCCGGCCAATTCCGCTGGCGCGCCAATGGGACGCTCCTAGCCCGCTTCCAGCACCGGACCGGCGGGACTCGCGCCGGGCACTGGCGGGCGCGGGCAAGCGCGCTGGAGCAGAAGCTCAGCCGGCTCGACCACGGCTTCAACGCCCTGCTCAACGGCCCGGTGTTCCTGACGGCGGCATCCCATCTCTGGACGGGCCGCGCGCAAGAAGCCGGCCCGCGCCTGGCCTTGGAGCAGGACCTCCCTCGGGGACGGCCCGGCTGGCGAGCGGATGGCTCGGTCTCGATGGGCTGGACCGGGCATCCCTTGAGCGAGACCAGGAAGTCCGCCCTGCGCTTTGCCAACGAGACCGAGGTCTTCGCGCTAGGACGCTATGAGCGCGATCCCGCCGAAGCCGGCCTGCTCTCGTCGCTGATCGAAGACGCCTCACGCGCCGGCACGAAGGTCATGCTCATCGCCTTGCCTTTCCACAAGGTCGTTCTACGGAGGCTCTCCGAACGCCCGCAATACAAGGGCCTCATCGACCGCTACGCCCAAGAGCTCCGCGAGCTCCCAGGACAGGGAAGCCGGTTCTCCCTCTGCGAGGCGCAGGACCCCGAAGCATCCCGCTGCTCGGAGACCGAGTTCGAGGACGGCATGCACCCCTTGGAAAGCTGCCACGAAAAGGTCCTGCGCCGCTGTCTGGCGCTGGCGCCTTGGAAGAGCCTCCTAGCCCGCTCGGATGGTCCCTTGGCCTCCAAGCAGCGCCGGGCGGAGCCGGCCTCGAAGGCCTCGCCCGCGGCACCGGCTCCCGAAGGCGCGGCCCGGACGCGGGGATCGCCGGTCGAATGGGTCTTCATCCGGGGCGGCAGCTATATGATGGGCGCCCCGGACTTAGGCGCCGAGCCGGTCCACCGCGTGACGCTCAAGTCCTTCGAGATGGCTAAGACCTTGGTGACCGTCGAGCAATACGGCGCTTGCGTGCGCGCGGGCCGGTGCGCGCCCCCGGACCGAGGCCCGGACTGCAACTGGGGGCGCCCCGGCAGGGAGCTTCATCCGGTGAACTGTTTGGATTGGGCGCAGGCCAGGACGTTCTCCGAGTGGATCGGAGGACGCCTCCCCAGCGAGTCCGAGTGGGAATTCGCCGCGCGCAGCCAGGGCCAAGACCGGATGTACCCTTGGGGAAACGAACCGGCGACCTGCGAACGAGCCGTCATCTTCAATGGCGGAGAAGGCTGCGGAGAGGACCTGACCGCCCCGGTCTGCTCCAAGCCCAAGGGGAACAGCGAGCAGGGGCTCTGCGACATGGCCGGCAACGCCCGGGAGTGGGTCCAGGACACCTTCCACATCTCCTACGAGGGGGCGCCTGACGACGGCAGCGCCTGGGAGACCCCGCACCCCCAGAGGATCTTCCGCGGCGGCTCGACCTCATGCGCGACGGAGAACGCCCGGGTAGATGTCCGCAGCGCCTATCTCGCCGCATACCGGGACCCCCGCTTGGGCTTTCGTCCGGTCAGGGAAGCCCGCTAGCGAAAAATGCTACCCTGGCGCCAAGCGTGAAACACCTGAGCCGGATCGTTCTACTCTCAGCCGTCCTGATCGCGCTCATCTTGGCGTGGCTCCTCTACGAGGCGCTGTTCCCAGTTTTCCTGGGCTTCGCATTGGCTTATGCGTTCAGCCCGCTAGCCGACTGGCTCGAGCGAAAGGGGCTCAGCCGCACGCTGGCCGTCGGCTTGATCATGGGCGCCCTGTCCGGCGCGGTCCTGCTGGCCACCGCGCTGCTCATCCCGCCCCTGGCCTCCGAGGCGGCCGACTTCGCGCGCAGCTTCCCGGACTACTTCGCCCGCGCGGTGGAGCGAGCCACGCGGTTCGCGGAGAGCTGGGGCATCCCGCTGCCGCACCGCCGCGAGGAGATCCTGCTGCGGCTGCGCGGATGGCTGAGCGGATTCTCCCTGACCGCGCTGTCGCCCGTGGGGCGCTTCGCCGCGAGGTTCTTCTCGGGCGCGGGAGGTCTCGTCGTCGGAGCGCTGAATCTGGTGGTCGTGCCTGTGGTCTTTTTCTATCTCCTGCACGATCTCTCCCGCATCAGGCGGTCGATCGTCGATCACGTGCCGGTGAAGCTTCGCGGCGGCTTCGAGGCGCATCTCGCGGAGGCCGACCGGGTCTTTTCGGGCTACCTGCGCGGGCAGATGCTCGTCGCGCTCATCCTAGCCGTGCTGTATTCGCTCGGCTTGAGCCTGCTGGGCATCCGTTTCGGGATCGTGATCGGCTTGACGGCCGGGATCATGAACTTCATCCCCTACCTCGGGGTGCTGACCGGCTTGGTCCTATCGCTGACCATGGCGGCCGTCGACTTCTCGGGCTGGGGGACCCTGGTCGGGGTCCTTGCGGTCTTCGGAGCATGCCAGCTCTTGGAGGGCTTTTTCATCACGCCCCGTATCGTAGGAGACAAGGTCGGCCTGACGCCGCTCGAGACTATCGTCGCTCTCATCCTCGGCGGGGAGTGGGGCGGGTTTTCAGGCCTCATCTTGGCCATTCCGGCAGCCGGATGCCTCAAGGCCTACGGCAAAGACCTCCTGGCGGCCTACCGACGAAGCGCCTGGTATCGCAGCTGACCCATGGACTACGGCGCCCGGGCCAGTCAGTTCGCTTATGGCGCCGCGGCGCTGCTGGCGCTGTCCATGTTCGCGCGCTGGTTCGAACGCGTCAACCTCTACATCCCGAGCCGGCAGATGACCGCTCACCCGGGAAGCTACCGCCTTCCCTACGAGGACCTGACCTTGAACGCCGCCGACGGCCCGGCGATCAACGCCTGGTACATCCCCAACCGCCCGGACAGCTTGGTGATGCTCGTCAGCCACGGCAACGGCGGCAACATCAGCAGCCGGCTCGAGAAGTTCGTGCGGTTCCACAAGGCCGGCGCCTCGGTGCTCGTCTACGACTACCGCGGCTACGGCCGCAGCACCGGCAGCCCCACGGAGCAAGGCACCTATAGCGACGGGGAAGCCGCCTATCGCTGGCTGACCAAGACCAAGGGGGTCGCCCCGTCGCGCATCGTCTTCTACGGCGAGTCCTTAGGCTGCGGCGTGGCCGTCGAACTGGCGAAACGCCACCCCGGCGCCGGACTCATCCTCGACAGCGGCTTCACCAGCACCCTCGACATGGGGCGGCTGATCTTCCCCTGGCTGCCGGTGCGGTGGCTCGTGCGCTATCGCTACGACAACCTGTCCAAGCTGCCGTTGCTTGCCTGCCCGCTGCTCGTCATGCACAGCCTGGACGACGACATCATCCCCATCGCGATGGCCCGGCGCAACTTCGCCGCCGCCGCCGGCCCCAAGTCGTTCTTCGAGATGAAGGGCGACCATAACGAGGGCTTCATGGACACCGGGCCGGCGTATGTCGAGGCCATCCGAAGCTTCCTCGCCTCGCTCTGAACTCTCAGGGCAAAGAAAAGGCCCCGGCTTTTGGCCGGGGCCTTCCCTTTTTAGGACTGGATCAGTCAGCTAGCGGATCTTGGCGGCGTCTATGAGACCGGCGCCCTGCTCGCTTGCAGTCATGTTCGGCAGCGGCTCAGCGGCCGCCTTCAGCGCCGCCCGGACCGCGTCTAGACCCTTGGCGCCCTTAGCCACGGCCAGCGCGGCCAGCCCCGCGACGTGCGGGGTCGCCATCGACGTGCCGGAATAAGCCTTGATGCCCGACGCGTCGGCGAAGAGCGGCACCGTCGAGGGGATGAGGACGCCCGGAGCGATGAACGCCACCTCCGGCCCC
This sequence comes from uncultured Elusimicrobia bacterium, assembly GCA_964510095.1. Lineage (GTDB taxonomy): Bacteria > Elusimicrobiota > Elusimicrobia > UBA1565 > UBA9628 > JBBTLF01. The sequence goes on along the minus strand of CAZEAE010000071.1, from coordinate 1,142 downwards.
CGGCTGGAGAAAGTAGCAATGCCTTCCGCCGTGCTGGGGCAAAGCTTGGCGTTGGTCACGCCGGTCGAGCAGAGCGCCGAGACCGCGATGGTCTCGGGATAAGCCGCCGGCCAGTTGACGGCCTTGCCGTCGTTGCCCGCCGCCGCCACGACCGTGACTCCGGCGCTGACCGCCATCTTGAGCGCATACTGGATCAGCGGCATCGCTTGGCCCGCGCCCAGGCTCATGTTGGCCACCTGGATGTTGTTCTGCGCGGTCCACATGATGCCGTTCATGATGCCGAACATGTCGCCGCTGCCTTCCTTGGTCAGGACCTTGACGGCGTACAAGTTCACCTTCGGCGCCACGCCGACGACGCCCTTGCCGTCGAACTCGGCGGCAACGATGCCGGCGCAGTGCGTGCCGTGGGAGTGGTCGTCGGCCCACGGAGCGTTCTTGTCGAGCTCGTTGATGCCGCCCAACACGCGGCTCTTGAGCTCGGGATGCTCGGGGTCGATGCCGGTGTCGATGACGGCGACGTTGACGCCCACGCCCTGGCCGCTGGACCAGGCCGCCGGAGCGTTGACGCGCTTGACGCCCCACTGAGCTTCCTCGGCCTTAGGCGCGAGCTTCAGCTTCGGCAGGGTCTGCAGGACCGCTTCCACCGACGGGATGGCCGTCTGCTGGAAGGTGGCCGGCTGCGCGCCCTCGAGCCAGTTGAGCCAGACGTCGGCCTCGGCTCCATAGACGCTGGGCAGCGCCGAAAGACGCGCAAGCGCCTGTGCCGCCAAGCCCGACGGAGCCTTGACCAGCAGCGCCGGCATGGCGGGGATCTCGTCGACGATCTCGAGCCCCTGCACGGCCTTCAGCTGGTCGGCGACCGACGTGCCCGGCTGGAAGACGACGACGATGCGGTCTTCGACTCCTTGAGCGGTGATCGCGGCGAAAGCCCGCGGCGAAAGCAGCGACAAGACGGCAACCAGCGACAGCAGTCGTTTCATGAGTCCCCCTGCGCCCTCTCCGGCGCCCAGCCCGCTTAATGCAGGCCGGAAGACCTATATATTAGATAGGTCTTTAGGGCAATGTCAACTGCCGTGTTTGTCCATGCTCACGGACTGATATGGACGAGCCGGTCAAGCCAGCCGTAGTATCGTCAAGACTTC
>CAZEAE010000070.1:0-12936 GCA_964510095.1 uncultured Elusimicrobia bacterium | reverse complement strand
TCGCAGGAGGCCGTCCACCACCACTCGCTGACGCAGATGGTCTCGATCTTGGGCAGGGTGTTGACCACGACGTCGTGATGCCACTTGAGGTTGCCTAGGATCGAGTTGCCGTTGGAGAACCACATGAACTTGGTCGGCGTCGGCATGTGGGATTTGCCCGTGAAGTTCTTGTTGCCCACGCGCAGGGGCCGGTCGCCGTAGTTGTAGTAGTGCGCCGACTCGTAGCGGTAGTAGGGCTTGTACACCGCGTGCGTGTGCTCGTCAGTCGCGATGTTGAACGGATCCTCGGCGATGTAATACGGCAGGCCGTTGAAGTAGGCGCCGCGGTAGTTGCCCGCGTAGGAGCCGATGTTGCCGCTGTGCGTGCCGATGTTGCGGGTCAGAGACGCGAGCAGGAAGCCGGTCCGGTCCTTCTGGTCGTTGTTGAAGAAGTGGTTGGGGCCCATGCCGTAGACGAGCAGGGTCTTGCCGGAGTTCTTGGCGATCTCGCGGGCCAGCCAGGTGATGTTGTCGGGATCGGTGTGGCAGATGGCGCCGGTAGCCTCGGGCGTATAGTGCGAAGACTGTTCCTTGATGAGGTCGAAGACCGGGCGAACCTCCACGCTCGTGCCGTCCAGGAGCTTGATCTTGAACTTGCCCTCGAGGGCGTAGTTGCCCGCTTTGGCCGCCTCGTCGCGCGTGACGACGACGGGCGCGCCCGTGCCCTGGTCCCAGGCGACGAAGTCTCCCCATTCCTCGCGTAGCTCCTGCGCGACGATCTGGTTGTCCTGAAGGTAAGGCGACGGCGGTTTTTCTCCTTTCTGCAGCATGACCGTGTTCTTGAGCACGGCGTTCTTGTAGCCGGGGATGTAATCGGTCGGCTTGAGGTGCTTCAGCGTGTCTGAGCGGACCAGCAGCGGCAGGTCGGTATGCCCCTTGATGTACTTCTCATCGTAGAGCTTCTCTTTGATGATCACGTTGACCATGCCGAGGGCGAAGGCCGGGTCCGTGCCGGGCCGGGCGATGATGACCTTGTCGGCCTTGCAAGAGGTGGACTGATACTCAGGCGCGATCGTGACGATCTTGGTCCCGTGCAGGCGCGCCTCGGTGAGCCAGTGGGCGTCGGGCATCTTTGTCGAGATCCAATTCATGCCGATGCAGACGATGAGGCTGGCGTTCTCGGCGGTGGCGAGGTCGAAGTCGATGGTCTGCTGTCCGCAGGCCATGGTGTGGCCGGGGGGCAGGTCGGTGTGCCAGGAATAGCTGTCCCAGATGCGCGCGCCGATCGCGGTGTCCGCGGTGGTGCCGCGGATCTTGCGGTCGAGCAGGGCGAGTGAATTGGTGAAGCGGTTCATGCCGAAGATGCGGGTCGCGCCGAGCAAAGGCATGCCGCCGCGGAACTTGAGCACCTGCACGCCGGCGCCCTTCATGGCGTCGAGCATGTCCGGATCGTAGCCCTGCTGGCTCAGCTTGGCCTTGCCCGCGTCGCCGTTATAGAAGCGGGCGGTCTGGTCCATGGCGGTGGCCGCGTATTTGTAGGCCTCGTCCCAGGACACTTTGACGAAATTCTCCTTACCGCGCTGGCGGTACTGTTCGGGCATGCGCCCGTCGGGGTCGCGCGGAAACCCGGAATCCGCCCACTCCTTCCAGCCCTTGCGCACCATCGGATACTTGAGGCGGCGCGGGCCGTACACCTTGCGGATCAGGGCCAGGCCTTTCTGGCACAGGCGCGGGTCCCAGCGGTGCGAGGCCTGGTTGCCGTCGAGGTCCTTGGCCTTGCCGTAGCCGTAGGACGGGCCGAAGAACATGGCCACGCCGTTCTTGGTGTGCGCCTTGAGCAGGCAGTTGTGCGTGTCGTTGGGCGCGCACAGGAAGCAGAACTCCCCGTCGGTGGCGACGAGGTCGCGATAGAGCTTTTCCCAGCCCCGGTCGGGGTAGCGGTCGAGCGGGTTGCCCGCGGTCTCCGTCGGCTTGAGCAGGGCGAACAGGGGTTCGGTGGCCAGCAGCATCAGTGCGCCGGAGCCGGAGTACTTCAGGAATTCCTTGCGGCTGACTTTCGCTTTATCGAACATGTCCATGATTGTCTCCCAACGCGGCGCGAGGCATATGGTGGAGGGGAAGCGTGGAACTCAGAGCCATAAATCCGTTATTCGGCATATGACGCAACGTTCCGGCTTAGCCGTGTGTTCCGTTTGATTCCGGTAGGGAGGGGGGCGGGAGGGTCAGCCGCCGATCTGGCACATGGTCCGCGAACCCGCGGTCGACGCGGCCAAGCGTCGGTTCATGTCATGGCTCTCGGGCTTCTTCGAGATGGCGCTTTGGGTGAGCGCCGCGATCTCGCCTCGGCCGGCGCCGCGGCGCAGCGGCGTCCGGAGGTCGACGCCGTCCTCGGCGTCCAGGCAGGCGATCAGCTTGCCCTGCGACGAAAGCCGGACCCGATTGCAGGAGGAGCAGAAGCCGCAGCTCAGCGCGCTGATGAATCCTAGCGTGCCGCGCGCGCCGGGACGTCTGAAATATCGCGCCGGTCCGTGGCCCACGGGCCAATCCTGGCGGGGGAGCGCTTCCATGGGGCCGCAGCGCTGCATCATCTCGTTCAAGGGGACCCGGCGCTCCGCGGTGAAGAAGCCGGTCTCGCCCATGGGCATCAGCTCGATGAAGCGGACATGGACGGCTTCGTCATCGGTCCATTTCGCGAAGTCCGCCAGCTCGTCCTCGTTCATGCCGCGGGCGACGACGACGTTGATCTTCACCGGCTCCAAGCCGGCGGCCAGGGCCGCGGCGATGCCGTCCAGGACGCTGTCCAGCTTTCCGAAGCGGGCGATGCGGCTGAACCGCTCGGGCTTCAGGGAGTCCAGACTGACGTTGACCCTCTTGAGGCCGGCGGCCTTGAGCTCGGACAGCAGCGGCGCCAGCAGGACGCCGTTGGTGCTCAAGGAGATGTCGTCGATGCCGGGCGTTCTCGCCAGGGAGCTGATGAGTCCGGGCAGGCCGGGCCGCACCAAGGGCTCCCCGCCGGTGATCCGGAGCTTGGACACTCCCGCCGCGGCGAAGCAGGCGATCAGCTCCACGATCTCGGTGTCGGTCAGCTGGTCCTGGCTGGGCGCGAAGCGGGGGAGCGCCTCCGGCAGGCAGTAGACGCAGCGCAGGTTGCAGCGGTCCGTGACGGAGAGCCGCAGATAATCGATGGACCGGTGGAACCTGTCCGTCAGCATGCGCTGGCCTTCTTGACGCGCGCGTAATCCTCGGCGGTGTCGATGTCCATGAAGGAGCGCCCTTGCGGGTCCGCCCTTTTGGTCTCCTCTTCCAGGAAGAAGCGGGTCTTCAGCGAGTCGAAGAGCTTATGGATCCCCAGCGCGTCATGGTCGATCGCGGCGCGGATCATCCCGGCGCAGTCCTTCGAGTAGATGCCGCAGAGCGTCTGGCGCTTGCCCTGCCAGAGCGGGATGACGGCGTCATAATCGGCGCGGGCCTCCCATAACGCTTCGATGAGCTTGGGCTCGATCAGGGGCATGTCGCAGGCGCAGACGAAGGCATGGCGCGTCTTGAGGCCTTGGAGCCCGGTGTAGAGGCCTCCCAGCGGATGGTCCTGTCGGAACAAGTCCTCGATGACCCTGACCTCGCCGCGTTCCAAGGACGCGAAAGGGCCCTTCTCCTTCGTCACGACCAGGACCTTGGGGACGACGGCCGCCAGCGAGCTTACCACCGTTTCCAAGAGCGTGGCGCATCCCCAATCGGCCAGCGCCTTGTTGGAGCCGAAGCGGCGGCTCTTGCCGCCGGCCAGAACCACGCCGGTCAGCCCTTCGATCACTTGAGCCACCGGAACGGGAGCGACTCTCCCTGGCGAACACGCGCGACTCCGAGCGGCGCGATCGCCAAGGCGTTGGCCTGGGCGGCCATGCCCAGCATCGCCGAGCCTTGCGGCCGGATGATGCGCAGGTCATAACCTTCCGGCCCCCGCTTGGCCTGGCAGAACAGATACTGCTGGCGGTCCTTGGGCTTGGGATAATCGTTGACGGTTTTACCTAGGAGGTGGTAGCTCGCATGCTTAGGCGCGTGGCCTTGCAGCTTCTCCAGCGCCGGCCGCACGAACTCCTCCAGGCAGACCAGGACGGCGAGGGGATTGCCCGGAAGGCCGAAGACGAGCTTGGTCGGGCGCCTTTTGGAGACGCCGAAGAGCAGCGGCTTGCCGGGTTTTACGGCCACCCTCCAGAATATCTCCCGAAGGCCCGCCTTGGGGAAGGCCGCTTTCGTGTAGTCGAAATCGCCCACCGAGACGCCGCCCGAGACCAAGATCACGTCGGCTTGGGACAAGGCGGACCTCAAAGCGGTTTGGAGCTTCTTCGGGTCGTCCTTGATGATGCCCAGGTCCACGGCCGGGATATCCCATCGCGACAGCGCCGCGAGCATGGCGGGGCCGTTGGAGTTGCGGATCTTGCCGTGGGCGAGGCTTTGCCGGGAGCAAGCCACCAATTCGTCGCCGGTGGCCAGGATGGCGACGGTCGGCCTGCGGATCACCGGGATCTTCGTGAGCCCCTGAGCGGCGAGCAGGGCGATCTCGTAGGGGCGCAGCGGGATACTCTTCTTAAGGAGGAGGCTCCCCGCCTTCACGTCTTCTCCGCGGGCGCGGATGTGGTCTCCGGCCTTGGCGGGCTGAGTCATCTTCACGCGGCCCGGCGCGCCGGGCAAGACCCTTTCCTGCATCACGACGCTGTCGGCGCCTCGGGGCAGCGGCGCGCCCGTCATGATCCGCGCCGCTTCTCCGGCCTTGAGCTTCGCGCGGGCGCCGGCTCCGGCGCGTACGACGCCGCGGACGGTCAGCTCGACCGGGTTCTTCGCGGAGGCGGCTTTGAGGTCGGCCGCGCGCACCGCGTAGCCGTCCATGGCGGAATTGTCGAAGGGGGGCAGCGAGTCCGGAGCTTTTAGGTCCCTGGCAAGGATGCGTCCGCCGGCTTTGGAGAGGAGGACCGTCTCATGGTCCAAGACGGAGGCATGCTTCAATATGAGACGCAGGGCTTCGGTCGCGGGCAGCATGTTTCTCCTTTTTAATTCAGCCCGCGCAAGGCGGGCTTCGAAAGGGTGGGACCTTTCGGCCTTCACCCTGGCGGCCGCGCGGTCATGGCTCTGTGCGAGCTTTAGACCGTGCGGCTCGGAGCGTGTTAAAGAGCTTTAGTCGTGCTTCTCGTCCGATTTCACCTCGGAGGCGGCTTCCTTCATTCCTTCCTTGAATGCTTTGAGCGAACGGCCCAGGCCTCGCGCCGCCTCGGGCAGCCGGCTGGGCCCGAACAGGAGCACCGCTAGACCAAGGATGATCCCGACTTCGCCGAATCCTAAGCTATTGAACATTTTACCTCTCCATTCTACAATGAGTCTTATTTGAGCGATGCAACATTACGGCCGTGGCTCGGGGGGTATGGGCGCCGGGGGAAAAGGCTGTATTGCAGGTTGATGAGCGCCCCCAGGGTGGTCAGGGCGTTGAGGCTGGAGAAGACGGGGTCGCCTTCTTGAAGGGCGTAGAGCGTCAGGGCCAGGCTGCCGACGCCGGCCAGGACCAGGAAGCTTCGGTTCACGCTGCATTGGCCCGCCTTGTAGGTGTCCCAGCATTGCGGGACCCAGGCCAGGGCGAAGGCGACCAGCCCGACATAGCCGATCCAGCGCCCGCCCATCGCTAGCCTCCCGCCTTGGCCGGCGCGCGCTGAACCGCGCTCAGGGCGGTCTCGAGGTCGGCGACGATGTCGGCCGGGCTTTCTAAACCGACGGAGAGCCGGACTCCCGGGGCCGTCTTCATGGCGCCTTCTCCGGCGTAGGCGGAGTGCGTCATCTGCGCGGGCAGCTCGACGAGCGTCTTGACGTGCCCCAGGCTGACGGCCAAGGTGACGCAGTAGGCGTCGGCGGCCAGGGTGTCGACGAAGTCGCTGGGCTCGACGCGGGTGTCGTCGAGCTCGAAGTAGATCATGCCGCCGGGGGCGAACTCTCCGTCGAAATCCCTCATCTGCTTCTCGGCCAGCGCCCGTCTCGGGAAGGACGCCAGGCCCGGGTAGCGCACGGAGCGCACCAGCGGATGGGCCTCTAGGAACTCGGCCACCTTCTGGGCCGTGTACTGCTGCCGCTTCAGGCGCAAGGACAGGGTCGGCACGCCGTAGACCAGGATGCTCCAGGCCGATTTGGGCGAGAGGATCCCGCCGAAGTCCTTGCGGTAGCCCATGAGGCCTTCGTAGAAGTCGCGCGAGCAGAGGACCGCGCCTCCGACCTCCGTGCCGAAGCCGCCGATGTTCTTGGTGAGGCTGTGGACGACGAGGTCTATGCCGAAGGCGGACGGCCGCTGGCAGAACGGCGTGGCGAAGGTGTTGTCGATGACGGTCAGCAGGCGCCGTTCGGGGGCGCGGGTGGCGTTGACGGCGGCGGCCAGCGTGGCGACGCCTTCCAGGTCGACGATGTCGAGGTTGGGATTGACCGGCGACTCGAAATACAGGACGCGGGTGGCCGGCGTGACGGCGGCGGCGACGGCCTCGAGGCTGGTGAAGTCGGCGCGCGCTACGCCCACGCCCAGGCGGGGCATCCAGCGCGTCAGCAGCGAATGCGTGCAGCCGTAGAGCAGCGGGTGGGCGACGACGGCGTCGCCGGCGGACAGGACGCTGCCCAGCGCGGCGGCGACTGCGGCCATGCCGGAGGCGAACGTGACGCAAGCCTCGACGCCTTCGATATCGGCGAGCTGGCTCTCCAGAAGGTTGCGGGTGGGGTCTTCCAGGCGGTCGTAGATGTAGACCGGCGGCTCATCTCCGTCGGGGAACTGGCCGTAGCGCTCGAAGCCGGCCGCGCCGCGTCGGACGGACTCCAGCCGATAGGTCGAAGTCGACGTCAGCGGGGGGACCACATGGTGGCTGAAGTCCCAGCGGGCGGTCTTGGCCGCGCCGTGGATGATGCGGGTGGTCTTGGAGTAGGGACGGTCTTTTTCCTTCATAGGGTGACCATCACGATCACGAACAGCACCGAGTAGCCGACCTCGGCGAAGCCCAGGGAGCGGAAATCGACGCGCTCGGGGACTTGGCAGCCGCGCAGGACGGTCTTGAGGAAAGCGGCGGCGAAAGGGATGGCGGCGGCGGCGGGCAGCGCGCCCGAGACGATCCAGGCCAGGACGGCGGCCCAGACCAGGCCATGATAGAGGACCGAGAGCCGGCGCATGCCGTCGAGCTTAGGCAGCGCCGATGAGTCCAGCGCGGCGCGGTGCTGAAGGGCGGCCATCTTCACGTGGAAGATCGGCCCAAGGAAGAAGGCCGAGCAAAGCAGCCAGAGCGTCCATGCCCTGGGGCCCAGGCCGGCGGAGGCGGCGTAATAGGCGGCGGGAGCGCCCAGGCAGAGCCCAAGGACGCCGGCGGCTTCGTTGAAGGCGCTGAAGCGCCGGCCCGCGCGGTTGGCGGCCAGGTTCTCGGCCAGCAGCAGGACGGCGGGCACGGCGAAAAGCACCAGCTGCCGGCGCCCCAGCGGGCCGATCAGCGGCAGGAAGCCCGCCGCCGTCAAAGCCCCGTAGACGGCCAGCCACCGCCGCGCCCGTCGGTCGTCGGGCCGCGCCAGCAGGGCTTGCAGCGGCGCGCGCAGCAGGAAGGCCGCCAGCGCGCCGAGGATGAAGAGGCCGGCCGCGGCCGGGGCGAAGACGGGGGCGCCCAGGAGCCCGACGAGGATGGGGCCGAGCAGGATGGCCCAGGCGCCGTGTTCGCGGGGAAGCACGCTCAGGCTCCCGCCGGAGCGCGCATGCGCCCGCTGATGCTTCGGTGGCTGATCAGCCAGGCGGATACGGCCGTCCAGAGGGCGACGGCGCCGAGGATGAACGCCAGGCGGTGCCAGGGCTCGCCGCGGCCGGCTCGGGCTTGCGCCATCCTGATCAGATTGAGGACCCAGAGCATGGCGCCCGTCCACAGGAGCAGGCGCGTCCCGAACAGGGCCCAGCCTTGGCGCAGGATCAGCGCCGCCGCAGGCAGGCCGAGGCAGATCAGCGCGGCCGTCAAGGAGCCTTGACGCAGGAAATGCGCGCTGAGGATGAGGCTGGAAAGGAGCGCGGCGCCGGCGCGGAGCCAGTAGGACATGCAATTTTACTTGCAACGTTTCGGCCAGTAGGCCGGACTGTTGCAAAAGGTGTGGGAAACGGAGGTCTCCGATGATGGGATCATGTGGGATGGCGGCGGGGGGGCATGGCTGCGGCGCATTGGCGATCGCCTCGATGGCGGCGGTGGCGGCCTTGGGCAGTTGGGTCTTAAGGTCGGCGGAGAAGGACGGCGGGCCCAGCAAGCGGGCCGGCCAAGCGGTGGGCTGGGTGCTCGTCGTCGTGGGCCTGGCGGGCGTCCTCTGCGGCGCCGTCAGCCATGCGTCGAAGGGGCGGCCTCACGGCTGCCGGATGGAGGGCGCGGGCGCGCAGCTGCCGCCCGGCCATCCTTAGCCAGGCCGGTCTTGGTTCCAGGGAAGGCGCGCCAGCAGCATGGCCATGGCGCAGCTGTCGGTGACCGCGGAGAAGACCAAGCCCGCGCCCACGAAGGCTGAAAGGGCCAGGCACCAGGGATGGACGAGCCAGGCCAGCGAGAAGCCGGCAAGCACGAGCGCGCCCGCCGCGAAGCGGACCTGCCGTTCCAGGGGCCAGACGCGCGACGCGCCCTGCTCGACGGGCAAGCCCAAGCGCTTCCAGGCCTGAAGACCGCCGGCCAGCACGCGGACGTCGGCGAAGCCTCGGGCTTCCAGGCTGCGCGCCGCCTGCGCGGCCCGGCTGCCGCTATGGCAGACGAGGACGATCGGCCGGGCTTGGTCCAAGCTCGGGGCCCGCTCCTCCAGCGTTGAAAGCGGGATCAGCGTCGAGTCGGCCAGCCTCAGCGCGGCGTACTCGGCCGGCTCGCGCACGTCGATGAGGTGAAGGCCTTGCGCCGGAAGGGCGCGAAGCTCGGCGGGGGTCACCTCGGTCATGGCGCCCAGCGCGCCTTGAGGGCGCTCGTCCAGCCGTCGACCATCACGTAGGCCGCCGGGATCAGGAAGACCGTCAAAGGCATGGCGAAGGTCAGTCCCCAGGCCAGCGACAGCGCCATGGGGGCCACGAAGGGCTCGTAGCCTCCGAAGCCGTAGGCCGTGGGGAACAGCCCCAGCAAGGTGGTGATCGAGCTGGCCCAGATCGCGCGCAAGCGCTCGGCGCCCGCCTCGACGGCGGCCTGCTCGACGGGCATGCCCGTGGCCCGCTTCTCGTTGATGAAGGTCACCAGCACGATGGCGTTGTTGACCACGACGCCGGTCATCGCGACGACGCCCAGCATGGCCATGAAGGACGCCGGCTGGCCGTGGACGAGCAGCGCGTAGACTACGCCCAGCAGCCCGATGGGGATGGTCAGCAGGATGATGAGCGGCTGGACGTACGAGCCGAACAGTACGGCGAGGATCACGAAATCGAGCAGGAGCGCGACCCCGAAGGAGCGGAACAGCGAACGCATGGACTTGGCCGTCTCCTCCTCCTCGCCGCCGTAGATGAGCTCGTAGCCGGGATAGCGTTTGGACGCGTCGGCGAACTTCCGGCGTACGAGGCGGTTGGCCTCCCGGGAGGTGAGCACCTTCTCGTCGACGTCGGCGGTGACGCTGACCGCCGGCTTGTAGTTGTAGCGCGGCAGGAAGGGCGCCCCGCGTCTTTCTTCGATGCGGGCGACGCGCGAGAGGGGCACCGCGCGCCCCGCCGGGTTGCGCACGTCCAGGCTCAGCAGGTCCGCGGGGGAGTCGCGCTGCTCGGGCTTAAGGCGCAGGCGGATCTCGACTTCTTCATCCGGGCGCTGGATCCTGGAGGCCTGGATGCCGTCCACCGCGTAGAAAAGGTCGCGGGCGATGCTCTCGGCGTCCACGCCCGCGAAAGCGGCCTCGCCCTCCAGCGGCAGGACGCGCCATTGCCATTTCCCTTCCTCGAGGGAGTCCCTCACGTCGGAGACGCCCTTGAGCGAGTGCAGATACGTTTTGATCTCTCCCGCGATGACGCGGTTGACCTCGGGGTCGCGGCCGCGCACGCGCACCATGATGGCTTCGCCGACGGGGGGGCCGGGCTGGAGCTCGTCGAAGGTGATGGCCCGGGCGCCGGGAGGCAGGCCGACCTTGGAGCGCAGGCCGGCGACGATCTCCTTGGTGCGGCGCGCCCTTGATTCCTCGGGCGTCAGGTAGACGCGGACCTGACCGTAGTGCGTGCCGAGCCGCTCCTGGTCCTCCTGCCCCCTGAGCCCGACCGCCGCGGTGAACACGTCGAGCTCCGCTGACGGGAGGTCGTTGACGCGTTTTTCAACATGCTCGACGGCCTTCTCGGTCTCCGCGAGGTTGGTGCCAGGCGGCATCTCGACCTGGATGAAGAGCTGGTCGACCAGGCCCTCGGGGAAAAGCACGAACTTCAGCCGCAGGTAGGCGACGCCGGCGGTGAAGAGCAGGAACGCCGCCAGGATGAGGGCGAACTTCCCGCGATGACGCAGCACCCAGGTCATGGTGCGCCGGTAGCCGCCGACGGCGGCCGTGTACCAGCGGCCCGGGGCCGCTTCGCCCACCGGCTTGCCGAAGGGCAGCAGCTCGAGGACGTGGCCGGGCAGGATGAAGAAGGCCTCGAACAGGCTGGCCGCGAAGCACATGACGACGACGATCGGGATCATCAGGAGGAACTTGCCCAGGATGCCGCCCATCATGGCGAAGGGGAGAAAGGCGCAGGAGGACACGAGCACGGAGCCCAGCACCGGCCACAGCACCTCGCGCGTCCCGTCGGACGCCGCTTGGAAGGGCGGCTTGCCCTGCTCCAGATGCTTGTAGATGTTCTCGGCGACCACTACCGAATCGTCGTCGAGCATGCCGAGCACGATGATGAAGGCCAGCAAAGACATCAGGTTGAAGGTGAAGCCCAGGGGCACGGCGACGACGAGCGCCGAAGCGAAGGAGATGGGCACCCCCATGGCCGCCACGGCGGCCAGCCGCCAGTCCAGGAACAGGAACAGGGCCAGCAGGATGAGGAAGCCGCCTTGGACCATGTTGCCGGTCATGACCTTGAGGCGGCGCTTGACGAAGAAGCTGACGTCGTTGGAGAGCACGAGCTCGAGGCCTTTGAGCCGGGCGCGCGCGGCCTGCTCGTCGCGCAGCTTCATCACGCGGCCGGTCAGGTCGATGACGTCGGCGCTCTTGTGCTTGCTGACGTGCAGCTCGATGGCGGGCCGGCCGCGCGCGCGCGTGCGCACGGCGCCTTCGGCGAAGCCCTCCGAGACGCTGGCCAGGTCGCGCACGCGCAGGTACTCGCGCGCCTCGTTGGCGCGCACGACGATGGCGCCGACCTCGGGGGCCGTGAACACGGCGCCGCGCACGCGGACCCAGTTCTCCAGCGGGCCGGCCCAGGTGGAGCCCGCCGAGCGGTCGACGTTGCGGCCGCGGATGGCGGCGGCCAGCTCGCCCATCGTCAGGCGGTGGCGGGCCAGCTTGTCGCGGTCGGCCTCCACGAGGATCTCGCGCTCGCGGTCGCCTTTGAAATCCACCCGGGAGACCCCGTCGAGCTCCTCGATCTGGTCCTTGAGCTCCTCGGCGAAGCGGTCGCGGTCGTCGTCGGTCCCGCCCGCGATCGAGAGCGTGATCAGCGGCCGCGCGGCGGTGAGCTCCTGGACGACGGGCTTGTCGGCGAGGTCCGGGAGGTCCTCGACGCGCTGGCCCGCCTGATAGAGGTCGTTGACGGCCTTGTCCTTCTCTCGTTCGGTGAGGTCCTCGTCGAGCCGCAGGACGACGATGGAGAGGTTTTCCAGGGAGAAGCTCTCCGCGCGGTCTACGCCGGAGACGGTCCGCACCTGCTCTTCGACCTTGCGCGTGACCAGCGCCTCGACCTCCTCCGGCGAGGCGCCGGGGTAGGCGGTCCGGATGAGCACGATGTCGAACTTGATGTCGGGGAAGGCCTCGCGGCGGGAGGTGAAGAAGTGCCAGCCGCCTAGGATGCAGAGCACGAGCGTGATCAGGTTCGAGAGGACGGGGCGGCGCAGGAAGAACTCGATCATCGGAGGAGGCCCGCTTGCCGGGCCAGCTCGACGAGCGCCAGCGAGGCGTCGGCTTCGGCGCGCACGAACTCGGCGCGCGCGCGGCGCAGGTCCTGCTGGAAGCGCACGAGCAGGTCGGTCGTGGCGCGGCCGGAGCGGAAGTCGCTCTCGCCGGCGGAGAGCTTGGCGCGCTCGATGGCTTCGAGGCGCCGCGCGGCGGCCAGGCGGCGGCGCGCCAGGGCGCTCGTCTCGCGAGCGTCGCGCCAGGCGCGGCGCGCGGAGTTCTCGGCTCCCAAGAGCTCGGCCTGCGCCCCGGCCAGCGCCAGGTCGGCCTGGCGGCGCGTGAGGCGCTCCTGGCGGAAGGTGAAGGGGACGGAGATGCTGGCGCCGACGGAGGCCACGGGGTGGCGCCAGCCGCTCATGTCGCTCCAAGAGGCGCCGTAGGCCGAGCCCAGCCCCCCGAAGGCGTAGGAGGCGTCGAGCGCGAGGTCGGGCAAGGTGTCGAGCCGGGTGACGCGGGCGGACCACTGGAGGGCGTCGCGGCGAAGGCGCGCGGCGTCGAGGTCGGGGCGCCGCGCCAGGGCGTCCTCTTCATCGGAGGGAAGGTCCGCCTCCAGGGGCAGGCCCTCGGGCGCGGCCGTCGAGACGAGCAGGCCGGCGACGGGGCCGTCGTCGCGCAGCGCCGCGGAGAGCGCGTGCCGCGCGCGCTCGCGCGCCGAGAGGGCGATCAGGAGCTCGGTCTCGGCGAGCTCGAGCGAGGCCTGGGCCTGGAGCTTGTCGGAGGCCTCGGCCGTGCCGTAGCGGCCCTTCTCCTCGGTCCTCTTGAGGAGGAGCCGGGCGTCGGCCACGGCCTCCTCGCGGATGGCGGTGAGCTGCTGGGCGGCGCGCAGCTCGAGCACGGCGGCGGCGGCGGCGGCGGCCGCGCCGGAGCGCGCCAGCGCGAGGTCCGCCTCGGCCGCCGCGGCGC
>CAZEAE010000069.1:0-13095 GCA_964510095.1 uncultured Elusimicrobia bacterium | reverse complement strand
GATTCCGAACCACATCGGATTTCCGATTTTTTCACAGCTTCATTGGCTTGACCAGACGGCGGCCTCGTTTGGTGGGACTGTTGAAGCCGCCGCTGGTCAGCCTCTGCGTTAGGGCTCAGTGAAGATCAATTCCATTGCCGGATTTTTATTTCGATGGGGAGCCATTGCGGCGATTTCCTTGCTTGGCGCACTATTGGCCGGGTTTTGTATTGCACGATCGCCATTCAGATACTTGGTCTTTGAACACGGAACCCTCATTGCCGTCGCCGCTTTCGCGATAACCGCCGCTTGTATATCCGCGATTGCGCGCAAACCGAAACCCTCAGGACTCGGGGACCGCTCACGCCCACTTGCATTCCCGGGGGTTTCACTGTACACTACTAAGTACAATAAACCGTACAGAGGTATACAATGAACAGGCCCCACTTGGACCAAGATATCCATCCGCTTTCTGAATTTCGCGCCAACGTCGCCTCCTTCGTCCAGCAGGTCCACAGGACACATAGGCCTGTGGTGATCACGCACCGAGGAAAGAGCGCCGCCGTCTTGTTGGATGTCTCCGATTACGAATCACTGCTCGACAAGCTGGAACTCATTCAGGATGTCCGCGACGCCGAGAAACAGATCGACAGCGGCGAAGGCGTCGTACACGACGCCGCAAAACGGCAACTCCTCTCGCGCCTGGGCAAATGAAGATTGTTTGGTCTCCGCTGGCCCTGGATCGGGTCGCAGAGATCTCTGACTATATCGCGCGAGAGAACGTTTCAGCGGCAAGAAGTTGGATCGACGCGATTTTTACCAAGGTAAAGAGACTCGAAAAGTTCCCTAAAAGCGGGAGGGCCGTTCCAGAAATACGGCGATCGAGTATCCGCGAAATCATCTACGGCAATTACCGGATAATCTATCGAATCAAAAAGGATCAGCTGGCCATCCTCACGGTGAGACACGGCAAACAACAGCTTCCTCGGGACGAGGTCAGCTAGATGGCCAATGACGCCCTAACCATGCCCCGCTGCCGCCCGGCTGCGCCGTTGGCAGAGGGATGGCGTTAGGCCCACTAAAAATGAAGAGTCGAGCCACGTGGCTTCTCGCACTCAGCGTAGCCACGCTGAGTGCGGTTGTTTCAACGCAAGCCGGACGCTTTTCGATCCGGACGGAACCGCCATGCGGGCCCGCCGTGGGCGGCTTAACACTGTGTGTCGAAGTCAATATTTCCCAAAAAGGCGACGCCCGGGAGCCGCAGATGACTGTTACGATTCGCAATATTGGGGCCACCCCCCTTCGCGTCCAAGACAACTGGATTTCCAGGGCCATCGCAGTGCGAATCGAGCGCCTCGACGGACAAGTACTGACAAAGGTTTCCGGTGGGGACGATTTCATCACTCTCGACGAGAGATTGCTACCTCCATCCAAGCGAGAGGCTTCAATAAGATTGGATCCGAAAGAGGCCATTTCAGAGAGCTTCTTTCTTGAAGAGCGCTTGGAAGGAACAAGGGGCGGAAGTGCTGTGCCATTGACGCCAGGCGTTTATTTATTGAAATCGAAGTGGCGACCGGCACCCCCCGAAAATATGGCGCGAGTAGGGGGCGTAAAGCATTGGGTTGGAACCCTCGAGTCAGGCGCCGTTCAATTCCATGTCTATTGAAGGCTGGGGACCTGACTTCGGCTGGACCTGCCGCGCGCTCATCTTAAAATCTGATAGCGTACGCCGTTCAGCCAGGCGTTCGGCGGAAACCTTGGCTTTGCCAGGCTTGCGAAAATATCTAAAACCATGGATTCTATGAGAGAGACAAACGACGGTGATGGCACAAGGTTTCACGCTAACCCCTGGTTTGACCAGCCGGCTGCGGATTCCGTTTACTACGGGAAACCACTCAGTGAATGGCTAAGCCTCTTTCGAAAGGACGAGAAAGGGCTCGCGGAGGCTGGAGCTGCTTTTGTCAGGATCGGAGAGCCCGCAGTCCAAGGGCTGGTCGCTCTTCTTAACACGAAGGAAGCAGCGATAACCCGCGCCGGAGCCGCCACCATTCTCTGGCAGCTTCGAGAAAGAGCCGTGGGGGCCGTGCCTGCGCTCGAAAACACATTGACGACTGATCCCGATGTCGTCATCAGGATGCGTGCGGCTCAAGCTCTGGCGGGAATCGTTGGGCCGTCGCACAAAGAGGCCGTGGATTTCTTGCGCAAGACTGCGAGCACATCAGACCCGAAGATGGCAGATTGGATCAAGGAGGACGCAAAAGCCATCATGCGTGATGCAAAGATACCGTAACCGCCGAACCATGCGCGATGAAACCTCGGCCCCGCAGCCGACCACCTCGACCGCCCCCGCCCGAGACCCCTGGGGATCCGTGCTCGCATCTTTTCTCTGGTGCGGCGCCGGCCAATTCCACAACGGCAACTGGATCAAGGGCTTGCTCTTGTTCCCCGTCTCGCTCCTGTTCTACATGTTCACCTTCTTCCTGGCCATTTCCGGCCCCGCCATCTCCGACTCGGGCGGAGGCGGCCAGAGCCCCTCGACTTACGCCACCATCCTGATCACCCTCGCCCCGCTTTGGACCTTCAGCCTCGCCGAGGCCTACCGCACCGCCGCCGGCCCCTCGGAGCCCGGCACGACAAAGGCGGCCTGCGCCGTCGCGGCCGGCGGCGCGGCCTTCACCGGCTGGCTTGCCTACCTGGCCCTCAAATAGCGCGGACTCTGGACCGACCACGTCGCCAAGCTCAAGCAGGTCCTCTGCGTGAAGGGCTAAAGGCCCAAACAGCCCCTGGGCCTTGCGCAGGCAAGGCCTGGATTTGCTATGCTCTTATCATGGACACCATCGCGACGGGCATAGCCACGCACAGCATCTTCTCGGCGTCAAGCTGGAACGTGCCGTCCTTGGTCCTGCTCGCGGCCGGCGTCGTCTTGCTCGCCTACGGCCTGCGGCTCCTCGCCTGCCAGCTCTGGACCTGCGAGCCCGAAGAAGAACCCGACGCAGAGCCCGCTTAAGCCTTCTTTCGCCCCGCTCTGACGATCGCCTTCCACTGAGCCTCTTCGACCGGCTGCACCGACAGCCGGCTGCGCTTAAAAAGCGTCATCCCGGAGAGCTCCGGCATCCCGCGCAGCTCGTCGAGCGGCACCAGCCGTGGGAAGCTCTCCAACCAACGCACGTCGACATGGAACCAGATCGGCGCCCCCGGCGACGCCTTGCCGTCGAAATGCCCGTCCTTCGGGTCGAACTGCGTCGCATCGGCGTAAGCCTCGCGCGCCACCTCCATGACCCCGGCCACCCCCGGCGGCTGGGCGTTGGAATGATAGAAGAAAGCCAGGTCGCCCTTCTTCATCGCCCTCATGAAGTTGCGCGCTTGATAATTGCGCACGCCGTCCCAGCCCGAGACCTTCTTCTTCCTGAGGTCTTCGATGGAGAAGACCTCGGGCTCGGACTTCATCAGCCAAAAGCTCATTTGCCCCCGGCTTTACCTTTCTTGGGGCCGTAGGGGTACCACCAGGCCTTCGCCTTCTGCTCGAAGTCCCAGTGCACGTGCTTGGCTTGCTGGAACTCAGACAAGCCCTCCTCGCCCAGCTCGCGCGCGCCGCCCGTCTGCTTGAAGCCGCCGAAAGGCCCGGCGTCGTTGTCGGTCAGCGGGTCGTTGATCCAGATCGTGCCGGCCCAGACCTCTTCGAAGAACTTCTTCACCTTGCGCGCGTCGTTGGTGTAGAGGTTGGCGCCCAGGCCGAAATTCGAGTCGTTAGCCAGCTTGATCGCCTCGTCGAAGTTCCGGAAGGGCATCACGGGGCAGACCGGGCCGAAGGTCTCGTCTTTCATGACCGACATCTTGTGGTCGACGTCAGCGAGCACCGTCGGCGCGTAGAAGAAGCCTTGGCGCAGATGCTCCGGGCGCTTGCCTCCCGTCAAGAGCTTGGCGCCTCTTTTAAGGGCGTCTCGCACCTGGTCCTCGACCTTCTGCCGGTACGCTCCGCCGATCATCGGCCCCACGTCGGTGCCCTCGGCGAAGCCGTCGCCCACGACCAGGGTCTCGGTGAAGGCCTTCAAGCGCTCCAGGAAGGGACCGTAGATGTCCTTCTGCACGTAGACCCGCTCCGTCGAGGTGCAGACCTGCCCGCAATTGAGGAAAGACGCCCAGGCCACGGCCTTGACGGCCACGTCCAGGTCGGAATCCTCGCAGACGACGAAGGCGTCCTTGCCGCCCAGCTCGAGATGCGCCTTCTTGACCTGCTCGGCGCAGGTATGGCCGATCTTCCTGCCGGTCTCCAGCGACCCCGTGAAGGCCACCAAGGACACGTCGGGGTGGCGCACCAAGGCGTCGCCGGCGACCTCGCCGGTGCCCGTGACGATCTCGACGACGCCTTGGGGCAGGCCGTCGAAGATGCGCCTGAAGAGCAGCGTCGACAAGGGCGTCTGCTCGGCCGGCTTGAGCACGACGGTGTTGCCCGCGGCCAAGGCCGGGGCCAGCTTCCAGGACATCAGCAGGATCGGATAGTTCCAAGGGACGATCGCGCCCACCACGCCGTAAGGCTCCTTGAGGACCAAGTTGAGCTGGCTGGTTTCCGTATAGGGGATGACCCGGCCGCGCGAGCTGCGGATGAGCTCGGCGTAATAGTCGAAACAGGAGGCGGCCCAGCCCATCTCGTCTTTATTCTCGCGGAAGGGCTTTCCCCCTTCCTGGGTCAGCACGCGCGAGAGCTCCACGGCCTGCGCCTTGATGCGGTGGGCGACCTCGTGGAGCAGCTCCGCCTTCTCATGAGCCGGGACCTTGCGCCAGGCATCGAAGGCCTTCTTGGCGCGGCCGACGGCCTTGTTGACCTCCTCCGGGCTCTGGTCGGGGACCTCGCCGACGAGCTTCTCGGTGGAGGGGTTGATCACGCGGATATCGGGGTTCTTCATGGGGGTGATTCTAGTATTTTCTAGAGCCGGGACTTAAGGGCCCGCAGCAGCTCCCGCGCCCGGGCGCTTTGCCCCGTGTCCAGGCCCCGGCCGGCGTAAGCCTCCATGTAGTGCAGCTCCGCCAAGGCCGTGACCTCGGAGAGGTCCGGCCGTCGAAGACGGACGGCGCGGGCGTATTCGCGCGGCGTCAGGCAGGCCTCGCGCAAAAAACCCGCGCGCTCCAGCGCGGCCTGGGCGCGGGCGAAGGAGTCCCGCTCCCTCCCCCGCCATTGCTTCCACGCGCCAAGGACGGAGGCCCGCAGCCAGAGGCCCAGGGCGCAGCAGGCCAGCAGCAGGACCGCCGCTCGGCCAAAGGACTTGATGACGGCGCTCGACAGAGACGCCCCCAGGCGCAGGAAGGTGTTGCGCTGGACGTACTGGTCGTAGCCGATGACGTTGCGGTACCAGTTGGCCTGCACGGCGTTGAACCAGCGCTCCAGCCGCCGGCCCAAGGCGTCGGCGCCCGCCGAGAAAGCGCTCTGCGGCGGCGTCGGATCGAAGGTCAGCCAGCCGCTGCCGGCCACGTAGGCCTCGACCCAGGCATGGGCCTGGCCCTGGCGCACGTCATAGAACCGGCCGAACTCGTTCCACTCGTCGGAGAAAAAGCCGGTGACCAGGCGCGACGGGACCCCCGCCGCGCGCATGAGGACGGCGCCGGCCGTGGCGAAGTACTCGCAGTTGCCCTTCTTGCTGGAGAACAGGAAATCCTCCACGCCGCGGCCGCGGCCGTCGGAGAAGGTGGAGTAATGGTAGGCGCGGCGCAGATACAGCTCGATGGCGCGCGCCTTGGCCCCGTCGCCCCGCGCCTGAGCGGTGACCTTGCGCGCCAGCTCGATGACGCGGGGATCGAGCCTTTCCGGAAGCTGGAGGAAGCTGCCGCGCGCGACGCGGCCGTAGCCCGGGACGTCCAAGCCGAAGCCGAGCGGCCCGGGGCTCACGTATTGGCGGTATTGGACGCCGCCGGTATACGGCGTGGCGAAATAGAGGCTGTCGGTGTCGTCGAAATAGGCCGCGTCGCCCGCGCGCTCGATGGCCGACGGCGTCTCGATGGTGAAGATGATCGAGAGGTTGATGGGATAGAAGACGAAATCGAAGACCGGGGCGCCCGCCCCCGAAGGGGCGGCGGGCAGCGCCAGCCGGTCGCCCAGACGCGGCGCCCAAGCACGCCCGGCCACGCTGGCCTGGCGCTTGCCGCCGGCCGTGAACCAAAAATCCTTGCGGCCCTTGCTCCAGCGCCTGCCGTCGAACAAATCGAAGGCCGCGCCCCGGATGCGCACCGGGGCGGGGCGGGCCGAAGGCGGCGCGTACCGCGGCTTGACGCGCATCACGCGAGCCGAGGAGCGCTTCAGCTCCCCGAAAAAGCCCAGCGAGACGTTGTCGGTGAAGCCGATGACCGAGCTCGACTGGGCCTGGAGCTTGTCGATGCCCGACGAGGTGAAGGGGTTCATCTTGCGCAGGCCCTCGATGCGCGGCGTCAGCGCGAAGACGAAGGCCGAAGACGCGAGGCAGGCCGACACGACGCCGGCCCAGACCGGCGCTCCGGCTCGCAGCCTGCCCTCGAAGACGCCCGACGCCAGCATCAGCCAAGCCCCCGCGAAGGCCATATAGAGGAGGAAGTAGGCGAAGTACCATAGGCTGATGGTCAGGCCCGACACGAGGAAGAAGGCCAGGAAGAGGATCAGGAACAACTGCGCGAGCTCCCGGGTCTTGATCTCGCTGAGCATGCGGTTGATGAGCAGATAGCCCAGCAGATGGGTGTTGGCGATCGTGACGCCGGAGACGCGCCAGTCGACCAGGGTGACATAGAACAGCACGAAGAGGGAGCAGACGTTCCACAGCCAGTCCGGCACCCGCCGCGCGCCGCGCTCATCTAAGACCCAGCCCAAGGGCAGGACCGGCGCGAGGGCGGCCAGCATCAAGGGGTCGATCTCTTCGACGAGGAACAAGGACGCATAGACGACGGCCGCTCCCAGGAAAGTCAGGCGGCGCAGGGTGCGGCTGTCGTGTATGGCCGGCGGCCAAAAGGCCTGCGCGGCCCCCGCGGAGCGCGGGCGCGCCCCCTCGCCCACCGCGCTCAAGACGCGCAGGATCTTGTCCAAGTGCAGCAGGCCCCGGCCGTAGTCCACCACGACGGCCGGGGTGACCAGGCGGACCTCGGAGCCGGAGTCTATGTAGAACCTGCAGGCCGAAGCGGCTTCCTCGATCTCCGCCTCCGCCTCCGCTCCGGCGCCGACGGCAGGCAAGCGGACGGTGACTTTGGAATCCTCGGCCGCGGCGAACTCCACGACCAGCGGCCGCCCGGCCTTGGCGGTCAGCTTCCAATTGATCAGCCGGGAGTCGTCCTCGGAGGTATGCTCGCGCACGCCATAGAGCTCGTCGCCGGAGCCTTTGCGCAGCACGGGCCGTCCGGAATGCCGCGCGTCGGTCGAAAGCTCGGCCGCGGTGCGCACCTCGCGCAGGCGCGGGAAGGCCAAGCCTTGAGCGCCCGTCAAGACGCGCCGGTGGAGCATGAGCCCCAAGGGGAACGTGCTCTCAAGGAGCAGATCGTCGATGCCGTTGAGCCCGCGATGCGGGAAGCTGTAGCGCAGGGTGAAGGCGGACTCGCAGCCGGCTTCGATGCGCTCGACGCCGGAGCGCTTGCCGCGGCAGGCGGCGCGCAGGGCGAAGGCGGGCAGACGGCCCTGGTTGCGGAGCACGATCTTGAGCGGGAAGTCCGCTCCGCGGAACACCTGCTCGGGAGCCTCGGCGCGGGCGGCGACGCCGTGAAGGTTCCACCGCCCCGCGATCCAGGAGATCGACAGCGCCGCCAAAAGGGCGCTGTAAAGCAGATAGAGGAGGTTGTTGCCGGTGGTGGCCGCCGACATCAAGGTCAGCCCCATCATCAGCAGGCAGCCCCAACCCAAGCGCGTGAACCGCATATATCCCAGTATGCCTAATGTAGAGGCAGGTGCGCCGCGATGGCGTCTATGGAGAGCTCGGGATGGGAACGCAGGGCTTCCGGCAGCGGGACCTCGGGAGGTCTGCCGCCGTTCTCAGCCAGCCGCGCGCGGCGGTACTTGGCGGCGATATAGTCGTTGAAGGCGCCCAGCTGCCGGGCGTCCAAGCCCGAGATGGCCTTGGCGACCGCGGCCAGCTGAGGGATCTTCTGCAGGCTGGGGCTGAGGCCCTTTCCTTCCTTCAGGTCGTAGTTGATGTGCTCGATCTCGGCCAGGATGTTCACCTCATGGCCGCGGATCTGCAGCTCGCCCGTGGCGCCGTTGCGGTAGCGCACCGCCATCTGCAGGGAAGTGTAGCCCGACGCCTTCTGGGCCTTTTCCCCGGAGACGATCTCGACGCGGCCGCCCCGGCGCTCCACCGCCTGCTTGATGCGCTCCAGCTGCGCCTCGGTGCAATACGGCAGCCCTTCGGTCTTGGCGCGGTAGTTGTTGATCTTGGTCACGCCCAGCTCGCCTTTCTCGATGCCGGCGACCAGGCGGTCGACGATGGCATCGATGGTCTTGGGGGAAGGGTCGCTCAAGGTGATCCGCGTGCCGATGGCGTCGTCGATGGCGTCGCGGGCCACCCGCAGGTCCTCGATGCGGCCGCCTTGCTCCAGCTTCTTGAGGTGCGCCTTGCTGAGCTTGGCCTCGATGGAAGAGGCGTTCTTAGGCCGCGCTCCCACCTTTCCGAAGGTCTCCTCAGGGAAGAAGCCCTCCATCTGAGCCTTGGCCCCCGCGAAGCCCGCCTTGAACTCGGAGGCCAGACGGCTCGACAAGACCGGCATCCGTTCGGCGTCTTTGCCCAGGCTCTTGAGTTGCTCGAGGCTCTTCTTCCACTGAGCCAGCGCCTCGACCTCGGGCGGTCCCCGGCCCTGGAGCTTCTGCAGCTCCGGCTCGAGGGCCGCGGGGTCGCGGCTGTTGCGGAAGTGCTCCAGCGCCTGCTCCGAGACCCCCTTCTGTCGGAAATAATCCTCCTGCGTGAAGAGCCTCTGGGAGAGCTCGATGAACTTCTTGGCGATCGGCTCCTTGCCGGCCTTGAAGCTGGCGCCACCCAGGATCCCCTCCAGGGCCGACGCGCTCAGGAGCTCCCGGCGCATCCTGAGGATGACGGCGGGATCGGTCTCCGGCGGCCGGCCCACGGCGCCGCCCTTAGCGCGGATGTCGGCGACGATCCGCTCCAAGGTGATGCCCTGGGCGGCCAGCCAGTCCCCGGCGCGGAACTCGATATAGTCGACGTAGACCGTGGAGTTGAGGCCGGCGGCCTTGAACGCCTCGCCTATCAAGGCGCGCGTCGAATCGTTCTCGATGGAGGCGAAGTCCTTGGGAAGGTTCTGGTAGAGCTCGGCCAGCGCCCGGCCTTCCGGGTCGGCGGCCCCCTCGCGGCGCAGCTCCTGGACGCGCTCGAGCATGCGCGCCTCGAGCTCCGGCGTGAATTGGCCGGAGCCGGCCTGGCGCATGGCCTTGGCGAACTCCTCCGGCGGCCGGCCCCGGAAATCCCCCAAGACGTCGACCTTGAGACCGGGCAGAAGGTCGGCCCGGACGTTCCTCAGCTCGCCCTCCAGCGCCAGGCTGATGGCCACGGTGCGGTGATGGCCGTCGGTCACGTAGGTCTTGCCGTCGGGGCCGATGAAGGCGCCCACGGGAAGGCCCGCCTCCACGATCGTCTCCTTGAGGTATTTGGCGAAGGTCTCGGCCTCATTGAGCCCTTCATAGCGCGCGGGCTCCTTCGCCCGGTCGACCCTGGCTTCCTCGCGCAGGCGGCCGAGCATCGCCTCACATTGGGCCTTGCCGACGGCCATCTGCGTGGGGCGGACCTCGGAGAGGGGCACCGTCTTGGAGGCGGCTTCCGGCGCCAGCGCGGTCACCTTGCCGCGCGAGCCAGGCAGGGCCTCGCCCAAGCGCTCGATGAGCCGTCCCCCGACGTCGACGATCCGGCCGCCGTCGCGCTCGACGATGAAGAGCTCCCCGTCGCCGGAGGCCGCCTTCATGGCCACAGGTTCCCCGGCCAGGTGCGCCAGCTCGCCGCCCGCCTCGCCGCTGGCGACCAGGTCGGCAGCGGCCGCGGCGCCGCGCTCGCCCTCGACGTGGAGGATCACCTCGTCGCCGATCGTGCGCAGGACGTCGCCGCCATAGCGCCGGGCGATGTCCTGGGCGACGGTCTCGAAGGCCTTGAGCACCCGCTTCATCCGGACCGGGTCCTTGCCCAGGGCCGTCGAGCCGATGAGGTCGGCACGCACGGCCGCCCCGGTGACGGTCCGCACCGTCTCCTGCGGCGGGGGCGGCCCGCGCGCCGGCCGCGGGTCGGGACGCTCCGCCAGCGCCCGCTTGACCGCGGGGTCCGTCTGCAGCGACCGGCTCAAGACGACGGTGCCCCCCAGCGCCCCGTCGGCGGCCTTGGCCGCGTCGTTGGTGACCGAGCCCAAGAGGCGTGTCTCGCTCTTGATCTCCTCGGCCACCGAGACCCGGCCCGAGCCCAGGCCGGCCTTGAAACGGCGGCCCCCGACGGTCAGCGCCTGGAACTCGCGGGCGGCCGCCGCGGCGTCGCCGGCGTTGGCGAAGACGAAGACCCCGCCGCCGTCGCGGGCATGGAGGAACTCTCCGTTGTGCCGGACGGCCGTCTCGATGGCCAGACGGCGGCCCTCCATGTCCTGACGCAGGCCGCCTTCCTGGCCCCGCGTCTTCGGGTCTCCCGAAAAGGCCTCGAGAGAGAATACCCCTATCGTCGCGAAGACCGTCTCAGGCCGGTCGGCCGCCTTGGACCCCAGCGCGCGCTTGAGTTCCCGGACCTCCGCCTCGCCGAGGAGCTTGAGCCGGTCGGTCAGGAGACGCTCGCGCTGCGATCCCTGCGGCGCCTTGCGCTGCTCCGGACCGAGCTCGCGCAGGCCTTTTTCAATCTCGAGCCTCGCCCGGTCGCGCTGGGCCGGGTCCTTGAGCAGGGCCTCCCGGTTGGCCTCGTACCAGGCGACGGCTTCGGGGTGCAGGGGCTTGGCGTCATGCCGCGACCCGCCGAGGGCGAAGGCCGCCATCGTGGCGAGGTTGCCGCTGAGCTGGGACAAGGTCCGCGCGCTGGGGTCGCGCACGAGGTCGCCGAAGTCCAGGCCCAGCTGATTGAGCTGCCCTCCCGAGAAGAGGGCGGTGGCCGGGGCGTTGAGCAGCTCGCCCACCGCCATCTTGCGCGCCAGCGCCTGGGCTTGGACGCCTTCCGCCCCGGACAGCGCCGTCTTGACGGCTCCCCCCGTGTTGTTGGAAAGGCCGATCACGTTCTTGGCTGAGACGCCGCCCACCACGGCGGTGTCCATGAAGCTCAGCGCCTTGACCTCCGTGTTAAGGAAGGCCAGCGCGCCGTCGACTCTGCCGCCGACGCTGATGGCGGAGGCCAAACGCGCGCTCAGCCCGCTGACGGCGGCGCCCAGCGGCACGCCCCCGGCCGCGCCCTTGCCCAGCGCGATAGTGAACTCCGCCGCGCCGCCCGCGTAAGGGTTCTCCCTGGAGAGCGCGTCGACCCCGCTCTGCGCCCCGCTATGGCCGAGGACGAAGGCAGCGAAGGCTTGATCGGCGACCAGGCCCTTGTAGTCCTTGGGCATCTGAGCTTCGGCGCGCGCCAGCGCGTCGGGCAGGCCCTTGAAAGACCCCTCAGCCCGCTCCTCGACGAAACTCTGCCGGTAGCCGCCGAGGATCCAGACGCGCGTGCCGGGATCCTTGACGTCGTTGAGGAAAGCGTCCAGCACGACGCTGTCGGGCTCATCGCGCATGCTCTCCGGCGTCAGGCCGCCGGCCAGCGCCAATGCCCTCGTGGAGACCGTGGCCGCGGCCATCACGGAGGCCGATTTGACCGAACGCGCGGCCTTGAGCGCCTCGATGCGGGAATGGAAGAGCAGCAGGTCGGCGGTGTCGTCGGCGCCGACAGCGCGCCCAAGGCCGCCGAGCGTTTGGCCGCCGGCGGACCCGACGCCGCCGACGATGACCTCCCCGGCGGCCCCCAGCACTTGGCCGACCTTGGCGGCAGCCTTGAAGGTCGTCCCTTGGGCGACCTCTTCCTTGTAATCGTCCCAACTCAGGGCGTAGTCGCCCGCCCGATCGTAGATCCCCTCTCCGACCCAGTCGGAAAACCTGTCCTTGACCCGTTCCGGAGAGCTCCACTCATCAGTGCCCGCCCACCCCGAGCCCTCGCGTCTTTCCCCGCGCGTTTGAAAATAGACCGCTCCCTTGTGGTCCACGCGGGCATGGCGCTGGCGCCGGTCGAAGGCGGCGTTGTACTCGGAGACGAAGACCAGCTCCGGACCGGTCTTCTTGACGGTCCACACCTCGTCCTGCAGGCGGCCGCCCGAAGCATGCCGGAGCACGACCAAGGCCGGACTCTGGCCGGTCCGCTCGAAGGTCAGCGTGCCCCGCTTTGCATCGTGCCTGGCGCCCTTGAAGTCCTTGGTCGCGATCCACTGGTTGTCGCTGGCGGCCATCCAATCCTTGACCTGAGCGTCCTTGAAGCCATAGGCGGCGAAGGTAGGCTCCGGCGACGCGGGAGCCATGGCTTTGGCGGCGCCGTCGAAAAGCGCCGCGCCGCTCGAGCCGGGCGCGGCATTGAGCGTCGAAAGCGCGCCCGGCGCCTGCGGCTTGCCGCCCGGCGCCCCCGGCTTGGCCGCCGACCCCGCGGCCTGCGGCGCCGCGGCCGGCTTGTCGGCCAAGCGCGCCGCGACGGCGGTCAAGACCGGGCGCAGCTTTTTATAGACCGCCTGGCCGCCTTGCGCGTAGCCCTTGGCCTCGCCGGGTTCCAACGCCTCCCAGCCCTCCGGAAGCGCCGCGCAGAACTCCTCGGCCGCCAGTCTCGCGCGCTGCAGGTCCTGGGCCAGGTCGGCGTTCTTGCCGGAGACCTTGAAGGCCGAGTCCAGGCTCTTGAGCGCCAGCCCGACCCTCTCGCTGTCGAGGCAGAACCGGTCTGGCCGGTCCTTGGCCAAGGGCTCGACGCGGGTCTCGAGCGCGCTCAGGTGCCTGCGCAGGCGCGCCACGGCATCCGGCGGCAGGTCGGCGGCGCGCGCGGGGACGCATGACAGCAGCAGCAGCGCCGCTCGCAGAGACATAGGCCTACTGTAACCCCATAATCGATATTTTTCAAGAAGAAGGAGCTAAAGCGCTGGATTGGACCCCTCCATGTTCCCGGACTGATATGGACGAGCCGGTCAAGCCAGCCGTAGTATCGT
>CAZEAE010000068.1:0-14030 GCA_964510095.1 uncultured Elusimicrobia bacterium | reverse complement strand
TCCTGGGAAGTAACCCACGATACCACGCAGGTGCCGGCTCGTCCATCCTATCTTTAAGAGTGAGGGTCGAGAATAATCCAACGGCTGTTACGAAGTTCGTCAAAAGGATCGCAGCACGAGGCGCACCGTCGGATCGCGGGACTGGGGCACCCCTGTTTTGTGATTGCGCCTTCCCTGACCCCGGTGCGTCCCGGCGACCCAGTCAAGACAGATAGCCGGGCTGCTGATAAGCTGGCGCGATACCATCGGTCAGGTGACTTGACCGCGGTTCGCGTCCCCAGTTATCCCCAGCACTTCCAACGTTGGAAGTGCTGGGGATATCTTTGTTGTTCAGGCGCCCGGCGGTCGCATCGCCGGGCGCCACCGGACGCCACCGCGGGGCGGCCGGAGTCGTTGGGGGCAGGGTTTGTTCATGCTGCCGATCCTGACTGGCGCCGTTTGCCCGATTCCTCCTCGAAGACCTGCCAACTGTTGCCGGCAACAGTTGGGGCGACTAGCCCCGGGGCCAGTTCGGCGTCCCGCGACGTCGCAAGCTGCCTAGGGTGAGCCCGCCGCCCTGACTTGCGGGGCGGCTTAAAACAGCTTGCGGGCCTGCTCGAGCTTCTCGGCCGTCCCCACGTCATGCCAGGCGAAGTCGTCGGAACGGAAGGCTTGGATCCGCCGGCCCACCCCCGCCAAGCGCAAATAGACGTCGTTGATCGAGAAGGCCCCCGTCTCCTCCATCAAGCCGAAAAGCTCGGGCGAGACGACATGCACGCCGTCGAAGGCCAGGGCCCGGGCCCCGGACACCCGCCCCGCGGCCCATCGGTCGCCTTTCGCGCCGCGGCGCCCGCAGAGCGCGCCGTCTTCGTCGAAGAGCAGCTGGCGGCTGGAGTCGCGCTGCCGCACGGCCAAAGTCGCCAAGGCGGGATGATCCAGGTGGTAGCGGTAAAAGCGGCCCAGATCGAGGTCGCTGTGCACGTCGACGTTGTGCACCAGCAGCGGCCGGCCGTCGTCGAAGAAGGCCGCGGCGTGCTTGAGCCCCCCGCCGGTGTCGAGCAAGACGCTCTCGCGGGAGACCTCGACGCGCAGGCCGAAATCGCGCCCCTTGAGGAAAGCCTCCACCTGCCCGGCCAAGTGAAAAGCGTTGACGACGACGGCGTCGCAGCCGGCCAGGCGCAGCCGGATGAGCAGGCGCTCGAGCAAGGCGACGCCGCCGAGCTCCACGAGCGCCTTGGGCGTCTTCTCGGTCAAAGGGCGCAGGCGGCTGCCTAGGCCCGCCGCCAGCACCATGGCCTTCAACGGGGCACGTCCCCCTGCTCACGGTGGCGCAGCTCGACGGCGACTCCCGTCTTCTCGCGCAGCCGCTTGGCTAGAAGCTCGGCGCAATAGACCGAACGATGCCGTCCGCCGGTGCAGCCGAAGGAGACCATCAGGTCGGTGAAGTTGCGGCTTTGATATTTGAGCACCGAGCGCTCCACCAGCGCCCCGACATGCTCCATGAAATCCTTCACGTCCCGCTCAGCCTCTAGAAAAGCGATCACCGGCGCGTCCATCCCGGTCAAGGGCGCATACTCCGCATGCTTGCCCGGATTGGGCAAGCCGCGGCAGTCGAAGACGAAGCCCCCGCCGTGGCCTTTGTCGTCCTGGGGCATCCCGTTCAAATACGAGAAGCTCGAGACGCGCACCGTGAGCCTCAGGCTGGCGCCCCCGAACTGGCGCAAGACCCCGGAGGCGATGAGGCGCCGGAACACCTGGCCGAGGGCCGGCAGCGGCACGGGCAGCTCGCTTTCGCGCAGGAGCTGTTCCAGGTTATGGATGGCGTAAGGGATGCTCTTCAGGAAGTGGGCCTTGCGCTCGAAGAACCCGCGCAGGCCGTAGGTGCCCATGGCCTGCATGATGCGGATGAGCACGAAGCCCTGGAAGAGGCTCTTGAACTTCTTGCGGTCGAGGGGCACCAGCTCCGAGAGCGCATCCAGGTAGGTCTCGAGCAGGCGCCCGCGCACCTCGGGCGGCAGGTCGGCCTTGGCGTCATAGAGCAGGGAGGCGATGTCGTACTGCAGCGCCCCCTTTCGGCCGCCCTGATAGTCGATGAACCAAGGCGAACCGTCGCGCACCATGATATTGCGCGATTGGAAGTCGCGGTACAGGAAGTAGTCCCGGTCGGCTTCCAGCAGATAATCGGCGAAGCGCTGGAAGTCGTCCTCCAACGCCTGCTCCTCGAAGGGAACCTTGGCCAAGCGGAGGAAGAAGTACTTGAAATGGTTCAGGTCCCAAAGCATCGATTGGCGGTCGAAAGAAGCTCGCGGATAGCAAAGGCCGTAATCGAGACCTTTGCCTCCCGTGACCTGGAACTTGGGCAGGAGCCGCACGGCCTTCTCGTAGACGGCAAGCACGTCCTGCGGGATGGACGCGCCGCGCCGGGCGGTCAGGAACTGGAACAGCGTCGTGTCGCCCAGGTCTTCTTCCAGGTAGACGCCGTCCTCGGTCCGCTCCGCAAGGATCTCGGGGACCGGCAGGCCGGCGGCACGGAAATGCCTGGAGAAGCCAAGGAACGCCCGGTTCTCGCTGGCATCGGGCCCGTAGGCGCCGATGACGCTGCGCCCGCTTCCGGTCAGCCGGACCAGACGCCGATTGGAGCCGTCGGCCGGCAGCGGCAGAAAGGCGCCCGCGGGCGCGCCGAAGCGTTCCTGGAACAGCCTTTTGAGGCTCTCTTCCATGCCTGCATTATAAGTTTTTAACGAGGGGAGGACAGCCAGCGCGACAAGGCGGGAGCCTGCCGCTTGAAGCGCAGGCCTAGCTCGATGGACTCCAGCGACTGCTCGAGCGTGCGCTGAGCGATCGCGACGCGGTTCTCGGGCGCGCTGAAGAAATCCCTCACGCCCGCCAGCCATTCCTCCTTGAGCAGCGAGGCCGTGGCGCCGACGACCCGCGTCGCGCCGCGCGGGCCCAGCTTATCCTTGAGAGCGCCCCAATGGGACTTCACGAAAGCCCAGGCCTCGGCCTGAGCGGCGGGGTCGGCCAGAAGGTGCAGGAAGGGCTTCCAGGCGTCTTGGCCGCGGATCTCGCTGGTCAAAGTCAGCTCCAGCAGGCGGCTCAACTGCGGCCCGCGGAACTCGGACAAGGCGCGCAGGTACAAGTCGCGCTGCTCCGGAGTCGCCGCCGAGCCCATCTTGCGGCGGTAGGTCTCGAAGAGGTCCGCGCCGCCGCGCCGGGCCTCGGCGTTGAGCACGATGGGCGCCAAAAGAGGGTCAAGGGCGCCGGGGTCTTGCAGGACGAGGTCCAAACGGCGGCGAGTCTGCTCGGCCAAGACGTCGCCCTTGAGCGCGGCCAGCGCCGAGAGGACGGCGGCCCGCGTCAGGCGGACCTCGTCGTCGTCCTCCGGCCGGGCCTCCCAGCCCAGGCTCCGGGCGCGCGGCTCAAGCCACTCTCCCGCGCGCCGCGCGAAAAGCTCCCGGTCCGCGGGCTCGACGAGCGTGTCGTTGAGGCTCCTTAAGTAGCCGGCGGCGTCTTCGACGACGACGCGCGTCAAGTCGCCCTTCAGGGCCCAGAGCAGGTCCATGAAGGCGTCGACGCCGGCGGCGCCGGCGCGGGCCTGCGCCCAGAGATGGTTCATGAGGCCCAGGCGCTCGGCGGGGCCAAGGGCGGCCACATCCTCTTTCAACGCTTCCGGCAAGCCTTCGGGGAAGCCGACGCGGTAATAGCCGGTCTCTCCCCCATTAGGGTAAGCCCAAAGCAGTTCGCCCTCCCCCGGCAGGACGATCTCCTGCTGGGCCTGGCTTAAGACCATGCGGTGCTGCCGCACCCCGCTACCTCCGCGCAGGCGATAGCTGATGACTACGGGGATCTTCCAAAGCCCCGGCCCGGACGCCTCGCCATGGGCGGAGAAGCGCTTCTGGCTGAGCTTGAGCCGGCGGCCCGGCAGCGGGCGCGCCGTCACCTCGGGATAGCCGGGCTGGGTCAGCCAGCCCTGGGCCATGGCCAGGACCTCGACGCCCGAGACGGCTTCCAGCTCCCGCCAAAGGTCGTCGGAAGCGGCGTTGCCGAACTGATGGCGCCGGATGTAGGCCTCGATGCCGCGGCGGAAGGCGTCTTCGCCGAGGAAACTCTCGAGCATCCGCAGGATGGCGCCGCCTTTCTCATAGGTCAAGGGATCGAACATGGCCTGGATCTCGGCGGTCGTGGCCGCCTGGGCGCAGACCGCCCGGGTGCAGCGCAGGCCGTCGATCGACAGCGGCGTCTTCTGGCCCTGCTGGAACTCCAGCCAGGTCTGCCAAGCCGGTTTCCAAAGATCGACGACCTTGTTGGCCAGCCAGGTGGCGAAGGCCTCGTTGAGCCAGAGGTCGCTCCACCAGCTCATCGTGACGAGGTTGCCGAACCACTGATGGACGACCTCATGAGCCACGACCTCGGCCACGCGCCGCTTGGCGCGCGTCGAAGAAAGCTTGGGGTCGATGAGCAAGGCGGAGTCACGGAAGAAGATCGCCCCCCAGTTCTCCATGGCGCCCGAGGCGAAATCCGGAACGGCGACCAGATCGAGCTTGGGCAGCTGATAGCGAAGGCCGAAATAGGAGTTGAGCCGACCCAAGGCCAGCCCGGCTGCGTCGAGGGCGAAATCCGCCTGTCCGGCGCCTTCAGGCCCGGCCCAAACGGTGACTAAGGTGCCGTCGACCTGCCGCGACCTGCCCTCCAGGCGCGCGGCGGCCACGGCGAGCAGATAGGTGGACATCCTCGGGGTTTCTTCAAAACGCGTCGAGACCAAGCCGCCCCGCGCGCTGCGCCCGGCCTCCGGCATGTTCGAAAGGACCTTGAGCCCTTCGGGGGCGGTCACGCTGAGCTCGAAGACGGCCTTGAGGTCCGGCTCGTCGAAGCAAGGCAGCAGCCGCCGCGCATGCGTCGGCTCCAGATGGGTGAAGGCGGCTTTTTCTTCTTTGCCCTGATAGGTCGAGCGGGACTGATACAGGCCGCGCATCTGGGTGTTCATCCGCCCGGCGTAAGCCAGCTCCAGAACGCAGGGCCCCGCCTCCAAAGCTTCCGGGAGTTCGAGCGTGACGGTCTCGGCGGCGGCGTCGATGACGACGGCCGGCTGCGGCAGCTCCCGGCCGTCGACCGCCGCGCGGGTGATCTCCAGGTCCAAGGCATGGAGCGTGACGCGGCGCGTCTTGAGGACGACGTCGGCCGTGATCTTGACGCGTCCGCCGTAGCGCGCGCCGTCAGGGTCGATGGAGAGCGCCACTTCATAGCGCCGGGGCACGACGTCGCGGGTCAGCCGGCCCACGAGCTTACCGATACGGCCAAGCCCCGTCGTAGCAGTATTGAGCCGGGAGGTCGCGCCTCTGGCCATGCACCTTGCCGACGCCCCGGATGATGGCGAGCTTGCGCGAACGCACATCCTCGATGAAGCGGGTCCGCACGTGGCGCAGGCGCAGGACGAGGAGCTTCTCGAGCTTGGCGGCGGAAGAGGCGCCGCGGTTGATCTGGAGATAAGCGTCGTATTCGACGAGATCCTCCGGGTAGAGTCCGCCGTTCTGGACGTTGACGTCGAAAAGCATCAGATACGACCGCAGTTCGCGCACCTCGATGAGCCGCTCATAGACCAAGGCCTTGTCATGAAGCTCGAGCGCGGCTGCGATCTGAAGCGAGACATAGGCGGGGCTTGCGGCCAGGGCGACGAGCTCCGACTTCCAGGTCGGTTCGAAGTGGGCCCCGCTGTAGAGGTTGGCCCGCGCCCAAGCGACGCTGGCTTGATTGGCGGCGGCCGCCAGGATGAGGAACCTCTCGGTCGGCTCGTCGAACGTGGACAAAGGCCCCGGCGCGGCCTCGATGCCCTCCGCCAGCTGCCAGGCCTCGAGCATGGCCAGCAGGCTCTTGAGGTGAGCTTCCGAGACCAGCGCGGCGAGCACCTCCGGGCGCTCGCGGTGCAGGCGCCGCAGCATCGGCTGGAGCGACCCTTGGCCCAGGTTCTGATTGAGCAAGCCGAGGCTGACTCCCTGGCCGTCGAAATTACCGGTGATGTTGGCCCACCCCTGGCCGCCCTCGAAGCTGCCCGAGATGTTAAGGGCGAGCTGAAGGGCCTGCCGGTCCTCGGCCGTCAGAGAGGCCGGCCAAGTGACGCCGGAGAAATCGAGGCCGCCGGGGCAAGTCCTAGGAGGGCCGGGCGGCTCAAGCTTCAGCCGGCTCGCCAGCCGCGCCGCCGGAGGCAGCGGCACGGAGCCGAAAGCCGTCTCGGCGCTCAACCGCTGGGCCTCGGGGCCCTGGGCCCAAAGGGGCGCGCGAGCCAGGAGGCAGACGGCCAGCAGGAGGGTCCGAGCCATACCTGAGTTTAAAGAAGGCGGCAGGGGCTGTCAAGGGACCTTCGGATGCAGCCACGGGGGGCCTTGACAAAGCGTACGTTTTCAGGTACGCTTAAAATATGACCACCTTAACCGCAAGCACAGCCCGGGCAAGTCTCTATAAACTTCTGGACCAAACCGCAGCATCGCACGAGCCGGTTCAGATTACCGGGAAGCGTTCTAACGCCGTCCTCGTATCTGAAGAGGATTGGCGGTCCATCCAGGAGACCCTCTTCCTGCTCTCCGTCCCAGGGATGAGGGAGTCCATTAGAACTGGTCTCAAGACTCCGCTTAATAAGACCGTAAAGAAGCTGAATTGGTGAGCTGGCAGCTCGTTTTTACCAAGCAGGCGCAAAAGGACGCGAAGAAGCTTTCTGCGTCTGGCCTGAAGCCAAAGGCGGAAACACTTCTACGGATTCTCGAAAAAAATCCTTTCCAAAATCCGCCGCCATTTGAGAAATTGGTCGGCGATTTGTCCGGGGCTTATTCTCGTCGCGTGAACATTCAGCATCGCCTCGTATACCAGGTTTTCACCGACATCAAGACAGTCAAGGTGATTCGACTTTGGACTCATTACGAGTAGGGAAGCGACTTCGGCTTGAACTGACGGGCGCGCCTTTCAAAGAGTACATATTGAGGCCAAAAAGCGGCGGGCGCTTCCTGCTTGCAACGGCGATGCTCTTTGCGTCATCCGTCGTGCTCGCTGGGCAGGCAGGCAATCCCCACGTCCATCTTGATCCATCACTGATCGTCGCCCTCGCCGACGTACCGGAAGAGATCAGGAACAGCGTCATGACCCGAGAGCCTCTCGTGGCGCGCTTCTCCAGAGGTCCTTACGAGGTGGACTTCGTAGCGGCGGCTCACGAAACAGGCCCTGGACCGACTTATTCTCTGATCGAGCGGTGCTTTAGCCGTCTCCAGCCGCGCGCGGTCGTTCGGGAAGGGCTTTCCTATGCAAGCGGGCCGGCCCCTCCAAGTCGCGCCGCCGAAATAAAACGCGAAGGAGGACCCCGCAGCGAGGCCGACAAAGCAGTGTCGCTGGCTCTTGAGCACGGGTTGCCGGCCTACGGAGGGGAACCAACGGAGGATCAGAAACTCAAGGCCGCCCTCGACCAGGGGTATTCAAGTGAAGAGTTCATAAGTCTTGAGTTTCTAAGCATGGCCGGCTACTACGTTCGCGTTGGTCAGTGGAAGCCGGAAAGGGCCTCCGAGGTGTTTTCCGAGGTCTCGGCTTGGTTCGAACCCAAAACAGGCTCCGCTCCTTTTGACTATTCGAACTTTCTGGATCTCTACAAAGAGAAAAGCGGCAGACCGTTCGACCCCACCGACGAATCGGATCTTCTTGCGGGGCCCGACCCTCGGGGAAAACATTGGCAGAGGATCGGGCACGCGGTCGATATGAGCCGCAATCGCTTCCTGACGGAGGTGCTCTCAAAACTCTTGCGCCGGCATAAGCGGGTACTTGTAGTTTATGGCAACGGCCATCTCGCCGTCCAATGGCGGGCGCTGGTCGCCGCGCTTGGACAACCCATTTACCTTGGCGCGCTGACAGAGTCACATAACCAGGATATCGAGAGGTAAAGCAGCTTGAGCCCGGGTACGACTAGGGCTTGGTGGAGCGGTCTTCGATGCGGACCAGCTTGTCGTCCTTGAAGAGCAGACGCGTGCGCTCGTCGTCGCGGATGCCTTCGTTGTTGGTCGAGCCGCCGATGGGGATGGAGTGGTTGACCTCGAAGCCGGGAATGGAGAAAGTGTAGGCCCAGATCTCGGTGCGCTCGGACTCGGTCGCGCGCATGTACTTGCGGTGAGGCTCCCCCAAGGCGTTGAAGGCCATCTGCCGGGTGAAGCCGACCTCCACCGGGCCGCGGCGAACCGTGGCGCAAGCCGTCAGGCTCGACAACGACAAGGCGAGAAGGAGCAGGGATGTCTTCATAAGGGCAAGGATAACAGAAAAGCGCGGCCGGGAACAGGGGGGCGGGGCTAGAGCAGGCTGGCGATGGTGAGCACGACGGCGGCGCCGTCGCGCACCTCGAAATGGATGTCGCAATCGTTCAAGATGAGGGCCAGGTCCTTGCCTTCCTTCATCTGCGAGCGGTCGCGGACGTTGCGCGGGTCGCTCCTGAGCGTCTCGCTGATGAGGGTCTTGAGCCCCTTGCCCTGCGGGCCGAGCCCGCCCAGGTCGCGCAGCGCGGAAGGCGCGAACTCCACCTTGAGCTCCGGCGGCGGGTGGCGGCCGATCCAGCCGGAGCTGGCGTCGGGAGCGTGGTCGCAGGCCAAGATGTAAGGCTTGACGTCCAGGATGGGCGCGCCGTCGATGAGGTCGACGTTCGAGAGATACAGGGTGTCGCCCTCTATGCGCTCCAGGCGCGCCAGCGTCAGGCCGATGGGGCTGGGCCGGTGCGGGGAGCGCGAGGCGAAGACGCCGATGGTCTTGCCGCGCAGGCGCGGCGGATGGATCTTGCAGCGGAAGGTCTTGTTCGTGTTGAGGTGGAAGTGGAAGAGCAGCCAGACATGGCTGAACTCCTCGAGCCCTTTGAGGGAATGCTCGGGCAGGAATTCGGCCTTGATCTTGAGCTTGGCCGTGGACGTCGGCACCAGATGCCCCTGGCGCGGGGTGCCGAACTTGCGCCGGAAGCATGATTCCAGCGTCCCGATGACCTTCATGGGGATGCTCATGCCTCATTATCCCAAATTTGGTTGAATATCTCCGATGAGCCAACCCTCCGCGCGCCGCGATGAGATCGCCGCTCTCATCCGAGAGCAGTCCAAGGCCAAGCCCTGGCCCGAGGTCCGCGAGACCCTGCTCGACCAAGGCGCCTCCGAGGAAGAGATCGAAGCGGCCCTCGAGGCGGCTTTCCCGGGAAAGCCGCGGCGCAAGGTGAGCAGCGTGAAGGCCGGCATGGTCGGAGCCGGCGTGGGCGTGCTGCTCTGGGCCGTCCTAGCCTTCTTTTTTAAGCGCCTCTAGCCCCTCGGCCAAGCTCCAGGGCTGAAAGCCGAGCCGGCCGGCCAGGCGGCTGGAATCCAGCGAGGTGTCTCGCGGGCGCGGCGCCAGGAAGGAAAGCTCCGCCATGGTCGAAGGCTTGAGCAGGGTCTCGGGATATCCGAAGGCCCGGCAGAAGGCCTGGGCGAACTCGAAGCGGCTGAAGCGGTCGGGGCAGGTCCAATGGAGGATGCCGGAGAGCTCGGGGCGTCTCAGCAGCTCGCCTATGACGCGCGGCAGCTGAGCGACGGCCGTCGGGGTGCGCCATTGATCGATCAAGGCCTTGAAGCTCTCGCCGCGAGAGAGCTTCTCACGGAGGGTGTCGGTGAAGCTGGGGCGCCCGGCCAAGGCGCGTCCGTAGACGGTGGCGACGCGCAGGGCCACGGCCCCGGGGCAAGCGGCCAGCACGCGCTGCTCGGCTTGATGTTTGCAGCGGCCGTAGACGCTGATGGGCCTCGGCGGGTCGGTTTCAGTCGAAAAAGCCTTGGCGCCGTCGAAGACGAGGTCGGTGGAGAAATGGATCAGGCGGGCGCCGGTCTCTTGGCAGAGCTTGGCGAGGCGCTCGGGGGCGTCGCGGTTGACCCTTTCGCAGACGGCGGGGTCGCGCTCGGCGGCGTCGGGGTCGCTGGTGGCGGCGGTGTGGACGACGGCGGAAGGCGCGAAGGCTCTAAAGACCCGGTCGATGGAGGCGGGGTCACAGAGGTCCAAGGCCAGCAGGCCGCCTTGGCCCGAGCGCGAGGTACCCGCGGCCTGCCAGCCCTGGGCGAGGTCCCGCAGCAAGCGGCTGCCGATGAAGCCGCTGCCGCCGGTGATCAAGAGACGGTCCATGGCTCATTTTACCATTCCCTTGACAGCCGGCGGAGCCGCCGTTATACTGAAGTACCCCTATGAGACCCTGGCTCCCGCTCCTCGCCTGCCTGCTTCTCGCCCCCCTGGCCTGCGACATGAACCCCGAGATCGACATCCCGACGGGCGACGGCACCGTCTCCTGCACGAAGAAGGGCGGCAATTGCGCCTCCGGCAGCGACTGCTGCGGCACGCTCACCTGCGACAAGGGCCAGTGCTCCGACGGCCGCTGCAACGACCTGGGCATGCGCTGCTCGAGCTCGGCCAACTGCTGCGGCACGCTCACCTGCAACAACAACACCTGCATGGGCACCAACGCCTGCCTGGGCGAGGGCTACCGCTGCAGCGCCAGCTCCGACTGCTGCGGCACGCTCACCTGCAACGCCAACGGCATCTGCACGGCGGGGAGCTGCGTGGGAGACGGCTTGAGCTGCTCGATCTCCTCGGACTGCTGCGGCACGCTGACCTGCTCGGGCGGGACCTGCCACTAGCCTGAAATAGTCAGTTGGCCGGCTTTCGTCGTCGAAAGCGGCTGGATTATATCGTCCCAGGTTTTTTAGCTAGATTTGCCCGCGACAAGCACCTCCGTCCCACTCTTCTTATAGCCCGTTCCAACTGGGGCGCAGTTGGATTCTACCGACGGGAAGAATGCGCCAAGGTCCGGCCAACGACAGCCGCAGGATCGTCTTGTGTCCATCACTGCCGACCAACGCCCCGCAGGTCTGCTGCCCAATAATGATGTAGCCTGGTATGCCATCGTTTCGCCTCCTCTTGACCGAATCCAACAAGAATCTATCGAGACGGTGGCGTGTTTTGAAAGGTTTTTGCCCCGGCCGGCAGTATCGGCCGGGGCGAAAACCCCGGCGCCGACAGTACAGCTTGTCGGAACGAATTTTAACCAACTGAAGATTTCAGGTTAATACGATTGCCCCCCTCAAATTGGTCCCTGGTCAGAGGACAATATTACGCCGACGCTGAGCTCGCGGGGAACAATTTAGGCCCCTCAATCGTATATATAGTGAGGCGTCCCCCTGCGCTTGCGCGGTCCCAACGGGCCTGTTATACTCGAAGCATGGGCGCGCGCAAGGAGAAACCAACGATGGGGCTTATCCATGTGACAGTCAGCCTCACGGCGTCGCCTTCCAGCAGGAAGAAGTACCAGGCCGATTTCCTAGTCGATACCGGCGCCACCGACAGCATGGCCCCGGCCTCGCGGCTTAGAGGAATCGGCATCAAGCCCGTGGGCCGGACCCGCTACGAATTGGCTGACGGCACCGCCATCGAGTTCGAGTTCGGCACGGCTGTGATCGAGTTCATGGGCGACATCACCGCCGGTCGGGTCATCTTCGGCCCCGAAGACGCCGAGCCGATCCTGGGCGTCACCGCGCTCGAATCGACGGGCGTGACCCTGAACCCCAAGACCCACACCCTCCGAAGGCTTCCCGCGATCCCGCTCAAGAAGACTCTTTCGCTCGAGCCTGTTCTCGGCTAGGCCCTGAACCATGTCGAAGGAGATCCAGATCGCTCCCGGGGAACCGGGAAGGCTCGTGGTCCGTCTGCCGTACACTCCGGAGCGGGTGGAGAAGATCAAGACCGTCCCGGGCCGCCGCTGGGACACCGCAAGGAAATACTGGACCCTCCCGGACGCCGCGGACATGCCGGAGCGCCTAGCCGCGCTCTTTGCCCCAGAGCCGGTGACCATCGATCCGGCCCTTCGCCGCGATGGGAGCCCCCCTCCCGCGCGGCCTGTCGCGAAAAACGATCCGCTGTTGGCCGAAGTCCGCGCGGCGATCCGAGCCCGGCATTTCAGCCCAAACACCGAGAAATCCTACGTCGCCTGGGTGGAGAGGTTCCTGCGCCGCCACGGCGGCGTCCCGCCTCAGGAGTTGGGCGAGGCGGAGATCTCCCACTTCCTCTCCAGCCTGGCGACGGAAGCGCACGTCAGCGCTTCCACGCAGAACCAAGCCCTCAACGCGCTCTTATTCCTATGCAACAAAGTCCTGGGCAAGGAGATCGGCCTCCTGGGCGGCGTGGTGCGCGCCAAAAGGCCATCGAGACTCCCGGTGGTCCTTAGCCGCGAAGAAGTCCGGGCGGTCCTCGGCCGGATCGACGGCGCCCCTCGCCTGATGGCGACGCTTCTCTACGGCTCGGGACTGCGGCTGATGGAATGCTGCCAGTTGCGGGTTAAGGACCTCGACTTCGACCAGAACCAGATCGTGGTGCGGGCTGGTAAGGGGAACAAGGACCGCTACACGATGTTTCCCACGTCGGTCCAGGAACCGCTTCGCAAGCATCTCGACTTCGTCCGGCTCCAGCATCAGGAGGACCTCAAGGGCGGCCTTGGCAGGGTCGCCTTGCCCAACGCGCTTGAC
Organism: uncultured Elusimicrobia bacterium; assembly: GCA_964510095.1. Classification (GTDB taxonomy): domain Bacteria; phylum Elusimicrobiota; class Elusimicrobia; order UBA1565; family UBA9628; genus JBBTLF01. The sequence continues at coordinate 1,521 of CAZEAE010000068.1, read as the reverse complement.
CGGAAATACCCCAACGCTCCCAAGGAGTGGGGCTGGCAATGGGTGTTTCCCGCGACGACCCACTACACCGATGACGTGAGCGGCGAACAGCGCCGGCACCACCTCCACCAATCCGTCTTGCAGAAGGCCTTCAAGATCGCGCGGCTTCGGGCCGGGATCGCCAAGCCGGCCGGCTGCCACACGCTGAGGCACTCCTTCGCCACCCACCTGCTGGAGGACGGCTACGACATCCGCACGGTGCAGGAGCTATTGGGTCATGCGGACGTGAGTACGACGATGATCTACACCCATGTCTTGAACCGCGGCGGGAAGGGCGTGAAGAGCCCGGCGGACAGGCTGCTTTTGGATGAGCCGGGGGGGCAGGCATGATATACCGTCCGGACGCGCGGCATATCAGAGCATCGGAGATCGGATTCTGGTTTCTGGATACAGGAATAACAAGTAGAATTTTGCCTGTGATGATCGCGCACAGTCCTGCTATACAGAACCACTCACTCAAGCGTTAGCGGGACATAGAACACAATGGATATAGAAAAGGGCACGCGGCATTCAAAAATCATCGGCAATTTCGGCGAAGGGCTGCTCCTTAACTGGCTTTCTCGGTCCGGGTTTGAGGCCTGCCTTGTCGATCACACCGGGCTCGACGTTATCGCTTATCATAAGGCGAGCAAAAGGCGCCTCGGTTTTACCGTCAAATCTAGGACCCGGCCAGTTGGCAGAGACAAAAGCGGTGTAAATGTTTTCTCATTCCGAAAAGGGAAAGATGACCGCCAAAAACTCTTGGATGCGTGCGAGGCCTTCGGCTGCCAAGAGGCCTGGATAGCAGTTTACGTGGAAACGCTGAATTCGGCCGATCTATACCTCACGAGTCTGGAAAACTACGATAAGAAATATAAGTCGAGTAAGAGTCGGGCGATTCATGATTGGAAGATGGGTGAGAAATACACCAAGATGTACGGCGAAGATCCTGACGTGAAGCATGTTCAAATGACGTTCGGGACTTCCCGGTGGGTTTGGACATCAAGTGCCCGCTAACATCGGCTTGAACGGACGGCGGCCACTGTTAAGAGGAAGTCTTTATAGCCGCCGCCGTTCAGCCAGGCGTTAGACATCCCTAGAACAACATGAACAAAGAACACATCCTCAAAGAGATTCGGCGCACCACGGAGGCCAACGGGGGCGCTCCCCTTGGATCTCGTCGCTTTGCGACCGAAACAGGGATTCAGGAAAAGGTTTGGCTCGGGAGATACTGGGGCCGCTGGGGTGATGCGCTTACGGAAGCCGGATTTTCTCCTAATCAGCTTAAGGGCGCTTACGAGAAGGAATTTCTTCTTGAACTGTGCGCCAACCTTACCAGGGAACTCGGCCGGCTGCCTACCGCCAATGATTTGCGCATGAAGGATCGCACTGATCCCAAATTCCCGAATCAAAAGGTGTTAGACGCTGATGTCGTTCGAATCAACGGCCAACGCCGTTTCCATCCTCTGCGAGAAGGTGGGCGCCGACGTCGGCCTGGTGGCC
>CAZEAE010000067.1:0-14579 GCA_964510095.1 uncultured Elusimicrobia bacterium | reverse complement strand
ATGTCGCCGACGACGCCGGCGCCCACGGTATGGCCGCCCTCGCGGACGGCGAACCGGAGGCCCTTTTCCATGGCGATCGGGCAGATCAGCTCGACTTCGATGTCGATGTTGTCGCCCGGCATGACCATCTCGACTCCCGCCGGCAGCGTGACCGCCCCGGTGACGTCGGTGGTGCGGAAGTAGAACTGCGGGCGGTAGCCCTTGAAGAACGGCGTGTGCCGGCCGCCTTCGTCCTTGGTCAAGACGTACAGCTTGGCCTTGAACTTGGTGTGCGGCTTGATCGAGCCCGGCGCGACTATGACCTGGCCGCGCTGGACCTGGCTCTTCTCGATGCCGCGCAAGAGGATGCCGACGTTGTCGCCGGCCACCGACTCGTCCAAGAGCTTGCGGAACATCTCCAGCCCGGTCACCACCGACTTGCCGGTGTCGACCAAGCCGATGATCTCGACGGGTTCGCCGACCTTGATGCGGCCGCGCTCGACGCGCCCGGTCGCCACCGTGCCGCGCCCGGTGATCGAGAACACGTCTTCCACCGCCATAAGGAACGGCTGGTCCACCATGCGCTTGGGCTCGGGGATGTCCTTGTCCAAGGCCGCCATCAGCTTCTCGATGGCCGGCTCGCCGATCTCGTCCTGGCTGCCTTCCAGCGCCTTCGTCGCCGACCCGCGGATGATCGTCACCTTGTCGCCCGGGAACTCGTACTTGCTCAAGAGCTCGCGGACTTCCATCTCGACGAGCTCGACCAAATCCTTGTCGGCCACGTCGATCTTGTTGAGGAACACCACGATGTGCGGGACGTTCACCTGGCGGGCCAAGAGCACGTGCTCCCTGGTCTGGGGCATCGGTCCGTCGGCGGCCGAGACCACCAGGATGGCGCCGTCCATCTGGGCGGCTCCCGTGATCATGTTCTTGATGTAGTCGGCATGGCCGGGGCAGTCCACGTGGGCGTAGTGACGGTTGACCGTCTCGTACTCCTGGTGGTGCACGTTGATCGTGACGCCGCGCGCGCGCTCTTCGGGGGCGTTGTCGATCTCGTCATACCGCTTGGCCTGCGCCAAACCCTTCTTGGACAGGTAGTTGGTGATGGCGGCCGTCAAAGTGGTCTTGCCGTGGTCGACGTGACCGATGGTCCCGATGTTGACGTGCGGCTTTGTCCGATCGAATTTCGCCTTAGCCATGATGTTCCTGTCTCCTTGATAGGCGGTTTACCCGCCAGATGACTTAATCCTACCAATTACCGCGGTCCAAAACTAGCTGGGAATGGGATTTGAACCCACGACCTTCTCCTTACCATGGAGATGCTCTACCCCTGAGCTATCCCAGCACCAGTCGCTTCCCTTTAAGCCGGAGCGGGCGATGGGAATCGAACCCACGTAACGAGTTTGGAAAACTCGTGTTCTACCATTGAACTACGCCCGCGCTTGCCGCCCGCCGTCCGGCGGCTGCCGGGCAAAAGCCCGGAGCCGCGTTGCCCAAAACCGTTCTGGAATTTCCGTACCGGATGGCGGGAGAGAAAGTATAGCTAAATGCGCGGGAAACTGTCAACGCTTGAAAATCCGGCTTTGAGGACCTACAATAAGGCCAGTGGAGAACTTGAGCCTTTCGCGCCTGCTGTTTTTGGTCCTGGTCGCTTTGGCGGTCGTCATGCCGGTGCGCTGGTGGGTCCTGGAGCCTATCTACATAGCCAGCCCCTCCATGGAGCCCACCCTGCATACCGGGGCCAACCTCTTCTTGGACAAGCTGAGCCTGCGTCTGCGCCCGGTCCAGCGGGGCGACATCATCGCTTTCAAGTCCCCGGTGGGGGAGGCCCATGACCTGGTCAAGCGCGTGATCGCCGTGCCGGGCGACACCGTCGAAATGCGCGAGAAGAAGGTCTTGATCAACGGCAAGCAGCAGGATGAGCCCTATGTCGTCCATAAACGGGCTGACGAGCGCCTGGAGGGGGATTCCTTGGGGCCCGTCGAGGTGCCGAAGGACGGCTATTTCGTCCTGGGGGACAATCGGGATGAATCGAAGGACTCCTCAGCCTGGAAAGACCCCTCCACCGGCGCCCCGCTCTATTTCCTGAAGGATTCCGATGTGCAAGGCCTGGTTCGCGGCGTATATTAAGGGTCGTTGTTGAAAGTCCGCGCCGTAGGCGCGGACTCCGGCGCCCGAGGCGCCGCGGAGTCCCTAGGCCTTACTGCCCGAACCCGGTACCAAAGACCCGCCCTGCCCTAGGCCTTAGGACCCCTGCGCGCTTTGCCGCGGCATGTTAACATAGCCATGAGCCTCGAAGAGGCTTCTCTGTAGTCCGGGGGAACGGCCCCGGGGTATCCACGATCCGGCCTGATCCGGATGAGTCCAGAGGAAGCATTGTGTCTCGCTTTTGAGACCAACGCTTCCTCTGGTTTTTTTATCGCATGAACATGAGATTGAAACTGTCGTCAGCCTTCCTCTTCGCGGCCATCGTGCCGCTGGCCCTCCTATCGGCCTGCGCCAAGAAGCCGGCAAAACCCCAATTGACGCTGAGCCTGGCGCGGACGCAGTGGCGCATCGGCGAGCCGCTCTGGTACCGCCTTGAGATGAAGAACGTCGGCGGCCAGCCGATGTGCGTCGGCGGCTGGCTGAATAATTTCTGGGTCGACCAGATGGCGCTGGAAGACAACTACAGGAAAAAAAGAGGCACGTATCTCAAGGTCCTCGATTCCGCCGGCAAAGAAGTCCCTCTGACCTTCTATTGGGGCATGCACGGGGAGTTCCGGTTCTGGACCGATGGCACCTTTAAACACCCACCCAAAACGCCGCAAGGACTGATTTACCGGGGGCTGAATACTATCGCCGATCATCTCCATCCGGTCTTCTTTCTAATGGGATTTGCGGATTTGCTCCAAAGCTTCAGGCGGGAAACGTACCATTGCGCTATCGAACTGATGCCGGGGCAGAGCGTCACCGCTTCCGAGTCGATCGTGGCCCCTATCCGGATGAATGGCCAGCACATAGGGCTCTCTGATGCGCGCATCCCGCCTACGGCCACCAAGGCCGAACGAGACGCCTATGAGAAGCTCTGGAAGATTCAAGCTCAGGACCTGGGCGTCCCCTATGATCGATTCGACCCGTATCACCAGCCGAAACCCATACCGGATCATCGGATACTAGAGGGAATTAACTGCAAGAAGCCGGGGAAGTACCGCATCGTGGCGGTCTACGACACCTTTAAGGAACTTCTACCTATATCAGCTGAAGAGACCCTGAAGTTTTACGGAATCGACCCATCAGGGAAATATGGCATTGAGACCATCAGAGAATGGCAAGAGAAAACCCCAGGCGACCTCGACCAGCTTCGACAAGAACGTCTCGAAACTGAAGAATTCAACAAGAACAAGGCGGTTCACCTCGAGTCCAATGCCGTCGAGTTCGAGATCGCTCCATGAAGAGGATCCTCACATTCCTATTCCTTTTCTCTGCCGGGGACATTGCCGCGCAACCGGTGCCGCCCACGAAGGAAGATGCCGTCCTCATCCAGGATGTGTTCGGTAAGATCGCCGATGTGGACAAACAACTTAGGAATTCCCAACAACAAATCATCGACTTCGAAGCTCAGTATGGACTTTGGACCGAGGAACGTCAAACTGGTGGCGGGCGCAAGTGGGTCTCACTCCACCCAGGCAATCCACCGGAAGCTTCAGAGAGCATGGCCGTGATAGACACTTACCGCAACCGCCTTGAAAACTATAAAAAAACCCTGGCCGCAGCCATCAAAGACATCAACAAGTTCTCAATGAAGGATCGCGATACGTACGCCGACGCGACCCAAAAGCGCCAGCAGCTCCAAAACGAATCCGAACGCCTCCGTAACGAGGCGATTGAGCTCGTCGGCAGGGCGTATCACGTCAACCCAAAGAACCTATCGGGCAAGATCGAGAGTGGTTTGCCCATTCCCAAATCCGATGAATACCTGCCGTCCTTCGTCGGCCAGGCAGCCTCCTGGGCGCCAAGGTTTGCTCCTTTCCAGGATCCAGGCAAATGGGGCGCCACGGACTTTGCCGGCAAAACCACGATAGGCCCAGCGGCGTTTCAATACCCCGACAAACTTGCCTTCACACTTTTCCACGAGGGGCGGCATTACACGGATTTCACAACGAAAGGAACCGTCGTTTGGAACCAACCGGCCAATGAAGTGCGCGCCCGAGAGGCGGATAAAACATATCTAAACACCCTATTCAAACTGACAGAGACCGATCTTGAATTTCATAAAAAAGGCCTTGCCTCCGAACGAGAGAGGGAGCGCGCGTGGAACGCGGCCGCGTTGAGCTACAACCCTTTTAAGAAGGCCGACCGGATCAAGTTCCGGGGAGCTGGGACCAGCATGAAATTCGAGGCCGACCCGAGACTCGCTAAAGAGTTAAGCGATATACAAGGCCTTGCCGACGACTTCCGCGATAAAGTCCTCAGCAGGGCCCGCCGCGATGCCGGGGACCGCCGCCTTGCTCGCCTTAGACAACTGGCCGGCAAAGCCTGCGCCGATCCCGCCAGCATCACCCAGCGGGAGTTGATGACGATAGTCCTGCCTTCCGGCGACGAGTTGCCCAGGCCCAATATCCTTGCTTCCTTCGGCTGCGCCGACAAGCTCTACTACGACCTCATCGAATTCCTTCTACAAGGGCGAGAACCCTCGGCAGACCGCATCCAGGAGATGGCGCGCGCTAATCTGCCGATCGAACTGCCTCCGCCGCAATCCGCGGAGTGGCCGATCATCATCCCGCCCCCGACCTCGGCTGATCCAGGGCCGCCTCAGCCGGTCCTCGGCTCGATCGTGTGGTTCAGTCTTGCGGGCTTGGCGGACATGGCCTGCGAGCACCCGGAGAAACTGACCAAGGAATGGCTCTACGGCAATTTGCAGGGCTTTCCGAACGGCGACCCGGATCATGGGTTCGAAAAAGCGCCCGAGGGCTGCGTCAAATCCTTGTTCTTGCTGCTGATGGAGAAGAACGTCAACGGGAAGCGGGGGGACAAGATCGACTACGACTGGCTCATCCAGACCGCCGCCGGTCTCAAGTCATCCGGCGGCGGTTCACACAGCGATCCCGGCCAGCCCAGCGGGCCTAGCCGCGGCAGCCCTCCCGGCAACGGGCCGCCGCTCCGGCCGCCCGATTTCCGCGGGCGCTAGGGGGGGCTCGACGGCGACGGCTTTTAGCACCCCGATATAGGTCTTAGGGCCTATTTGAGCCTAGGCCTAAGGCCCCTGCCGGGAGGGGGGTCTTTGGGGTATCCTAAGGACATGAAGATCACCTTGCTCGTCGCGGCGGCCCTCTCGATCGCTCAGCAGTCCCTGGCGCTCGGGACCCAGACGCCGGCCCCGCAAGCCCCGGCCAGCCTGGCTCAGGCCGCCGGCAAGATCCTGCACCGCGACAACCTCCTGCTTTTGGGCGCCATCGAGGACTGGAGGGCTTTCCTGGAAAAGGCGCCGGAGGCCAAGCGGGGCCGCCACTTGCCCGAGCTGCTCAAGATCAAGGCGTCGGCGGAGCAGGCCAAGACGGTCGAGGGTTTCCGGCCGGTGGAGGTCCGTTTCGAGGGCTGGAAGAAGACGGTTGTCTCCGACCTCTACCCCGCGGCGGTCGCTTATATGCCGCAACACGGTTCCGTGGATTTTTCAGAGGCGCAGGTCCTGGCTTTCCAGGCCATGGAACAGGCCAAGAAGAGCGGGAAGGTCAAGGCGCAGGACCTGCGGCTCTTCAACGGCCTCAAGAGCCAGATCAGCGCCGCCTCCGACGGGCAGTCCTTGGACAAGATCTTCGATAACTTCCAGCGCTCGCACCCGTCCTCCTTCGCCGCCTTGGCGAAGATGCCGGTGGCCGCCGCCTACGCCGGTCCGGCGCCGACTGGCGCGGTGTTCTACACCGGAGCCGCCCGCAAGCTCAGCCCGGACCGCGTCGCGCCGCCGCCGTCGCCGGTCTCCTTGGGCGATCTGTCTTCTACGGGGAACCTGTCCAACGCCCAGCTGACCGAGTATGCGGTGAAGAATTGGGGCTTCCCCCGGCCCATCGTGGAGACGGTCATCAGGCAGGCCGCCAAGTTCGGCGTAGACCCTCGCCTGCCCCTGGCCATGATGCGTCAGGAGAGCGGCGGCCGCTCCGGCGTCGTCAGCTCCGCGGGCGCCAGCGGGCTCATGCAGCTGATGCCGGCCACCGCGGAGAGCTTGGGCGTGCCCAAAGACAAGATCTTCGACACGAACTGGAACATCTGGGGCGGCATCAAGTACATCCGCGAGCTGGCCACCTCGCTCAAGCGCAAGGGCTACGACAGCCTCACCTACATCGTCGCCGCCTATAACGCCGGCCCCGGCCGCATCACGAAATATAACGGCGTCCCGCCTTTCGCCGAGACGAGGGATTACGTGAAGAAGGTCATGAAGAACCTCAGCGAGCTCGTCTATAAAGCCTCTCCGGCGCCCGGCGTCCAGGTCGCAAGCCTGAACTAGCCGCCCTTTTGCTAATATAGCGGGATGCGCTCCTTACTGCTTTGCCTGCTCCTGGCCCTGCCTTGCGCCGCCTTCGCCGAGGCATCCTGGCTCACGGAGCTTGAATCCGCCCTCAAGGCGGCGCAGGCCGCTAAAAAGCCGGTCTTGATCGACTTTCAGGCGCCCTGGTGCTATTCCTGCTATTACATGGATAGCCATGTGCTTTCCCGGGAACCCTTCGCCCAGGCCGCCAAGGGGCTGGTCTTGCTCAAGCTGGATGTCGACACCGAGGCGGGGCGCGCGCTCAAGGAGAAGTACGGTGTGACGTTTTTGCCGAGCTACGTGGTCATCGACGAGAAGGGCGCGGCGCTGGGCCGCATCATCGGCGAGCAGACGGAGCAGGATTTCTTGAGCCGGCTGGACGCGGTCCTTAAGACCTCCGGCCGCGATCCGTTGGCCCAGGCCGAGCAGCGGCTTGGGCAGAGGCTGGCGGCGGGAGAGTTCTCCCAGGCCGCATCGGAGGTGGCCAAGCTGCCGGCGCCGCGTTTGAAGGAGCTGCGCAAGCGCGTTTCATGGCGCGTGTTGGCGGCGCGCTTGGCGCTTAGGCAGGCCGAGAAGGCGCAGGACCCCGCCGCCGCGGCGGGAGCGTTGGAAACCATCCTTAAGGAAGAGCAGGCCTGCGACTTGGCCTATGACGTGGGCTACTCGGAGAAGGTGGTCGACGCCTTGCCGCCGGAGCGCCGTCTGGCGCTGCTGGGGGCCGAGAGAGACGCTTTGGAGTCCTTGGTCTCGCGCCGGGTCATGTCGGTGGGAGCTTCGCGCTGCGCGGATTTCCGCTCGGGCATCGAGACGCTGGCGGAGGTCTACGCGAAGCTGGGCGAAAAAGAGCGGCGCGCGGGGCTGCTGTCTCGGGCCAACGCCTTCCTGGAACGGCAGGACGTCAAGCCCGGCGTCGACCGCAACCACGACGACAACCGGCGCTTCTTCCTGGAGCTGGCGGGAGAGGATGCGAAGCTCCAGGCCTTGTTCATCGAGCTCGTGGCGGCCTATCCGGCCGATTATGTCTACCGCGCGCGTTTTGCCAAGCATCTGCTGGAAAAGGGGGAGGCCGCCCTCGCCCTGGACTGGGCCGAGCGGGCCGACCAGCTGGCCTACGGCGCCAACCGCTTGAGCGTGACCAAGACGCGGGCCAAGGCCTTGGCCGCGCTCGGGCGCAAGGAAGAGGCCCTGGCCCTGCTCAGGCGCGACATCAAGGCGGGCAGCGCGGTCTTCGCCAAGGACGTGCGGGGTCTAGAGGAGCTGGCCGCGGAGCTTAAGTGATACTTCGTCAACGGAGAAACCATGCTTAGAAAGAGCAAGAAGGACGTTTTGCCGCAGGAAAAAACGAAGGCCGCCGCGCCGAAGGCCAAGCGCGCCAGGAAGACCTCCAGCAAGGGCGCTACGGCCGTGCTCGCGCGCTTCGTGGAACTGCCCTGCAGCGACGAGGTGTTGCGGTTCGATTTTCCGCGCGAAGGCGAGCTGCTGACCTCGGACTCCTACACGGTCCGGATCTACGCCGAAACCCCGCTGGCCGTCGAGCTGTCCTTGGACGGCTCGCCCTGGCAGGCCTGCCGCGAGTCGCTGGGCTTCTGGTGGTACGATTGGGCGGGCTTTCTGCCCGGCCGCCACGAGCTCAAGGTCCGCCGCTTGGGTGAAGACGGCCGGTGGCTGGAGTCTTCGGTCCGCGCCGTGACGGCCGGCAGGCCCTAAGCCTCTTCCCAGCGCCCGGCGCCCTGCCTGAGGATCACCGGCTCGCCGCCGTCTACGAGGCTGACGATGGTGCTTTCTCCCGCGAACTCGAACTCGCCGGGGTCTAGTACCAGGGCGATGTCGTTAGAGAGGGTGCTTTCGATAAGGTCGCCGTAGATGGCCATCTCCCGGTCCTTGAGCCCCAGCATCAAGGGGGTGATGTTCGAAGAGAGCAGCCCCCTGCCGTGGAGCGCGACGAGCCGCTGCACGAGTATGCTCGGCGGAAAGCGGACGCCGATCTCCTGGTCGCGCTTGGAGGCCGACAGCTTCTTGCGGATCGACTTGCGCGCCTTGAAGATGAAGGTGAAATTTCCCGGGACCCTGCCGCGCAGCATCCGGAAGGTGCTGTCGCCGATCTCGGCGATCGCGGCGGCTGTCGAGATGGCGTCGCAGAGGACGCTGAAATGCTTGTCGGCCTCCGCGTGCTTGAAGCGGTAGAGCTTCTCGATGCCGTGCTTGGACAAGGGGTCGGCCGTGACGACCCAGTTGGTGTCCGTGGGCAGGCAGACGAGCCCGCCGTCGGCCAATATCTTGCTGGCCTTCTTCAGGATGCGGTCGTCAGGATTCTGAGCGATGACGTATTCGATCATGCCCCATTTTACATCATGTCCGGCCGCGCGGGTTCAGGGCAATGCTGGAACGATAGCAATAGCATCACTGGAACCAGCACCGCTCGCTCTGTTCCATAAAACATGTTCATTGGCAGTGAACATGGATAAATACAGGAACAGCTGATATGTCTAAGGAAGCCAGACTGCGGGATCGCCGCTGAGGAACTTGTCGATGCCTACGCCGCTGGGACCAACGATCAAGGTTCGCTTAATCCCTGATTTTTCAGCCAAGCGAGCCACCGGCGCGGCGCGCTTTTTATTTGAAATGCCGACTTCCACGGCAAAAACGACGCCCTGGCGACGCGCGATGAAATCGATTTCCAGATCGCGCTCGCGCCAGTAGAAGACCTCGAAACCCGATCTGATGAGGTGGGCCCCGACCGCATTCTCGACCCAGCGTCCGTAAAGCGCCCGGTCTTTGGCGACGCCGGCTGGGGCTTTGTCTTGCACGGCGGCCAACAGGGCCTGCGCCATGACGATCAGCTTGGGGCTCGAGGATCGGATGCGGAGGATCTCCGGACTGTACTTCTGAAGGGGCACGACAAGGAAGGCTTTTGCCAGCAGGTCCAGATAGTGGGCGATCGTCGTCACGTTGCCCTTGTCGGTCAATTGCCCCAGCATCTTCTGGAGGGACACGATCTCCGCCGGATGATAACAGGCGAATTCAAAGAGTCTCCGGAGGAGCACGGGCTTATCCACGGGATGCAGAAGGAGGATGTCTTTGCTCAGTACCGACTCAACGATGGAGTCCCGGACATAGCCTAGGAATCTCTCGGGGTCGTCAGGGAAATCCCGCAGCCGCGGATACCCGCCCATCGCGACATAGCCGTTCAGGGCCAGCTTGAAGGCCGACGTCTGTTCGCCGAAGCTCCAGTGAGGAAAACGGATGAGCTCGAAGCGTCCGGCTAAGCTCTCCGTCAGCCCTTTTTCCACCATAAGGGCGGATGATCCCGAAATGACGACACGGGGTCTCTGTCCCGGTCTCAGGCGCTGGTTGGCGTCGAATTCCCTCTTCACGATCTCGCTCCAGCCGGGGATCTTTTGAAGCTCGTCGAAGGCCAGTAGGGTCGGTCTTCCGGCTTTGGCCAGGGCATTGGCCTTTGCCCAATGCTGGGCGATCCACTCTCCCGGAGGGGAGGCGAGGGCATCCGCATTGGCTGAAATGATCGAGAAGTTCTTGCGGCGCAGCCTCAGCGCCGCTTGCGCGATCGACGTGGTCTTGCCGACCTGGCGGGGGCCCATCAGTATTTGAAGAAGGCGCGGCGGTTCTTTGAGCCGGCGCAGCAGCTCCTGGGTCATGGCCCGCAGATAAGGCTTCATGGTCACAGTATAGCAGGGAATCCGGGGGGAATCAACAAATCAGTAGGTATGCCTACTGATTTGTATTTCGGCCCTGATTGCAAATTTCTGCTTGAGCCGAAAAATACAAAGCCGGCATATCGAAAACGATTAGATATGCTGGCTCTGAAAAATGGTGGGCAGTATAGGATTCGAACCTATGACCCCTGTCGTGTGAGGACAGTGCTCTACCGCTGAGCTAACTGCCCGAAAGCGGTAAGCCATTATAGCATTTTCGCCATTTGGGCCTAGGACTCTTGGTCCCGCGGTTTAGGCCGGAAGGCTCTTTCGGCCGGGCGGCGCCTGAGCTATCCTAACCATATGAAGAGACATGGCTTCGTCCTCTTGGCCCTGCTGTCGGCGGTCCGCGTCGACGCCGAGCCGGGCTTCTTGAGCGCTTCGCAGCTGGAATCCTCGGTGCTGGCCGTCGCGGGCCGCGTCCGCGCCGAGCGCGAGGCCAAGCGGCAGGAGGACTCCTTGATCGAGGGGCTGTTCGCCTTCGCCGTGCAACAAGGCGGCTACGGCGAATTCTGCCGCCAGCAAGGGTGCCGGGCCTCCGCGGTGATCAGAGTCGAGCCCTCCGAGTACGTGCGCAAGGACCACAACGGCTGGTACAACAACGGCAACTCCTACATCAAAGCCCGTCCCAGCTCGATCGGCGAGGAGATCACCACGGTGCACGAGCTCACCCACCATCTTCAGAGGCTTTCCAACCGCTATCATCAATATCGCGGCCCCTGCAACCAGTACCTCGCGGAGAAGGAAGCCTACGAGGTCGGGGAAGCGTATGCGCGCGGCAAGGGCTACATGACGAAGCCCGAAGCGCGGATCGCCGCGTATGAGAAGCGCTGCCGGGACGCGGTGGATGCCGGCCTCGTCAAGCTTCCGGAGGCGATGGCGCGCCGCTGAGCGGGGCTATTTCGCGGGGACCCGCAGCTCGGCGAGCAGGTCCTCGGAGCGGTCGGCGGGCACCCCGTAGCGCGTCAGGATCTCCTCGTGGGCGCCCTTGGCTTTCACGGCGTTCAAGATCAGCTGCCCGTCCCAGTCGGTGTGCCGATCGGTCTTGATGATGTGGTAGCCGCCCACGGGCGCGGCGAAGGCGCCGGGCACGTCCTTGAGCGAGCGGATCTTGACGCCGTTGATCGACTCGATCAAGACGCCCTTGAAATCGTGATAGCCCGCATTGACGTCGTGCGGCAGCACGTAGGACAAGAACACCGGCTCCCGCTGATCCGGCGACGGCAGCCCGAACTCGATGAGGTTCTTGAAGCTCGTCGGTTGGTCGCGCTTGTCCCATAGCCCGGCGTAGTTCTGGGTCAGCGGCGTGAAGACCATGCCCGCGAAGACGAAATAGGACGGCTTCTGGTCGTAGTAGGGGCCCTGCACCAGCTCGGTGTAGGCTTTCATGCGGACTTCCAGGCGCAGGAGCTTGCCGTCGCGCAGGACTTCGAGGGGCACCCGGTCGCCGGCCTGATGCAGGCTGATCAGATACGACATCCCCAGGCGCCGTCCGTCGACCATGACCGTGCCGTTGTTGGCCAGCGCGTGCTTGTCGAAGGAGAGCAGCACGTCGTGGTCCTTAAGGACGCCCCAGGCGGATGATTCGAAAAGCACCTTGTTGACCACCACGCCCGTCTGCCCGGGCTTCATGCCGAAATAGGAGCGCAGGCTCTCGTTCTCGAGGTCGGCCGTCATCACGCCCAGGTCCGGGACCTTGTCATAGGCGCCGTCCTTGATGTCCTTGAGGAAGCGGTTGATGATCGGCGTCGGGATCACATAGCCGATGTTCTCGGCGCCGGAGCCGCTGTAGGACTGGAAGGAGATGCCGACCAGCTTGCCGTCCTTGATCACCGGGCCGCCGCTGTTGCCGGGGTTGATGGCCGCGTCGGTCTGGATGGCCAAGAGGTTGTGGCCGGAGTGGGTATACGCGATCACCTCGATGCGCGAGACCACGCCCTCCGTGATCGAAAGGTCGTCGCCGCCCGTCGGGAAGCCCCAGGCCTGCAGGTGGTCGCGCTGGCGAGGCAGGTCCCCTAAGCGCATCGGCGCGGAATCCTTCCAGAACGCCGGGTCTTCGACCTTGAGCACCGCCAGCTCGGAGTCATGGGCCACGAAGAGCACCGTGGCCGTGTGCTTGTCCGGCTCCCCGGCCTTGCGCACCTGGATATAGGATTGGTCGCTGATGACGTGGGCGTTGGTGAGGATCAGGCCGCCTTCGATGATCACGCCCGAGCCCGACATGCTCTCCTGCACGTGCATCTGCCAGGGCGCCTGGTAGTTGGGCTTCTGGTAGGTGGTGAAGATGCGCACGACGGAGCGGCGGGTGAGCTCGTCGGCGGACTGCGCGCGGGAGCGCAGCGGGACCAGCAGCAGCGCGGCCGCGAGCAGGGCCCTCACTTCTCGGTCCGCAGGACTTCCTGCGCCAGCATGCCTGAGACCGCCTCCAGGCTGTAGGGCCAGACATATCTGATGACGACCCCGGCGTGGCGCAGGCGTTCGGCCTCGAGCAGCGCGGGGATCTCCTTCTCGCTGTGCAGGCCGCCGCGGGTGTACATCGTGGAGAGGACGGTCACCTCGCGGGCGCCGCGGCCGATGACGGCCGCCAGCGCTTGCTCCAGGGTCGGGGGGCAGAACTCGTTATAGGCTTCGACGACCTCATGGCCGGGCAGCTGGGCCTTGAGCGCGGCCAGCAGCGAGCGTAGGCCGGCGCCGTAGGGGTCGGTCGAGTCGGTGCGCGGCCAGGCGCGCAGCTCGGCGTCGGCGGCGGCGAGCCCGGGGCTGGGCCGGCCCTTGGCGAGCGCTTCCTCGCGTTTGAAGCGGCCGACGAGCTCCGGGGGGCAGTCGGAGGGCACGCCGCCGTGCCCGATGAGGATCACGGCCCTTTTCGAGTCCATCCGAAATAGTATAATATTTGACATGGCCCTCACGAAAGAGAACCTCGCCCAGCTCATCGCCCTCCAGAAGCAGGACGGCGGCCTCGACAAGCTCCAGAAGGAGATGGACACCATCCCCGCCGAGATCGAAGGCCTGCGCGCGGGCCTCGAGAAGGACAAGGCGGCCGTCGCCTCGGCCAAGAGCCAGACCATGACGCTCGAGAAGCTGAAGAAGACCAAGGAGCTCGACGTCGCGGCCAAGGAAGAGGCCGCCAAGAAGCACGGCGGCGAGCTCAACCAGGTCAAGACCAACGAGGCTTTCAAGGCCTTGCAGCATGAGATCGAGCGCGCCAAAGCCGACGCCTCCGACATCGAGACGCAGATCCTAGAGATCATGGACCAGCTCGACGCCTCGCGCAAGGCGGAGAAGGCGGCCGCGGCGGTGCTCAAGGTCAGCGAGGACGAGGTCAAGGCGGAGGTCTCTCATCGCGAGTCCCAGCTGGCCGAGGTCAAGGCCCGCTTCGAAGCGGCCAAGGTCCTGCGCGACCAGACGGCGGCGCCGGTGCCGGCGGAGGCGATGAAGGTCTACAACCACGTGCGCTCGCGCGGCAAGCTCGACGCGGTGGTGCCCATCGACGCGACGACCTGCAGCGCCTGCCGCGTGATCCTGGCCCCGCAGGTCATCGTCGAGGCCACCAAGGCCAAGGCGCTGGTCACCTGCGAGAGCTGCCAGCGCATCCTTTATAAGGCCGAGACGACGGTCCCGGCGCAGGCAAATTAATTTAGGGACGGCCGGGGGGTCGCTCCGGGGCCGCAAGGCTTCGGGGAGGAACTTCCGGACTCCATAGAGCGCGACGCCCATCGAAAGGTGGGAACGGGGGGACCATAAGCCCCCCGGATGGAAAGTGCCACAGAGACATACCGCCGCGGGCTTCGGCTCGGGGTAAGGGTGAAAAGGTGGGGTAAGAGCCCACCGCCGTCTCCGCGAGGAGGCGGGTCCAGGCAAACCCCGTCGGGAGCAAGTCAGTGACGGCGGCCGGCGCGGCTCGCGCGACCCCCGGGAGACCGGGAGTGGCCGCCCAGTAGACGCTCAGAGAAATGATCCTCCAGTCGCGAAAGCGGTGGACAGAATCCGGGGTACAGGCCGTCCCTAATGGCTTTTCCGCCGGGCTTTTTAACTCCATGTTCCCGGGGTTTTGGCACTCCGTCGGGGAGGCTAGGGCTATCCACGGGGATAGTCCGGTCAATCCCATAGGGAAACGGTCTCCGACGGCGCCGGCGGCAGCATGAACAAACCCTGCCCGAACGGCTCCGGCCGCCTGGACAACAAAGATATCCCCAGCACTTCCAACGCTGGAAGTGCTGGGGATAACTGGGGACGCGAACCGGGGGCAGGGAAGGCGCAATCACAAAACAGGGGTGCCCCAGTCCCGCGATCCGACGGTGCGCCTCCTGCTGCGATCCTTTTGACGAACCTCCCTGAGGATTCAAAAGATAGGATGGACGAGCCGGCACCTGCGTGGTATCGTG
>CAZEAE010000066.1:0-15554 GCA_964510095.1 uncultured Elusimicrobia bacterium | reverse complement strand
TTCGATGCCCGTGGCCAGCCCCTGCCTGAATCCTAACGCAAAATCCGGGACGTGGCTAGTCGCGACTATGGGTACCCATAGTTGTATGCCGGCTTGGAGCGGAGAACCTCAACGAGTGAAGCGTCCTAGCGCAACAGGTGCTAGCGCTGGTATACTATCAGCGCGTGATGAAACTGCTCCTACCCCTGATCCTCATCGCAGCGACAAACGGCTTTGCCGCCGAACCGCCGACTACCAGGGAACAATCCCAAGAGAAGCCCAAGACTCAAGCCGGCAAGCCGGCGAAGAAGGCCTCTAAGGTCCGCTCGATCAAAGAATTGATCGCCCTCGCTGAGAAAGTCGGATTGCCTGGCAAGATCGACGAGGTGGAATTCGAGGCGCTAGGGTTTCCAGGGGAACTGTCGACAAAGAAACTCACCTACAGCCTTAGTCCTTGGCCCAATTTCCATCAGCGGCGGTTGGCAATCGTCTACGACTCTTCTTCCAAGCCGATTGCCCTAGCGTGGAAGGATGAAGAGTCAACAAGAAAAGAAGGAAAGGAGGATATCGGGAGTGCCTGGCACTACGTCAGCTCACTTGATGGCGAGCTTCAACGCTCCGCCTATGCCTATGCCACTGCGGACGATGCCGATATAACCGCCAAAGAGGTTTCTGAATCCGTGAAACGATCGTATCAGACGCTGGTTTCTTTTTTTAAGACGGAATCCGCCTCGCTGGCACCCCTCGAGAAATGAGATCGACGATCGCGATCAGCTCTCTTCTGGTCTTTGGATATCTCGTGCCGTGGCTCTTCGCCAATCCTCCCGCTAATACTTCACAAGGAGGGACTCAGACGGCTTCATCCGATGAGAACCCTAACAGTGCCAGAATAAAAAGGCAGCGAGAGGCTGCCCGCAAAGCAAGGGAAGACGCTAAAACGGCAACTACTCCTCAGAAAAAGGAAGAAGCCCTCGCTCGACAAGAGGAGGCGACTCAAGACATCGTCACCACCGGCAACGAACACCCCAAAGAACCCGCCGTCCAATACGAGGCCGCCGGCGCCCTGGCTTCCCTCGGCGAGCACCAGAAATCGCTGCCCTTCTCCTACAACGTCATCCGCGACATGCCCGAAAGGCCCGAGGGCTACCGCCTGGCCGCCATATCCTTGTCCGCGCTGGGCGAGCACAAATCGGCCAACGCCTTCGCCAAGAAGGCGCTGGAGATGGATCCCCGAGACTCCGTCGCCTTCTCCATATTCAAGCTCACCCAAGGCAGACCGGATATCGGCCGCATCCGTCCGCCTTCGTTTCCCGGCGTCGGCTCCGGTCCCAGCGCCCCGAACTCTTCCCAGCCGAATGCAGCAGCAAACACCGCCCCAACCCCTAGACCCGCAGCAGCCGATCTCCGCTCGGCGGCGGCGTCCCCCGCCCGGGGCACGGCCCGGACCCTCGGTACCCCCGCCGAGCCCAAGACCGAAGCCCCGCTCCCGGTCCTTGTCGACCCGAAACGCAAAGCCCTGGCCCTCGTCCAGCAGGCCAAGAGCGTCATGAAACTCGACGCCGAGACGGCGCTCCGGCTCCTCGACCAAGCCATCTCGCTCGACGCCGCCAACCCCGCGGCCTTCGCCGCCCGCGCCGAGGCCAAAGCCCGGGCGCGAAGAACCAGCGCGGAAATCTCCAGCGACATGGCCGCCGCCGCCGGCTTGGACCCCTCTTATAAAATGACCTACGAGCAGCTCCTCGTCTCCGTCGGCCTCATGTCCTCTACCGCGAACACGCCGGCCGGGACCACCGGGGCCGCAACCGCCGCCCCCTCCGGACGCTGGCCGTCGATGTGGACGCGGTTCACCCAAGGCAAGGATTCGAAAGTCCTTTGGGGAGCGGCCGCCCTCATCCTGCTCCTGGGTGGCGCCGCCGGCGTCGCTCTCTGGCTCAAGCTCAAGGAGAGCGTCAAGCCCGAGGATCCGGGCTGAAAAGCTTCGGGGTACTCGGTCTCGAACCGAGAACCTCTTGGTCCCAAACCAAGCGCTCTGCCAATTGAGCTATACCCCGTCAGCGTTGATTTTACAACAATTCCTCAGGAAGCAGGAACGCCCGTCGGTGTGGGCTAGCCATAGTCCCGGCATGGGCGGATGGAGAAACGCTAGGCGACGAGAGCTTCGGCTTCCAAGGTGATGGCGTCGAGCGAGCGCTTGAGCTCGGCGGCCTTTTCCTTCAAATCGTCGTCCAGGCCGACCTCGATGGGGGCGCCGTAGACGACGACCGCGCGGCCGAACGGCATGGGGATCTGGAATTGATCCCAGGTCTTGTGGAGCACGAGGCGGTTCGACGAGGCGTTCGTGACGGGCAGGATGGGAACGCCCAGCTTGCGGGCGAGGTACATCACGCCTTCCTTAGCCTCGCACTTCGGCCCCTTGGGGCCGTCGGGCGTGATGCCGAGGTCGAGGCCGGCGCGCAGGACCGTGATCATCTGGCGCACCGCGTCCGACGCCCCGCGCGTCGAGGAGCCGCGGATCGCCGTGACGCCGCAGCAGCGGCGGATGGTCTCGGAGATCATCTCGCCGTCGACGGATTTGCTGACGAGCACGGCCATCTTGTCGCCGCGGTGAGAGACGGTGAAGAAGACCTGGCGCTGATGCCAGAACGCGTAGACGAAGCGCCGGTCGGCGGCGCGCAGGCGCTCGCGATGCTCGCCGTGGACGATGGTCAGCTTCGTCGTGAGCTTGATGAACGTCGAGAACAGGTAGCCCAGGTAGGGAACGAGGAAGCGGAGAACGGGCACGGCTTATTTTAGCAGTTACGCTGATAGGCAGGTCGGAGTTGCTCCCAAACCAGGCGCTCTGCCGATTGAGCCATACCCCGCATTTTTCAATAAGGCCAGGTCCAATCGTCCGCTGCGGGCAGGTCGATCCCGTGTTCATAAGCATAATTGCGGCACTCGATCTGCAGGTTCAGCATCTTCTCCTTGACGTGCGCTCCCGCCGCTTGCAGCGCGGGAATACGGTCGATCACGTCGATGACCAGGCTGAAACGGTCGATCTGGTTCTGGATCGCCAACTCCAAAGGGGTGTTGATGCTCCCTTTTTCCTTATACCCGCGCACGTGGAAGTTCTTGTGGTTGCTGCGGCGATAGGCAAGGCGGTGGATCAGCCAGGGATAGCCGTGGAAGTTGAACATGACCGGCTTGTCCAGCGTGAACAAGCCGTCGAAATCCCGGTCGGTCAGGCCGTGCGGGTGCTCTCCCTGCGGAGCCAGCTTATAGAGATCGACCACGTTGACAAAGCGTATCTTCAAGCCGGGGAAGTTCTCCCGCAGCAGCACCACCGCCGCCAAGGCTTCCTTGGTCGGGACGTCGCCCGCGCTGGCCATCACCACGTCGGGCTCGGCGCCTTGGTCGTTGCTGGCCCAATCCCATATCCCGATGCCCTTGGTGCAGTGTTTGACCGCGGCATCCATGTCCAGGAACTGCAAGTGCTTCTGCTTGTCGCATACGATGACGTTGATGTAGCCGGTGCTCTTCAAGCAATGGTCGGCCACCGACAACAGGCAGTTCACGTCAGGCGGCAGATAGATGCGCGTCACCGCGGGGCTCTTGTTGACCACCACGTCGAGGAAGCCCGGGTCTTGGTGCGTGAAGCCGTTGTGGTCCTGCCGCCACACGGTGGCGGTGATGAGCAGGTTCAAAGAGGACACCGGCGCGCGCCACGGCACGTCCTTGCACATGGCCAGCCACTTGGCGTGCTGGTTGAACATCGAGTCGATGACATGGACGAAGGCTTCGTAGGTGGAGAAGAAGCCGTGACGCCCGCTGAGCAGATAGCCCTCCAGCCAGCCCTCCAGGGTATGCTCCGAGAGCATCTCCATCACGCGGCCGTCCGGCGACAGTTCGCCGCCGCCCGCGTCCTCCGGCAGAAGATCGGCCAGCCAGGTCTTCTTGCTCGCCTCATACACGTCGTCGAGCTTGTTCGAGCTGTTCTCATCCGGGCTGAACAGGCGGAAGTTGCCCATGTTGGCGCGCATGACGTCGCGCAGGAACCGGCCCAAAGGACGGGTGTTCTCGGCAAGCATGACGCCCGGCTTGGGCACCGCGAGCGCATGGTCCCGGCAGTCGGGCATATGGAGCGCCTGGCGCAGCAGGCCGCCGTTGGCGCGCGGGTTGGCGCTCATGCGGCGCACCCCTTTGGGAGCCAAGGCCTTCAGCTCCGGCCGCAGCGCGCCCTTCGCGTCGAAGAGCTCTGACGGCCTGTAGCCCTTCAGCCAGCCCTCCAGCAGGGCGAGATGCTCCGGCGTCTTCATGTCGCCGATCGGCACCTGGTGCGCGCGCCAGAAGCCTTCCACTTTCTTGCCATCCACCTCTTTCGGACCGGTCCAGCCTTTGGGCGAACGCAGCACGATCATCGGCCAGCGCGGGCGGCTGGGCTTGCCGCTGGCGCGCGCTTCCTTCTGGATGCGCCGGATCTCCAGCACGCAGCGCTCCATCGCCTCGGCCATGGCCCGGTGCATGGTTTTCGGATCGCCGCCTTCGACGAAACAGGGCGTCCAGCCGTAACCCTTGAACAGGCAATCCAGCTCCTCATGCGAGATACGCGACAGGATGGTCGGGTTGTTGATCTTGTAGCCGTTGAGATGCAGGATGGGCAGCACCGCGCCGTCGCGGATCGGGTTCAGGAATTTATTGGAATGCCACGAGGTGGCCAGCGCGCCGGTCTCCGCTTCGCCGTCGCCCACCATCACGGTCACGATCAGACCGGGGTTGTCATACGCCGCGCCGAACGCATGCGAGAGGCTGTAGCCAAGCTCGCCGCCTTCGTGGATGGAGCCCGGGGTCTCGGGCGTGCAGTGGCTGCCGATGCCCCCCGGGAAGGAGAAGTCTTTGAAGAACCGCCGCATGCCCTCTTCGTTCTCGCCCTTGCTCGGATACACCTCGCTGTAAGTCCCTTCCAAATAGACCGGTCCCAGGACGCCGGGAGCGCCATGCCCCGGACCCGCCATGAAGATCGCGTCCAGATCGTATTTTTTGATCAGGCGGTTCATATGGACGTAAGCGAAGGCCAAGCCGGGGCTGGAACCCCAATGTCCCAGCAAGCGACGCTTGATGTGCTCCGGCTTGAGAGGCTGCCTCAGCAGAGGGTTATCGCGCAGGTAGATCATGCCGGCGGCCAGATAATTACAGGCGCGCCAATAGGAATCGATCGAGCAGAGTTCTTCGTCGGAGATCATCGGGGTGGGCGTCGATCCGTTCATCTTCTGTTGCTCCTGCGCGAAACATGGGCCGCCGCTCGGGGCGCCGCGCTACTAGCGCTATGATACATCACCTTGACGGCAAAGGGCCCCTAATACTCAAGGCTTGACCTGCAAAGACTTGCCGATTTAACATTTTCCTCTTACAATGCAGGGGATGCGCTTCTATCTCTTCGACGGCAAGACCGTCCAAGGCCCTCTCGAGCTAGAGGAGGTCACCAAGAAGCCCGATTTCGGGGCCGAGTCCTTGGTCTGCCCCGTCGGCTCGGAGAGTTCCAACGATTGGAAGCCGGCCATCACCTTCGCCGTGCTCCGGGAATTCCTGTTGAAGCCGCCGCCCGCCGCGCCCGCGCCCGTCTACTATCCGCCGCCGGTCCAAGCGCTGGCCGCGGCGCCCGCGCCCGCCAACTACTATGCCCCGCCGGCCGGGCTTCCTCCACCGGCCGGGCTTCCTCCGCCCCGGTTCGCCCCCGCTCCGCTGCCCGCTCCGATTCCGGCGCCCGCGGCCGCGCCCGCTCCCGCCCCGGTCTTCGTCCCGCCGCCGGCGCCCACCACCCCCTGCCCGCGCTGCGCCCATAAGAATCCCGAAGGGGCCCTCTTCTGCAACAAGTGCGGACGCAAGATGTCCGGCGGCATGGGCGCGCTGGCGGACGCGGAGCCTCCGGCGGCCTTGCCGCCGCCGGCGGCCTTCACCTTGCCCCCGCCCGATCGCCGCGCGCCGCCGCCTCTCTTCCCGACGGCCCCGGAACCCGCCGCCGCGCCGCGAGCTCAGCCCGCCAAAGGGCCCGGCAAAGCCGCTTTGCTTGCCGCCTTCCTGCTGGCCGGCGCCGCGGCCGTGGGCGGCGGTCTTTTCTTCACGCGCAAGAAGCCGGCCCCGACGCCGGCCCGCGCGTCAACGCTGAAGCCGGCCGCGCCGCCGCCCGCCGCCCCGGCCGTAAAAAAGCTCAAGCCCAAAGGCGAGCCCCTGCCGCCCGCGGCGCCGCCCAAGCCGAAGAAACCCCGGCTCAAAAAGAAGGCACTGCCCCCCCCGCCGCCTCCGGAGGACTCCGAGCCCGGTCCTGATCCGCTGGGAGACGCCGTCGACCGACCGCTGCCCGAACCTGTCGGTGCCCAACCCCTTCCCGCGCCGGCCGCAGCCGCCGCCGAAGCTAAACAGGAGCCGGCTCCAGCCGACCCGGAGCTCGACGCCGTCCTCGACAAGCCGGCCCCCTACAAGCCGATGCCCAAAAAAACCCCCAAGGCCGCGGCAGAGGAGGTCGCCCTGCCCGGCATGCCCAAAAAAGTCAAGCGCGCTCCGATGGATGCGCTCCTGGAATCCGCCGCGAAGACGGAGCCCGGCCCCGCGCCTGAGGCGGCCGAACCCCCGCCGCTAGCCCCCGCGCCAAGCGCCGACAACCTCCTGATCGACTCGGCGCGCGAGCAGTTCACCTTCTGCCATCAGCTGATGGGCCAAGGCTCCTTCGGCGACGTCTTCGACAGCTGCCTTTGCGCCGGCGTCAAGTCAGGGGCCCCGTACAACGGCGACCGGGGCGCCTATATCGAGCAGTCGAAGCAGTCCTTCGCCAAGCTCAAGGGCAAGCTTTCCTTCGAGATCTCCTCGGCGCGCGTCAAGGATAAGGAGGTCCGCTTCGGCATGCGCTGGCTTCTCGACGGCAAGAAAGGCTCCGCCGAGAAGCCCGAGACCTGGGCCATGGAAGAAGGCCTTTGGTGCTTGGCCAAGGCCAAGTAGAAAAGCCTTAGGAAAGGCTTACGGCGCCATCGCCCCGCGGCGCATCTCGGCCAGCCGGATCGAAGCCTTGCGGAGGATCTCGCTGTAGGCCACTCCGGTCAAGATCTCCAAGCCCTCGCTGACGTGACCGACGGGGTGCACCCGGAAGGAAGCCTTCTTGCCGGCAGCCGCGTCCTCGCGCATCGCCTCGATGATCTCGGGGCTGAGCTGGAGGTCGCCGACGTTGGCGGCCGGGATGACGATGACCGGCGGATTCTCCGTGTTGAGCTGGCCGCGGGCCTTGAGCAGCATGAAGAAGCCCTCGATCTTCTCGTTGACGCCGCCGATGGCCTGGACGGCGCCGAACTGGTCGGATGAGCCCGTCACCGCCGCGTCCTGGCGCAGCGGGGTGTCGGAGAGCCGCGACAGGATGCCGTAGATCTCGGTCGACGTCGCCGAGTCCCCGTCGATGCCGCCGTAGTTCTGCTCGAAGGAGATGCGGATCTTGGCCGACATCGGACTCTTCTGCCCGAAGGTGTTCTGGAGGAAGCCTTCCACGACGCCCAAGGCCTTGATGAAGCTCGAGCCCGTCGAGCCCGCCTCGCGGTCGACCGACACGACGCCCGGCGCGCCGGGGCCGGCGGTGATCGTGATGCGCATAGGCACCCCGAAGGCCCCCATGACGGCTAGGCCGTTGATCTGGCCGACGACCTTCCCGCTGGTGGCCACCGTGAAGATGTTCTGCGTGTACATGTCCATCATGTGGCGCTGGTAGACGTTCTCGCGCTCGCCGCGGGCGCCCAAGGCCGTGTTGATGTCCTGGGCGCGGATCTCGGCGCTGCCGGCTTCCTTCGCGAAGAAGGAGGCTTCCCGCAGGAGGGTATAGAGGGCCCCGAACTGGGAGGAGAGCTTCGAGTTGCTGTCGACGATGCGCGCGCTGATCTCGAGGATGGAGGCGATGGCGCCGGCGGTCAGGTCCATGATCTCGCCGCCGCTGGTGACGACCGCCTTCTTAAGGAAGCTCAGGTAGCCTTCGATGCTCTGCTCGCTGATCTTGAGCGAAGGCTGGAACTCCACGGCGGCGTTGAAGCTGCGGCGGAAGTCCTCGTCGTGCGCCGAAAGCAGCCGGCGCAGCATCGGCGAACCGATGAGCACGATCTTGACCTTGGCGGGAACGTGGTACTTTTCCCCCTTCATCGAAGCCATGCCTTGGAGCCCGCCCTCGGCGATCTCGGCGTCTCCGTTGCGCACGGCCGCCATCAGCGCCTGCCATGCGGCGGGTTCGCGCAGGACGTCCATCACATTGAGGACCAGGAAGCCGCCGTTGGCCCGGAGGTAGGAGCCGGCCTTCAGCGTCGGCCCACCGTCGCCTTTGGTCTTGACCAGGCCCGCGCCCGGGATGAGCATCGTCTGGGCGTTGGCGTCGGCCGAGCCGAAGAGGTTCTCATAGGAAGGATTCTTCTCCCAGACGATCGGGGCGCCTTTGACGCCGGCGTTATCGACGAGCACGTTGACGCGGAAGTTGTCGGCGGGGTCGCTCTTGCCCATCTTCTTGGGAGCGCCCTCGGGGGCCTCGGCCTGCGGCAGGAAGGCCTGATATTCCCGGGCGGCGCTCTGGATGAGCGCGTCGACCCAGGCCTGGACCTTGAGGGAAGCCGCCGTCTGCGGGATGGGCTTCCGGCTGGCCTGCACGGCCGTCACGTCCTCCTGATTGGCCGCCATCATGGCGGAGAAGGCCTCCATCAACGGCTGGGCCTTGGCCTTGAGCTGAGCCTGAGCCGCGCTGAACTCGGCTTCGGTGAACTTGCCTTCGCTGACGAGCTGGGCGGCGGTGTCGGGCGTGATCGGCTGCCCCTCGATGGTGAGCGCGACGGCCAGCTTGACGCCCTTGGCGGTGCGCATCGGCTGCATGAACATGCCGAACTTGCCGATCTTGACCTGGGCCACCTTGGCGTCGACGGCGTCCTGACGCGCCTGCATGCGTTCTTCCAGGGCCTGCATCTCGGGACCGCCTTCCTGCTGGGAAACGGCCGCCTTCAAGGACTTGCCCACCTGGCCGATGACGGCCTGGGCGGCCTGAGCCTCGAGCTGCGCCATCTTCTGATGGACGGCGCCGTGCTCTTCCTGGCCGGCCTCCAGCATGGCCTGCATCTCGCCCAAGAGCGACTCGGCCTGGGCCGCCATCTGCTCCTTGGCCGAGTCCCAGTCCTGACGGGTGAACTCTCCGGCGGCGATCTTGGCCTCCACCTGCTCGTCGGTGAGGACGGCGCCGTTCAAGGTCGGGGCGATGTAGACCTTGACGCCCTCCTCGCTCTGCTGCTTCTGGATCTGCATGCCGAAGCGGCCCACGCGGATGGCGGCGACCTTCTGGTCGAAGGCGCTCTGACGCTGGGCGGCGGCGGCTTCATAGGCGTCATGCAGCTCTTTCTTGGCGCCGGCGACGTTGCCGGAACCGAGCACCTGCGGCAGCATCCTCTGGACGGTGCGCACGAAGCCCATCACGCCGGCCTGCAGCTTGGCGGCCTGGCCCGGAGCGGTCTCGAGGACGAGCGGCTTCTCCTCATCGGCGAAGTTGGTCACCGAGACCAAGTCGTTGGGCGTAGCCATCGTCGGCGCCAGCTTCTCGAGGGAATGGCGCACGGCGGTGGCGCGGCCGGAGCCGTCGGGGCCCGACACGTAGAGGTTATAGTGCTCGCCGGGCATCTTCAGGCCGAAATAAAGGGCTTTGAGCGCCGCGTCCTGGCCGACGATCTGGCCGTCGCCCATCGGCAAATCGCGGGTGCTGGCGGGCAGGCTCTGCGCCGGAGCGGTCCAGCGGGCTTTGGAGGCCTCGAGAGGCTGGTACACCTTGGGCTCGGCCTTGGGCCGGGCGGCTTCGTCCTTGGCCGCGGCTTCCGCGACGCGCTTGCCCAGGCTCTTGCGCAGGCCGGTAGGCATCCACGAGAGCTCCTGCAGCCAGCCCATCAGGCGGACGGAGTTGCTCTCGATCGCCGGTGATTCGTCCTGCGCCTTCTGCTGGGCGGAAGCGTCGAAGACCCGGCCGAGCTCGGCCTGTCCGCCCTGGGGAGCGGTGAGCGTGCGAGCCATGGCGACGAGGCTGTCGCGGGAAGCCCCGGCGGGCAGGGCTTCGGCGGCGGCCAGCAGCTGGGCGGCGTTGGCGGCGGCGTCGCCGGACTCGGGCAGGGCGACACCTGAAGCTTGGAGCTTGTTGATGAGATCTACGACCGGGTGGGCCAAGACGGCCGAAGGCGCGATCGCGGGCGTCAAGGAAGGCGCGGCCGTCAGGGGCTGCAGCGTCGGGGCCAGCGAGGAGGCCGCGGTCAGCGAAGGCGAGACCGGGAGCTTGAGCGTGACCGCCATGGCGCCGGCGGCGCCGGCGATGACGGGGCGCTCGACCGGGACGACGCGCGCGGCGCCAAGGGAGGCGGCGCTGCCGGGAACGGGGATGAGCATAGCCAGAGACAAGACGATGGCTAGGGTCCGGTTCACGGCGCGGGTCACGGTATTCATGATGTCTCCTGTCCTTCTATAAGGGGCGTCAGTCATTATAAAGGATGGAGGGAAACGATGATTGGGCCAAGTGGGTCTGATTCGCCCTGTTATATGGCCTAGGCTCAGGTAGGGCCGAGGACCTAGGTCCTGGGCAGAAGGCTCAGTTGCTGCGGAAGATCACCGCCAGGCTGCTGGGGTCCTCGCCGAGCGCGGCGTAGGCGTTGAGCTCGGAGGCGTCCAGCTGGCCGCCGGGCTGGAAGAAGAGCCCGCGCTGGGCGCCGGGCGTGACCTGGCCGTCGGCGATCATCGCGTGAAAGACCAAGTTGGGCAGGCCGACGTCGTCCTTGTCGAGGTCGACGGCTTTGGCGAAAGCCTTCCCTTCGATGCGGCAGTCGACGACCACGGAGATGCCCTTGCCGGTGATGAAATTGACGTTGGCTTTCAGGCCGCGCTCGTCCTTGGCGCGGCAGGTATAATCCCACTTCTTGCCGTCGCGCTTGACGATCTTGAGGGTGAGCTTCGAGCCCTTGGTCAGGGCGCGGTTGCTCTCATCGAGGCTGAAATCGAAGCGCACCGAGTAGGACTTCCAGCCGTAGCGGTCGGCGAACTCCACGCGGTGGCCCAAGGGAGCAAAGTCGCCTTCGTCCTTGACGCTGTATTTCTCGGCCCATACGGCGCTGGGCACGAGCAAAAGGGCCAGAAGGATCGTCTTCTTCATGCTGCCTCCGCGGTTCATATGACCAGTGTAGCGGGCCGAGGACACGGCGTCCTGAGTCGAAGAGGGAAGGGCGGGGTAGGTCTTTTGGCCTACGAAGGAACCTTGGCGTTCCATGCCAGGAGCATAGCCCCGGGCCTTTACGGATTTGTTACGGACAGCCCCCCCGTCCGGCGCATGCCCTCATAAAGGGCCACGGCGGCCGCGGAAGAGAGATTGAGCGAGCGTACGCCGGGGCCGATGGGGATGCGGTAGAGGTCGGCCGCATGCTCGGCGAGGATGGCCTCCGGCAGGCCGGAGGACTCTTTGCCGAAGACCAGGTAGGAATCCGCCCGGTAAGACGCCTCCCAGAAGGACCGTTGGGAGCGGGTGGTCAAGAAGATCAAAGACGGCTTCGGCGGCAGGCCGGCTTTGAACGCCGCCCAGTCGTGGTGGCGGATGAACTTGAGCTTCGGCCAGTAATCCAAGCCCGAGCGCTTGATCTCCTTATCCTCGATCTTGAACCCTAAAGGGCCGATGAGGTGAAGCGTGCTGCCCGTGGCCACGCAGGAGCGGCCGATGTTGCCGGTGTTGCCGGGGATCTCCGGCTCATAGAGCACGATGTTCACCGCATCTTTCTACCAAATTATCAGGCCTTGCGTTATTACCGATATCCTATCTCCATGTTCACGGATTTCTGTGGAACAGGAGAAACGCGTGACCCCGTCGACTCGTTTCGGAGAAGTGCTTGTTGATTCAGGATTTATTCTGAACTACTTGCGGCGCCGCAAGTACGAAAGAAATCTTCATCAGTCCTACCTAGCGATAGGCCGTTACAAGCGCCCGGCGGTCGTCATGCCGGGCGCCACCGACGGCGCCTCGTTCGGTGCCGTCGGCACCGTTAAGAAAACCTGCCCCTCAATGGCTCCAGCCGCCCTGTAGGGGCGGCTGGTTGCGACCGGCGATAAGACGCCGGTCGCTTGGTAACGAAAAATCCGTGAACATGGACCGATATGACTCCAAGTTCACGGTTTTTTTGGCGTCCTCGTGACTTGCCCCGGGGCAAGTCGATCATAAAAAAACTAGGCATCAACAGCATTTTCAAGAACTAGGTCTACGGATATGGTTGCCAGGCCAGCCTTGTCCGCAGAGCTCTCGCCGCCCCTTCTTTGAAAAACATCCCAGGTGATCGCGTTTCATTTTACCCTCGCGGCGAAAGCGAAATTCACGGAAACGCAATTATTGCCGTTCTGAACCGGTGGAATGAACGGTTACGCAATCAGAACGTGAACGCAATGGCGTCGGTTATCGTGTGTGGAGGCTGTTTTATCCACGACTCCGACGGAGCCGACCGCACTGCATCCCTGACCCTAACACTTGTCGCCAAGGGTACTTCATCCCTGTCACCAGCGCCCCCGACAGCTCACGCAAAACCCCGTGAACTTGGACATCCTATACCTTGACTCGCAGAGGCCTGCGGGTTATCCTTCAGGCATGCTCCGCGCCGGCGTCCTGCTAGCCGCCCTGGCCTGCTTGAGCGTCGCCCCCCCCTGCGTCTGGGCCCGCGCCGGCGGCGGCGACAGCTACGACTCGGGCAGTTCGCAGTCCAGCTCGAACGACTCCAGCTCCAGCTATTCCTCGAACTCCTCGTCCTCCGCCAGCGGCTCCGGCGACGTGACTCTCGTCGGATTTTCTTCGGCGATGTTCTTCGTATTCTTATTCATCCTGCTCGTTGTCGCGGCCGCCGTGCATCTCGAACGCGCCCAAAAACGCGAGAAGGAAGCCCGGCGCGCCGCCCTGGCGGCCCTGCATGACCGCGACCCGCGTTTCGAAGAAAAAACTTTCAGCGCCGCCATATCCATGACGTTCGTGAGGGTCCAGGAAGCTTGGAGCGCGGGCGACCTGGGTCCGGTGCGCCACCTCCTGTCAGACGGGGTCTTCGAGCGGTTCCAAGTGCTGCTCGACATGCAGAAGGACGAAGGCCGGGTCAACCGGCTGGAGAAAGTGAGCGTACAGGACTGCTCGATCCAGCGCGCCGAATCGAGCGAGCACTTCGACACGCTGGACGTGCATATCCAGGCCGCCTGCGTCGACCGCTACTATGACGCCAAGACCGGAGCGCATCTTTCCGGCGGCGACGAGCCCCAGGCCTTCGCCGAGATATGGTCCTTCCTGCGGACCCGCGGCGCCCAGACCCCCCAGCGCCCGGGCCTGGCCGCGGGCCATTGCCCCGATTGCGGCACGCCTCTATCGATCAACCAGTCCACCCTCTGCCCTTCCTGCAAGGCTTGGGTCAATTCAGGGCAATATGATTGGGTCCTGGCCGAGATCACGCAGGTCTCCGCCGCGGGCGCCGGAAGCCCCGCCCCGCCTTCGGGTTGGCAGGAATTGAGCGCGCTCGACGCCCAGCTCGATACGCAGTCGCTGGAGGACCGCGCGTCGGTCTTGTTCTGGCGCTATCTGCGGTGCCTGGCCGACGGCGACCTGGCGGCGCTGGGCAATTCGGTCCTCGAAAACGCGCTAAGGCCGGAGCAGCTCCCGGGCCGGCTTCGCTACAAGGACTGCGCCGTCGGCTCGGTGACGGTCAAGCGCGTCCGAACCGGCATGCCTCACGATACCGTAGAAGTCGAGATCCTCTGGTCGGGCAAGGAGACGCTTCGCACCGCGCTCGTCACCGGAACCCGCCCGCTCACGATGACCTTGGCGCGCCGCCACGGGGCGACGAGCGTCCAGTGGAGCGGCTTGCGCTCGCTGCACTGCGCCGGCTGCGGCTGCGCGGCCGAGGGCCCCGCGCCCGCCTGCCCCCAATGCGGCCGAGCCCGCGGCGTGGAGCATGACTGGGTCTTGGCCGCGCTGAAATGACAGGAAATCGACCTTGACGGCGGCCGCAACCCGGTCTATACTCAACCTATGCGACCCCTCCTCCTAGCCCTCTGCGCATCGCTGGCCGTCTCCGCCTCCGCCGCCGAGGCGGAAGCCCCCGACTGGGGCCAGCCCCTGGACGCCGGCGCCAAAACCGTCATCAAGCAAGCTTCCCAGCTCAAAGCCTCCGCCGTGCCCAAAGACGGCCGCGGCCTGCGCTGCCTGCGTTTCGGCCAGCGCACGGAGCAGATCCCCTCGTTCGATCCCATACACTCCGCCTGCCGGCTCAAAGAGGACGGTTCGCACGATGACCCGCTCCTCGATCCCGCCAAGTCCAAGGCGGCGTTCGACGCCCTGGTCAAGAAAGTCATCGCAACCGGCAACGTGCTCACCGACAGGGCCGGCGCCCAGCAGCGGGCCATCGGCCGCGGCAACCCCGACCCCGACGCCTTGACCGACGAGAAGCATTGGACGGACTTCGCCTATCTGCGCTACCGCCAGGAAGGCGCCGCCTGGGTCCCGGCGGAGCTCATCCTCAAGACCGTGCGGGGCCACAAGAGCGGCGCTCAGCTCAAAGCGCAATGGCTGACCTTCTCCGCCGACATGGAAGGCACGCTCGGCGCGGTGATCTCCAACAACGGAGAGCTCTCCCCCCAGACCAAGAAGATGATGTGGGTCCAGAACGGCCAGCAGGTGCGCCGCAACCCCGGCAGCGGCCCCGACGTCTACGAGCTCTTCTGGCACCAGCTGCTCGCCTCCTGGAACGAAGCGGACTGAGCCCTCAGTCGTCCAAGCGGCCGAACTTGCCGGCGTTGAAGTCCTCGATAGCCTGGTTGATCTCATCCCTGCTGTTCATCACGAAAGGGCCGTAATGGACGAGCGGCTCCTCGATGGGCTCGCCGCTCAAGAATAGGACAATGGCGTCGGTCGAAGACGCGACGCGCAACTCGTCGCCGTCGTTCTTGAACAAGACGCATTCCCCCTCCGCCAGGGCCGGCGAGCCGTTGGCCGTCACGCGGCCCTGCAGGACCAGCAGCGCCGTATTGTAGTCCTTAGGCGTAGGCAGCCGCACGTCGGCGCCCGCCTTCAGGCGTAAGTCGAGCATGTGCGCGGCCGTGAAGGTCGACGCCGCGCCGCGGGTCTGCTCGTAGGCGCCTGAGATCACCCGCACGCGGCCTTTGCCGTCCGCCAAGGCCGCCTCGGGGATCACGGCCTTCTCCAGGCCTTGATATTTCGGCGCCGTCAGCTTATGCCGGCGAGGAAGATTCACCCAGAGCTGCATCATGTGCATGACGCCGCCCGCCTTGCCGAAGGCATCCTCGTGATACTCGTTGTGGAGGATGCCGCCCCCGGCCGTCATCCATTGGACCTCGTCGGGCCGGATGACGCCGCCGTGCCCGGCGCTGTCGCGATGGGCGACGGCGCCTTGATAAGCGATGGTCACCGTCTCGAAACCCCGGTGCGGGTGCGTCCCCACGCCGCGCCGGCGCGTCGTCGGCGCGTAGCGCATCGGCTTATGATAGTCCAGCAGGAAGAACGGGCTCATGCGCTTCTCGAAGTCCGTCGCCGCCGGGAAATA
>CAZEAE010000065.1:0-15650 GCA_964510095.1 uncultured Elusimicrobia bacterium | reverse complement strand
TCCTCTTGGCCTCGGCCCCGATCGCCAGGACCTTGCGGGTCTCGCGGTCGATGGCGACGACGGAGGGCTCCCTCAGCACGATCCCCTGGTTCTTGACGTAAACGAGGGTGTTGGCCGTGCCGAGGTCGATCCCCATGTCGTTGGAGAAGAGGCTGAAAAGGAAGTCGAACATGCTCAAGAAACGAGGGCCACCAGACTCCGCTTGGCGCTGTCGGCATGCCGCGGCGCCAAGTGCAGGATGCGCGTGTAGCCGCCGGGGCGCTGCGCATAGCGGACCGCCAGCACCTCGAAAAGCTTCTTGTAGACCAGCTTGTCCTGGATGCTGCGCCGGACCATGTAATGCTTGCCCGACTTCGCCTGGGTGATGATCTTTTCAGCGAAGGAGCGCACTTCTTTGGCCTTGGCGTAGGTCGTCTCGATCTTCTCATGCAGGAACAGGCTGGTCGCCATGTTCTTGAGAAGGGCGCGCTTATGCGAGCTCGTCACGCCGAGCTTGCGTCCGCCCATCTGTTTTGTTGCCATAGTTTTACCTCAGAAGCCGTCTGTACTCTACCTGATTTTTAGCCGACTTGCATGCCCAAAGAAAGGCCCATGTCCTTGAGCCGGTCCTTGATCTCGTCGAGCGACTTCTTGCCGAAGTTCTTGACGGCCAAGAGCTCCTCGTCGCGCTTGCTGACGAGCTCGCCGATGGTCTTGATGCGGGCGACCTTGAGGCAGTTGGAGGCGCGCGAGGACAGCTCGATCATCTCGATGGGCTGCCCCAGGATCTCGCGCAGCTTGGCGTCGACGTTGATGCCGACCCCGCCGGCCCCGGCCTCGCCGTCGAACCCGCCCTCAGGAGCGGCCGCGGCCTCTTCCTCGGGGATGAAGATGTTGAGCGATTCGCGCAGGAGCTTCGAGGACTGGATCAAGGCCTCGGCCGGGTTGAGCGAGCCGTCCGTCCAGATCTCGATGATCAGCCGGTCGTAGTCGGTGACCTGGCCCACGCGGGCGTTCTCGACGTCGTAATGCACCTTGGTGACCGGCGAGAACAAGGCGTCGACGGGCAAGAAGCCCGCCGGCCAGTGGTTCTGCGCCCGCAGCTCCTCGGCCGGGACGTAGCCGCGGCCCTTGGAGATCTCGATCTCCATATCGAGCTTGCCGCCCGCTTCCAGATGCGCCAGCGCCAGCTCGGGGTTGACGATCTCCACGTTGGCGTTGCCTTGGATGGCCGCGGCGGTGACGACTCCCTCCTTGTTGGCCGAGAGGTAGACCGTCTCGGGGCCGTTGGAGAAGAGCTTCATGCGCAGCTTCTTGAGGTTCAAGAGGATGTTCATCACATCCTCCTTGACCCCGGTCAAGGTCGAGTACTCGTGGTTGGAACCCTCGATGCGCACGGCCGTGACCGACGCGCCCTCCAGGCTCGAAAGGAGCACCCGGCGCAAGGCGTTGCCGACGGTATGGCCGTAGCCGCGCTCGTAGGGTTCGGCCACGAACTTGGCGTAGTTCTCGGACATCGTCTTTTCATCGACGCTGAGTTTTTGCGGCAGGATCAGTTCTTTATAAGCCATTGGGGGTTCCTCTTTTTTTGCTCGTCGTTATTTCGAGTAGTACTCGATGATCAGCTGCTCGGTCACAGGGAAGGACATCTCGGCCCGCTCGGGCACGCGCGTCACCTTGGCGGTGAACTCGGCCTCGTTGAACTCCATGAAGCTGGGCCGGCTATTCTGCCGCTTAGCGGTGTCGAGCGAGAGCTTGACGCCCACGTTCTCCTTGAGCTTCGGCGAGAGCGTGATGACGTCTCCCGCCGAGACGGCGAAGGACGGGATGTTGACCGTCTTGCCGCCCACCTTGACGTGGTTGTGCAAAACCAGCTGGCGCGCCGTCTTGAGGGAGGTGGCCACGCCCATGCGCTTGACCACGTTGTCCAAGCGAAGCTCGAGCGCGCGAAGCAGGAAGTCGCCGGAGGCCTCGCGGGCCTTGGAGGCTTCCGCCACCAGGCGCTCGAAGGGCCGCTCGGTCATCGACACCATGCGCCGCAGCTTCTGCTTCTCGCGCAGGCGGATGGAATACGCCGAGGGCTTGCCGCGCTGAGGCTTGGCCATGCCGGGCGTGCCGGGGCGCTTCTCAAGGATGCACTTGGTGTAGCACTTGTCGCCCTTGAGGAAAAGCTTGGTCTGCTCGCGACGGCAGAGTTTGCAAACGGCTTCGATGTATCTTGCCATGGTTTTACCTAGACTCTCCTAGCTTTGGGAGGCCGGCAGCCGTTGTGCGGCAGCGGCGTGACGTCCTTGAGGCTGACGATGATGATGCCCGAATTCCCCAGGCTGCGCACCGCGGTCTCGCGGCCGGGCCCGGGGCCCTTGATGAAGACGGCGATCTGCTTGACGCCCAGCTCGACTGCGCGCTTGGCCACCTTGCTGGCGGTGACGCCGGCGGCGAACGGAGTCCCCTTCTTGGTGCCGCGAAAGCCGCTGCCGCCCGCCGAGGCCCAGGCCAGGACGTCGCCGCGGTCGTCGGTCAAAGAGACGATCGTGTTGTTGAACGAGCACTGGATGAAGACCTTCGCGAAGGTCAACGACTTCCAGTTCTTCTTCTTCGCCGGGGCTCCGGCGGCGGCCGTTTTGGCCGGTGCGGCTTTCTCTTCTGCCATGTTTTTTCTCTACTCCTTAAGCTTTAGCGGGGGCCTTCTCGGCCTTGCCCGCGCCGACGGTCTTACGCCGGCCGCGGCGGGTGCGGGCGTTGGTCTTGGTACGCTGCCCGCGCGCGGGCAGGTTGCGCCGGTGGCGGCTGCCCCGATAGCAGGCGATCTCGTGGAAGCGCTGGATGTGGGCCTGCAGCTCGCGCCGCAGCTCGCCCTCCACCTTGTATTCCTTGGTCAAAAGGTTGTTGATGAGGCCGACCTGACCTTCATTGAGGTCCTTGACCCGGGTCTTGGGGTCGACGGCGCCGACGAGCTTGCTGAGCACCTCGACGGCCTTGGTCCGGCCGATGCCGTAGACATACGTCAGCGCCACGTCGATGCGCTTGTTCTTGGGAAGATCGACTCCTGCCACGCGTGCCATGCTGTTCTCCTATCCCTGTCTTTGCTTATGCTTCGGGTTGGTGCAAAGGATCCGCACCACGTTCCGGCGCTTCACGATCTTGCATTTCTGACAAATCGGCTTGACGCTCGCTCTGACTTTCATCGCTCTCTCCGTGACTATTCCCTGAAGATGATCCGGCCGCGGGTGAGGTCGTAAGGCGACAACTCGAGCTTGACGCGGTCGCCGGGCAGGATCTTGATATAGTGCATCCGCATCTTGCCCGAGATGTGGGCCAAGACGACCTTGCCCTGCGGGATCTCGACTCGGAACATGGCGTTAGGCAGCGCCTCGAGGATGCTGCCTTCCACTTCGATCTTGTCTTCCTTGACCATCACTCTCTCTAGACCTCTGGATCCTTCGTCAATATCTCCGGGCCGTCCTCAAAGATGGCCACGGTGTGCTCAAAATGGGCGGACAAGCTGCCGTCCTTGGTGACGGCCGTCCAGCCGTCCTCCAGCGTCTTGACCTCGGGTCCGCCGATGTTGACCATCGGCTCGATGGCCAAGACCATGCCTGGAGAGAGTCTTAATCCGGTGCCGGCCTTGCCGTAGTTGGGCACCGGCGGATCCTCGTGCAGCGCCCGGCCGATGCCGTGGCCGACGAATTCCCGGACCACGGAGAAGCCGGCGTCCTCGCAGTGCTTCTGCACGGCGAAGGACACGTCGCCCAGGCGGCCGTCGGGGCGCATGGCTTCGATGCCCTTGGCCAAGGACTGCCGCGTGACGTCCATCAGACGCTGCGCTATGGCGGTCACCTTGCCGACCCCCACGGTGATGGCGGCGTCGCCGTAGAAGCCGCTGACGATGCAGCCGAAATCAAGGCTGACCAGGTCGCCTTCAGCGAGCTTGCGCTTGGCCGAAGGGATGCCGTGGACGACCTCGCTGTTGATCGAGACGCAGAGGGAGCCCGGAAAGCCGTGGTAGCCGAGGAAGGCGGGCTTGGCCTTGCGGCGCGCCAGCTCCTCGGAGGCGAGGCGGTCGAGCTCCAGCGTGGAGACGCCCGGCTGCGCCGCCTGAGCCAAGAGCCGCAGGGTCGCCGCGACGATGGCGCCGGCTTCGCGCATGGCGGAGATCTCTTTGGCGCTCTTGAGTTCGATGGTCTTGGTGGAGAACATGCTAACGGCCCGCTCCGGTCTGGTCGATGATGGCCGAGAGCCCGGAGGTGACGTCCTCGGCGCTGCGGGCGGCGTCGACTTCATGGAAGACCTGCTCGGCCTTGTAGTAGGCGACCAGCGGCCGAGTCAGATCCTCGAAGACCATCAGGCGCTTATTGGCCGTGGCCTCGGAATCATCCTCGCGCTGCACCAGGTCGCCCTGGCACTTGTCGCACTTGCCTTCGGTCGAAGGCGGCCGGGTCACGATGTTGAAGACCTCGCCGCAGGCGCCGCAGACGCGGCGCGAGGAGAGGCGCCGGATAGCCTCTTCATGAGGCAGATTGAGGAAGGCCACCAGGCTGATCGAGGCCTGGCTCTTGGCCAGGAAGCCGTCCAAGGCCTGGGCCTGTTCCAAATTGCGCGGAAAACCGTCCAAGAGGTACTTGGCGTTGTTGGCGGCATTGAGCCGGCCGGCCACCATCTCGGTGACGATGTTGTCAGGCACGAGCTTGCCCGCCTTCACGTACTCGCCGGCCTTCTGGCCGATGACGCTGTTGGAGGCCATCTCGGCGCGGAAGATGTCCCCGGTGGCCAGGTGCGTGAAGCCGTATCTCGCGGCCAGCATCTTGGACTGGGTCCCTTTGCCGGAACCGGGCGCGCCTAGAAGGATGACGATCATTGGCTGCCCACGTTGAACCAGCGCTGCTGGATGCGGCCCTTCTTGAGGAAGCCCTCGTAGTGGCGCATGATCAGGTGAGCTTCCAGCTGGCCCATGGTGTCCAGGGCCACGCCCACGACGATGAGCAGCGCCGTGCCGCCGAAGAAGAACGGCGTGTTGAACTGGCTTTTGAGGTAATCGGGCAGCACCGCGATGGCCGCCACGAACAGGGCGCCGCCCAAGGTGATGCGCTCGAGCACCCATTCGATGTACTTGGCCGTGGGCTCGCCGGGCCGGATGCCGGGCACGAAGCCGCCGGATTTCTTCATATTCTCGGCCAGGTCGACCGGGTTGATCGACACCGAGTTGTAGAAATAGCAGAAGAAGATGATCAGGGCGGCGTAAAGCAGCTGGTAGACGAGGTTGCCGCCGCTCAAAAAGCCCATCACTTTCTGCGCCCAGGCGGCCTCGGGGGCGAACTGGACGACGGTCATGGGCACGGCCAAGAGCGAGACCGCGAAGATGACGGCGATGACGCCGGACTGGTCGACCTTGAGCGGCAGGTAGCTGGAGGCCCCGCCGTACATCTTGCGCCCGACGACACGCTTGGCGTACTGGACCGGGATCTTGCGCTGGGCCGTCTCCACCCAGACCACCGACAAGACGACGCCGATGAGCGCGGTCACCATGAAGATCGCGGAGATCAAGCCGACTTCCTCAGCCTGGATGAGCGAGATGAGGTTCAGCGCGGCGCTAGGGATGCGCTCGACGATGCCGGCGAAGATCAAGAGCGAGACGCCGTTGCCGATGCCGTTCTCCGTCATCTGCTCGCCGAGCCACATGATGAAGATGGTGCCGGCGGTCAGCGTCAGGACCGTGACCATGTAGAAGCCCCACGTCGGGTCGGACACCACCGGGATGTTGCCGGGCGTCGGCATCTTGGTGATGGCGATGGTCAGGCCGAAAGACTGGAAAGAGGCCAGGAAAAGGGTCAGGTAGCGCGTCAGGCTGTTGAGCTTGCGCCGGCCCAGCTCGCCCTCCTTGTGGAGGCGGTCCAGGTAAGGGATCACGTGCGCCCCTTGCAGCAGGCTCATGATGATCGAGGCGTTGATGTAGGGCATGACGCCCATGGAGAAGATGGAGAAGCGGCCCAAAGCGCCGCCGGAGAAGATGTTCAAGAAGCCCAGCAGGCTGTTCTTCTGGGAGTCGAAAAGAGCCTTGATGGCGTCGCCGTTGATGCCCGGGATCGGGATGGCGGCCCCGATCCGGAAAACAAGGATGGCGCCGAGCGTGAAGAGGACCCGCTTGCGCAGGTCCGGCACCTCGAAGATGTCCGGGACGCGCTGGATCATTTCGCCGCGGTCTCCGCCCGCTGCCAGGCGGCCTTGGAGGCTTCCACGGCGGCGGTGCCGCCGGCCTTCTTGATCTTCTCGAGCGCGCTCTTGGAGAAGGCATGCGCCGAGATCTTGTAAGCGGTCTTGAGCTCGCCGTCGCCCAGGACCTTGACCTTCTTGCGGCCGCTGACCAGGCCGTGACGCTTCAGCGCCTCGAGAGAGACGTCCTTCTGGTTCTTGAAGACGCGCTCGATGGATTCCAGGGACACGACCTGATATTCGACGCGGAAAGCGCCGTTGGTGAATCCGCGCTTGGGGACTCGGCGCAGGAGCGGCGTCTGGCCGCCCTCGAAGCCGGACATCTTGCCGTCGCCGGAGCGGCTGCGCTGGCCCTTCTGGCCGCGCGTGGAGGTCTGGCCGTGGCCGGAGCCCTCGCCGAGGCCCAGGCGCCGGTTGCGCTTGCGCGAGCCCGGCATGTGCTTGAGATTGCTCAGATTGACGGTGGTCATGATGTTCCTCTTTACTTGCCGCGCAGCTTGATGATGTCTTCTTTGGTGCGCAGGATGCGCAGGCACTCGAAGGTCGCGCCGACGACGTTGAAGGCGTTGTCGCTGCCGAGGCTCTTGGTCAGCACGTTCTTGATGCCTCCGGCTTCGAGCACCGCGCGCACGCCGCCGCCCGCGATGACGCCGGTGCCGGCCGCGGCGGGCTTCATCCACACCTTGCCGGAGCGATACTTGGCTATGACCTCGTGCGGGATCGTGTCGCCGATGACGGGGAACTTGAGCAGGTTCTTGCGGGCCTGGGCGTTGCCCTTCTGGATCGAGGCCTGGACCTCCTTGGCCTTGCCGAGACCCGCGCCGACGGTGCCGGCGCCGTCTCCGATGACGACGAGCGCCGAGAAGGAGAAGCGCTTGCCGCCCTTGACGACCTTAGCCACGCGGTTGATGGTCACCACGGTCTCTTTGAAGCCGCTCTCATCGCGCGCGTTGGGATCGTAGCGGCGAGGCCGCTGCCCGCCGCGCTGCTGGCCTTGGCCGCCGCGAGAACGCTCTTGGGAAGGCGCCGAAGGCGCCGGGGTAGGGACGTTGGGGGTGTCTGCCATAGATCTCTCCTAGAACTCCAAGCCGCCGGCGCGGGCGGCGTCGGCCAAAGCCTTGACCCGGCCGTGATAGATGTGGGCGCCGCGGTCGAAAGCCACTTTTTTGACGCCGGCCGCCACCGCCTTCTTGGCGATGAGCTCGCCGACGAGCTTGGCGGCGCCGACGTTCTTGCTCGACGCCTTGCCGCCCTTGAGCTCCTTGGACAGCGAGGAGGCGAAGGCGAGGGTCTTGCCGAGGACGTCGTCGATGACCTGCGCGTAGATATACCTGAGGCTACGGTGCACCGTCAGGCGCGGGCGCCCGTCGGGGCGCTTGGCAAGCCTGGTGCGCGTGCGGTCCTTGCGGTACTGATAGCGTGTCCACTTGTCTTTCATGATATCCTCTTACTTCTTCGCGCCGGCCGCGCCGGCGCTGGCGCCGGCCGCGGTCTTGCCGGCCTTGCGGCGGACGTGCTCCCCTTGATAGCGGATGCCCGTGCCCTTATAGGGCTCCGGCACGCGCAGTTCGCGGATCTTGGCGGCGGTCTCGCCGACGAGCTCCTTGTCCGCGCCGCTGACGGTCAGCTGCGTCTTCTTGGGGTCGACGGCGATCTTGATGCCCGCCGGCGCCTCGAAATTGACGGGATGGGACTTGCCGATGGCCATCACGATCTTTTGGCCCGTGACCTCGGCCCGAAAGCCCAAGCCCACGATGTCGAGCACCTTGGAGTAGCCGGTGGCCACGCCCTGGACGATATTGTTGACGCGCGCGCGCGAGGTGCCGTAGATGGCGGAGGCCTCGCGAACGGCCTTAAGGTCCGCCGTCAAAAGGATCTGGCCGTCCTTGAGCTCGGCCTTGACCAGCGACGGAAGGGTCTCCTTGAGCTCGCCCAAGGGGCCCTTGGCCGTCACGACGCCGTTGACGATGGCGACCTGGACGTTCTTCGGGACGATGACCGGCATCTTTCCAACTCGGCTCATGATGTCACCAAACCTGGCAGAGGACTTCTCCGCCGACCTTCTTTTCTTTCGCCTGCTTGTGGGTCAGCAGGCCGCTGGACGTCGACAGGATCGTGACGGCGAAGCCGCCGCGGACCCGGGGGATCTCCTGATAAGACCGGTAGATCCGCAAGCCGGGCTTGGACACCCGCTTGATGCCGCGGATGACGGCCTCCTTGGTCGGCGAGTACTTCAGGAACACGCGGATGGTGCCGCGCTTGTTGCCGTTGTAGAGCGACTTGAAGTTCGCGATGAAGCCCTCGTCCTTGAGGATGCGGACGATCTCGAGCTTGAGCTTCGAGAACGGGACATCGACGCGGTCCTTCTGACGGGTGTTCGCGTTGCGGATGCCGCTGAGCAAGTCTGAGATGGGGTCCATGTTCTTATATACCTACCAGGAGGATTTTTTGACGCCGGGGATCTGCCCCTGGTGCGCCATCTTGCGGAAGCAGATGCGGCAAAGGCCGAAGTCTCGGTAGACGGCGCGCGGGCGGCCGCAGATCTGGCAGCGGTTGCGATGCCGCGTCGAGAATTTCTGCGGCTTCTTCATCTTTGCGACCCAAGCGGTGGTGGCCATGGTGTCAGTTTCTCCCGGCGGCGGCGGCCGCGGCGGTCTTGAAGGGCATGCCGAAGGTCCGGAGCAGCTCCAGGCTGAGCTCGTCCTTGCCGGCGGTCGTCACGAAGGAGATGTTCATGCCGCGCTGCTTGGGCGACTTCTCCACGTTGATCTCGGGGAAGATCAGCTGCTCCTTGAGCCCGAGGTTGAAGTTGCCGGTGCCGTCGAAGCCCTTGGGCTCCAGGCCGCGGAAATCGCGGATGCGGGGGATGGCCGTCGAGATGAGGCGGTCCAAGAACTCATACATCCGGTCGCCGCGCAGGGTGACGCGTACGCCGATAGGCATGCCTTGGCGCAGCTTGAAATTCGAGATCGACTTCTGGGACTTGCGCACCTGCGGCCACTGGCCGGTGATCATCGCCAGCTCCTCGCGCGCCACGTCGAGCATCTGGATGTTCTCGCGAGCTTCCGAGACGCCGATGTTGACGACGATCTTGGTGATCCGGGGGACCTGGAGCGGGTTGGAGAAGCCATGCCTCTCCATGAAGGCGGGGACGACGGCCTCCACGTACTGCTTCTTGAGCCGGGGCACGGCGTGCTTCGTTTCCCTGCCGTCGGAGACGGCCATGGTCGGCCCCGAGGCCTTGGCGGCCTTGGCGTCCAAACCGGCCTTCTTCTGCGCGAGGGCCTTGGCCTTCGCTCTTTCGATCTGCGCCGCGTCTTTCCCGTCGTTTTCCTTGTCAGCCATTGTCTCTATCTCTCTTAAAGGATGGTCTCGCCGCACTTGCGGCAGAGGCGGACCTGCTCCCCGGTCGACAGCTTGTCGAGCTTGGGGCGGATCGGCTTCTCGCACTTCGGGCACATGAGCATCACGTTGGAATAAGCGACGGGCGCCTCCATCTTCTGCAGGCCTCCGGGCTCGTTCTGCTTGGGCTTCTTGTGCTTGGTGACCATGTTGACCTTGCCGATCAGGATGCGCATCTGGTCGGGGAAGACCCTGATCACCTCGCCGGTCTTGCCCTTGTCCTTGCCGGCCAGCACCATCACCTTGTCCTTCTTATGGATCTTGAGCTTTACCATGGTATCAGACGACCTCGGGCGCCAGAGAGATGATCTTGAGATATTCCTTGTCGCGCAGCTCGCGCGCCACGGGTCCGAACACGCGCGTGCCCTTGGGCTCGCCGTTCTCGTCGATCAGGCAGGCGGCGTTGTCGTCGAAGCTGACGTAGGAGCCGTCGGCGCGGCGCTTGTTGCGCACGGCGCGCACGAGGACCGCCTTGACCACGTCGCCCTTCTTGATGGCGCCGTTGGGCAGCGCGTCGCGGACGCTGCAGACGATGATGTCGCCCAGGCTCGCCACGCGGCGGTAGTGGCCGCCCATGACATGGAAACACTGGAGCTTGCGGGCGCCGGAGTTGTCGGCGACGTTGATGATGGATCTGAGCTGTATCATTTACTTGGCCTCGCCCGCGGCGCGGGGCGCCGCCCTGATCACGCGCACCAGACGCCAGCGCTTGCTCTTCGAAAGCGGGCGGGTGCTCATGATCTCGACAAGGTCGCCTTCCTTGGACGAGTTCTCCTCGTCATGGACGGCGAACTTGCTGCTCTTCTTCATGATCTTCTCGTAAAAGGGATGCTTGACGAGCCGCGCCACCCGTACGGTGCGGGTCTTGTTCATCTTATCGGAGACGACGACCCCCTCCAGCGTCTTGCGGCTGTTGCGATCCTCGACTGCGGTTTGGGTCGTCATGACGCCGCCACCTCCTGCTTCTCGTTGATCCAAGTCTTCAGGCGCGCGATCTGCCGCCGAAGATGCTTGATCTCGAGCGGGTTCTTCAGCGGCGCCACCTGGTGCTTGAACTTCAGCTTGAACTGCTTCTCCTGGGCGTCGTGCAGCTGGGAGAGCAGCTCCTTGAGCGACAACGTCTTGCTGGCTTCTTTCTCTTTGGCTTTCATGTTAGATGTGCTCGCGGACGATGAACCGGGTCTTGATCGGAAGCTTGTAGGAGGCCGCGCGCATCGCCTTCTGGGCGTCGGCCAGCGAGAGCCCTTCGAGCTCGAAGAGGATGCGGCCGGGCCGGATGACGGCGGCCCAGTGGTCGGGAGCGCCCTTGCCCTTACCCATGCGGGTCTCGGCCGGGTGCTTGGTGATGGCCTTGTCCGGGAACACGCGCAGCCAGAGCTTTCCGCCCTTCTTCATGTGCCGGCCGATGGCCACGCGGGAGGCTTCGAGCTGGCGAGCCGTGACCCACTTGGGCTCCAGGGCCTTGAGCGCGTACTCGCCGAAGGCGATCGAGGTGCCGCGCTTGGCCGGCCCCTTGATGCGAGGGTGGCTGTGCGGCTTGCGATACTTGACGCGTTTAGGCATTAACATCGGGAGTGCCTCCTTCGGCCGGGACCACGGCGGCGGGCGCGGCGGCGGGCGCCAGGGCCGCGGCCGTCTCCGCCAGGTTATCGGCCTTCTTCGCCAGGAGCGAGAGCTCCTTGGGGCTCTTGACGAAGAGCTGCTTCTTGAAGATCCAGACCTTGACTCCGATGAGGCCGGCGGTCGTGAACGCTTCGCACGTGCCGTAGTCGATGTCGGCGCAATAGGTGTGCAGGGGCACGCGGCCCTCGCGCTGCCACTCTCTCCGCGCGATCTCGCCGCCATTCAAGCGGCCGGAGACCATGACCTTGATGCCCAAGGCGCCCGACTGCATCGTGCGCTCCATGGCGCGGCGCATGGCGCGGCGATGGGCGATGCGCTTGACGAGCTGCATGGCGATGGCCTCGGCCACCAGCCGGCTGTCGAGCTCGGGGTCCTTGATCTCCATGACGTTGATGAACGTCTTGCGGGAGGTAAGGTCCTCGATCTGCTTGCGGATGCCTTCGATGTCCGCCCCCTTCTTGCCGATGACGACGCCGGGGCGGGCGGTGTGGATGTTGACGCGCAGATAGCTGCCGGCGCGCTCGATGCCGACCCAGCTGACGGCGGCCTGGCGGAAGGTGTTCTTGACGAGGTTGCGGATCTTGAAGTCCTCGCCGATCAAAGCGGGCATCTCGCGCAGCGAGAACCACTTGGATTCCCAGTCTTGGATGTATCCGAGGCGGACCGCCTTCGGATGGATCTTATTTCCCATAGTTAT
The DNA here is from genome assembly GCA_964510095.1 of uncultured Elusimicrobia bacterium. Classification (GTDB taxonomy): domain Bacteria; phylum Elusimicrobiota; class Elusimicrobia; order UBA1565; family UBA9628; genus JBBTLF01. Next base: position 3,739 of record CAZEAE010000065.1, on the reverse strand, counting down.
TTACCACCCTGGCGCTCATCGGACACGACGACGGTCAGATGGCAGACTTTCCGCTTGAACGTGTTGGCGCGGCCCTGCGGAGCGGGCATGACGCGCTTCATGTGGCCCATCGGCCCCATGGTGGACCAGATATCCTTGATGTAGACCTTGGCGGGCTCCAGCGTCTTGCCGGAGCGGGCCGCCTTGATCGTCAGGTTGGCCGCGGCCGACTTGACGGTCTTGCCGATCATGACCTGGCAGTCGCGCGGGATCATCGGGAGCATCTCCTCGGCCTTCAGGACGGACTTGCCGCGGATCTCCTTGAGGACCTGGGCGACCTTGCGGTTGCCGTATCTTTGGAATCTTGCGTGGGCGATGGCTTCCATATATTTTTCCTTACGTCAGGGCGTTGGACTCTTTATGGGTCCCGCCGTGGGACCGGAAGAACCGGGTGAAGGAGAATTCCCCGAGACGATGGCCGACCATCTGCTCGGAGACGTAGATCGGCAGGAACTTCCGGCCGTTGTGCACGGCGAAGGTGTGCCCGACGAACTCGGGGGTGATGACGCAGGCGCGGGACCAGGTCTTGATGACCTTCTTCTCGCCCGAAGCATTGAGCTTATGGACCTTCTCGAGGAGCTTCGCGCTGACGAACGGCCCTTTTTTAGTTGATCTTCCCATGATGTTATCCTCTTACTGTTTGGCGCGCCGGCGGTCGGAGACGATCATCCAGCCCCAGACCTTCTTCTTGCTGCGCGTCTTGAAACCCTTGGAGAGCTGGTTCCACGGCGAGCGCGGATGGTTGCCGCCCTTGGACTTGCCGCGGCCGCCGCCCATCGGATGGTCGGTGGCGTTCATCGCGCCGCCGCGGACCGTCGGGCGGATGCCCCGGTGGCGGCTGCGGCCGGCCTTGCCCAGGTTGACCGTGTTGTGGTCGGTGTTGGAGACCTGGCCGAGGGTGGCCATGCAGGCGTCGGGCACCAGGCGGATCTCGCCGGAGCCCATCTTGAGCTGCGCGTAGCCCGCGTCCTTGGCCATGAGCTGGGCCTGGGCGCCGGCGGCGCGCATCATCTGGCCGCCCTTACCCGGTATGAGCTCGATATTGTGCACGAACGAGCCTTCGGGGATGTTGGTCAGCGGCAGCGCGTTGCCGAGCTTGATATCGGCCTTGGGCCCGCTGATGACGGTGTCGCCGACCTTGAGGCCCACGGCATGGAGCATATAGCGCTTCTCGCCATCGGCGTAGTTGACCAGGCAGATGCGGGCGCTGCGATTGGGGTCGTACTCGATGGTCATGATCTTGCCGGGGATGTCGAACTTCTCGCGCTTGAAGTCGACGAGCCGGTAGGCGCGCTTGGCGCCGCCGCCCTGATGGCGGACCATGAGCATGCCGGTGTTGTTGCGGCCGCCCTTGCGCTTGAGCTGCCGGATCAGGCTCTTCTCGGGCCGATCGGTGGTGAGCTCGGAGTAATCCGCCGAACTCATGTTGCGCCGCGACGGGGTATAAGGCTTGAATGTTTTTACTGGCATAATCCCTCTTTAGGCGGTCTGGCCTTCGACCTCGATCTTCTGGCCCTTGGTCACGGTGACGACGGCTTTCTTCCAATCCGGCCGCATGCCCCCGCCCTTGCCGTAGCGGCGGAACTTGCCCGGCACGACCATCGTACGGACCTTCTCGACGCTGACCTTGAAGAGGTCCTCGATGGCGCGCTTGATCTGCCCCTTGTCGGCGCCGAGCGCGACTTCGAACTGATACTGGTTATGCTGCTCTTTGGCCAGCGTGCTGCGCTCGGTCAAGAGCGGCCGCACGATGACGCCGAAAAGATTCTCGTTGTTCATGACAAGTCTCCTAATTCCACTTCGCGCCCAGCTTCTCGAGCGCGGGGCGGGTCAGGACGAGCTTGCTGGCGCGCAGGACGCTGTAGGCGTTGAGGTCGGCGGCCAGCACCAGGTCGACGCCCGGCAGGTTGCGGCTGGCCTGGGCGAGCTTGGCGTCCGGGGCGTCTACGACCAGCATGGTCGTGCGGCCCGTGCAGCCCAGCGTCTTGAGGAGCGCGGCCATGATCTTGGTCTTGGCCTCCTGCTTGTCGAAGATCGCCAGCGTCTCGACGAAGATCAGGCCGCCGTCGGCCAAGCGCGCGGCCAGGGCCTGCGCCAGCGCGGCCTTGGCTTTCTTGCGCGGGATCTCGAGCCTGACCTTGCCGGAGTGCGGGCCCCAGGTGATGCCGCCATGGCGCCAGAGCGGCGAGCGGATCGAGCCGGCGCGGGCGCGGCCGGTATGCTTCTGCTTCCAGGGCTTCTTGCCGGAGCCGGAGACCTCGGCGCGGGTCTTGGTGTTGGCGTCGCCCTGGCGCTGGTTGGCGCGGTAGATGGTGACGAACTCGTGCAGGAACTCCCGGGAGACCTTCAGGCCGAAGATCTCTTCCTTGAGGTCGAGCTTTCCGACCTTCTCGCCTTTGACGTTGAGCAGTTGGGCTTCCATGGTTTCCTCTACTTCTTGACGGCGCCCGGCTTGGTCGGGGCCTTGATGATGTTGCCCATCTTATCCTTGCGGATCGTGGAGCGGACGATGTCGATGCGGGCCTTCGGGCCCTTGATCGTCTCGGAGATGGTGATAAATCCGTGCTTGGGCCCGGGGACCGAGCCGTTGAGGTAGAGCAGGTTGTTGACCGCGTCCACCTTGATGACCTCGAGCTTCATGACGGTCTCGGTGACCCCGCCCATGCGGCCGGCCATGCGCTGGCCGGGCATGACGCGTCCCAAGGAGCGCCGCGAGGCCAGAGAGCCCGGGGAGCGCTGCTTGTCGGAGGCGCCGTGAGAGGCCGGCAGGCCCTTGAAATTATGGCGCTTCATCACGCCGGCGAAGCCCTTGCCCTTGCTGGTGCCCTGGGCGTCGACGTAGTCGCCGGGCTTGAAGACGCCGTCGATGGTGACCGACTGCCCGGCCTCGAGACCGGCCGTGCTCTCGACGCGGATCTCCTTGATCCAGCGGGCGGGGGCGGCGCCGGCCTTCTTGAACTGGCCCAAGACCGGCTTGGGGATGTTCTTCTCCTTGCGCTGACCGTAGGCGAGCTTGACGGCGTTGTAGCCGTCCTTGCCGGCCTCGGTCTTCACCTGGACGACGGGGCAGGGACCGACCTTGACGACGGTGACGCCGAAAAGGATGTTCTCTTTGCGGCCGAAGACCTGGGTCATGCCGATCTTCTCGCCCAAGATGGTGCGAAACGTCGCCGGCGCCTTCTTGGCGCCCGCATCCGCGGCTTCCTGCGTCGTCTCTTTTTGCTCGCTCATATTACCCCTATAAATGACAAAAGAATCCCCGCCTTCCTACGGAAGGCAATCTTACGGCGCCGTCCTACAGCTTGATCTCGACGTCGACGCCGGCCGGCAGGTCGAGCTTCATCAGCTCGTCCACCGTCTTAGAAGTCGTGCTGTTCAGCTCGATCAAGCGCTTATGGATGCGCATCTCGAACTGCTCGCGCGACTTCTTGTCGACGTGAGGAGACCGGAGGACCGTGTACTTCTTGATGTGAGTGGGCAGCAGAATGGGGCCGGAAACGATGGCTCCAGTGCGCTGCGCCGTCTCAACGATCTTTCCTACGCTCGCATCGAGAACACGGTGGTCATACGCTCGAAGCCTGATGCGGATTCTCTGCTGCGGATTCGCTGTCTCTGTCATATATTATACCTTATTCCTAGGCGATAATGTCGCCGACGACGCCGGCGCCCACGGTATGGCCGCCCTCGCGGACGGCGAACC
>CAZEAE010000064.1:0-15918 GCA_964510095.1 uncultured Elusimicrobia bacterium | reverse complement strand
GTTCACCGGCCCCCTCCGCCCCCGAAACCACCCCGGGGGGGGGCGGGGCGGGGCCGGGCCGGGGGGGGGGGCGGCGCCGGCTCCGGCGCCGCTCCGCGTCCCAGGCGCGGCGCCTCCTCCGCCACCGCCGAGCCGAGATAGAGGCCCCGGATGCCCCCCCTCATCGAGCTGCGCGGCGTCACGAAGACCTACATCGTGGGCGGCAGCCGGCTCGACGTGCTCAAGGGCGTCGACTTGAGCATCGCAGCCGGCGAATTCGTCGCCATCATGGGCCCCTCGGGGTCGGGCAAATCCACCTTGACGCAGATCCTCGGCCTGCTCGACCGCCCGACCTCGGGGACCTACACGCTCCTCGGGCTCGACGTCTCCGCGCTCACCGACGACGAGGGCGCGGCGCTGCGCTCGCGCACCATCGGCTTCGTCTTCCAGATGTTCAACCTCCTGGCCCGCACCAGCGCGCTCGACAACGTCGGCCTGCCGATGCTCTACACCGGGGAGCCCGGCCGCGACGAGCGCGCGGCCGAAGTCCTGCGCGAGATCGGCCTAGGCGATCGCCTCGACCACGCCCCGAACCAGCTCTCCGGCGGCCAGCAGCAGCGGGTGGCCATCGCGCGCGCTCTGGTCAACAAGCCCCGCCTCATCTTCGCCGACGAGCCGACCGGCAACCTGGCCTCGGACCAAGCCGAGGAGATCCTCGGCCGCCTCGTCGCGATGAACGACTCGGGCATCACGCTCGTGATGGTCACCCACGAGCCCGAGATCGCCGCCTACGCCAAGCGCATCATCAAGATCAAGGACGGGCGCATCGTTTCCGACGAGCAGAATCCCCGGCACCGCGGCGCCAGCGGGACGCCCGCCGCCGGAGAGGCCGCGGCGGAAGCCTCCGCCACCATCCCTGCGCCGCGCGAGCTGAGCTGGGAGGAGTTCTCCGAGCACGTGCGCTCGGCGCTGGGCGCGATCCTGGCCAACAAGCTGCGCAGCGCGCTCTCCATGCTCGGCATCCTCATCGGCGTGACCGCCGTCATCGCCATGCTCGCCATCGGCAAGGGAGCGCAGAGATCCGTCGAGACCCAGCTCTCGAGCCTGGGCTCCAACCTCGTGATGCTCACGCCCCAACCCCCGCGCGGCGGCGGCGGCGCGCGCGCGGCCATGGGGTCCTTCAGCCGCCTTTCCATGGATGACGTCGAGGCGATCCGCCGCGCTCACCCCGCCATCCTGCGCGCCGCCGGGGAAGTCAACGGCAGCGCGCAGGCCGTCTATGGCGACAAGAACACCAACACGACCGTGACCGGCGCCGAGCCCGAATACGCCGACATGCGCAACGCCCAGGCCTATTACGGACGCTTCTTCACGGCCGCGGAGAACGACGGCCTGGCGCGGGTCGCGCTGCTCGGGCCGACGGTGGCCGCCGCCCTCTTCGCCGACGCCGACCCGGTCGGGCGGACGATGAACATCGACCACGTCAAGTTCAAGGTGATCGGCGTGCTCCCCCGCAAGGGCTCCAGCGGCTTTCAGGACCAAGACGACAAGATCCTGATCCCGCTGAAAACCGCGATGAAGAAGGTGTTGGGCCGGACCTTCCTCAGCATGATCGCCATCGAGACGGCGGGGCCCGAGCAGACCAGCCAGGTCATCGAGGCGGTCCGCGCGCTGATGCGCAAGCGGCATCGCCTGCCCGATTACAAAGAGGACGACTTCAGCCTGCGCAACATGGCCGAGATCCAGGCCGCGCTGACCGGCACCTCCAAGATCTTCTCGCTGCTGCTGGGCATCGTCGCGGCGATCTCGCTGTTGGTCGGCGGCATCGGCATCATGAACATCATGCTCGTCTCCGTCAGCGAGCGCACGCGCGAGATCGGCCTGCGCAAGGCGATCGGCGCGACGCGGCGCGCCGTGCTCATCCAATTCCTCATCGAGGCGGCGGCCCTGTCGACGTGCGGCGGCTTGATGGGCATCATGATCGGCATGGCCATCGCCTTCGGCATGGCCGCCTTCGCGGGGTGGGCGGCGATCGTCACGCCCCAGTCCGTCGCGCTGGCCTTCGTCTTCTCCGCCGGCACGGGCATCGTGTTCGGCTTCTGGCCGGCGCGCAAGGCCTCGCTGCTTTCGCCTATCGAAGCCCTGCGCTACGAGTGACTCGGCGCGCTTCCCAGCGCGCCTCCATGGCCGCGAACCGCTTGAGCTGCTCGGGATCCTTCAGCTGAGCCTTGATCTCGGCGCGCAAGGCCTGGCGGACGGCGTCGAACGCGGCGGCCGTCTCACCCTGCAGCGCGTCGAGCTTGACGCCGTGGCCGTGGATGATGGCCTTGACCGCCGACTTTTGCTCCTCATCGAACTTCAGCTCCCGGTCGAACCTCTTGAATACCCGCTCGGCGTTGAAGGGGCGCTGCCGGGAATGGCGCAGCGCGGATCTTTGGCACCAGGCGCCGATCAGCCCGCCCAGGACCAGCCCGAGGAAGAATACGGCGGCAAACGACCTCGCCGCGGGCTTCATTGGACCTCCAAGATGAAGTCGCTGGGATCGCCCACATCGGCGACCATGAAGCCGTCCTCAGACAGCAGGGCTTCACCCTCCGGCTGGGAGATCGACAGGAACATCAGGGCGGCGGCCAAGCCCAGCGCCGGCGCCGTCCAGCGCAGGCTCAAGAAGACGCGCCAGGGCGACCGCGCTTCTTCCTCCAGCCGGCCCATGACCCGGGCCACGAAGGCCTCCGTCTGCGTCGCGCCGGGAGGCGCCGGGCGCCGGAAGAAAACCTCCGAGACCGCCTTCCAACCTTGATCTTCCATGGTCCTCGCTCCTTTAGACGTCGTCCGGCTGTAAAAGGTGTCGCAGCAATCCCTCGAAAACGGCGCGAGCGCGCTTGAGCCGGGCTTTGACCGAGTCCAGGGAGCAGCCCATGGCCTCAGCCAACTCTTCATAGTCGAGGCCTTGGCCTTCCCGCAGCGTCAGGATGAGCCGATACTCGGGCGAAAGCTGGCGCAGCACGCGCTCGACCAAGTCGGCGTTCTCCGCCGCCTGGGAGGAGTCGCTTTCCACGGGCAGAAGGTCCTTGAGGCGGCCGCCCTCGGACTCCAGGATGGCCTCGAGCGACTCGGAGCGATCCCGGGCGCGGGAGCGCAAGAGGTCCAGGCAGCGGTTGGAGGCGATGCGGTAGAGCCAGGTGCGCAGCGAGGCGTCGTTGCGGAAGCGGTCCAACGACCGGTAAGCCTTGAGGAAGACGTCTTGCGCGGCGTCATCGGCCTCGGCGGCGCCTCCCAGCATGGAGAGGCAGAGCCCGAAGACGTCGCCATGATGCCGTCGGACGAGCTCCGCATAGGCGGCGCTCTCCCCGGAACGGACGCGCTCGACGAGCTCAAGGTCGCTGGGGTCCACGTGCTTTGCGTACTTTGTACCATTTTGCGAGAATGCCTGATGAACGAGGGAACCCGGCAAGTCCTGCAATGGGTGGCGGGGCTCGGGCCCTGGGCGCCGGCGGCTTTCGTCCTGCTCTATGCGGCCGCGACCGTCCTATTCCTCCCGGGCTTGCTGCTGACCTTGGGCGCGGGGGCCCTTTTCGGCCTGGCGAAAGGGACCCTGGTCGTGACCTTGGGCGCGAACCTCGGGGCGTCGGCGGCCTTCCTGCTGGCGCGCGGCGCGGCGCGGGGCTGGGTGGCGCGCAAGCTGGCGGGCCGTCCGGGGCTGGCTGCAGTCAACGAGGCGCTCAAGCGCGACGGCTGGCAGGTGATGCTGCTCTTGCGGCTGTCCCCGGTGGTCCCTTTCAACGCGCTGAATTACGCGGCCGGCCTGACCGAGCTCTCGCTGAAGGATTACGTCCTGGCCTCCCTCCTCGGCATGCTGCCGGGCACCGTGCTTTTCGTATACGCCGGGACCCTGGCGGGAGACTTGGCGCGTCTGAGCGGCGGAGGGCGCGTCAGGACTCGCGCAGAATGGGCATTATCCCTTCTAGGCCTCTTGGCCACGATCGCGGCGGCGGCGCTCATCGCGAAGAGGTCCAAGCAAGCCCTGGCGCGCCGTCGGATATCATTCTAGAATAGACACATGCCACCATCCCTCTACGCGCTGCTGCCGTTGCTGCTGGCCGTCTCCTCCCATGCCGCCATCAAGACCGAAGTGGTCGAATACAAGCACGACGACAAGGTCCTGCAAGGCTACTTCGCCTATGACGATCAGGTCAAAGGCAAGCGTCCCGCCGTCTTCATCGTCCACGAGTGGTACGGCCACGGCCCCTACGCGCGCCGCCGCGCCGAGCAGCTGGCCAAGCTGGGCTACCTGGCCTTCGCCGGCGACATGTACGGCAAAGGCGTCTTCGCCAAGAATCATGAAGAGGCCGGCAAGCTGGCCGGCGGCGTGAAGGGCGACTACACGCTTTGGCTCAGCCGAGGACTAGCCGGTCTGGCCGCCATGAAAAACCACCCCAAAGCCGACCCCGACAAGCTTGCCGCCATGGGCTATTGCTTCGGCGGCGGCACCGTGCTGGCGCTGGCCCGCGCCGGCGTCGACCTCAAGGGGGTGGTCAGCTTCCACGGTTCCCTGGACACGACCCACCCGGCCGGGCCCGGCGGCGTCAAAGCCAAGATCCTCGTCCTCCACGGAGCCGACGACGGCTTCGTCAACGCCGCCGTGCCCGCCTTCCAGGATGAGATGCGCAAGGCCAAAGCCGACTGGCAGCTGGTCTCCTATGGCGGCGCCGTGCACAGCTTCACCGTCAAGGAAGCCGGCGACGACCCGTCCAAAGGCATGGCGTACGACGAAGCCGCCGACCGCCGCTCCTGGCAGGCCATGAAGGATTTCTTCGCCGAGATATTCCGCTGAAGAAAGCAACGGCGCTCAGGCTGGCGCTGGCGCTGACCCTGCCGGCCGTCGTCTTTGCCCAAGGCGCCGTGACCGCGCAGGAGAAGCTGCCTGCCGGCCAAGCCGCCCAAGCTCGCGCCGATCTGGGAGACTACCCCGGGGCCGAAGAACTCCTCGCCGGCGCGCTCAAGACCGACCCGCGCGATGCTCAGGCATTGCTCCTCCTCGCCCAGGTCGTGCGGGACCGCCCCCATGAAGCGCTCCGCCACGCCGAGCGTGCCGCCCGGCTCTTGGAGGACGGCCCCGCCCCGCGCCGCGCAGGCGCCTATCGGCTCGCGGGAGAGATCCGGACCGATCTTGGCGACTACGCCGGCGCCCGCGCCGAGTTCCAGCGCGCGCTGCGGCTCGACGGCGACGACCTGGCCGCTTTGCAGGCGTTGACCAGGATCGAGCTCGAGCTCCAGCGCCCAAGCGAAGCTTCGCGCTACGCCCGGCAGGCCTTGCGCGCGGCCGAGAACGCCCCCCACTGGCTTCGCCCCGCGGCGTATGAGGTCAGCGCCCGCATCTGGCTCGAGCTCAAGGATGAGGCCCGAGCCTCGGAAAGCCTCAGGCTGCTGCTGGAGATCGACCCGGACGAGCTGGGCGCCTTAGCCGCGCTGGTCCAGCTGGAAAAACGACAAGCGCCCAGGGATCCGGCGACGGCAAGCGGGCCGATCCCCGACGATCGTCAGTTCGAAGACCGGTCTTGGACGGTCTGGACGCAGGAGGCTCTTGCGCGCGCGCGGCAAAAAGCCCCCGGCGGGCTGGAGACCCTGCGTCTGCTCATAGCGCGCTCCGATGCTCGCGCCAGGCCGGATGAGGCGGCCGCATTCGCCGATCGCTTGGCGGCGGCGATCAAGGAGGCTCCGCTATGGCAGCGCGCCGCGGCGCACCGCCTCAGCGCCAGGATATGGCAGGCCCTCGGCGACCAGAGAAAGGCGATGAAAAGCGCGCAGCAGGCGTCCCACCTGGAACCCGAATCCCTTCAAACCCTGCAGCTCCTCGCCTCCGACACGATGGAGCTCGTCGAGCTGGAGCGGCATCAGAAGCTGCTGATCATCACCGATATCACCGGGCACATCGCCGGGGTGCTGGAGCATAGCGCGCAGCTGTGGCACGAGCTCAAAGACGACGTCCGGGCCCAAGCGCGCTTCAAGCAAGCGCTCGCGGCGGCCTCGCCCGCGCCGACCGTCGAAGGCCTCCGCATGAGCGCCCAGCTTCGGCTCAAGCACAAGGATCATGACGGGGCGCGAAGAGACCTGACGCAGCTGCTGCTGCTGGCGCAGGGAGATACTCATGCGCTGCAGCTGCTGGCGCAGCTCGCTCTCGACGACGCAAGACCCGAGGAAGCGGTCGATTATGCCCGGCGGGCGTCCGCCGCCCTCGAAGAAGAGCCGTCCTCCAACCGCCCGGCCCTCTACCGCCAGGCCGCGCGGATACACCTTGGGCTCAAGGACGCGGCCGCGGCCGAGGACGACCTCCAGCGGCTGCTTCAGCTGGCGCCCGACGACCTCCAAGCGCTGCAGGCCTTGGCCCAGCTCGAGCTCGACCGAGATCGCCCGCGGGAGGCCCTGGCCTATGCGGACCGCCTAGCCGCATCCCTCCAGGCGCCGCCCGCGGAACGCGCCGCGGCTCATCGCCAGGCCGCGCGGATCCGCCTTGAGCTCAAGGAAGACCCCGGAGCGGCAAGAAGCCTCCTGCAGGCGCTGACGCTGGCCCCGCAGGACCCCCAGACGCTGCGAGCGCTGGTCCAACTGGAGCTTGACGGCGGCCGGCCGGCCCAGGCCTTGGGCTATGCCCGACGATTGGTCGGCGCTCTTGGGAGCTCCTCTCCTGCCGAGCTCGTCGAGGCCCATCGTCAGAGCGCGGGGATACGCCTCGCGCTCAAAGATGACGCCGGAGCCCAACGCGATCTTCTGCGCGCGCTGAAGATCGCCCCCGACGACCGGCGAACCCTCCAGCTGCTGACCCAAGCCGCGCTGCGGCAGGGCCGAAGGACGCAGGCCCGAGCCTACGCCTCCCGCCTGACGGACGCACTCGAGAAAGCCGCGCCGGAGGAGCGCGTGGAGGCTTATCGCCAAAGCGCCCGGATGCATCGCCAGCTCAAAGACGCCGCCGGGACCGAAAACGACCTGACGCGCTTGCTGCAGCTGGCTCCGGGCGATCCGGAAGCCCTTCAGACCTTGGCCCAGAGCGAGCTCGAAGCAGGCCGCCCGCGAGAGGCGCGGGCCTATGCGGACCGCTTGGCCGGCGCGCTCGAGAACGCCTCGCCCGCGGAACGCGCGGCGGCGTATCGCCAGAGCGCGCGCATACACCTGGCGCTCAAGGACGACGCCGGCGCCGAAAGCGACCTCCAGCGGACGCTGGAGCTGGCCCCGGACGACCGCCAGGCCCTGCAGCTGCTGGCTCAGGGCAAGCAGCGCCTTGGCCGGCCGCAAGAGGCCCTGACCTTCGCCCAACGCCTTACCGGCGCCTCCGAGAAAGCCCCTCCCGCCGAACGCGCGGCGGGGTATCGCCTGAGCGCCGGGATCCGCTTCGATCTCAAGGACGACACCGGCGCTCAAAGAGACCTCCTGCAGGCGCTGGCGCTGGCTCCAGGCGATCTTGCGGTCCTCAGAAGCCTGATCCAAGCCAAGCGCAAGCAGCCGCAAGAGGCGGCCGCTCTCTTATCCAAGCACTGGCCGGCCGATCCTCGACCGCGGGCGCGTTGGCTGGCCCTGCGCGGGCTGACCCGCCTGTGGACCGAAGACCTGGCCGGAGCGCGCGGAGACTTCGAGGCCGCCGCCGCGATCGACGCAGCCGCGTTCTGCTCCGACGATCTTTTCCAAACGGATCGAGACAGCCTTGACGCGCTCTATTTCGAGGTTTGTCTCCGGCGATTCCCCAAAGACCCGGCCCTTTATGCGGACCGGGGGATAGCGCGCTATCGAGCCGGGTTGAAGGACGCCGCCTTGGCCGACCTCCGCAAGGCCACCGAGCTCAAAGTGGACTTCCCCGAAGCCTTCCTGAGCCTGGCCCTGGTGCTCGCCGAGCAAGGCCGGCCCGAAGCCGCCTTAGAGGCGGTCGACCTGGCCGTCAAGAACGCGACCGACCGGCAAAGCGGCGCTTATGGCCGGCTGCTCTCGCTCCAGAGCGCGCTGCGCGGCGAACGCCCCCGATGAGGCCCCCCTCTTTGAGCTAAGCGCTATGGCGCCGCCCCACGATTCCTGTTATACTAAGGCGCCTGTCATTAGGGGGAGATATGAGAACGGCCATCAAAGGACTCGGCTTCAGCCTTACCCTTTTTGCCTTCCTGGCCTCCTCGGCCAGCCCGGCCCATGCGGCGAAGTACAAGATACAGTGGCTCATCGGCCACGTCAACCTCGATTATTTCGAGGAGGCGGCCCTGAATTTCAAGGAAGCCGTGGAGAAAGGAAGCCATGGGGATATCGAGGTCTCCATCGTGACCGCCAAAGACGTCGAAGAGTACCGCGACCGCCGGCCGGGCCCCGAGATCGCCAATGCCGTGGCCAGGGGCGAGGCCGAGATGGGACATTCCTTCACCGACGTCATGGGCGGGATGGACCCGCGTCTTTGGGCCTTCGACCTCCCTTATGTGTTCCGCGACTATCGGCACCTCGAGGGGGTCTTCGAAGGACCTTTGGGCGAAGAGCTGCTGGCGGGGCTCCGACAGCATAAGCTCGTCGGATTGACCTTCACCTATAGCGGCGGGGCCAACGGCATCGCCACGGAAGACCGCGCGATCCGGCGGCCGGAAGACCTCAAAGGCTTGAAGGTCGGGACGTATGGCGATGATGTCGATCAGGCTTGGCTGACGAGCCTGGGCGCCACGCCGGTCTTGATCAACCATCGCCAGGAGAACATCCTTCCGTTGGCGAGATCCAAGGAGATCGACGCCGCCGTCGTCACCTGGCGCCGCTTCGAGCGGGCCGGCCTCGCCCGAACCTTCAAGTACGTCAATCTGATGGATTCCAGCTATCTGGTGAGCGTGACCTACGTCAACGAGAAGTTCTTTGAAAGCTTGCCCGAGGACTACCGCAAGCTCATCAAGGATTCCGCTCACCTCGCCGGCCGCATCGAGCGCGCCAAGACCATCGAGCTCAACGAGCTGGCCAAGCGGCAGGTCGCCGCCAAAGGCGTCCGGCAGGTCTATTTGACCCAGAAGAACGCCGCCAGGTTCCAGGAAGTCCTGCGGCCCGTCTATCAGAAGTCCCTCGACGCCCTCGTCGGCAAGGACCTGATAGAGAGGATCCGAAAGACGCCCGCGGGGCCCGCCCCGCTCTTCACGCCCGACCTGGCCGGGCGCTGACGCGCGGCCTTGGGTCAAAGTACCTAGAAAGTCCCAGGTCCTTAGACTCAGGCGCCGGCGCCCTGCGCAGGCTACAATAAGCTGCCGATGAAGAAGATCCTGCTTTCCTGCGCGCTAGCCTTCTGCCTCGCCGCGCCCTCCGCCGCCGATGACCAAGCCCTAGGAAACCTTCTAGACGCCCGCGGCTCTTTTTCCGCCGCTTCGCTCGTCTTCGACGGCGGACGCTTCCTGCCCGCGTCGACCGCCCTGCCCGTCTTCGCCGGCCCCGGCGGCTTCAAACGCCTCCCGGCCGCCGCCGCCATTACCGAGAATAACGGTAATACCGCAAGGCCTGACACCGCGCAAGGCGACTCCGCGCAAGGCATCAGCGGGGGCTACCTGGGGCTCTACCCGGAAAGCGATTTCGAGCTGGGCACCGGACGCTGCGAAGCCTGCCGCGCCCCGCGCGAGGGCAAGTGGTACTTCCTCGACGACGTCATCGCCACGCCCAAGTCCGGCCCCGCCGGCCTGGTCTGGCTGGGCTCCCCCGAGATGGTCGAAGGCGCGACCTTATCCGAGGACGGCCGCGCGGTCACGCTCAAAGACGGCACGAGCCTGCCTTTCGACCTGACCCCCAAGATCGAATCCAACCGGTCTTATTTCGACGCCTCGAGCCTGGCCTACATGCGCGGCCGCACCGTGCGCATCCGCGGCCAGTTCGTCACCATCGGCGGCGAGCGCCGCCTCGTGGCGCGCACCGTCTGGCCGGAGGATTACCGCATCGACGCCGCGAACCTCAAGGAGGGCGACGCCAAGAACTCCCAGGACATCGACATGCTCGTCGCCTCCGACAAAGGCGGCGCCAAGAAGCCCTTCATGACCCGACTTCTTTGGGAGCGCGAAAAGAGCCGCGAGTGGGAGGGCAAGCCCGTCATGGGCTTCATGCTCAACGGCGCCCAAGGCGACGACGACGAGGCCCTGGCCGGCCACTTCAGCATGTTCACCGGCCGCTACGGCGCCAACGGCAGCATGGCGGACTGGATGTTCAACAACTTCTACGACATGAACTCCACCAGCGAGAAGGGCATCATCGCCAGCATGGTGCCGATGGACAAGTACATGGCCGACCTCAACAGCGGCCAGAGCTGGTACCGCCCGACCACCATGCTCGTCATGGTCATGAAGGACGCCCGCGTCCCGCTTCAATACCAGGAGATGTTCAAGCAGCGCTACGCCCGGTATTACGACCAGACCGTCAAATACGACCGCACGAACTTGAATTGCACGGGCCTCATCGCCGATCCGGTCCGCGGCGAAGGCTGGAAGTACCCCGAGGTCGGCAAGACCCCCAAGCTCATCGCCCGCGCCATCTCCAAGCTCGTCTCGGCGGTGGGCAAGGACCCCGAGGCCGGCGAGCAGATCTACCGCTCCCTGCGCGAGGAGCCCACCCGCAGCTTCCCCCGTCAATCCTTCAACAGCGTCGGCGGAGACCTCCTGAGCCTGGCCGGTTCCTTCGGAGCCGAGCCGCTGGGCCGCGAGTTGACCGCGATGGAACGCATGATCCAAGAGGACCTGGAGGCCATCATCTTCGTGCGCCTGCCCCAGATCCCGTCCAGCCGGGCTTTCGGCCGAGACCCCGCCGGCTCGGTCACCGATTACTTCATGCGCACCCCGATGGACCGCTCGAAGTGGCAGACCGTCCCGACCGTGCCGCGTCCCTTCCCCCCGCCGCTGAACTAGCCGCTTGATCATCATCCTGCGTCCCGAGGTCTCGGACAAAAGCCCCGAGTTCCGCCAGCTCCTCGACTACCTCGAGCACAAACCCAACATCAAGTCGCGCGTGCATCAGGAGGTCGGAGCGCTGCGCACGGTCACCGAGGTCTACCTCATCGGAGACACCCAGAAGCTCGACGCCGCCGAGGTCGAAAGCCTGCCCGGCGTCGAGCGGGTGGTGCGCATCTCCGGCGATTACCGCGTCATCGGCCGCCATCAGGACGACGGGCGCGCCACCTCCTTCGAGTACAACGGCGTGCGCTTCGCCCAGGACAACCTCAACGTCTTCGCCGGGCTTTGCGCCGTGGACACCCCCGAGCACGTCGAGCTGACGCTCAAGGCCCTGCGCGGCCAGGGGCAGACCTGCACGCGCATGGGCGTCTACAAGCCCCGCACCAGCCCTTACGCCTTCCAAGGCCACGGCAAGGACTGCCTGCCTTGGGTCTTCGACCTGGCCGGCAAGCACGGTATCAAGGTCGTCTCCATGGAGATCACGCGCGAGGCGCACCTCGATGAGATCCGCGAGGCTTTGGAGAAGGCGGGCCGGCCCACCGGCGTCATGCTTCAGATCGGCACGCGCAACAGCCAGAATTTCGAGCTCCTCAAGGCGGTGGGGCGCCAGCATCAGTTCCCCGTATTGCTCAAGCGCGGCTTCGGCATCACCCTGGAAGAGTCCCTCAACGCCGCGGAATACGTCGCCAGCGAGGGCAACCGCATGATCGTCTTCGGTTTGCGCGGTATGAAGACCAACTTCGGCGATCCCCACCGCAACTTCATCGACTTCGCCCATGTGCCGGTCGTCCACCGCCTGACGCGCATGCCGGTCTGCATCGACCCGTCGCATGCCGTCGGCTCCCGGGACCGCGCGCCCGACGGCCTTTTGGACCTCTTTCATGCCACGGCCCAAGGCGTGATCGCGGGCGCGAACATGATCCTGGCGGACTTCCATCCCGCGCCCGCCAAGGCGCTCGTCGACGGCCCCCAAGCCTTGCTCCTCTCGGAGCTGCCGGCTTTCCTGAAAGACGTGGCCATCGCGCGCCGGGCCTACGAGCTGCGCCGCGCCGGGTAGGCAATAAAAAAGGCCCCTGCCTCTCGGCAGGGGCCTTTCCTTTGGATCGTCTTAGTCGAACTTGACGCCGCTGTCGCTCAGGCTGGACAGGTTCTTGGACATGCGGTCCCACCGGCCATGGCCGGGATCGCGGCGGTGCTCCTCGCGGCAGTAGAGCTCGCGCGATCCGACCAGGTAGTTCTGGCCCTCGCGCCGCGACTTGAAGCCGCCGACCGCCACCGCCGAGCTGGCATCGGTGAAGGCGACCGTCCAGTCCTCGTTGCCCTTCTGCCACTGGTCTTCCGTGACCCAGCGGCCGTCGAAGCCGCAAGAGCCGCCGCTTCCGATCGAGGTCGAGATCGGGCCGTACAGCTGGATGCTGCGGCGGCTGGCGGCGTCGAAGCCCTGGCCGATCTCGCGGCCGCGCAGCGTGAAGCTCCAATCGTTGCCTTCGGGGACCTTGCCGGAGAACTTGGCCTTCCGGTCGCCCTGCTCCATCGTGACGGAGAACTTGCGGTTGCTGCTGGCGGCGAACTCCACCTTAACGGCGCCGGCGACGAAATCGACGGCTTTGCCGCCTTCATCAAGGATGCGAAGCGGGGTGGAGCCGGAGAGCGTGAGCTCTCCCTTACGGGTCTCGTGGTCACAAGCGGTCATCATGAAGCCTGCGGCGAGGGCGAGAAGGATGTTCTTTTTGTTCATGTTTATTTTTTTTCTCCTTGGGGTCCTTTAGTATGACACGCCGCAAGGCCTAGGAGCCAGGGTCTTTGGGCCTACACCAAAATAGGTCTAAAGGCCTACTTAAAAACTCAGCGCAGCAGGGCCAGAAAACGGCGCAGGCGCTTGGCGTTGGCCCCCGCGTCGCCCTTGCCGACGCGGGAGACCGACCGGGCGTCGACGCGCGTCCCCTTGCCCTGCGGACGGACCCGGACGGCTATGTCGTCTTTGAACCCGAACCAGAGCGTGGTGTCGGTAGCCTCCAGGACGCCTCGGCCGGCTTGAGAGAAGATGACCTCCCAGCGCAGACGGCGCGCCGCCGACTCGACCTTGGCGAAGACCTCCAACGGCGGCTTTTCGAGGATCAGCGGCTTGAGGTCGGGATAGGCGGCCCGCTGCTGAGCGAAGACGTCGGCGCCTCCGTACTCGACCGGATTCGGCGAACCCTGCCGCGGCGGCAAGACGGCCGAAAAGACCGGCGGATCGACCGGGTCGGTCGTCAGATCATGGATGGGAGGATAGGCCCGCGCCGCGCGGTAGAACCGCCAAGGCAGCGCGGCGGTGCCCAGGCCCAAGGCCGCGGCGCCGATGAGCTGCAGACGCCCCTTCCAAAACGAAGGCCAGCCGAGCGCCGCGGCCAGCACGCTGAGCGCGGCGCCGGCCAACCCGCCGTAAGCCGCCCAGCGCAGCAGGGAGAAGCCCGTCTTGAACGTCCAAAGGTCCAGCTGACAGCCGGGGCCGGCCGCCGCCAGCAGCACGGCCGACAGCAGCGCCAGCCAAGACCCGGCATCACGCAGGCTCATACATGCATGGTACCAAAAAAGGCTCGCCACCTCGAATAGGACTCAAATACGACACACATTCCCGCTATGCTCCAAGAGCTGGGCCTTAAGACCTATTTTGCCCTAGGTCTTTTCCCGGCAGGAGCGGTCCGGATGGCACAGGCAGGCGAGCGCGCCGCGGGGTATCCTCAGAGCATGGAACGACGCGCGCTGACGGCCCTGACGCTCTGCGCAGCCCTCATCCTCCCGTCGCCCGCCGTCGCCTCGGAATCCTTGCTTGGAGAGGAGCTGGGCGGCACGGTCTCCGGCGCGGCAAGCCCGGCCTTCCGCGCGGCTCAAGGCGTCTCTGACGGCCTCTACAATTTCATGCGCTCCCATCTGATCAACGCCGTGCTGCCTGAAGGCTTGACGCGCAGCCTGCGCCGCGCGCCCCAGGGCGACTCCTACGCCCTTTTCAGGGAAAAGTTCCACCAGAACGAAGTCCGCGCGCTGCGCCGGTGGGCGGCCGCTCCCCCCACTCAAGACGCCTCCCTGGCCACCGAAGAACAAATGGGCGTGCTCGTCGACTCCTTCCAGGACACCATGCTCGGCCGCTACGACCTCGAGCTCTTCGGAAGAGCCTCCGGCAAATACGCCAAGGACCGTCGTCATTGGGACGCGGGGTTCCTGACGATGGCCGCCGTCATGGGCGGGACCTTTTTGTATCTCAACGGCCTGCGCGCCGACGCGTCTTTGGGCTCCCTGCGCTTAGGCATCGACCTGCGGGCCGGCCATACGCTCAAGCGCGCCCTCGAGAAATCCTCGGACGCCTCTCGCGTGGCGGGGCTGGAGCTCGGCTACAAGGATCACCCCCTGACGGTGGCCGCTCAGCTGGGGCTGTCCCGCGGGCAGCTCCAGGCCGAGACCGTCGGCCTGAACTACCGCTTCCGCTACTGAATCCGGATGTGGAAGTGGTCCCCGTGACCGGGCTCGTGCGACATCAAGCCTATCGCGCGGGTGATATCCTGGCCGGCCGCCCTCTGTCCGGCCTCATCCGAGAGGGTCGCCAGCACGTTGCGGGCATGCCGCGCAAGATGGGCCTTGAGGCCCTGATCGACGAAGATGTTGGTGACGTTCATGTGGCGCACGGCGGAGACGGCCAGCCTCAGGTTGCGGTCGACGTCGAAGCGCCCCCCGCTCGAGGCGAAGAAGATGTCGACGTCGCGGCCGCTCTGATGGGACTTGTGGCGCCGGATGGGCCCGCCGTTCTGGTAGGAGATGTCGCCGATGAGCAGGCGCGGAGCGTCGGGCGCCTTGATATCCTTGGCGATGAGCTGGATGCCGTTGATCATCTGGCTGGTCCCCCAGCGGCCGTAGCGGACGAACTTGAAGCCGTCGCCTTCCGAAGGCAGCGGCACGCCGTCCTTCAAAGCGCCGTTCCAAGGCAGACCGAGCGAGCCGATGGTGTCGCCGATCTTGATGCGTGACGCCTGGTAGGCGTTCCAGGCCCAATTAGGGACATAGGTCGGGATCGGAGGGTCGACCACCGGGTAGGCGGTGTTGTCCGGCGGCGGCGATGGGCGCAGCCAGGAATACCCCCCGGCCCGGGCGACGGGGGAAGCGACCGTCGTGAAAAGATTGGGAAGCGCCCCGTTCGCCTGGCCAAGCTTGCCCGAAGCCGCGGTCGGGACGAAGGTCCCGTCATTGCCATAGCTGCCGACGATCCGGGCCTCAAGCGGCCCGTCATGACCGGCGGCCGCTCCGGAGAGCTCGGCGGCATTGCCCGCCGCCCTGGCGACCGCCGCGGCCGCCGCGGCTTGACGGCGCACGGCGGCGGCCTTTTCCGAGACGGCGAACTTGGCGGCGACCTCCGGCAAGGAGGCTCCGCCGTCGAAGAGCTTGGCTAAAGACTTCTGACGCTCGACATCGCTGTCCTTGACCTTGTCCATCCGCTTCTGGACCCGGCTGAAGAGGAACTCCTGCTCCTCCGCCGTGGCCTGACGGTCGAAGGAGGGCGCGACGACGGCATCCACGCTGGAGCCGTAGCGCTCCCGGAAGCGCGTGAACTGCTCCTCGCACTCCTTGGGGTCAGGCTTGGCGCCCTTGGACTTAGGCTTGGGCTTGAGCTTCCAAGTCTTGGCGCCGGTCTTCTTCCCCTTGCCGGCCTTCTCCTCGGGAGGATCGGCGGACTCGAACAGGGCGGCGAAATCCCCCCCGGCGTCCTTCTCAAAGGAGCTTCCCGTCTTCGGCTCGCTTTCGCGGATGAGCAAGCCCGGCCCCTGGCAGGCGCTGTCGGCGAGCTTCTTGCTGGGAGCCTCGCCGGAGCGACGGGGCAAGGCTCGCAAAGGCCAGGCGGAGGCAAAGATCAGGACCAGGGCGACGAGGGGTCGGCGCATGAGCAAAGGGTAGCCCCTCTTGCGCCCGGCGTCAAGGGCCCTTTTTACCGGTGTCACATTACAGTAGAAATGTCCGGTCTCCGTTCAGTAGAAATGTCCGGTTT
>CAZEAE010000063.1:0-16209 GCA_964510095.1 uncultured Elusimicrobia bacterium | reverse complement strand
AAAACACCCGCCTGGGGGTTTTGTGGGGGTTGGTGACCACCCCGGTGTCAAAACCCGGGGGCGCCGGCGCCACGGGGGGGGGCTTCCAGGTCGGCACCCAGACCGAGATGACGATGACCAAGAGCCAGAAGGACCTCATCGAGAACAAGGTCGCCGGGCTCTATTCCGCCGGCCTCCAGCTGCAAGTGCGCCTCTTGGAACTGACCAAGCAGTGGCAGGGGGCCTTGTCCGAGCTCGTCCAGTCGCGCTGGGCGATGTCCTTGGCCGCCTTCACCTACGCCAACTCCGATGACCTGGTGCTCAAGGCCGAGGCCGAGGCCGAGGCGGCCGACGCCCGGGGGCGCCATCGCCAGGCCGTCCTGCGCTACAACGCGCTGACCGGCCGCGGCCCCGACGAGGCCTTGGCCTTCGACCAGCTCAACCCGGTCGACGTCGACGCGCTGATGGCCGTCATGGAGAAGGCCCTCAAGAGCCAGACCCGCCTGACCGAGATCATCGCCTCCGCCCGCGCCGAGATGGACGTGCCCCAGAACGGCTTCAACCTGATGGACTGGATCCCTTGGGTCGAGAAGCTGACCTTCACGCTCGGCGTGCAGCTGCAGGACACCCTGTCCAACCAGGTCATCGGCGCCGGCGCCTCCGTGCGTCTGCCCATCTACGACCCAGGCTCTTCGGCCGCCGGCCATGCGCTCCAGCTCAACAGCAAGGCGATCTTGATCGAGATGGCCCAGTCGACGCGCGAGATCCGCTTGCGCGCCCGCAGCGAGGCCCAGCTGGCCGACGCTTGGCGCGCCCAGGCCGGCCTGCATGCCGGCGCCGCCCAGGCCGTCTCCGACGCGGTGGCCGACGGCATCCGGGCCTATCGCAACAACTTGATAAGCCAATCCGAGCTCTGGAACCGCTTCCGGCGCTGGCGCTGGAGCCTGGGCTCGCACCTGGAGGCTCGCGCGCAGGCGGCGATGAAGGCGGCCTGGGCGCTGATGGATGAGACCGCCGCCGACAGCGCCCCGTACGTGGTGCCGCGAGGCGGCGAAGCGGCGACCTTCGCCGAGGGCGTCGAGCTGGCGGCGACGAACTCGCTGAGCTGGGAGGCCCTCGCGCTGCGCTCGCAGGCCGCCGGCGAGCTGATGGCGGCCGCCGACCATCGCTTCAACAAGATCTCCGTCGATCTGAACCTGGGGCTCAACCTGACGGCGGGCGGCATCGCGCTGCTGCCCGCCTTCGGCGTCACGGGGCTGGGGATGTATCCCATCTTCAACGTCGAACTCAACCCGGCCGAGCTGCAATCGCTGTCGAAGGCGCGGCGCAAGGGCGAGGAGGAGATGTACCTCAAGCTGCAGTCCAAGGTGGGCGCGGACCTGGCCTTGCGGATGTTCCAGAACCTGGCCTCCTATAAAGCCGGCCAGGAATCCCTCGCCATCTACGAGGGGCAGGTCCTGCCCGAGCTCGCCGCCGCCCAAGACGGCAGCGCGAAGAAGGCCTTCGAGCTGGACCAGGCCCGCGCCCAAGCGCTGGCCTTGCGCGGCCGCCAAGGCCAGACGCTGGCGACCCTCAACTACCTGTTGGCGCGCCCTCTGGACGCGCCGCTGAGCATCACCTCCGACATGGAGACGGCGCTGTCCCAGCTGGCTTCGCGCCTGGCCGCGGAGAAGCCCCTGGAGTCCGGACGCGACGTGCTGACCTCGCGCCTCAAGGTGGCGCGAGCCGTCGAGGAGATGATCGACAAGAACCTCAAGACCCAGCAGATCCGCTTCGAGCCGATCTCTCTGATCGGCCGCTCGCTGGGGCGGCTGATCGCGGCGATCTCCGGCGACGGCATGCCGTCCCCCGAGCTCGTCGCCCTGGCCCGCAACGAGACGCTGGCCGCCGAGCGCGACCTGATGGCCTACGACAAGAGCCTGCCGGCCTTGCGCGCCCGGCTGCAGTTCGAGGCCACGCTGGCCGAGCGGGACCTGGCCGCCTTGCGGGGGCGCGCCGACGGTCAGAGCCGCCTGCAGGCCGCGGCCCTGCGCGGGCGGCTCTACGAGATCAAGGCGCTGCTGCTCTCCTACAACGGCAAGTCCCCCGAGGAAGCGAAAGAAACCGCGCTCCCAGGCAGCTTCGCCGACCTCAAAGAGCAGCTCCAGGAAGCCTTCTCCGCCGAGGCGCCCAGCCCGCAGGTGGGCGGCTCCGGCCAGGCCATGGTGCAGGAACGGTTCTTCGAAGCCCACGGCAACATGCGCTACTACCACCACCGCAAGGGCTTGGACGGCGAGCACATCGACAAGCACTACATCGAAGGCTGGGTCGAGGTGCGCATGCGCAGCGCGTCGACGCCGCCGGAGGCCCTCGTCGCGCTGGCCAACCTCCAGAACGAGAAGGCCGACCAGCTCTACAAGACCGAGCTGGCCTTGGCCCGCGCCAAGGCCGACATGCTGCTTTCTCGTCTGCAGCTGACCGCGGGGCTCTTGAGGGTGGCGCACGGCGACGTGGCCCAGACGCTGCGCGACAAGCTGGCGCGCGATTTCTCGCTGGCCGCGGCCCACCTGGGCTGGCCGAAGGCGGCCACGGTGGAGCAGATCCTGGCGCTCTTGCCGCAGACCGGGGCCGACGATTCGGAGTCGGCCGCCGCCCGGTATCTCGGCGACGTGGCCACGCTGGACCTGGAGCTCCTGCGCCGCACGCTCTTCCAGGAAGGCCTGCCCGAGGAGATCGCCGCCGCCGCCGATCCCCTGCCGCAGCTGCGCTCGAACTTGATCGCCGAGAAGATGAGCTACAAGGGCTTCACGCCGATGGGCGCCTTCGGCTATTTCCGCAACACCTGGGTGGGCGGAGTCTTCCTGGAGGCGCCGGACCCCGAGCGGATCCAGAGGGGCCTGGAGAACATCCTGACCGACGGCTTGAGGCGCGAGCTCGAGAGCCAGGAGCGGCTCAAGACGCTGGCGCTCAAGCTGCACAGCCTGATGGCGTCGGTGGCCGACAAGGTGATCAGCGTGAACGCCCAGCGCACGCGCTTGGCCATCGCGCGGCGCAACCTCTCGGGCATGGCCGTGCGCATGAAGATGGGCCTGGCCGAGCAGAAGGACGTGCAGGCCGCCGCCGCCGAATCCGAAGCGGCCCACGAGGATTTCGTGTCGACGCTCTACGCTCTCCGGATGGATTTCGTCCAGCTGGTCACCGAACTGCAGGCGCTGGGCTATCCGGCGATCCCTTCGATGGAGCCGACGAAGCTGACGCTCAAAGGCCTGCCGGAGACTTCCGAGCGCAGCGACCGCGACGAGCTGCTGGCTTTCTGGTCCAAGCGCTTGCTCGATGAAGGCTTCGAGGCCCGGCAGGACGGCCTGATGCCTTCGGTCCCCCCTTCGCTGCGCGCGGAGCTCCGCCAGCGCCTGCTCAACTACCGCCAGTCTCAGAAGGACCATGACGGGGTCCTGCATGTCGACTTCACCGAGAGGGAGCGGCTGGACCTCCTGATGCGCAACGACCTCCAGGGCCGCCGCCATAAAGTCGAGCAGACGCTCGGCAAGATCTTGGACGAGTTGCGCAAGGGCGACCCGTCCGGTGGATGGACGGGCCTGATGACCTTCCTGCGCGAGGACGTGGAAGCCCAGGCCGTCTCGGCCAAGGGCGACTATGACGCCGGCGCACGGATGACCGGCGCCGTGCGGGAGGCCTACTGGAACGCCGCCGCCGCGCCGCCGGCCGTGCAGAAGGCCTACAGCGAGCTGACCACGCTGGCCGCAGCCACGGCGCAGGCCAAGCAGGAGGCGCTGTCGCATTATCTGCAGCAGAAGACGACACCTCAGGAGTACTTGCTCAAGGACGCGGCGCTGGATGAATACGTCAAGGCGCTCATCGCCTATGACGAGGCCATGGTGCGGGTCTTCGGCTCCGACGCCGTCGCCAAGGACCCGCGCTGGGCGCGCGCCTTGGACGGCCTCTTCGGCCTGCGCGACAGCCTGGCGCGCAGGCGCGACCTGCTCAAGTACGGCCGCGGTATCATGTCCATTGACGCTTCCATGGAGCTGGGCGCCACCCGCCTGCAGGCCATGAAGTGGCGCAACGAAGACCCCCGCGAGCTGCAGCCGGCGGCCGAGACCTTGGCCGCGCTCAAGGCGATGCGCCGCCGCTGGACCGGCGATCCCGACGCCATCGAGTCGCTCTTGGCCATCAAGGGTGCCGATCCCAAGGAGCGCACGGAGTGGGTGACCGAGAAGGGGCTCGCCGAGCTGGAGTCGAAGGGCAGCATGGTCGTGGAGTTCGACAATAAACGCTGGCTGGTGCCCGCGACCTGGGTGGGCAAGCGGCCCGAGACGCGCAAGGAGCTGGATGAGGTCGGCGCCCGCGAGATCGTGGCCGGCTCGGACGTCAAGCGCGACCGCCTGAGCGCGGCGATGGCCCAGGCGGAGCAAGGCGCGCGCCGGGCGCAGAATACGGAGGCCCTCAAGCGCAGCGAGGCGGTCTTGACGACGGATTTCGACGGCGGCGCGGGCCGCTACGAAGCGCCCTTGAGCCTGGCCGAGCTGCGGCGTAAGGAGCGCGAGGGCAAGGTCCTCTATTTCGCCGCCGCCTACGACCAGCGCACGGGCCTGCGTTTGAGCGTGCATCCCCTGACGGCGCGCTGGATGAGCCCGGCTCAGCTCCTCGTCCTGGTCCAGGTGGACGGCGCCGCCCTGCCCTCGGGCCGCTACGGCAGCTATGAGGCGCTCAAGCAGTCGAAGGCGGACTTCGCTAGATTCCAGCGCGTGGAGTTCGGGGCTTTGGGCGGCGCCGCGCTGCTCGAGGAAGCGAAAGCGCAGGAGCTGCTGTCCCGGCGCCGGGGCTGGCTGAGCCTCAAGCTCGAAGGCTTCGCCTATGCCCGCGACGGGGAAGAGATCCTGGCCGTGTACATGGACGAAGACGAGCTGGCCAAGGCCCTGGAGCAGGCCAAGAACGAGAAGCACCCGTCCCATAAGTGGGATTTCCAGCGCGTCAGCGACCTTCGCTTGGGGCTCGATGAGCACAACGACCTGGTGGCCGTCGAAGGCCGCGGCTTCAAGGCGACGCTGAGGGCCAAGCCGGCGCTCTCTTGGATCACGGGCGAGCTCTACGCCTTGGAGCTCGATGAGAATGCCCGCGTGATCTACTCCTGGCTCGATAGCGACGCCCTGGAGCGGGAGTCGGCGGCCTGGTGGCTCCGGGACACCACCGGCCAGCTTTGGACGCAGACGCAGTTCGAGATGTCTCCGATCGCGCGCCTGCGCTGCTACGTCGATCCCCGCACGGGCAAGCCGATCGCGCTGGGCCGGGCGTATCTGGCCAAGCGTTCCAAGGGCGCCGACAAGGGCCTGGGCGCGGCGGGGCGCTGGGCGTACATGCCTTGGAACTGGGGCAACATCATCATGGAGACGCCGCGCGGCATCATCAAGACGCCCATCGAGATGATCACCGGCCGCGACCCGAACCAGGAGGGCTACATCGGCCGCGTCTACATGTACCAGACCGACGGCGGGGCCACCGAGCACCGCGGGATATTAGGGACGATCGCGCGCGCCATCGACATCTTCGAGATCCTGCCCGACCATGTCGACCGCTACATGGATCCCAGCCAGTTCCCCGACAAGGTCAACAACGACTCCCCGATCCTGCCGGGCCAGTGGCAGCATGAGAAGAAGACCACCACGACCGACGGCGAGAAGAACATCCATTTCGGCAAGGGCTCCCTCCTGCGCGAGGTGCGCTACGCCAAGGAGGACCAGGAAGACGCCCGGGCGCGCGTGATGGGCAGCTTCCAAGGCGGCGTCAGCCGGACCTTCATCGAGACCGTGCGCGGCCGCGGACCGGATTATAAGGGCGGGCTCTATAAAGAGACGAAGGTGGACCGCGCCGTCGGCGGAGGGGCCGTCGAGGAGACGCTCAAGATGGTCGGCGACCGGACCGACTCCGAGGGCAAGGCGAATTTCTCGAAGATGCCGGAGCACCTGGCCGTCGACAAGGTGGAGGCCTCCATCGAGATCCAGCTGGGCGCCGAGCAGCAGGCCCGGCGCCAGAGGATCTACCAGGACTACATCGACGGCCTGGGCAAGGCGGTCGCCCCGCGGACGCCCGATGACGCGGAGATCGTAGCCGCGCGCCTCGAGCTCGAGCTGGCCGACAGCGCTCGGCAGGCCCTGCGGGCCGCTTATGAGGCGGCCAAGCCGATGCCCTCGCTTCCGGGCAACCCGACCGTGCCTCAGCTGTTCCACGTCGCCACCAACGGGCGCTGACTCCTTCCTCTCCAAACCGGGTTGACGCAACCGCGTTCCGCGGTTATACTGAACGCGCCGGCATCTTCATATTAAGGAGAGCTTATGGGATACGGGAGCTACAGCCATGACGCGCATGTCGCGCTGACCGCCGCCCGCAGCGCCGCCAAGGTCTCGGAGATCTTCACCCAGAAGGGCCGCTGCCATGAGCGGATGTCCCCCTTCGGCGCGAAGTTCCGGGAGAGCCGCGACAGCGACATCCATCCCAAGTCGATCGGCGTCATCTTCGCCCTCGACGTCAGCGGCTCGATGGGCGAGATCCCGGGCCGCCTGGCCACCAAGACGCTCCCGTCCTTCATGAAGGCCATGCTCGACGCCGGCGTGACCGACCCGCAGGTGCTCTTCATGGGCATCGGCAACGCCATCGGCGACGCCGCCCCGCTGCAGGTCGGGCAGTTCGAATCCAACGACAAGCTGATGGACCAGTGGCTGACGCAGATCTTCTTGGAGGGCGGCGGCGGCGGCGGCGACGAGTGCTACGAGCTGGCCATGTATTTCGCCGCGCGGCACACGTCGATGGATTGCCTTCAGAAGCGCAACCGCCGCGGCTATCTCTTCATCACCGGCGATGAGAATCCGAACCCCTTCGTCTATAAGAAGCAGGTCAAGAAGCTCATCGGCGACGATCTGGAGGCGGACATCCCGATGGAACGCATCATCGAGGAGACCAAGAAGTCCTTCGAGCTCTTCTATCTCATCCCGGACGGCTTGCGCGGCCAGCAGGTCGGCGCGCCCTGGCGCAAGCTGCTGGGCGAGCGCGTCATCGTCATGGATAAGCCCGACGACACCAGCGTGGTGGCCGCCGGGCTGGTGTCTCTGATCGAGCGCGCCGTGCCGTCTTTGCCGGTCCTTATGGAGCTCACGAAGGCCTCGAAGGGCGTCTATAAGGCGCTGGCGCCCTTCGCCGCGACTTTGCCAGCGTGAGGATCCTGCTGGCGCCGCTGCTCCTGGCCTGCGCGACGGCGGCCTTCGCCCAGGACTGCGTGCCGCGCTTCTATGATTCGGAACCCCGCGACGGCGAGTGGTTCTACGGGGCCGGCAAGGGGCCGGACTCGCAGTCGGCCCGCCAGGACGCCCTCAAGAACCTCGTCATCAAGGCCACCGGCGGCGACCCCGGCGTGCCGGCCGAGGCCTTGGCCGGCTGGGAGCAGGACGACCACGGCCAGTGCCGCGGCCAGCAGTACGCCCTGGTGCGCATAGAGCAAGCCGTCGTCAAGCGCAACCGCGCCGCGCTGCGCGCCAAACCGCCGGAGAAAGCGGCTCCCAAGGAGCGGTTCGAGCGCATCCTCAAATCGGAGGCCAAGCCGGTCATCGTCAACAACAACATCACCGTCGCGCCGGCGCCGGCGGCCGGCGCCCCCCCGGAGAGCGACGTGAAATACGTCGTCCTAGCCGTCGTCTTCCTCGCCTTCATCGTCGCCGCCCTGGCGCTGCGCCGGCCGGACGTTGTCCCGGCCTCCAGCCCGGCGCCGGCGGATGCGGCCCCGGACTTCGTCAGGCGCGCGGACTATCAGCATGCGCTCAAGGAGGGCGGAGCGGCCAGCGTCGGTGTCGGCCAGTTCCGCTATGCCGTCTTCGGCCGGGTCGGGCGGGGCGGCGGCAGCGACGTTTATCTGGGGCAGCGCGACGCGCCGCTGTCCGAGCGGGTCGTCCTCAAGATCCTGCGCGCCGGCGGCGATGAGGAGCCGCTGCGCCGCGAGCACGAAGCGCTGCGGGCGCTGGCCTGCAGCGACGCGCAGGGCACGGCGTATTTCTCCCAGCGCATCCCGCAGGTCGTCGCTTTGGGACCGGCGGATACTCCCGGCAAGCCGCTGACGCTCGTCTTGCGCCACCACAGCGGCTTCCTGGAGACGCTGCAGGAGGTGGTCGCCGCCTTCCCCCAGGGCTTGGACCCGCGCCACGGCGTCTGGATCTGGCGCAGGGTGCTGGAGACTTTGGCCTGGGTCCACAAGAGCCGCCGCGCCCATGGCGCCATCGTGCCGGAGCACCTGCTGGTCAACGCGCGCGACCACGGCGTGATGCTGCTGGGTTGGTCCGCCTGCGGCTCTCTGGGCGGGGCCCTGTCTCCGCGCCAGGACCTGACGATGACGGCTCGCTGCGTGGCCTACGCTCTGTCCGGCGGCAGCGGACAGGTGCCCGCCGCTCTGCCGCGGCCGCTCGCCGAGCTTTTGGGGCCCTATCTGGACGGCGCCGGCGCCCTGCCGACGGAGGACGCCTTCGAGCTCCGCGAACGGGTCGGTCAGGCCGCGCGCGAGGCGTTCGGTCCGCCTCGGTTCGTGGAGCTTGCCACTCCCGCTTGGAGGAGCTAGCATGGGCTACGGAGACTATAGCCAGACCGCGCACCAGGCCTTGGTCAGCGTCCGCGCCGCGCTCAAGGACGAGGAGGTCTTCCGGCAGCGCGCCTGCCACCCCCTGATGGGCCCTAAGGATTTGAAGCTGCGCGAGAGCCGCGACAGCAAGGCGCACCCGGAGACCTTGGCGATGGTCTTCGCTTTGGACGTGACCGGCTCCATGGGCGGCATCCCCGTCCTTCTGGCGCGCCAGGAGCTCTCCCGCTTCATGGGGGTCATGACCGACTGCGGCTTCAAGGACGCCCAGGTGCTCTTCATGGCCGTCGGCGACGCCGCCAGCGACGGCTGCCCGCTGCAGGTGGGGCAGTTCGAGTCGACGGCCGAGCTGATGGACCAGTGGCTGACCAACTGCTACCTGGAAGGCGGCGGCGGCGGCACGGGGCGGGAGTCCTATGAGCTGGCCCTCTACACGCTGGCCGAGCACACCCGGCTCGATTGCTGGGAGAAGCGCAAGAAGCGGGGCTATCTGTTCATGACCGGCGACGAGCTGCCCTATAACGCGGTTTCCATGACGCAGGCGGCCGCCCTGCTGGGCGACCGTTTGGATGAGGACATCCCGACCGAGGAGGTCGTCGCCGCCCTTCAGCAGCGGTATCATCCCTTCTTTTTGATCCCGGACCATGAAAGGCGCCTGGTCTGCGAGCGCCGCTGGCGCGATCTCCTGGGGGACCGGGTCGTCTGTCTGGAGCGGCCCCAGGACACCTGCTACGCGGCGGCCAGCCTCGTCGCCTTGACCGAGGGACGCGCCGCCCATCTCGGCGAGCTCATCCCGCTGCTGGAAAAGGCCGGGGCGCCTAAGGACCGCATCGACGACGTCCTGCGCGCGGTGACGCCATACGCGGCGATCATCGGCCGCGACGGCGCGCCGCTGCCGAAGCTCGAGTCCGCGGAGCTTCCCGGAGCGTGAATCGGCCGGGGTGCGTCATCGTGGCCGATCTGGGCTTCGGCGACGCGGGAAAGGGGCTCGTCACCGACGCGCTGTGCCGGCGGGGAGCGCGCCTGGTGGTGCGCTACAACGGCGGCGCGCAGGCCGGCCACAACGTCGTCACCGAGGACGGCCGCCACCACACCTTCGCGCAGTTCGGCGCCGGGACCTTCGTGCCGGGGGTGCGCACCTTCCTGTCGCGGCATATGGCCGTGCATCCGACGGGCCTTTTAGTCGAGGCCGCGCGGCTGGCGCAGTCGGGGGTGAGCGACGCGCTGGAGCGGCTCTATGTCAGCGAGGGTGCTCTGCTCATCACGCCTTTGCATCAAGAGGCCGGGCGCCTGAGGGAGCTTGCGCGCGGGGCTGGGCGCCACGGCAGCTGCGGCGTCGGCGCGGGCGAGGCGGTGAAGGATTCGCTGACGGACCCGGATGCGCCTCGGATGCGCGACCTGTCGGACCGCAAAGCGCTGCGCCGGAAGCTGGCCGCCCTGCGGGAACGCAAGCGCTCGGAGCTGGGCGCCGTCCTGCTGGAGCCCGGGCCGCTCGAGGATTGGGTGGAGGCCGCGGCCAGCCTGCCGGGGCGGCTGACGATGGTGGGCGATGAACGCCTGGGAGCCTGGCTCAAGGAAGAAGCCGTCGTCTTCGAAGGCGCGCAAGGCGTGCTGCTCGACGAGTGGCATGGGTTCCATCCTTATACGACCTGGTCGACCTGCACGTTCGACAACGCGCTGGGATTGATGAAAGAGCAGGGCTACTCGGGCCCGGTGGAACGTTTGGGGGTCTTGCGCAGCTACATGGTCCGTCATGGGCCGGGGCCGCTGCCCACCGATGACGGGGCTCTGGCGGGCTTGCCGGAGGCCCATAACGCTCACGGACCCTGGCAAGGGCCGGTGCGCCGCGGCTGGCTGGACTTCGCGCTGCTGCGCTACGCGCTGGCCTGCTGCGGCGGGGCCGACGGCTTGGCGCTGACCCATTTGGACGCCTTGCCCCGGCTGCCGGCCTGGCGCGCGGCGGTGGGGTATGAAGGCTTGGCGCTGTCGCCCTCGTTCGGCCGGGACTTGACGGCGTCGGCCGAGCGGACGAGGAAGCTGACCCAGGCGCAGCCGATCTATGAGGGCTTGGGATTCGACTCGGCGGAAGGCTTCATCCGGCTGGTCGAAGAGGCTCTGGGCGTGCCGGTCGTGATGAGCTCGTGCGGCGCTAGGGCAAAGGACCTAAGCGTCCTCAGGCCTTAATACCCTGGCTGACGCCGGCTCGCGGCGTTATCATCAGGTCATGAGGCGGCTTTGGCTCCTTGTCCTTCTAATACTGCCCGGGACGTCCTACGCCGCCCAGGCGGTCCGCCCGGCGGCGCCGGTGGAGGCGCCTCGGATCATCGTCCCAGGGGCGCCGATGGGGTCGGCGCCGCGGCAGCTCCAGCTCTCCCAGCCTTCCCCCTCCTTGATCGTGCCTCAAGCGCCTTCCCTCATCATCCCGGAGGCGCCCAAGATCGTGGCCCCCGGTCCGTCGATCGTGCCCGCGGCGCGCGCGATGACGGAAGAAGAGCTCAACCCGGCGGCCTTGCCGGCCCAGGCGGACCTGGCCAAGCTGGCGGAAGCCTTGGCTCCCGACGCCGGCGCCCCCCAACCCTCTGACGCGGCGCGCTCCCAGGACCTGTCCCGGGCGTTCGACGGGGGGCTGCCCCCCGCCGAGCCGGTGGCGCCGGGCTATTTCAGCCAGGGGCCGCAGGCTCCGGCGCTCTCCGGCGTGGTCTCGGCGGCGCGCTCGGCGCTGGCGGGCCTGCTGCCGCGCTTCTACAGGCCGGCTAAGGTCGCGGTGGTCTACGACGAGTCCAAGAAGCCTCAGACCAGCCATAGCTGGACCAAGGAGCGGGGCCACAAGATCGAGATCGCCGATGTCCCCGCCGACTCTTCGGGCGGCGTGCCCACGGCCTTCGGCTTCCCGGGCGCGGCGCGGGTGTCTCAGCGGGTCGAGCGCTTCATGCTGATGGGGCATGAATACGCTCACGTGCTCTTCGATGACGCCGTCAAAAAGCAAGAGAACCATGCGGCCGACTCGGCGTACGCGGCGATGACGGAGGGTTTCGCGGTGTCCGTCGAACAGCTGCTGATCGACAAGATGCTGTCGGCCCCGATGGCTTCGAACTTGTCCCCCCGTGATGCCTCCGACCTTCTGGCGATCTCCCGGGCGCGTCAGACCTGGCTGTCGGCCGAGGACAACCACTATTCGGAAGGGATCCTGTCTTGGCGCAAGGCTTACGAGCAGGGCGGCGAGACGGGCGTCTTGGGCTTCCTGGCGTCGCTTTCGGCGCGGCGGATGATGAAGGTCCAGCGGGCGGATCCAGCGTATCAGCTGGCGCTGGGCGACCCGGAGCTGTTGTCTTCGTATCTGGGAGAGGATCCTAAAGCGCGCCAGGGCCTGGCGGCGTATCTCAAGGCGTCCAAGGGCGAGGCTTTGACGGAGACGGAGCAAGGCTTGGCCTTGGCGGCGGCGGAGGCCGCGGGGCCGCAAGGGTGGCGGCGGGTGTTCGACCGTTCGCTGCGCGGGAGCATGGATCTGGCGAGGGCGCAGGCTCCCGCCGACGGGGCGCGCTGGTGGGAGGCCGCGGGCAAGCCGGTCCAGGAAACGCTGCCGGCCTTCGCCTTGGCGCGGCTGAGCCCCGCGATCGGGGCGGCGTTGGCTCAGTACTTAGTCGAGCTGGTCCAGACCTCCGAGGGCTTGGCCCAGCTCTTCGAACAGCGGGGCCCCAACGAGAAGCTCAACTCGGTGGTCAACGGCGCCGAGACCCTGCCTTGGGACGAGACGGGCCGCAGCGCCTGGATGAACGCCTTGACGCGCTGGCTGCTTTAGAGACCCGCCCGGCGCAGGGCCTTGCTATCTGATCTTCTTGATGAAGCGGTCCTTCACGGCGGCGTTGATGAAGGTTCCCAAGCCCTTGCCCGCGACGGCAAGCGTCTTCATCTTGCTGATGTTGGCGGGGTCCGCGCTCTGATTGGTATAGCGATAGACCGAGTGGTCGTTGAATCTGACCGTCACGCCGTCCTTGGCGATCTCATACGCCGCGACCTTGGAATCGCCGCTGACGTTCTTGTAGCGGTGGAACACGCGAGGCTTCTTTGGAGTTAGCATAGGAGCATTATGCGACAAATGGAGCCGTCTTCCAAGCGATAAGCTCAGGACTTGGTCAGCAGCATAAGGGTCTTCTTGGGCCGGGTCCAGGCCTGGGCGCGCTGGGCGGCGTCCTGCCGCTGGGCCTCATCGAGGCGCGCCTGAGCGGCCTCCAAGAGCTTGGCGCCTTGCCCTTGCGGACACCGGCGCATGCTGAGATGCGCCCAGACGGCCGCGGAGAGGGCGTCTCCGGTGTTGAGGTCGAGGAGGCCCAGGCTGAAGAGCGCGTCGTCTTCGCCGAGGGAGATGGCGTATTCCAGGAGCTCGCGGGCCGATTCGAGGTCGACGGGCACGCCGCTGCCTTTGAGCTGCATGATGGCGAGATTATGGGCGGCGCCGCCATGGGCCTGCTGGACGGCTTTGATATAGAAGGCGGCGGCCTTCTCCGGGGCGGGGGCGGCCAGGCCTGAGCCTGAGGCGAGCATCAAGCCGAGGGCGAATTGGGCGCGGGCATGGCCTTGCTCGGCGGCGGCGTAGTAGCAGCCTAGGGCTTTCTCGAGATCGACGGGCACGCCCTGGCCGGTGCGGTAGTTGCGTCCTGAAGTATAAAGGGCTTCGGCATGTCCTTGGGCGGCGGCTTTGAGGAGCCAGCCGCGGGCTTCGACGGCGGCTGGTTCCTGGCCGGAGTTGAACAAGAGGGCGGCGGCGTTGTATTGGGCGTCGGCGAGGCCTTGCTCGGCGGCGGCGCGCAAGTGGGTGAGCGCGCCGGCGGGGTCTCGCGCGATGAGCTGCTCGCCCCACATGAGCTGCCCGCGGGCGCAGCCTTTCTCGGCGGAACGGCGGAACCAGTCGACCTGCTCGGTGAGGTGTCCTAGATGGTACATAGCCTCGCCGTCTCCTTGCTCGGCGGCTTGGGTGAACCAATAGACGCCGGATTCCTTGTCGCCGCCTTGGACGTGCAGCATGGCGAGGTTGACCTGGGCGTCGCGGTGGCTCTGCAGGGCGGCTTTCTCGTACCAGCGGCGGGCTTCGCCAAGGTCCTTGGCGGCTCCGGCGAGGCCAAGGTGATAGGCGTTGCCGACGGAGAATTGGGCGGCCGCATCTCCGGCTTCGGCCTTGAGCTTCAGGGCGGTCAAGTCGGCCATGATTGGATCACCCCCTCCGCTGCCGCCACTCCTTCTGCCCGGCCTCGTCGAAGAAGGTCCAAGCGAGGATGCGGCTCTTCTTCTGCCCGAGGGACATGTCGAGCACGCGGATGGCGGCGGGCTCTTGGCGCTTCAAGAGCTTCTGGAGGCCGTGGAGGTGGTCTTCTTTCGACACGATGGCGGAGAACCAGAGGACGTGCCGGGCGGCGGCTTTGCTTTCAAGGATCATCTGCCTCAGAAAGGCGGCCTCGCCTCCGGGGCACCAGAGCTCGGTGGGCTGCCCTCCGAAGTTCTTCCTGGCGCTGGGGGCGCGGCCCAAGTTCTTCCATTTCCTAAGGCTTGCGTCTACGACGTCCTGGGCGCTGGCGTGGAAGGGCGGGTTGCAGATGGAGAGGTCGAATTGGTCGGTAGAACGGATGAGGCCGTTGAATATTCGGGAGGCCGAGAGTTGTTGCCTGATTTGTACGGATTCTCTGAGGGCTTTGTGGGTGTCGACGATCTTGCGGGCGGAGGCGAGGGCGACAGGGTCGGTCTCGGAGCCGACGAAGCGCCAGCCGTATTCGCTGTTGCCTATGATGGGGTAGATGCAGTTGGCGCCGACGCCGATATCGAGGACGTAGACGTTGGGGCCCTCGGGGATGCGGTCGTCATGGGAGAGGAGGTCGGCGGCTTGGTGGATGTAGTCGGCGCGTCCGGGGATGGGCGGGCAGAGGTAGCCTTCGGGGATGTCCCATTGGTCGACGTGGTAGAAGTGCTTGAGCAAGGCGCGGTTGAGGGTTTTGACCGCGGCGGGGTCGGAGAAGTCGATAGTGGTTTCGTTGCGGGGGTTCTTGGTGAGGAATGGCAGCAGGGAAGGGCAGCTCTTGGAGAGCTGGGCGAGGTCGTAGCGGCCGGTGTGTTTGTTGCGGGGGTGCAAGGTGGTTTAGGCCGGCGCTACTTTCGGCCTCTCTTCTTTGGCTTGGGCGGCGCGGGCAGCCGCTTGATGGCGGCGTCGAAGTCTCCGCCGGAGCTGTCGGAACTCCGGACACGCGCTTGGTTGAACTTGTCGTATTCCCCCTCGGCTAGCTCGACGGCCATCTCGTGCGAGATCTTGCCCGCATGCTCGAGGATGGCGCGTTCATTGAGGGATAAAAAGGCGTTGAGCTTGGTGATCCAGTCGCGCATCCGCATGGGGACGCGGCGCATGGCTTGTCCCTCGGCAAAGATGAGATATTGCTCTACGAGGTTGTTGAGGGCGGCCAGTTCGCCCGCGTCGAGGTAGTTCTTAGCGATGGCGACGTCCTGCTTGCGCGGCTTGGGACCGCGCCAACTGGTCAGGCCCATGTGGGGCTTTGCGCTGTCGGCGCGGGCGTGGATGATCTCGGCCGCGGTCTGCCCGGTGATGGCCCAGTGCATCTTGTTCTGCACGGTCTGGAAGAACTCGATGCTGACCGCCTGGGTGGGGTCGTAGTCGACGCTGGTGGCGTAGATGTCGGTGATCTTCTGGTAGAACCGCCGCTCGGAGGTGCGGATGTCCTGGATGCGCCGGAGGAGTTCCTCGAAGTAATCGAAGGGCTGGTCGGGGTTCTTGAGGCGTTCGTCATCGAGGACGAAGCCTTTGACGATGAATTCTCGGAGCTTCTGGGTGGCCCAGACGCGAAAACGGGTGGCGACGGCGCTCTTGACCCTGTAGCCGACGGAGATGATGGCGTCGAGGTTGTAGTAATTGGTCCGATAGGCCTTGCCGTCCGCGGCAGTCGTCAAGAAATCCTTTACAACTGAAGTTGCAGTGAGTTCCCCCCCGTCGAAGATGTTCTTTAGGTGCAGGCTGATGTTCTGCTTGGTCGTTTGAAAGAGGCCGGCCATGTGCTGCTGGGTCAACCAGACGGTCTCGCCTTCAAGCCTGACCTCGATCTTCGATCGGCCGTCTTCAGAGGCGTAGACCAGGAATTGTCCCTTGGGCTGCGGGCTGGGGTCCTTTTCGCTCACGCCGTCACCTCCTTTCACCGGTTTTGATCTCCTGCATCTATTATACGAGCGACCCCTCGATTTTGTTCCCTTCAAGGACATCATACGATATACGCTAGTTAAGGGATTTCTGGATTTGGTCGTTTGAT
This sequence comes from uncultured Elusimicrobia bacterium, assembly GCA_964510095.1. GTDB lineage: Bacteria > Elusimicrobiota > Elusimicrobia > UBA1565 > UBA9628 > JBBTLF01. The sequence goes on along the minus strand of CAZEAE010000063.1, from coordinate 321 downwards.
GCTCTCCCACCGGCCGCCCCTGTCAGCGCCGATCCTGCGTATCTGCCCGCGCTTCTGCATCCGCCGCAATTGGGCCTTGATCCCGTCAGCGCTGATCCCTGTCAAACGCGACAGATCCGCACGGGTGACGTTGGCGTTCTTCTCGATCGCCAGCATGATCTTCTGGGTAGTTTTCTGGGTACGTATCTGGAATGTACCCAGAAAGGCCTTCGGCGAGCGGAAGAAGATGCGCTGGCGCGCGGGCTGTTCAGGACGCTCGATAGCATGGCTGTCCTGTCCAGTTCAAAATGAAACATTCGAAGGCTCCGATCTGTTGACACT
>CAZEAE010000062.1:0-16500 GCA_964510095.1 uncultured Elusimicrobia bacterium | reverse complement strand
CCGGACATTTCTACTGGCGGCTACTAGCGGACATTTCTACTTTTCTGCTACAGAGCTCATATTCAACGTGTCACATTCAACGGAACCGGCAAACACCGCCATCCTCGTCAGCCTATCACTTCCACTCAGACCGCTTTTTGAGCGACCCCAACAGGGCCTCTTTGAGGCCCGCCACCGTCTTCTGGCGGTTCCAAACCAGGCTTATCCTATACTTCGCGTACCAGTCCTTGGGATGCGCGAACTTCACCACCCGCGGGTCCGAGTCGATCACCAGATCGGGCAGCATCGACCAGTGGCCGTTGGCCGCCAGGATGCCCAAGGCGAAGCGGTCCGAGTCCCAATACATCTGGATCTTCGGCTTGATCCCGTGCTTTTGGAACATCGGATGCGCGTCGCAGCGCTCAATCGAGTCGCTCGGTCTGTGGATGATGGCCGGCAGCGCGCCGATCCTCGCTTTGACGGCGGAGAACGGCTTGCCGGCCAGGACGTGCCGCCGGCCGCCGCAGAGATAGAGCTGCCCCGAGAGGATGTCCACCCCCTCGAGCGCGTCGGAGAGCTTGGGCGATACGATCAGGCCCATGTCCAACTCGCCTAAGTGGAGCTTGCGCGCCAGGACGTGGGAGTCGAGGGAGCAGACCTCGAAGCTCGCGGCCGGAAAACCTCGGGCTAGCCGTCCGGCCGCCGGCGCGAGGAGTTGCTCGCAGAGGAAGTGGCTGGCCCCGATGCGGTAGTGGCCGCTCAGGGCCCCAGGGCCCTTTTCGCGGAACAACCCATCCCAGCCTTCCAGCACCACCTTGGCGCGCGCGTAGAACCGGCGGCCGTCCCGGTTAAGGCGGACGTTCCTTCCCACCCGGTCGAAGAGCAAGGCCCCCGCCTCCGCCTCGACCAATTGGATGGACCGGGTGATCGAGCTGGGGCTGATGAAGACCTTCTCGGAGGCTTTGATGACGCCCAGGTTGTCCACGGCGGCGACGAAATGTCTGAGATTGTCGAGAGAAGCCATGACCGCTCTATTGTTCTACTTTAGACAATATTAGCATTTAACTAATTCCAATATACACAATGATAGACGCCTGGTAGACTGTCTGCATGAACAAAGCGGCGCTCTTGACGGTCCTGGCCTTGGCGGCGGCAAGCCCCGCGGCGGCCCTGGAAAACCCCCAGAACGGGCTTCTGCGCATGGACATCCCGAAGCCCGCCATGAGCCGAGCCTATGCAGCGCGCTTCTCCCGCGAGCTCAGGAAGCTGCCCAACGGCCGGCGGTTGCCGGCAGGGCGGATGTCCTTGAAAGGGCCGGCCTTTAGCGCCCTACTTTTGCGCGCGGACGCGGTCTTCGTCCCCAAAGGAGGCGATCCCGAGAACTACCGGCTGGCGACCGAACTGCGTGCCGAGACCGCCCTGTCGCGGAGCGTGTCGCTCAAGATCGGTTGGAGCGAGGAGCATGACAGCTCCTTTAAGCCCGCGCCGCGCTTGAGCGAGACGCGTTGGAGCGCGGCCATGTGCCTGCGATTTTGAAGTCGAATAGATACGGTCAGGAGACAATAGAATGAACGACCTTCTTTCGGGCGCCTTCGTTGCCGCATCCTTGCTGGTCTCGGCCTGCAAGACCACCCCCGCCCCTGTCTCGGAGCCGGTCGCCCCGGTGCAGGTCCTGTTCGACGGGACGTCTCTAGACTCCTGGAACCGGACGGGAGACGCCAATTGGACGTTGACGGGCGATTCCGTTCAGGCCGATGCGGGCGGCGGCATGCTCGTCACGAAGGAATCCTTCCGCGATTTCCAGCTGGAAGTGGAGTTCTTCGCGGACAAAGACACCAACAGCGGCGTCTTCATGCGCTGCTCGGCCCCGGCCAAGATCGATGACGCGACCTGCTACGAGGCCAACATCTTCGACTCGCGGCCCGACCAGTCGGGCCGCACCGGCGCCATCACCAACGTCGCGCCGCCGCTGGCCGTCGTCGATTCGGAGGGCCGGTGGAACAAGTACGAGATCCTGGCCCAGGGGCCCCGCCTCGTGATCAAGTTGAACGGCGTCGTCACCGTCGACATGCGCGACGAAAGGCATCGGGAGGGCCCGATCGCCTTGCAGTTCGCCAAGGGCGGGATCAGGTTCCGGAAGGTGCTGGCGCGGCGGCTCTAGGTCGGGGGCCCAAACCCCCTAGGCCGAAAGACGCCGTTGCCCTACCCCTAGGACCCAGGGGGCGGACGCCCCCCGCTGATATAATCCTATTAGATGCAAATCCTCCTCCGTCGCTCCATCGCCGGCCTCCTGGCCCTCATCCTCGCGGGCCTCGCCCCCGGCTTTGAAGCCAGCCATGCCTTCGCCGCCACGATCACCGGTCCCAGGGGCATCCCCGTCAACGGCGCCCCCATCATCACCGCCGTGCCTTTCTCAGCCGGAGCCCCGACTCTCAACGCGCCCGCTCTTTCACCTTCTTTCAACTCTCTCAACGTCGCCCCCGGGCTCCTCTCCGCTCCCGGCCTGACGCCCTCCATCATTCCTACGCTCACCCCCGCGCCCGTCGGTTCCGCCGAAGTCCCCGTCACCTCCCAAGGCCTCCTTGAAGCCAGCGCCCAGCAGCTTGAAGCCGCTCACGGCAACAGCGACCGCGCCTCCATCCTCACTTCTCTTTTCACCGGCTCCTCTAGAAAATTAGGCGACATCGCCGATCTCTCCGGCCAAGCCAACGCTCCCACCCCGCTCCAGCCTTCCGTCGCTGCCGCGCCCGCCGCCTCCAACGAAGAACTCCAAGCCACCGCCAGCGATGCCGCTCAGCCCGCCGCCAAGCGCACTGAAGCCATCAGCCAGCTCGCCACCCGCGGCCCCGTCGCCCACCCTGCTCTCCAAGCCGTCGCCGCTTCTAATCCCCAGGGCAACGCCGCCGAATATGAGATTAAGCGGACCGCTCTGAAGGCTCTTGCCGACCAAGGTCTCATCCTTAGCATGCCGGCGATCTCTCAGGCTCACGCCGCCGAGATACTCACCTCCCTCGCCGCCGAGCGCCCTGCTCTCGTCGCCGTTTCTGCTCTTAACCCCATCTCCGCCGAGATCGGCCAGAACCTCCAAGCCGCCGCCAACAGCGGCGTCCAGACTGCTCTTATCTCCAACCTCTCCGGCGAGATCGCCACCCTCAACCTCACCGCTCCCCAGAAGCTCACCCTCGCCGTCGCCAACAGAGGCTCCGTCCTCATCTTCGACAAGGTCGGCAACGCCCAGACCGCCGTCACCGTTTCCAACCCCATCGAACCCTTGGCCCTGCTCTCCAAGAACAGCCAGCGCATCGAGCGCCTGCAGGACGTGGTTCGCATCGCCCCTAAGGCTCTCCAGCCCACCGCTTCCAAGCTCGTCAAGCTCCTCCCGTCTTCCTCTATAGAAGCCTCCAAGACCCTCATCATCGGCGATTCCGTCCTGGCGCTGGGCGCCCCCGGCGCCCTCACCCTCTCCGTCAATGGCTACGCCGACCCCCGCGTCGCCCGCTCCTTCGTCTGGCCTACCCAAGGCGAAGCCGCCGCCAAGGAGATCCTCGCCGCCGTCGCCAAGCCCGCCGTCGAAGGCGCCGACGGCTTCCAGAAGAAAGCCATCATCGGCATGTTCTCCCAGAGAACGGCCTCCATCGTCGCTTTCCTCCTCACCGCCATCGCCTATCCCTTCATCGCCATCCCCGTCGTCGGCGTCCCCTTGTTCGGCGCCTTGATGGCCCTTGGCCCGCTGGCCGCCATCGCCACCGGTCCCTTGAACGGCTTGATCGCCAAAAAGCTTTCCGCCAGAAACGCCATGGCCGTCAACACCGTCGTGCGTATCGTGCTCTCGCTCGCCCTTCCCGCCTTCGCCGGTCTAGGCGCCCTCAACTTCGCCACCCTGCTCGTCGCCTCCGTCGCCAACGGCTGGCTGCTCTCATCCATCATGACCACCGAGAGCATCTACTTCAAGCGCTTCTCCGGCAAGCGCCTGGGCAGCATGAACGCGCTGAGCATGCTCAACTACCTCGCCGTCCAGGCCATCCTCGGCCTCATCATCGGCGTCGGCAGCTACGTCGGGCACTGGGACCCCATGCTGCCCTACTACATCTCCGCCGCCGTCCACGCCGTCATCGTCCTGCCCATCATCTGGAAGACCATCCCCAACGTCGTCGAAGGCGCCGTTCAAGCCCCGCCTAAGGTCAAGGTCTCTTTCTCCGAGTCGGCCAAGTCCAAGGCCTCCGCGCTGAAGGATTTCGCCAAGAAATACTGGAAAGAGGCCGTCCTCTTCGCCGGCGCCGCCGCCCTCTTCCCCGTCGTCCACACCGTCCTGCCCGCCATCCTCGCCCTCGTCTACGGGCTGTCGCGCACCCAGGGGTTCAAAGACCTCTGGGCCCAGAAGAGCCTCCGCTACGCCGTCCTCGCCGTCTCCCTGGCCGCCTTCATCTTCTATCCGCTCCAGTCCTTCAGCCTGCCCCTGATCGCCCAGGCCCTGGCCGGCGCCGCCGGCAAGACCTTGCTGCTGGGCCAGTTGATGGGCGCCTTGTTCTTCGGCCAGCTCATCTCCGGCTCCAGCCAGGCCAAGCTCTCCGAGCTGCGCCTGCCCTTCCTTGGCCGCTTCGGCGCCCAGCGCCTGGTCCAGGCCGCTGTCCTCGCCTTGGGCTCCACCTGGGTCTACATGGGCTTGTTCCCCGGGAACATCTTGGCCTCGATAGCCGCCGCCGTCATCGGGGCCGCTTTGATGGCTGTCAGTGAGAAGCTCACCAACCGCGGCTGGATCCGCTTCTTCGGAGTCGGCCTGGCCGCCATCCTGCTGCCCTTGTTGTCCTGGGGCAGCGTTCCGCTGCTCTTCGTCAGCATGCTGACCTTGGGCTTCTTCTACGGCCCCGCCTTCGTCGCCCTGACCAGCTATTTCTTCAGCCGCGTGCCCAAGGACAAGGCCGACTCGATGATCGCCATCCAAGGCTCGCTCTTCAATGCCGCCATCTCGCTGGGCTTCGCCGTCACCAGCCTCTTGGTCGGCCTCTTCACTCCCGCCTTCCCCGCCGTCTTGATCCCCATCGGCATCGCCGCCGTCGTCGCCGGGATCCTGTTCGCCTTCGTGCCCAAGCTCCTGCCCGGCTTGGCCGACTCCCTCTTCAACCACAAGAAGAAATGAGCCCCAGACTGTTGTTGAGCGGGCTGCTGGCCGCCTCGCTGGCCTTCGCCTCACCAGTTCAGGCCGCCTCGCTGGTCCTTGGCACCGGACTGGCCGGCTCCGCTCCCGTCGTCCGCATGGCACCGGTGCCCCTGGGCGGGCTCAGCGCCTCGCCGCTGCGGCTTTCGCCCAGCCTGACGCCCGGTCTCGCGCCTTCGCTGCTCACCGCCCCCGCTCTTGAAGCCCCGGTTCTCACGCCGGCGCTCGGCCAGCCCAGCGCCCTTGGCCAGATCCAACTCGGCGTCGCCGACCTCCAGGCCGCCCCGGCCGACAACGGCCGGCAGATCGCCCTTGACGCGCTCTTCCTCGGCCGCGGACCGCAGGGCGACGCCTCGGGCCCGGTCTCGGACTCCGACCTCCTCGGCGACCTCGCCCGCAACACGCCGTCTGCCGTCGTCTTCGACTACGACAACACCTTGGTCGACCGCGGGGCGACGGGCTTGAGCGATCAGCCTCGGCCTGAGGTCGTGGCGGGCATCGTCGCTTTGCTCAAGGCCGGCTTGCCGGTCGTCCTAGCCACTTCGCGCAACTTCGACCGTCAGGCGGCCGACGCGCCTTTTCCGACCACCGTCTATCAGTCCTTGGTCGCCCAGATCCCCGCGGAGCTGCGCAGGAACCTCTTCTTCTCCGGCGGCGTCGGCGGCGAGCTCGTCCTCTTCGATGAAAAGGGAGAGCCTGAGCGCGCGCTGAGCTCCGACTGGACGCCCGCCGAGAAGACGGTCATCACCGCGCTTTTGAACGAGACTCGGACCCGGCAGGGGCTGGGAGCCGAGGAAGTCGCCATCGTCGCCGATAACCCCGCCCAGTTCCTGGTCAAGTTCAAGAAGGACGACCCCCGCGGCGCCGCTTTCGCCAAGGAGCTCTCGGAGCGCTTCGTCATCGCCGGCATCGCCGCTCCCGTCCTCCACTATCGCGAGTTCGTGTATTTCAGCAAGTTCGACAAAGGGCAGGGCCTGAAGCTGGCCTACGCCGCCATGCGCGCGCGCGGCCATGGCGTCTCGGAGACGACGCTGGCCATCGTCGGAGACGAATTCAAGCCGCGCGGCGGAGACGCCGCCATGGCGCTGGCATTCCCGGATGCCCGAGCCTACACGGTGGGCGACGCCGGCGACGAGGCGTTGCCCGCCAACGTCCGCCGGCTGAGCCTCAAGGGGGCCTCCGGCTCGCTGGCTATCCTGCAGGCCGTCTTGGCCGGCGTCAAAGCCCCGGCCAAGCGCTCGGGCTTAAGCCCGGCCGCTTCGCGCTGGGCCGCGGGCGGCGCCGGCGCGGCGGCGGCCATCGCCATCCCTTGGCTGCTGGGCCACCCTGACGCTTCGGCCATGGCCGGCACCGGCCTCTTGACGATCATCGGGATACCGCAGATCATCAAGAACTTCCGGTTGGGCCGCCGTGGCACCAAGGACCTGGCCGTGGGCAGCTACTTGTTCTGGTTCGCCGCCTCGTGCTTGTTGACCGCGGCCTCCGTGCTGCGCGGCGCCGACGCCTGGTGGATCGGGTCCAACGTGGCCGGCATCGCCGCCAGTCTGACGGTCCTGCTGCAGATCGGCGGCTCGACGAAGAAGGCCCTCTTGATCGGCGGGGCTATCGCGGCCGCGGCCTTCCTGCCGATCGCCGCCGGCCCCTTGGCCTCCGGCATCTTCATGGGGGCGATGGCGCTCTTGCTTATCATGAACATCCCTCAGATCCGCGCCAACCTCGAGCTCTACCGCAAGGAAGGCCGCGCGCCTCAGGGCGTCTCGCCTCTCTACCCGGGCCTGGTGGCCGCCGGAAGCCTGCTGCACCTGATCGCCGCCATCCACCAGAGCGACGTCTTCTGGGCGATCAACGCCTCCTTTGCCGTTCTCTCGGTGCTCGTCGTCCTCGGGCAGCTCTACCTGCCCCGCGCCGTCAACGCCGCGTTATCGCCTCTATTCCCGAAAAAGAAGTAAAATCGATTTCATGGCCATACCCAAGATCCGGTCCATAGCGCCTGCGGTGTCCTTGGAGAAGCTCAACGCCGAGGCCGACCGGACGGAATTGCGGGTGGGCCTGGAGGACGGAGGGTACTCCTCATTCATCGTCGCCACGCCCGACGACCCTCGTCGCATCATCGCGGAGGGCAAAGACCGCTACTTCTTCGGCGCCCCGTCCTTGATCGTCCGCCGCCTGGACCAGGAGACCATCGGCGAAGCCGTGGAGGCCATGGCCATCGAGAACGGCGGTTTCTGGCTGCGCTATTACCGTTCTCTCGAAGAGACGGCGCCCAAGCCCGCCAAGAAGCGGGGGAGGAAGAAGTGAGCGAGCTGAAGGTGGTCGCCATCGAGCTGACCCAGCTGGAAGGGCAGCCCGAGCGCTGCAGCGCCGCCGTCGAGGTGCGTCTGGCCGACGGCCGCCAGTTCTCGATCCTGGCCGCGACCCCGTCCTGGTTCGAGGCCGCTTTCAAGGAGCTCGGCCTGCGCTTCTACTTCGGCCCCTCGATACTCTTCGTCTCCGAGATGGAATTGCCGGTCGTGCGCAAGGCCGTCGACGCCATGGCGCGCCTGGGCGACCAGTGGTTCTGTCGCTACGACACGCCGCGCACGACGCTGCGCCAGGTCCTCGCCGCCTTCAAAGTCCGCCACCCTTAAACCTGGCGAAAAGCCCGTTCGCCTGTTATCCTTCCGGTATGGGCCTTAGCCCCCGGCTCCTCGTCTTAGCGCTCGTCCTGGCGGCTGCGCCTCTTAGTGCCGCCGGCGTCAAGGACGTGCCGATCCTGGACACCAAGGTCGGCTCCGGCATCAGCGGAGCCGCTGGCAGCCTCAACGGCGCCGCCGGGGTGGGGGGAGCCGGCGTCTCGCTGGCCCCGACCTTGTCGGCGCCGCGCCTGTCGGCTTCGCTGATCGCCCCGGCCCCGGCGCCTCAGGTCGTGCCCGCCGTCTTTTCCGCTCAGGCGTTGTCTTCGATCGCGCCTTTGCCGCCTTTACAGACGCCGTCCCCTGTGGGGACGGCGCGTTCGCCGCAGGCGCAGGGGGAATCCGCTTCGGGCCCCGATTCGACCGCGGAATCTTCGGCGCTGAAAGCGGCCGCTCTTTTCGACGGCGTGCCGGGGGCCAATCGCCGAGCCGCTTGGACTCTCGACGGCCGGCGCGCCGAGTACTTGGACGGCGGCGGCTTCAAGGATGTGCTCATCCACCCCGATTCCCAGGACCATCTCGTCACGCTCTTCAACCAAGCCGGCGCTTTCAAGCCTGGCGGAAGCCGGTCGGAACGCGACCGGGAAACCCGCCACCGCGCGCCGCTGGCGGCCTTGGGGCTGGCGCCGCAGGTCGTGCGCATGGGCTCCATGCGGGTCAGCCAGCGCAAGGAGCCCGTGGCCTATCTGATCCAGGAGCGCGTCTACGGTGAGACGGTGCAAGACGCCCCGCGCCGGGACCTGGCTCTGGTGGCGGCTTTGTTCGACCAGCTGGTGGAGGCCCGGATCAAGCTCACCGATGAGGTCAGGATGTCTTCCAACATCATGATCGGCCGCACCGTCGCACAGCCCAAGCGCCAGGCCTGGGTCGTTGACGCCGGAGAAGCGGAAAAGGCGCCGCCCTTCACGCTCTGGGACAAGATGCGCGGGCGCCCCGACCCGCTGCGGCAGTATTACGACCGCGTCCTGGCCGAGCTCCGACGAGCTCGTTAGGCGCAGGGAACAAAATCCCACCCTTAGTCGTATAAAGAGTGATGATTGACTTCTTTGGCTTGACTGGTTATACTACTGGTATGAATATCAGTCATACCAAAGGAGTCGTTAAACGCGCTGTCAGCCTGCCTAAAGACCTCGACGCGAAGCTGATCGGTTTGGTGTCGAGCGGCGGCGGTACATATAGCGGCTTGGTGCGCGAAGCTCTGGAGGTCTATCTCAAGCAAAAGGAAGACGTGGAGATGGAGGCGGCCTATGTCAAGTATTACGCCGACCCTAAGAACAGGAAGGCGGACGAGAAATCGGCACGGGAGATGTGGGCGGTCTCCCAAAGAACCTGGGCGGAGCGTGAGCGCAGGGGAGAGGCCTGACCATGGCTTTGCGTAGAGGCGACATCGTTTGGTATGACTTCGCCCTAGGCGGCGCGTCGATCCTGAAGACTCGGCCGGGAGTGATCATCCAGAATGACCTCGCGAACCGATTTTCACGGGACACTATAATCGCTTCCATCCGCCATGACGCCGGAAGGGCCCTGCCGGTGCATGTGCCTGTTCCGAAGGGGGTGGCCGGCCTCAAGAAGGATTCCGTAGTCGACTGCGGGTCCGTGACGACGGCGCCCCAAGCCGCTTTGGAGTCGACCCATGCAAGTTTGCCTGATGAGTATATGGCCCGCGTCGACGCCGCGCTGCGCGTCAGCCTCGCGCTGAGGTAGGCCCCCGGGGCCATCCGGCCTGGGCCTAATGCCTCTTCCTCCGTAGGCCATAGGACCCGCTGGGCGCTAGCCGCCGCTAGCTATAATGGGCCACTGTGACCAAGTCCATAGCGGCCATCCTTTCCGCCATCCTGGTCCTCACCGCTCCCGGACTGGCCAGCTACGCCGCCGCGGCCTCCGTCATCGTTCCCGCGCAAGCCGCCGGGTTCAAGGTCCAAGGCGCGCCCGTCGGCGGAGCGCGCAACGGCGTGTCGCCCTTCCAGATGACCCCCGGCGCCGTCACCCCGGCCACCCTGCAGACCACGCTTTCCGCCGTCATCAAGGCCGGCGTCCAGGTCCAGCCCGGCCTCTCCGCCGCCGCCCAGGCCGCCGCGCTCGAGCTTCCCAGCGCCGCTCTCCTCTCCGAGATCCCTCAGGCTCAGGCTTCCCTGCTCGCCGCGCCCGCCGCGCCGCCGCTGTCGGGCTTGCTCGGCCAGAAGGAAAGCCTTTCGCTGCCGGCCGACACGCTTGCCGCCATGCCCGAAGGCCAGGCCCGCGCCTCCGGCTTCAGCATCATGGACCGCATCCTCGGCCTTGAAGCGGCCAAGACCTCCGACGACACCGGAGACATCCTGCCGCCGGCCGGCACCCTTTCTTCGCCGATCAACGACCTCCAGCCCGCCGGCGAGCGCTCCGGTTCCGTCACCCCGCCCGCGCCGCCTTCGGCTCCTTCGACCAAGACCCCCGGCAAGGCTCCCCGCGGGCCCGCGGCTGCTTTCCTGCTCGCCGCGCTGCGCGTCGGCGGCGCCGCCGGGCTCGTCATCGGCGTCCAGGCCTTGGGCGCCGCGCTGCTGCCGGCCGTCTTCGGCTTGGTCCCGGTCGCCGCCGTCTGGGCGGTGAGCTCCGGCGTCCTGCTGCTGCCCCTCGCGCTCTACGCGCGCCACCGGCTCTCCCTGCGCGACTCGCCCCGGCTCGCCAAGGTCAAGCGGCTCCTCGACGGCGCCATCGGCGCTTATCTGGGCGCGGCGGCCATCGCCGTGCCCAGCCTGGCCGTGACTCTGACCGCCGCCCATGCGGCCGCGGCCGCCCTTCCCGTCGTCGGCTTGCTCAGCGGCAGCCTATTGAGCCGAACCGGCGCGACGAGCTTCCTCGACAGCACGATGGTCTGGGCCGGTTTGACCGTGATCCCTCTGGCCCTCGGCGCGGGCGCCGCCGGGCTCATCAGCGCGGGCGCGATGGCGGGCATGATGGCCCTGCCGGTGATGACGACGGTGGCCTTCTTCCTCGGACGCCTCATCTACTCGGCCGAGACCGGCTCGCCTTTCTCGGTTCCCGGCACGATGAAGAAGCTGCGCTTCCCGAGCTTCAACTGGGTCATGATCGGCGTCGTCTTCACCCTGCTCACCGGCTACGGCGCCGTGTACACCACCCCCGCCTTCCTGGCTTGGAACTTCCTCGGCAGCCGCCAATGGGGCTGGGAGAAAGGCAAGCCGCTTTGGAAGAACCTTCTGGGCAACCTTCTCAACTTCGACACGCTCTACCTGGGACTCTTGGCTTTCACGGCGGCGACGGCCTTTGCCAGCCCGCTGAGCTTCCTCGTGCTGGCTTTCGCGCCGGAGCGCGCCGCGGTCTGGACCGAGAAGCTGCTGGGCAAGATGCTGCCGAAGGCGGACCCTGCGCCTTCGAGCAACGTCGCGCCGCTGGAGGACCCCGCTGTGCGCGCCGATGACGCGCCGAAGTGGCCGCAGTTCCACTACCGGCTCAAGACCTTCCTCTTGCTGGGGTCCATGGCCGCCATGGGCTTCGTCATGGGCGCCGGCATCTTCGGCTACATGGCGCTCTTGACCAACACCGCCATCGCCGCTGCGCTGGCCGCGGTCCCGCTGTTCTTCGCCACCTGGATCATCAAGAAGATCATGAGGACCCAGCCCGCCGACGAGGCTCAGGACCCGGAGTTCTTCGGGATCATGAAGGAATTGCGCGGGTCGATCAACGCCAAGCGCGCCCAGGATGGGAAGAAGCCCATCCCCATGCCGGAGATGGTCAACGACCCGATGGAGGCTCCCAACGCCTACGCGACGGGGCGCAGCCCGTTCAAGGCGCTCGTCGGCGTGACCGTGGGCATCAAGGAGATGACCTTGGAGCCCGAGGCCGTGCGCTCGGGCGTCGTACGCCTGCTGGCTGCCGTCGATCCCAACGGGAAGCCCTACAAGGCCTTCCGCAAGGCCATCGCCGGCTCCATCCCCGGCGTGCCCAAAGAGGCCGCGCCGCGCGAGGCGGCTCAAGCGGTGCTGCGGGCGGATTCGGCCCAGCTCAAGGCCTTGGGCGTCCGCATGCTGCGCGGCGTGCTGGCCCACGAGTTCAGCCATGTGATGGACCGCCACATGCTCATCGGTTCGGTGGCCGGCGCGGTCTCCTCCGGGGTCGCCTTCGCCTCCTACGGCGTCATGTGGGCCGTCGGCCACGCCCAAGCCGCGGCGGCGCGGCTCTGGGACCGCGTCCTGGGCCGGCGCCAGCCGCCCGGCCAAGAGGACCGCAAGCATGCCCTGGACCCGATCAGCACGGGTGTCGTGCTCAGGTCGCTGCCCGCCTTGCTGAGGGTCTTCGCGGCCCTCTGGGGGCCGATCGTCCTGCAGATCACTCAGATGGCGGCCTCCCGCAGCAACGAGGGGCAGGCGGACGAGGACGGCGCCAAGCTCAGCGGCGATCCCGAGGCCTTGGCTTTGGCCTTGGGCCTCCTGACGACCTGGCGGCCGCGTCCGAAATACGCCATGCCCGCCTCGCGCCTGCCGATCCTCGCGGCCACCGCGCACCTGTTCACCGTCAACCCGCTCGAGCAGCTCCATCAGGCCGGCGCTCTGCCCAAGATGGACGCCGCAGCGGAGTGGGTGGTGGGCAAGGGCGACGACTTCCTCTTTGACCTCTTCCTGACGCATCCCGACACCAAGCAGCGCATGGACCGGCTCTTCGATATGTCGGAGGCCCTCGACGCGGCGCGCAACCACTCTCCGCCGCTTGCCAAGCTCTCCATCCCGAAGGATGCCGTCCCGGCTGGATCCGACCGGGGCGGTTTTTTTCGGGCCGTATGGAAGAAGGCGTCGGGCCTTTTTCGCGTGCTCCCCGATGAAGACCGCAACAGAGAGTTCTGGAAATACACCCTGGGCCAGGCTTTCCTGACCCTCGGCGTCAATTTCCACTACACGGCCCTGCCCAAGCTGGTCGTGCCGACGCCGGACCAGGCCTCGCACATGGGCTACAACCGCGCCGGCAACTGGGCGTCGCAGGCCGCCTCCAGCCTGATGACCGGCCCCTACGTCGACCGCTCCTCCGCCCATAAGGTCATCGTGTGGACGAGCCTGGGGCGGGCCGTGCTGATGCTGGCCGTGCCTTTGCTCTTCTTCCAGGGCTACATCTTCTTCGGCTCTTTCCTCGCCATCATCGTCGTGGCCGGCTTCCTTCAGAGCACCGGCATGACGGCCAGCTCGGTGGCCTTCAACCGGATCCTGGGCCCCGACGAGAGCTCCTATAACCGGGCCAACGCCGTCTCCAACCTGGTCATGAACGTCGTCGGCGTCATAGGGCCGCTCTTGGCGGGCTCTTTCATAGGGTTGATGGACGCCAAGTACGGCTTCCTGGCCGGCAACGCCCTCTCCTACGGCGTCTACGGCGTCCTCTTGGCCGTTGTGGCCGTGGGGTACGGCTTATTCCTCAAGATCCCGCGCGACGACCTCCTGCAGGCCCGCCGCGAGCTGGCCGACGAGCTCAAGGCGGACCAGCGGGTCAAGGGCGTGACGGCGGCGCGCATCGGCGGCGTGCCGACCCTGCTCGTAGAGGTGGTGGGCGATCCCGCCGCGGTCGTGATGCCTTTGGATTTCCAGGGCTACGCCGTCAAGGTCGTGCCTCAGCGCCGGATCGTCAAGGAACTGCTCGAAGGCCTGCGGCTGATATGGTCCGACCGCTTCCTGAAGATCTACCTGCTTTTCTCCACGCTCTCCGTGATGACGGGCGACTCCTTGATCTTCACCGTCCTGCCGCGCTATATCGATACCGTGCTGGGCACGGTGAGCACGGCGTTGCCGTGGCTCAACGGCGTGCCGCTCATCGGCGCGTTCCTGGAGGGCCTGACCAGCAAGGCCGGCGCCTTCGGCCTTTACTTGGCGGTCTCATCCTTGGGCATGGGCTTGTCGGCTTTGGCGATGACGATGCTGCGCGACCGGTCGCAGATGAGGCTGGAGAAGGTCGCGGCGGATTTCCGCGTCGCGCTGGCTCTTGCGGAGCCGGCGCTGGCTCAGGAACGGTTGAATAGCGGCGGCATGGCCTTGCGTTCGGCCCCGGCGGCGGTGCTGTCGCGCTACCAAGAGTCATGGACGGCCATGCCGGACTTCGCGCCTACGGCGCGAAGTTTCAACAACGACGTCCTGGCGGAGCTCTCGAAGACCTTGAACGCTCAGCTGTTCGAGGGAACGCGGACCCCGGCTCAGATGGAAGAGCTTTTCGAACGCACGGGCTTGAACGGATCCTTGACGGCTTGGTCGCAGAAGCATTTCGGCAAGCTCTCCGGCGAGGCCAAGCGCGTGGCGCTGGGCGGGCTGGACGCCTTGGAGCGGCAGGGGCGCTGGAGCTCCTGGCTCCACGGCCTGGGCTGGTTCGCCTACTGGGGCGTTTTCTTCTCGGCCGGGCTCTGGGGCTCGGTGGCGGCGATGGGCCTCTCTCTTCTTCTGCAGGGTCCGGCCATGGTCATCTGGGCCAGCTTGACCCAGAGGGTGATCGGCCAGCGGCATCCGGAGAGCATGGGGAAGATCTATTCCTCGATCTTCTTCTATCAGTTGGCTTTCTCGATAGTCGGCGTGCTGGCTTTCGGCTTCATGCTGTCGGCGGTGCCGACGGCGACCGCCCTTTGGATCACCGCCGGCATCATGACGGTCAACGGCCTGCTCGACTTCATCGAGCCCCACGTCATCTTCAAGAAGAAGAAATAGGCGTCAGGGCGTCGGGCGCGTGAAGACGAGGACGTTGCCGGAGTAGCCCTCGACGCCGACGACGAGCTCGTCTTTGCCGTCGCCGCTGAGGTCGAGGGCGCCCAGGTAGGAGATCTTGCCGCGCAGGCGCGTCTCGCTGACGATCTTGCCGGCCTGGTCGAGCAGCAGGACCCAGCCGTTGTCGGTGCCGACCACGGGCTGGCGCCGGCCCGGGCCGTCGAAGTCGCCGAGCGCGTAGGCGGTGACGGTGATGCGGCCCAGGTCCTCCGAAGGGAATCCTTCCCAGCGGCTGCCTTCTTTTTTCACGGCTCCCGTGGAATGGGCCACGCTGATCTTTTGGCGCCAGGAGTCGAAGCCGGAGTCGAGCACGTACATCCTCTGGTCCTTGCGGTTCGAGCCGTCGAAGAGCACGCGGTCGCTGTTGCCCTCGCTCGTGATGCGCTCGACGATGCGGCCCTTGAGGTCGGTCAGGTAGGTCTTGCCGACGCCGTCGGTGGCGGCGATGAGAGTCCTGCCGTCGAGCTGCGCGGTCGAGACCCAGCCGGCTCGAGGGACCTCCGGGGCTTGCCAGGCCTGTTTGCCTTCGGCGCCGACGGCCCGAAGGCCGGCCTCGCCGTATTGATAGGAGGCGACGAGCAGGGGGCCGCCCGCCGATTGCCCGACGACGGCGTAGCCGCTGGGGGACGACTTCGGCGGGGAGAAATCCCACTTGAGCGAACCGGCCTTGTCGAAGCAGCGGAGCTGATGGTCGTCCCAGACGATGACCAGCGGGTCTTTCTTCCCCATGTCGAGGAGCTTGAAGCTCTTGAACCCGGTGTGCAGCTTCGTCCGCTCCGCGGTCTCGCCGTGGGCGTCTAGAACGGTGATCTTGATGTCTTCGGCGGGGTAGCCGGCCGACGCGACCCAGACTTGGCGCCGATCGGGCAGGACGTCGACGCCGAGGAAGCGTTCCGGGGCGTTGTGCGTCCACTTGAGCCTGAAGTAGCCGTCCTTGCCCCAGTCGGCGGCGCCGATGAGCTTGAGGGGCTCCAGAAGCCGAACGACGGTGCCGGCGACTTCGGCGGCACGGGCCGAAGAGCCGAGGATCAGGGAGCATGCGGCAAGAAGGATCGTTTTTCTCATATCGGGCCTTAGATCTCCCCTTCGATGGGGCTGTCGGCGATGCCGAGGGCGCGTTCTATCTCTTGTTCCATGAAGAGCGCCTCTCGCGCCTGGCTGAAGCCGCCGGCCAGACAGAGGCGGCGTCCATCCTTCAGGAGCGCCCATAGATGGAACCGCGGCGGCTCGCCGCGCGGCCCGACATAGGCTCCTCCGAAGGCCGCCATCAGCCCGACGGCGACCGCGGCGCCGACGGCGTCGGCGGCGACCGCGCTTCCTGCTTGCGCCGGGTTGGGCGCGGTGTAAAGCTGCTCGATCTCCGCCGCCGGGATGCTGACGGGCTCGCCGGCTCCCGGACCCGTGACTTGACCGGCAAGGACGCTGACCGAGAGCCGGTGGCGCCGGAGGTATAATCCGGCCAAAAGGACGGCCGCGATCGCGCTGAAGACGGCATCGACGATGCCAAGCCTGCTCGAGATCATGAAGCCTAAGAGGCCGGTAAGGATGCCGGCGATCAAACGGGCGGGGCGCGTGCGGAAGAACGGGGGCCGGTCCTCCAGCGTCAGGCCGCCTGCCGCCGGCTTTGTATCGATCCAGCGCGGCTTGGCGACCTGCCTTGGCCTGGGTTTCGCCACGGCCGCGGGCGCCTCCGGGGCTGAGCTCCAGGCGAAGCGTTGGGCGCAGCGAAGGCATTCGCACTCGCCCTTGAGCACGTTCATATGCAGGACGTTGACGCGCGTGGCGCAGCGCGGGCAATACCGCAATCCCAGAGCGGGCATGCGCTCAGGATAAGGCATCCAAGCCGCCTCGTCAAGGCCCTGATGAAAGTCCTGAATTTCCATGTTCCCGGGTTTTGGCACCCCGCCCGGGAGGCTAGGACTATCCACGGCCCGGATTTTGCGTTAGGATTCAGGCAGGGGCTGGCCACGGGCAT
>CAZEAE010000061.1:0-16942 GCA_964510095.1 uncultured Elusimicrobia bacterium | reverse complement strand
ACGATACTACGGCTGGCTTGACCGGCTCGTCCATATCAGTCCGGGAACATGGAGGCCAAAGCTGTCCATGTTCACGGGGTTTTGCGCGACGGCAGGGCTTCGAGCTTGCCTTCGGACAAGTCCGCCGCCTCTGCGAAGGGGGGCAGCAGCCGGGCCAGGCAGCGCTCCAGCGCCGCGCGCCGCCGCGCGTCTCCCGCCAGGCCGAACACGCCTTGGCGCCAGCCGGGGTCCTGGATGAGGCGACGGCGCAGGACGTCCAATAGGACGCCGGCCCAGACCTGCGGCTTGACCGCGAAGCAGACGGCCAGCGAGTCGCCTTGCACGACCGTATCATGCCAGTAGCCGCGGGGCAGGTACAAGGCGGAGCCTTCGCGCATCCTGACGGTCCGCGCCGCCTTCGGCATCCTCTTCGGATAGGACCTTACGGAGTACGACTTCAGCTCGGCCGGCAGCGGACGGCCGGCGACGAAGCTCTGCATCGGGTCGACGACGCTGCGGTTCTCGGCCAAGCGCCAGGTCTTTGTGCCGCGCAGCTGGATGTTGAAGTTCTGCTCGGAGTCGAAGTGCATGGCGGTGCCGGAGCCGTCGCGGGAGGCGAAGGCCTCCACGGCCACATCCTCGGGCCAGACCCCGAAGTCCCGCGCTAAGGAGGCCGCAAGCTCCGCCAGGGCCGGGATCGATCTCTGGAGGCGGCGGAAATACAAGGTCTCGCCGTCATCGTAGAAGGGGAAAGCCGCGGCCCCGTCCTCCAGGTTCGTCTGGCGCCCTTTTTCACCGAAGACCGTGACCGGGCCGCGCGTCGCCTCGCAGAGGAGCTCGACGTCCTGGAGTTCCGGGATGCGCGACAGTCCGCCGAACCTCGCCAAGGGCCCGTGGGAGACCAGCGGCCGGCGCGGCCAATGCTCGCGATAGAAGCGCTCCGGGCTCAGGGGCTCGATCAGGGCGCGCAGTCCGAAACGGGCGGTGTTTCTTTTCATGTTAATGTATTATAGCGTGATGAAGACTCTGGCCGCGGCTTTGTTTTGGACGTTCTGCGCGATCTCGGCTCAAGCCGCCGAGCGCGTCACCGTCGGCGCCTACCTCAACGACATCCACGACCTCGACCTCAAGACGCACAGCTACAGCGTCGATATCTACGTTTGGCTGCGCTGGCGCGACCCGAAGCTCGACCCGGCGGCCACTCTGGAGTTCAACAACCCCTATGAGCTCTGGGGACATGCGCGGGCCCTCGAGCATGAGAAGCCCGTGCGCCTTCCCACCGGGGAGCTGTATCAGGTCCTCCGGGTCCAAGGCCGCTTCAGCCGTAAATTCAAGCTGGGCGACTACCCTTTCGACCATCAGACCCTGCTGGTGGATTTCGAGGACGCGCGTGCGACCTCCGATGACCTTGTCTACATCCCCGCCGAGCTCGAGGTCTCCCCGGAGCTCGAGCTGCCGGGCTTCGACATCGGCAAGCCCCGGTTCTTCGCCGCCGACACCGTCTATCCCACCGACTTCGGCGACCTGCGCAAGCCCGGCACCCGGACCTTCTCGCGGGTCCGCCTGGAGATCCCGATCTCCCGTCCGGCGCTGACCTACAGCATCAAGCTCCTCCTGCCCATCCTCTCCGTCCTTTTCTGCGCCGCCTTGATGTTCCTGTTCCACCCCAAGCACCTCGATGCCCGGGTCGGCATCGGCATCACGGCGCTCTTGACCATCGTCGCCTTGCAGATCACGCTCAACGGGGACCTTCCGGAGGTCGCCTACCTCGTCCTCATGGACAAGATCTATCTGGGCGCCTACCTGTTCGTGATCGCGGGCTTGGCCGTCATCGTGCGCACGACCTGGATGGTCGAACGGGGCCGCGAGAAAGAGGCCATGGCCATGGATCGGCGCATGCTGGCGGTGCTTTCGGCGGCTTATCTCGCCGCGGCGGCCTGGATCCTCTCCACGGCCGGCCGGGGCTAGCGCCTCGGCGTGGACTCCTTCGACGCGGTGGTCCTCGGCGCCGGCGGCGCGGGGCTGATGTGCGCGCTGACGGCCGGCAAGCGCGGCAGGAAGGTGGCGGTGCTCGATCATGCGGCCAAGCCGGGCGGCAAGATCATCATCTCGGGCGGCGGGCGCTGCAACTTCACGAACCGCGAGGTGTCTTCGAAGAACTTCGTCTCGCGCAACGAGCATTTCGCCAAGTCGGCCTTGTCGCGCTTCACCCCCGAGGACTTCATCGCGATGGTGGAGAGCCGCGGCATCGCCTATCATGAGCGCAAGCACGGCCAATTTTTCTGCGACGGGTCCGCCCAGCAGCTCATCGACATGCTGACGGATGCTTGCGCCCAGGCGGGCGTGGAGGTCCTGCTGGGGCGCGAGATCGTCTCGGTGGCTCGGACGGGGGGGCGCTACCTCGTCAAGACGGACCGAGGAGACTTCGAGGCCGGAGCGCTCGTGGTCGCCACCGGGGGGCTCTCCCTGCCGAAGTTCGGGGCCACCGCGGTCGGCTATGACATCGCCAAGCAGTTCGGCCTGAGGATCGTCGCCCGCGCGCCCGCGCTCGACGGCTTCGTCTTCAGCGACGCCGATCGCGCTAAGCTGGACGGCTTCGCCGGCATCGCGCTCGACGCGGTGATGACGACCAACGGGGTCGTTTTTCGCGAGAACCTGCTCTTCACGCATGCGGGCTTCAGCGGCCCGGCGGCGCTGCAGGCATCCCTCCATTGGAACGCGGGCGACGAGGTCAGGATAGATTTCATCCCCGCGCTCTCGCGAGAGGAGCTGATGTGTTGGTTCGCGGCGCGCAAAGGCGGCAAGGCGGAGCTCAAGAACCAGATGGCGGCGCTGGTGCCCAAGCGTCTGGCGGAGCGTTTTTGCGACCTCTATCTTCCGGAGCCGTTCGACCTGGGGAACCTTCCTAAGAAGGAGCTCGCCGTTTTCTGCGCGCGGCTGCAGGACTGGGCGTTCATCCCGAAGGGGACGGTCGGCTACGGCAAGGCCGAGGTCACGCGCGGCGGCGTGGACACCGCCGAGCTCTCATCGAAGACCATGGAGGCCAAGAAAGCGCCCGGCCTCTATTTCATCGGCGAGGTCGTCGATGTGACGGGCTGGCTGGGAGGCTTCAACTATCAGTGGGCCTGGGCCTCGGGCCGCGCGGCCGGGACGGCGCTGTAGAGGGATCGCTCCGCCGGCAGGACTCCAGGTGGCCGGCGGCCTCGGTCAAGGCGTGGTCGTTGCGCAGCGCCTCCTGCAGCAGAGGAGAGGCCGAAGCGCAGTCTCCGATGGAGAGCAGCCGCCGGCCGTTGTCGAGGAGGCAATGCGCGTAGAGGGCCCGGCCCGCCGCCGGATCGCGATAGTGCGCCGTCACGACCTGCATCCCCGCCAGGGCGCGCTCCTGCCCCGGCCCCGGCGCGGCGGAGGAGCGCGTCTCAAGCCCTAAGCAGACCAGGAAGACGCCGTAGAGCGCGGCCAGGGCCCATGGGCCGACGGCGAGCGTCCTGCTCCAGGAGGGCTCCGGCCGACCTTTACGATCGAGGAGGGCCGCCGCGCCGCAGGCCGACAACGTCAGCAGCAGCGGCCAGGCGGCCGCCTGATGGTCGGCCCCGCCTCCCGCCACGGCGTAGCCGCCGAAGGCCAGCGCCGTCAAGGCCGCGGCTTGCATCGGCCGGCCGGGGCGCAGCGCCAGAGCCAGGAGCGCCAAGGCCAGCGGCGCCGCCAGCGCTTTGAGCAGCAGCCCCAGCCGCCGCAGGCAGATCCCGGCGAAGCGCCAGGGATGCGCGGCGATCCGCCGGCGCGCCACCCTCAGGATCTCGGCGTGCAGTCGCTGCTCCCCCCGATAGCGCAGCGCGAAGCCCGGTTCCGACGCCTCGGCCAGCGAGAGCGCCCTTTCCACCGTGAAGCTGTTGAGGTCGTCCTCGCCCGCCGTCGCGCCCAGCAGCGCCACCGCCCCCGCATGAAGGTCGGGCAGCGGCAGGAACACCCCGAAGCGCAGCCGATTGCGCAGCGCCATGGGAGCCAGCGCCAGGGCGACTCCCAGGAGCAGCGCCGCCGGGACGCGCCGGGGCAGGCGCCAGCGGATCGCCGCCGCCGCGAGCAGCAAGGGCAGGGGGAAGAGCGATCCCCTGGCCGTCAAGCCGGCTCCGATGAGCAGGCCCAAGCCCAACGAGCCCCAGGCCGTCGGACGAGCCGCCCAAAGCGCCGCGGCGGCGGCCAGCGAGAGCAGGACGCAGCCGAAGAAGACATGGATGTCCAGGCTCCCTAAGACGGAGGCCGGCTCCAGCGCGACGGCGAATGCCGCCAGCGCGCCGGCGGCCGGCGAGACGAGGACGGCCCCTAGACAGAAGGCCGCCGCCACCGAAGCGCTGGAGACCAAGGCGACGGCTAGGCGGATGCGGCCGGGGTGGGGTCGGGACGCTCCCGCCTGCGCTAAAGCTCCTAACACCGGGAAGAGCGGTCCCCGCCACGCCGTGGGCGTGTTGTTGGGCGTCCCCGTCGAGAACACGTGGTAGCCGATGAGCGCGACGGCCATCTCGTAGTACCCTTCCTCGGGGGCGCTCTGCGGCAGGAACTCGTCGTAACGGACCCAGGCTTGCTGGAGGCGCAAGCATGAGCCCAGCGCCAGCGCTGCCGCCAGCCACCGCCAACCTTTCAAGCCTTGCCCAGCGGTCAGGCGGGCTGGTCGGCTTTGAAGGCCTCGGTCAGCTTCTTGGCCACCAGGTCCATGTCGGCCAAAGCGCCCTTCTGCGCCGAGGCTATCGCCTTGATGCCGAGGGTCTCGATGAGCGCGGTCGGGTCCTGCTCGGAGGCCGAGGCCACCAGCCGCAGCCCTTCGCTGGAGATCCAAGAGGCCGCCTGGCGCGCATGCACCCGGCTCATGGCCTGGATGGTCTCGCGGTCGAAGACCACGGCCTCGGAGAGCTTCTCGGCCGCCGCGGCGCGGCAGAACGCCAAGGCGGTCTCGGCGTAGGTGATCAGCTCGCCCAGCTTGAAGGTGATGGTCTGGTTGTGGGTGAGCTTCTCGTCGTAGCAGGCCTTGAGGATCCGGGAGAGCGCGCGCAGCCCGTTGGCGGCGGCCTCGGCTCCGACCAGCGGGGCGGTGTCGTGGAGCGCGTCGAGCTCGTCGGCGCGCGTGTCGTAGAACTTGCCGTCGGCGTTGAGGTTGTCCTGCCAGCGGGTCCGGAACACCGTCATCTCGAGGACCTCGCTGGTCCCTTCATAGATGCAGGTGATCTTGACGTCGCGCTTGAGCTTCTCGACCGGGAAATCCTTGGAGTAGCCGTTGCCGCCCAAGGCCTGGATGGCGTGGTCGGCGGCGGCGTTGGCCGTTTCGGTGGTCAGGTACTTCGCGATGGCGCCTTCCGTCTGCAGGCCCTCCTCTCCGGAGTCCAGGCGGCGGGAGACCTCTTCGATGTAGGCGCGGCAAGCTTCCAGACGCGCGGCGTAGGGGACGATGAGCTTATGGGTGTAGCCCTGCTTGGCGCTGAGCGGTTGGCCGCCGACGAAGCGGACCTGGCTGTAGCGGATCGCATGCTCGAGCGATTCCCAGCCGCAGCCCAGGCCCATCGCGGCCACCATCACGCGGGTGTAGCCGAAGACGGCCTGCGCCTGGCGCAGGCCCTTGCCTTCGACGCCGCCGATGAGGTTCTCGACCGGCACGTAGACGTCGTTGAGCGAAAGCGCGCAGGTGTTGCTCAGCCGGATGCCCAGCTTGTCCTCATGCTTGTCTGCGACCAGGCCCTTGGTCCCTTTCTCGACGAGGAACCAGGACACGCCCTTCGGGGTCTTGGCCAGGATGGTGAAGAGGTCGGCCACGCCGCCGTTGGTGATCCACTGCTTGCTGCCGGTGATCTTGTAGCCGACGACCTTGTCGCCTTCCATCACGCGCTCGGCGCGGGTCTGCAGGCGGAGCAGGTCGCTGCCGGCGGAGGCCTCGGTGGCGCCGTAGGCCACCATGAGCCCTTTGGCGGCGACCAGGCCGATCCACTTGTCCTTCTGCTCGGGCGTGCCGCCGATCATCAGGGGGTCCATGCCGAGGAAGGTGACGAAGACGGAGGTGGCGATGCCGAGGTCGAGGCGGGCGAGCGCTTCGGAGGCGCGATAGATGTCGAAGGAGTTTCCGCCCAGGCCGCCGTACTGCACGGGGATCATCAGCGAGTTGATGGAGACCTGGTTGGGGTCGTACATCTCCTTCATGATCTCTTCGGGGTAGTGGTTGTCCCGGTCGAATTCCCGGAGCATCTCCTGGGTGACCTTCTTCTTCCGGTAGTCGCGCAGGGTCTCGAGCACCATCTCGCGGGTCTCCGCGTCCAAGCCCACCATCCCTTCCATGCCAGCCACAGTTGCCATTGATTCATCCCCCTGGATGCCGTCTTTGAGAAAAGCTTATCAGATGGGCCGCCCCGAGTTCCAGGTGATTCGGGACCTAGATGCCCGTGGGTCCAAAGTCTGGCGCAAGCCGGGTCCAAAGACACTGGGGACTTCCGGGCGGGCCGCTTATAATGACATACGCAACAGACCGACCATCGGGGGACCTTATGATGAAACGCACGATGCTTTTGGCCGCCGTCCTCGCGCCCGCGCTTTGCCGCGCCGCTGAGATCCCTTCGGTCTGGCAGGAGATCCGCGCGTCGCCCGCCCAGGCGTCTCCCGCCGGGGTCCCCGTGGCCCCCGCAGCCGCCTATGACCGGGACCACGACCGTCCGGGCCCGGGCCGCAGGGAGCAGCGCTCCTACGGCCGCGGCGGCTATTCGTTCCAATCGGAAGCCGAGAGCGCCCGCGCGGAGGCCGAACGGAACATGCGCGCCGCCGGCGTGATGATCATGGTCTCGCGGGTGGTCAAGGACGCGGGCTTCCCGTTCAACTACAGCTTCACCATCGAGTTCTTCGAGGACGAGCGCTCCATCGAGAGCTACACCAGCGGCGCCGACTATTCCTTCGACTCCAACGCCCGGCCGGAGATGGCCCGCACGGTGGAGAATTTCCAGCGCGCCGGCTATAAGGTCATCCTGGCCCAAGTCCGCAAGCAGGACGGCTTCCCGTTCAACTATTACTACCAGATCGACTACTTCAAGGGCGGCTGGCGCCGCCAGCCGCCGCAGCGCCGCGACTCCCAGGAGTACCGCAGCGGCCCCTTCCGCGAGCACTTGCGCGCTCAGATCGCGATGAACATCTACCTCATCGGCCTGAGGGAGGGCGGCAGCGAGATCCTCGAGACCGACATCGTCAGCGACCGGGGCCAGTACTACTTCCGGATCATCTACCGGCAGCAGGGGCGCGGCGACGACCGCGGCCGCGACCATGGCCGCGGGCGTGGGCCGCGCTGAAGCGCGTCAAAGGCTCGACCGCTTCTAAGCCATAGTCTTCTCTAGAAGATAGTTATCCCCCGTACTCCGCTCTGGAGTGCAGGGGATATCTCTTTTTAGGAGGGAACTTTTTATGGGGGTCAGTCGTATAAGTATGGATGACTACTCCTCGCGGCATTGACATACAGCGTCATACGGTGTATGCTTTATGAGGGTCGCGGAGCTGCGCTGCGACGATCGGGCTGAAGAGCATATATGGGAACGACACCGGCTGACGTTTCGCGAAGTCGAGGAAGCGTTTTATCATCATGGATGGGGCATTCGCGGCAGGGAGAAGGGAATCTATGAGATCTACGGCAGGACCGAGGCCGGCCGCTACTTGATGATAGCGGCTCGTTCTCTTGCGAAGGGAGTGTTCCAGTTGATCACCGCGCGGGACATGAGTCATGCCGAGCGCCGACGCTACGGCAAGCACACAGCACACTGATGACCATGGCGAAAAAAGAAAGGGCGGGAGCGACGGATGCGGAACTTAGGCGCTATTATGATAAGAGTTCCTCTTTGCAGGAGGGAAAGAAGGTCAAGACCGTGAAGATGGTTTTCCCCAAGCCAAGACTGCTGGTCGCGTTGCGTCTAGAAGAAGAGACCCTTGAGGCCGTGAGGCAGTTGGCCGCTCAGAAGGGGCTGAACTACTCCACGTTGATGCGGATGTGGATCACGGAAAGGTTGAGGAGCGAGAAGCCCTGAGCTAAGCCGCGACGCGGTCGATCTCGGCCAGGTGCCGGGCTTTCTCGGCCGGCGTCAAAAAGCTCGCTTCGAAGGAGTTCTTTGCCAGGGTGACGAGCTCCGCTTTCGTCAAAGACAGCTCATCGAGGCAGGCCAGGTAGTTCTCCTCGACGTAGCCGCCGAAGTAGGCCGGGTCGTCGGAGTTGACCGTGGCCTTCAGCCCGGCGTCGAGCAGGCGGCGCAGGTTGTGGTCCTTCAAGTCCTTGAAGACCTTCAGCTTCACGTTGGACAATGGGCAAACGGTCAGCGGCAC
Organism: uncultured Elusimicrobia bacterium; assembly: GCA_964510095.1. Taxonomy (GTDB): domain Bacteria; phylum Elusimicrobiota; class Elusimicrobia; order UBA1565; family UBA9628; genus JBBTLF01. The sequence goes on along the minus strand of CAZEAE010000061.1, from coordinate 8,635 downwards.
GCCTTCGCGCGCAAGGCGCCCGGCGACCGCGTCGTCGTCCAGGCAGCGCACCCCGTGGTCGATGCGCGACGCGCCCAACAGGTCCAGCGCTTCGCTGATGTAGGACGGCGGGCCTTCCTCGCCGGCATGGGCCACCGCGCGCAGGCCTTCGGCGCGCGCCCGGGCGAAGACCTTGGCGAATTTGGAGGGGGGGTTGCCGGCCTCCCCCGAGTCCAGGCCCACGGCCACGATCCGGTCCTTGAAGGGCAGCGCCTCGTCGAGCGTCCGGAGCGCCGCGTCCTCGCTCAGGTGCCGAAGGAAGCACAGGATCAGCTTGGCCGAGATCCCCATGTTCTCGGCGTCGGCCGCCGCGCGCGAAAGGCCGCCCAGCACCGCGGCGTAGGCGACGCCGCGCTCGGTGTGGGTCTGCGGGTCGAAGAACATCTCCACGTGCCGGACGTTCATCGCCGCGGCGCGCGTCAGATAAGCCCAAGCCAAATCGTAGAAGTCCTGCTCCTGGGTAAGCACCTTGGCGCCTTCATAGTAGATGTCCAGGAAGGATTGCAGGCCGTCGAACTCATAGGCCGCCCGCACCGCCTCCACCGAGGCGAAACGCAGCGGCAGGCCGTTGCGCTTGGCCAGGGCGAACATGAGCTCGGGCTCCAGGGTGCCTTCGATGTGCAGGTGCAGTTCGGCCTTGGGCAGCCGGCGGATGAGCTTTTCCATCAGAAGGCCCGGGTCAATAGATAGCAGACGGCCTCGGCGATCTTGTCGAACGCCGGACGCCGCCGCCACTCGTCGAGCTTGATCTCGCGCGCCTGGCTCATGTCGCCTTCGAAGCGCGCGTTGAGTTGGGCGGCGAAATCCGGGTCCAGGATGTTCAAGTTCACTTCCAAGTTGTGCAGCAGGCTCCAGCGGTCCATGTTGTAGGAGCCGACCGAGGCCCACTGCCGGTCGATCAGCGCGGTCTTGGAGTGCAGCACCGTGCCCATCCACTCGAAGAGACGCACGTCGTGGCGGAGCAGGTAGTCGTAATGGTAGCGCCCCGCGTACCAGATGGAGGTGATGTCGGTGCGTCCCTGGACCAGCACGCGGACCGAGACGCCGCGCTTGGCCGCCGCCGACAGGGCCAGGCGGGTCGGGAGATCGGGCGAGAAGTAGGCGTTGGCGATGCGCACCTCGCGGGCCGCCGCGCGCAAGGCGCTCAGGTAAGCCGAGCGGATGCGGTAGCGGTGCAGGAATTCCTCGTTGGCGGCGACCCAGACTTTCGACTCTCCCCGCAGATGGTCGGGGTGGCCTTCCGAGGCGAACCAGCGCTGCGTCTCCTTGAACCATACCGACCGGAAAAGCCTCTCGGCCTGATAAGCCGCCGGCCCTTCCAGGCGCACATGGACGTCGTGCCAGTCGGAGCCGCCTTCGGCGATCGGGGCATGCTCGTCGCTGATGTTGACCCCGCCGGTGAAGGCCACCTTGCCGTCTACGACCAGCAGCTTGCGGTGGTCTCGGCGCGTCCAGGTCCAGCGCGGGCGCCACGGCGCCACCGGATGGTATTCCAACAGCTGCACGCCGGCGTTGCGCATGCGGGTCAGGAACACCTGGTCGATGTCCAGCGAGCCGACCGCGTCGAAGATGACCCGCACCCGCACGCCCTTGCGGGCCTGGGCCTCCAGGCGCCGGGCGAATTCCTGGCCGGTCTTGTCCGAGCTGAAGATGTAGGTCTCCAGGTGCACCGTCTCCTTGGCGCCCTCGATGGCGTCCCACATGGAGCGGTAGGCCTCGCCGCCCGTCGGCAGGAGCGTGAGCTTGTTGCCCCCGATGTACTTGTCGGCTTGGTAGGAGAAGTCGCCGTTGCCGGCGGGGGTCAGCTTGAGGATGCGTTTGAACTCAGGGATAGCCACGGGGGTCGCTTGGCATTATATGTTAAAATCCATGAATGGCGGGTAAGCGGCATTTCGACAAGCTCCTTGAGCTGCTGGAGCTAGAGCGGGTGGCCGAGAAGCAGGAGAACATCCGCGACCTCCAGCGCTTCCCGCTCTCCACCCGCGAGGCGCTCGGCAAGACGGTCACCGGCCTGACGACCGACGGCATCGAGGGCGGCATGGGCGGCATGACGCTGCTCACCTTGTCGCGGCCGCCCAAGGACGAGGACTTGGTCCCTTTCCACGCCATGGGGGCCGGCGACAACGTCCTGGTCACCTTCCCTACCGGCACCGAGCCGCGCACCATGGAAGGAACCCTCTATAAGGTCGACGAGTACCGCGTCACCGTGGCCTTGAACGGCCCCGGGCCTTCCTACCAGCCGCGCGGCTCCTCTCAGATCGACCTGCTCGGCTCCGATGCCACTTATAAGCGCATGAAGAAGGCGCTCGTCACCGTGGCGGACGCCAAGAAGAGCCGCATCGCCGTGCTGCGCGAGGTCTGCATGGGCGAGGCCAAGCCGGAGAAGCGGCGCATCCAGGGCGTCGAGTTCTTCAACCGCGGCCTCAACAAGTTCCAGCAGGACGCAGTCGTGCGCTGCCTGGGCGCCTCCGACGCCGCCCTGGTCCATGGCCCGCCCGGCACCGGCAAGACCACGGTGCTCGTCGAGATCATCCGCCAGGCCGCCGCCCGCGGCGAGCGCGTGCTGGCGACCGCCCCTTCGAACATCGCCGTCGACAATATCCTGGAGAAGCTCGAGCCCACCGGCCTGCGCATCGTCCGGATGGGCCATTTGGCTCGTACTCTCGAGTCCCTCCGGCACTGCAACCTGGCCGCCCTGCTCGAGGAAGACCCCGCCTACGAGGAGGTCCAGGAGCTCGATGCCTGGAGAGAGCGCCTGGTCAAGCGCAAGTCTCGGCATGGGCGCGGGCAGTTCGGCTATGACGAGCGCCAGGAGCGGGAGCGCGAGGTGGGACGGCTCTGGCGGCAGGCCCGCGACCTCGAGCATGACATCTCGCGGCGCATCATCGCCTCCGCGCAGGTCGTGCTGGCCACCCACGCCGGGCTGTCCAAACGCCTGGTCAAGGCCGACTTCGACCTGGTCGCCATGGACGAGGCCTCCCAGGCCACCGAGCCCTTGTCCTGGGTGCCGCTGACGATGGCCGGACGCGTCGTGTTCGCGGGGGACTCCATGCAGCTGCCGCCGACGATCTACTCCAAGCAGGCCGCCGAGGCGGGCCTGTCCACGACCCTCTTCGACCGCTTGAAAGAGATCCTGCCGGACTCGATGCAAACGCTGCTGCGCGTGCAGTACCGGATGCATGAGACGATCATGGGGTTCTCTTCCGAGCAGTTCTACGAGGGCAAGCTGATCGCCGACGAGTCCGTCCGGCTGCACACGGCCGCGGGACTCCCGGGCGCCCAGAGCGACGACCTGACGGCGACCCCGCTGACCTACGTCGATACGGGCGGCTCGGGCTTCTCCGAGGCTTGGAACGAGCTGCTCGAGAGCCGCGAGAATGAAGGCGAAGCCAAGCTGGCCGTCCGGCTGCTGGATAAGCTGCTGGCCGCCGGCATCCAGCCGAACCAGATCGCTTTGCTCACGCCCTACGTCGCCCAGGCCAAGCGCCTGCGCGCGGCCGTGCGCATCCCGGGCTTGGAGATCGGCTCCGTCGACGGCTTCCAGGGCCGGGAGAAGGAGGTCACGATCGTCAGCCTGGTGCGCTCGAACGAAGACGCCGAGGTGGGCTTTTTATCCGACACGCGCCGGATGAACGTGGCGATGACGCGCGCGCGGCGGCTCTTGATCGTCATCGGCGACTCGGCGACCATCGGCCAGCATCCCTTCTACGCGAAGTTCATCGACTATGCCGACAAGCACGGCGCCCACCGCTCCTCTTACGAGTGGCCCGAATAGCGCCGGGCGCGGCGGCCTTCCTCTGCTCCTTCCTGCTGTTCCAGCTTGAGTTGATCGCAGCCAAGCTGCTGCTGCCGGCCTTCGGCGGCGGCGCCCATGTTTGGACGACCTGCCTCTTGTTCTTCCAGAGCGCGCTGTTGGTCGGCTACCTCTACGCGCGCGGCGCGCTGGCCTGCTTCTCGGCGCCGAGCTTCGCCAAGATCCATGCCGGCCTGCTGCTTCTGCCGCTCTTCTGCTTCCCGCTGGCGCTCGGCGCGCCGCGACCGGGCCCTTCGCCGGTGCTGGAGCTGCTGGGTCTGCTGGCGTTGACGGTGGGCGCGCCCTTCCTAGCCTTGTCGACGGCCAGCCCGATGCTGACGGGCTGGCTCGGGCGCGACGCGGGAGACGAGGCTTACACGGTCTATGCCGCCTCCAACGCCGGGGCCTTGGCGGGTCTATTGAGCTATCCGTTCATAGTCGAGCCGCTGCTGGGCCTTAAGACGCAGCTGGTCTTGTGGCAGGGTCTTTATCTGGCGGCGGCCGCGCTTCATTGGATGTGCCTTCCCTCGGGCGTCTCCCCGGCGCAAGCCTCGCGCCCGGTCTCCGCGCGCGCCGTTTGGACCTGGGTCCTGCTGAGCCTGGGGCCGAGCGCCTCGCTGCTGGCGGCGACCAACATGCTGTCTTTGGACTTCGCGTCGGTTCCTCTGCTCTGGGTCCTGCCGCTGGCGCTCTATCTCTCGACGTTCATCGCCGCCTTCAAGCGCGTGCCCTGGTATCCGCGGCGCATGAGCCTGGTGGTGCTGGGCTTCATCGTGCTCTGGGCCGCGCTGGCGGTGTTGACGGTGGCCGCCGCCGGCGATCAAGCGGAGCGCTGGGCGGCGATGCGAAGGCTGTGGGCGCTCAACAAGCTGGTGTTCTTGTCGGGAGCGCTCTTCCTCGTCTGCCTGGTCTGCCACCGGGCGCTGGCGCAGTCGAAGCCGGAGAGCGGCTCATCGGCCAGATTCTACGTTTGGGTGGCGGTGGGCGGCTGGCTGGGCAGCGTGCTGGTGGCCGCGCTCCTGCCGTGGCTGGGCCGCAGCCTCGCCATGCCGGAGCTGGATTGGGCGTTGGCGGGGCTGCTCTGCGTGGCGGGGCTGGCTTTGACGGCGCGGCCGCTGGCGGGGGCGGGTGAGGAGCGGCTGGCGTCTGCGGTGCGCGCGGTCTGCGCGGTGCTCTTCTTCGCGGCGACGGCCTTCGGCTTCTATCTGAACCGCTCGACGGCGCTGGCGGGAGAGATGGTCTACGCGGTGCGCAACTTCTACGGCACCTGCGCGGTGGTCGACCATGAGGGCGTGCGCAAGTTCTTCCACGGCAACACGCTGCATGGCGAGCAGGCGCTGGACCCGGCGCGCAAAGGCGAGCCCTTGCTGTATTATCATCGCCGCGGGCCGCTGGGCGAGGTCTATGAGAAGCTGGGGGGAGCCTGGAAGGATATCGGCGTGGTGGGTTTGGGCGTGGGCGTGGTCGCCGCCTACGGCCGGCCGGGCCAGCGTTTGGATTTCTACGAGCTCGATCCCGACGTGATCAAGATCGCGCACAAGGACTTCAGTTTCCTGCGCGACACGAAGGCGGCGGTGCGCGTCGTGCCCGGCGACGCGCGGAGGTCTTTGGTCGATGAGCCGCCGGAGCGGGTCTACGACGCGCTGCTGCTCGACGCTTTTTCCAGCGGCGCCATCCCGGTGCATCTGTTGACGCGGGAGGCGCTGGAGCTCTACCTGCGGCATCTGGCGCCCAAGGGCGTGCTGGCCTTTCAAATCACCAACCGCTTTCTGGACCTTAAACCCGTCTTGTCGGGATTGGGGAAGCGCTTGGGACTCTCGGGAGCGTGGCGCGCGGTGGAGCCCAAGGACTTCATCAAGGACGAGCTGAACTACTCGGTCTGGGTCGTCCTGGCCCGCGACGGCGCCGCGCTTGCGCCGCTGCGCGCTTCGGGCTGGCAGGACTTGGGCGCGGTGCCGCCGGCCGAGGCTTGGACCGACGAGCGCGCCAGCCTCTGGGCGGCGCTGCGGCTTTAGGCCGGGACGGCCCAGGAGTCGATCAGCCCTTGACTAATCTTAATAATGACTTATAATATTCATATATGAATATGACCGCGGAGCAGGTCTTCGGGAAGCTCGTTCGCGGCCGGAGAGAGGGTCTGCGTTTGTCGCAGATGGAGCTTTCACGGAAGATGAACTGGCCTCAAGCGAAGGTTTCGCGGGTAGAGCAGGGGAAAAGAAGCGTGACACTCTCGGAGCTGCTTGCCCTCAGCCGCGCGTTCGGCTGCTCCGGCTATGAGCTCTTTAGCGAACTCGAGTTCGGATCGGCGGCAAAGCGCGAGCATCCGATGGCACAGCCTGTTTTGAGCCCCGGCTTCTACGCGGCATCCGAAAACGAAGATGTCCTGGTCGCGCAACTGGCTCGGTATGGCGTGCGGTTTTTGGGAAGCGGCTCCCGCCCCGCCTTGGTCGCTCTTCCGGTCGATGAGACCGTCCTGGCCGCGCTTCGTTTCATGAGCGATCCGCGCGTTTTCTCGGCGCTTCCGGCTCTCCTCCTGAAGCACGCCGCCGAGGTCGATTGGACCAAGCTCGGCTCCGTTGCCTATGCGCTGGGCCTTCAGAACCGTCTCGGGATGGTCTTGGCGGTGATGCTGCGGCTCAAGGGCTTCGCCCGGGGTGTCGATGCGAGGGTTTGGCGCACTGTCGCGAACCTCCACGACAGCCTCGCGGAGAAAAAACTCGATCGCGAGGAAGTCGTCGGTACGAGACCAAGGACGGATACGGCGCTGAACTGCCTGCGCGATCGGACTCCTGGCTGGCTGCGCTTTTGGCATGGGCTGGCGTCGGCGGACATGGATTCGTTCAAGCGCTATCTCTCCTGATGAAGCAGGCGGGCGAAGAGCAGATGTTCGGGTTCCTCCGAGACATCGATTCCCGTTTCGACGGTGAGAATCTCAAGTCCAAGATCGCGCTCTTTGTCTTGGGCGGAGCCGCCGCCGTCATCGCTTACGGGTCGCCCCGGGGGACCGAGGACATCGACGCTTGGCTCGAGGATAAGCGCGTCAGCGAAAAGCTCCAGAAGCTTGCGGGCAAGGACACGGACCTGGCCAAGAAGCACGACCTCTATTTTCAGCCGGCAAATATGACCATCATGCTCATCGAGGAGCCGCAATGGCGGGACCGCTCTGTCGAGATCCTGAAAGGCAGGCTCAAGCATTTCAAGGTCATGGCGGTTGGGAAGGAAGACCTTATCCTCAGCAAGCTCGGGCGCTATAACGACAGGGACAGGGACGATATCCGCTTTCTTGCCGAAGAGCGAAAAGTCGACGTGAAGAAGCTTATCGCTCACTACAAAGCCGCGCGAGTCTATTACGTCGGACACTTGCCGACGATCGACCAGACGTTCAACGTCGTCTTGGAAGAGCATTTCGGCCATAAGCCGCTGAGGTTTGGGTAGAAGCTCTCGAGTCGCCTTGACAGTGGCGCGAGAGGTTCTCTTGCACGCTTCCGGGCCATGCCAGATTCTAACACTTCGATCCCTGAAATGGAGCGCCACTGCAAAAGAGAACTCGCGAGGGAGTCTTGGTGATGTATGATACCCGGGTAGCCGTCGGATTTGTTTAGATAATGGCAAAGCGACCCAAAAGAGCAGGACCACCGATAGAGGGCGGCCGGATCGCCCTGGCTGGTTTTCTGTACCAGATACTCGGTTCGGCCACCATCGCGACGCGAGCAGGATTGCCGGGGGCCAAGATAGATGGCCAGAATGCCGACGTCATCCTCAATGCCGAGCACGAGAGATTAGGACAGGACTTAGTCCTGAACTCCCCCGGCATCAATGGGAAGGAACCGCGAAAGCTCATCCAATTCAAATATTCGGCAAACCCACAAAAACACAAGCTGGGTCTCGCAGAATGGCTTGAGATTCTTGAGAGCCTCCGCCAAAGCGAGGAAGCGGCAAATAAGATCAAGAAACAACCGACAGCCTTTGTCTTGATCACCAATCGCCCCAACTCCTCGTCAGTCAAGTCCACGCTAGAAGACCTCCAAGCAAGGAAGTCCTCGCCAAAACTTGAAGCCCTCAACCGGAAGAAGGGCGGAAGCATCAAGGATCAGGCGCGCAGAACTGCGATCGCACTAGAGCTCCAACGAATCCTCGCGGACTGGAGTACCTGGGACGATCTGCTCCAAGACCACGCCACACGTTATGGGCTCCTCGATGATGAACTCAAACGGGGTGTTGACGTCCTCATCAGCCGCCTGTTGGCGTCAGCTACGGACCGGGGGGCCTCGTCCCTCAACGCCGACGAATTGAATCTCCATCTGGTTGGATGGCGAAAGCCAGGCCGGCTGCTGAAGGACGACGTAAAATCCAAGATGCAAGAAGGGCTTGATCACTTCCAACGGGAGATCCGCTGCGACAAAGCGTTGGTCAGGCGCAACGTGCTCGATGAGATCGGAAAGGCCATGAACGTCCCTCTTATCATTCTCACAGGTCAAGGCGGGTGCGGAAAGAGCACCGCCGTCTATCAGCTCTTGAGCGAATTTCTAGGTGGGCAGAGTACGCCGCGCCATTATGTCTTCGCGTCATCGGCGGTCAACTTACCCAAAGAATGGGTGTGCGAAATCGTGACGAAGCTGCGCAAGCGCCCAACCCAAGGCGCCGGTGAAACGCAAGAATGGGCATTCGAACGGCTATGCCGAGCGCATAGCGAGGACCCTCAACCGGTCTTGATTCTGGTCCTGGACGCAGTCGACGAGATCCAGGCGTATCCCATCCAGTAGAATTGAGACGTTCTTTGGTTGATTGATCTGTTGACATCTC
>CAZEAE010000060.1:0-17072 GCA_964510095.1 uncultured Elusimicrobia bacterium | reverse complement strand
CAGGGCGACGAGGGCGAGGACAAGATGGAGGTCGGCGCCGCGCGCGAGGGCAAGACCGCCTGGGAGATCGCCGAGCTCTACACGCAGGCGTTCAAGAAGGATTGCGCCGAGCTCCATATCCTGCCGCCGGACGTGCTCTGCAAGGCCACCGACCATATCAAGGAGCAGGTCGAGCTCGTCTTGCGCCTGGAGAAGAAGGGCTTCATCTACAAGACCTCCGACGGCCTCTATTTCGACACCGAGAAGTTCCCCGCGTACGGGGCGCTCGTCGGGGCCGGCCATCTCGAGGGCCTCAAGGCCGGCGCCCGCGTCGAGGCCAACCCCGAGAAGAAGTCCAATACCGATTTCGCGGTCTGGAAATTCTCGCCGGCCGGCAAGCGGCGCCAGATGGAGTGGGACTCGCCTTGGGGCAAGGGCTTCCCCGGCTGGCACATCGAATGCAGCGCCATGGCCATGAGGTACCTGGGCGAGACCTTCGACATCCATTGCGGAGGCGTCGACCACATCCCCATCCACCACACCAACGAGATCGCCCAGACCGAGGCCGCCACCGGCAAGCCCTTCGTCCGCGTCTGGATGCATGCCGAGTTCCTGCTGATGAACAACGCCAAGATGGCCAAATCCGAGGGCGGCTTCGTCACGCTCGCCCATCTCAAGGACAAGGGCTTCGACCCGCTCGATTATCGCTACCATTGCCTGACCGCGCACTACCGCAAGCAGCTCGATTTTTCCTGGGAGTCCCTGGAGTCTTCCAAGACGGCCCGCCGCCGCCTCAAGGAATCCGCCGCGCTGCTCAAGGACGCCGCCCCGTCTCCGACCTGCGCCGATTTCGAGATAGCCTTCAAGGAAAGCCTGGCCGACGACCTCAACGTCCCCGGAGCTTTGGCGGCCGTCTGGGACTGCCTTAAGAGCGACCTGCCGGCCGGCGCGCGCCTGCGGATGCTCCGCATCGCCGAGGAGACCCTCGGCCTGGGGCTCTTCGCCGAGGACAAGGCCGAGCTGCCGCCCGCCGCCCTCGCTCTGCTCGAGCGCCGCGCCAAGGCCCGGCAGGACAAGGATTTCGCGCTCGCCGACAAGCTGCGCCAGGAGCTCGAGGCTATGGGCATCATCGTCGAAGACGGCAAGCAGGGCCAGAAGTGGAGGAAGAAGTGAGAGAAGCCAAGCGCGGCGGGCACGGCAAGGGACGGCGAGGGCAGAGAGGGCAGCGCGACGCGCACCGCAGCGAGCGTCCGCAGCAGGACCGCCCTCCACGGGAACGCGATGGTCGATCCACCCGGCCCGAAAGGGCCGAGCGCAGCCGCGACCGCCGGCCGCCGCCGCCCGGCTCGACCTGGACTTGGATCGGCGGCCTGCACGCCGTCACCGAGACCCTGCGCGCCAAGCCGCATTCGGTCAAGCAGCTGCTCATCGAGCATGAGAGCAAGACCCCCGAGATCGCCGAGCTTGTGAAGCTGGCCCGAGGCGGCGGCGCCCGCGTGATCTTCGCGGGCGTCAGAGAGCTCGACCGCGCCTTCAACGGCCGCCACCAAGGCGTCTGCGCCCAGATCGCCTCCAACGCCCAGGAAGGCCTGACGCAATTCTTCCAGACCCTGCCCGAAGAGGCCAAGGCGGGCATGGTGCTGGTCGCCCTCGATCAGATCCAGGACCCGCACAACCTCGGGGCCATCGCGCGCTCGGCCGTCAACCTGGGCGCGACCGCTCTGATCATCCCGGAGCGGCGTTCCGCCCCGGTGACGCCGGCCGCCATCCAAGCCTCGGCCGGGGCCATCCAAAAGATCCCGGTCTTCACCGTCGTCAACCTGGCCCAAGCTCTGGAGAAATGCAAGGAGAACGGCTTCTGGATCTACGGCGCCGACGCCGAGGGCAAGACGGCCTGGGACAGCGTGCTCAACACGCCCATGGTGCTCGTCATCGGCTCGGAAGGCTACGGCATGCGGCCGCTGGTGCGCAGTCTCTGCGACCAGCTCGTCAGCATCCCTCAAGCCGCCGCCGGAGTCGAGAGCTTGAACGCCTCGTGCGCCGCCAGCGTGCTCTTCTACGAGATCGCGCGCCAGAAAGCCGCCGCGGCCAAGGCGCGGTCCTAGGTACGGCCTTGGGCGGCGACCACGGGCACCAGCACTCCACGGTCGAGACCCTTTCTTGGGCGTTCCTCCTGACGGCCGTCTTCTTCCTCGTCGAGCTCATCGGCGGGCTGTGGACCCACAGCTTGGCGCTGGTGGCCGACGCCATGCACATGGGCGTCGACTTGATCGCCTTGGGCCTGGGCCTCTTCGCCGCGAAGGTCAGCCTTCGGCCGCCCGACGCCAAGCGGACCTTCGGCTATAAGCGCGTCGAGGTCCTGGCGGCGCTGGGCAACGGCGTCGGCCTGCTGGTGGCCACCGGCATCATCCTGCGCGAGGCTTACGGCCGCTACGGCGACCCGAGCCCGGTGCGGGCCGGCCCGATGGTCGCCATCGCTTTCTTCGGCCTGCTCTGCAACATGATCTCGGGCGCGATCCTCTATCGTTCCAGCAGAGACAACATAAACCTCAGGGGGGTCTTCCTTCATATCGTCTCCGACGCTTTCGGTTCGGTGGGGGCGATCGTCGCGGGCTTGGTCATCCTCAAGACCGGCTGGTACGGCGCCGACCCCTTGGCCAGCGCCCTGATCTGCATCGGGATCGTCTTCACCTCGTTTTTGCTGGTGCGCGACTCGGTCCACATCCTGCTGGAAGGCGCGCCTTCCCACTTGGACCTCGAGGAGGTGCGCGCGGCGCTCTCGGCGCTGCCCGGCGTCCAGGAGGTCCATGACCTGCACCTGTGGTCTTTGACCAAGGGCAGCGAGTCGATGAGCGGCCATCTGGTGGTGCGTCCGGGCGACAGCCCGGGCCTGATCCTCAAGGCGGGCACCGACCTGCTCAAGAGCCGCTTCAGTCTTTCCCATGTGACGCTGCAGCTCGAGGAGCCCGGCATCAAAGGAGATCAACCATGCGCCGATTAGCCCTGCTTTTCGTCCTCCTCGGCGCGGGGCCGCCTGCCGCCTGGGCCGCGCCGCGGCTGATCCTGGTCATCAGCGTCGATCAGATGCGGGCGGATTTCCTGGACCGCGGGCCCTACCAGGGGGGGCTGAAGACTTTGAAGGAAGGCGCCGTCTTCACGGACGCCCATCACGTCCATGTGCCCACCGAGACCGGTCCCGGCCATTCCGTCATCTTGACCGGGCGCTTTCCCGCGACGACCGGCATCGTCGGCAACGATTGGTATGACCGCGCCCTCGGGCGGCGGATGTACGTGGTGGAGGATTCCGTCCACGGCAAGGGTCCCGAGCATCTGCAGGGCTACACCCTCGGAGACGCCCTCAAGGCCAAGGACCCGCTTTCCAAGGTGGTGTCGATCTCTTTGAAGGACCGCTCCGCCATCCTGATGGCCGGCAAGCGCCCCGACGCCGTCCTTTGGCTCGACCGCAAGGCCGGGGGGTTCGCCACCTCCGGCTACTACGGCGCCCGGCCCGCCTGGCTCGATGCCTATAACGCCATGCTCAAGACTCCGGGCGCCCCGCTCGATTCCGGCACCACTGAGCAATTCAACAACGTGCTGACTACTCCCGTGGGCGACGCCATGCTGCGCGACCTCGTCAAGGAGGTCCTCGAGCGCTATGAGCTGGGCCATGACGAGCATACCGACATCCTGGCCGTCAGCTTCTCCGCTCCCGATTACGTCGGCCATGAGTTCGGGCCCGACAGCCCTGAGATGGGGGTCCAGCTGGCCGCCCTCGACCAGGTCCTGGCCGACGTCTTGACCCAGGCCGAGGCGCGCGCGGGGAAGGCGGGCTTGGACGTGGTCTTGACCGCCGACCACGGCGTCTTGCCCGTTCCGGAGAGCGCGCAGGGCCGTCAGCTCAAGGCCCGGCGCATCTCGGAGGCGCGGTTCCTCGCGGCCGTGGAGAGCACGATGCAGACCTTGGCGCCGGTCCCGGGCCGCCGCTGGCTGCTTGCCGCCAATTTCCCCCACCTTTACCTGGACCGCTCCTTGGCCGGACCCAAGAAGCTGGACTGGCCCTCCTTTCTGAACCAGGCCGCCAAGGCGCTGCTCGGCGTCGACGGCGTCGCGCAGGTCTACGTGCCGGGCGCGTGGCCGGCCGCCGACCCTTACAGCGACGTCTTCCAGCGCAGCTATTTCCCGGACCGCTCCGGCGACCTGCTCGTCCGCCTGGCTCCCGGCGTCCTGCCCAGCGACGATTACGCCGTCGGCACCAGCCACGGCGCGCCTTACGAGTACGACACGCACGTGGCGCTCGTCTTCTGGGGGCCTGACTTCAAGCCCGGAGTCTACAAAGCCAAGGCCGAGGTCGCCGACATCGCCCCGACTTTGGGGATGCTGCTCGGGCTGGATTATCCCGCCGCCGCGACGGCGACGGCGCATGCCGAAGCGCTGGTCCTGCCGACGGCTCCCGCGGAGGCCAAGCCTTGAGGGCGCTGCTGCTCGGCGCCCTCGTCCTATCCTCCGCCGCCGTCGCCGCCGCCCGGCCTTTGGACCAGGGCGACGAGGTCCTGCAGGGCCGCGCCGGCGGAGCCGAGCGCTTCAAGAGCGCCCGGCCGCGCCTGCGCCGCGACCGGCTGGTCGACGTGCTCCATATCAAGCTGGAGATCGCGCCGAACCTCGAGACGCAGACCTTCGAGGCGGCGGTCACGCACCGCTTCCGCGTGCTGGCGCGGGATCTCCAGCGGCTGGAGCTAGACGCCAAGGAGCTCGACGTCAAGCGCGTCACCGACGAGGCCGGCCGGCCCTTGGACTTCGAGACGCTGTCCGAGGCCCTGCTGATCCGCTTCCCGCGCGTCCTGCCCGCCGGCGGCGAGCACGCCGTGCGCGTGGAGTATTCCGCGGCGCCCCGGATGGGCCTGCATTTCTTCAAAGCCGACCCGCGCTACCCGGAGCAGCCTCGGATGGCCTGGAGCCAGGGGGAGGCGGAGCAGAACCGCTATTGGATCCCGCTCTACGACACGCCCAACGAGCGTTCGTCCAGCGAGGTGCTGGTCACCGTCTCCGAGGGCCTGAGCGCCGTCTCCAACGGGAGGCTGGTCTCCCGGAGCGCGGGTCCCAAGCCCGGCCTGACGGTCTTCCATTGGCTGCAGGAGCGTCCTCATGCGGGCTACCTGATCGCCCTTTATGTGAACGAGCATGTCCGCGTGGACGAAAAGGCGTCCGTGCCGATGAGCTATTGGGTCCCTCCCGGCCGTGAGGACGACGCCCGGCGCACCTTCGCCAAGACGCCGGCGATGATGACGTATTTCTCCGAGCTTTTAGAGACGCCCTATCCTTGGGCCAAGTACGACCAGGTGTTGATCTATCAGCCTTTCTTCGGCGGCATGGAGAACACCTCGGCGACGAGCCTCTACGAACGAATCCTTCTCGATCCAAAAGCGGCCGTCGACATGGACCGCGACGGCCTCATCGCCCATGAGCTGGCGCATCAGTGGTTCGGCGATCTGGTCACCTGCAAGGATTGGTCCCACCTTTGGCTCAACGAGGGCTTCGCCACCTTCATGCAGGCGGTGTGGACCCGCCATGACCTGGGCAAGGACGAAGGCGCCTACGACCTGGCGCGCAAGGCGCAGAGCTACTTCAGCGAGCATGGGGCTTATGCGCGGCCCACGGTGACCGACCGCTACGACACCCCCGACGATATGTTCGACCGCCACACCTACGAGCGCGGCGCCTGGATCCTGCAGATGCTGCGCGCCGAGGTCGGCGAGGAGAGGTTCTGGAAGTCCCTGCGCCGCTACCTGCGCCAGCGCCAGGACACCGCGGCCGAGACCGAGGACCTGCGCCGGGCCTTCGAGGAGACGACGGGGCGCAGCCTGATGGATTTCTTCAGCCAGTGGCTCTACGGGGCGGGCTATCCCATGCTGACGGTCGCCGCCGACTGGGAGGCGGCGGGCAAGAAGCTGACTTTGAAGGTGACCCAGAAACAGGCCAAGGACGGCGGGCCGCTCTTCCGCTTCAAGCTGCCGGTGGACGCGGGCGGCAAGAGGTTCACGGCCGAGGTGAGCAAGGCCCAGGAGAGCTTCACGTGGGATGTCGCGGCGCGTCCGAAGTTCATCGGGCTGGACCCGGAGCAGACGGTCTTGGCCGGCTACAAGCTGGAACTGCCCGACGACATGCTCCTAGCCGCGCTGGAGGCCGACCCGGATGTGGCGGGACGCTTGAGGGCGGCCAAGGCTTTGGGCGAGAAGCCCTCGCCCAAGGCGATCGCCGCCCTGCACCGGTGCTTGGCCAAGGACGCCTTTTGGGGCGTGGCGGCCGCCTGCGCCTCGGAGCTGGGCGGCATCGGCGGCCCCGAGGCGCTGGCCGCCTTGAAGGCGGGCATCAAGCATGCCCATCCCAAGGTGCGCCGCGCCGCCGCCTCCGCCTTGGGCGGCTTCCCGCTGAACAAGGACGCCTTCGACGCTTTGGCGGGGCCGGCCGCCGGCGACGCGAGCTGGTTCGTGCAGGCCGCGGCGCTGCACTCCCTGGGCTGGCTGCGCCTGCCCGAGGCCCAGGGCATCCTGCTGGAAAGCCTGAAGACGGACTCTTGGAACAACGTCATCCGCCAGGCGGCGCTGGGGGGGCTCGGGCACCTCAAGGACGAGAAGCTGCTGCCTCTTTTCCTGGAGTGGTCGGCCCCCGGGAGGTCCGTCTACGCGCGCCAGGCGGCGCTGGGAGCCTTGGCCGAGGCCGGCGAGGGCAAGGAAGCCGTGCGCGACCAGCTGTCGCTGATCTTGGACAGCGAGCGGGACCTTTCCATCGGAGGTTCCGCGATGTCGGCCTTGTCGTCCTTGGGCGACCCGGCGGGAGCTTCGGCCATCAGCCGGGCCGGCGCGCGCCAGGCCGACCCTTCCTTCCGCCGCCGGGCGGAGGACGCCGCCGAAGCCCTGCGCGACTCGAAGAAAGGCCGCTTGGAGGAGCTCTCGAAGCAGATCGACAAGGCCGTTGAGAAGCTCGAGACCTTGGAGAAGCGGTTGGGCGAAGCCGAGAGCAAGAAGAAATGAACCGGCCTCATAATTTCATATAAGATGATATGGCTTTGAGCGTCGAGGAGTTTTTCAAGCAGAAGGTGCCGTTCTTTTCCGGGCTGACCGACGCGGAGCTCCACTTCCTGGCCGAGTCCGCCGAGGAGACCTCCTTCAAGGCCGGGCGGTCGATCATCATGCAGGGCATGACCATGGACGGCCTCTTCGTCATCGAAACCGGCAAGGTCGCGGTCTGGATCAAGCCTAAGAGCGCCGTGTCGACCCAGGTGGGCACGCTGAGCCCGGGAGACATCTTCGGCGAGCGCACGGTCGTCGAGTTGGGGGTGGCCGGCGCCACCATCAAGGCTTTGGAAGAGACCTTCGTCTACCTGATCCGCCAAGACGCCTTCGTCAAATTGATGGCAGACGACCCCACGCGCCGGCAGTTCATCATCGACCGGATCGCCGAGATCAGGCAGCGCCTCGCCAGCAATCCGCCGATCTGATGGCCGCCGACCTCCTGCTCCTCAATGGAGCCCTTCCCGACCCGCGCCTGGTCAAGCGGCTGGCCGCCGACTGCCGGGGCGTGCTTTGCGCCGACGGCGGCGCCCGCCATGCGGCGGCGCTGGGCCTCGAGCCCGACTTCATCATCGGCGACATGGATTCTTTGCCCAAGCCGCGGCCGCGCTGGAAGAAGACCGTCTACTGGTGCGATTTCGACCCCGACCGCTCGGATTTCGAGAAGGCCCTGGGCTTCGCCCTGGACATCGGCTGCGCCCAGCTCTTCGTGGCGGGCGCCTTGGGCGGACGCCTCGACCATGCCATGGTCAATCTGGCCTTGGCGCGCAGCTACAGCGAGAAGCTGGAGATCGTCCTGGTCGACCGCGGCACGGCGCGGCTGCTCAAGCCCGGGCGCTACCGCCTGCCGCTGCGCCGCGGCGACACGCTGTCGCTCTTGGCCGCTTCAGATAAGACGCGCCTGAGCGCGACGGGGCTGCGGTTTCCATTGAAGAAGACGCCGATGGCTCCCGGCAGCCGGGGGCTGAGCAACGTCGCGCGGGGGCCTGTGTCTCTGACCGTGCACTCCGGCAGCGTCTGGGCGATGACGGCTTAGGGGAAGATCGCGCCGGTGAAGGACACCAGGCCGCCCGAGGGGTCCGGAGCCTGACCGTAGGCCAGGAGCTTGCCGGACCCGGGTCCGAGCGCCTTGATCAAGCGCAGGGACGTGTATAAGGCGGACAACCCGCAGACCTTGCGCCAGTGGCCGCCGGCGACGACCGACCTGTAGAACGCGTCGGCGTCGAGCTTCAGCGCATGTTCCATCGAGGCCCGGTCCTCGCCCTCGATCTTCTTCTCGAGCTCCGGCGAGATGTCCAGCTCGTCGCCGAAGCGCCGGCCCACATGGGCCAGGTCGACGCCGGCCAGGATCATGATGCGCTGTCCCTTCTTCGCCCGCTCCCGCAGCAGCGTCTCCAGCTGAGCGATCGCTTTTTCCACCATCGGCACGCCGGACGGCGGCTGGTCCGGGCTGTAGCGCTCGAAGGTCGAGCAAAGCACCGGCAGCCAAGGCGGCGTCTTCTCGCGCCACAGCCAGCGCAGCCAGACCGCTTGGAACTCCAGCGAATGCTCGGTGCGGTGCACCGGCTCGTCGGCCAGCGGGTCGTACCACAGCGTCTTGCGGAAATCCTCGTAAAGGCCCTCATCGACGGCCATGGGCCCGTGAGGAGTCTCGTAGGCTTTCTTCGTCAGCGCCCACGGCGAGTCGGGGGAGGCATGGGCCACGCCCAAGGCCACGATCAGGTCGGGCGGGCGGCTCTCGGAAAGCGCTTGATAGGCCCAGGCGTAGGCCGGGCCGCCGCGCGGGAAATCGATGTGCGGGCTGATCAGGCCGCGCGGAGGCGCCGCCAGGGGCGCCGGGTCCGGGTCCTTGCCGGGGCCCTTGCCGTCCTTCATGAAGCCGCCCAGCATCTTCGTCAGCTCCAGCGGCTCCTTGGGATAAGAGAGTCCCGCGAAAGCGGCGGGGCGCAGAGGGTTGTCCAGGAAGTCCTTTAGGATCCGGCGCCGCTTGGCCATCACCTGCGGGGTCTCCAGCAGGAGAGCCGCGTCCAGCTGTTCGACCAGGCCGAGGAGCTCTTCTGGCTTGAGCACGCGGCCCGTCTCTTTGAGGAAAACGCCTTGGATCATGGCGCCGGTCTGGGTCCCGTCGAGCAGGGACGCCAGCGCCAGGCCGGCCTGGGACAGGGCCAAGGACTGCGGCGTCAGGTTCTCGAGGTCGCGGATCAGAAAGAGGTCTTGGCCTTTCTCCTGGATAGGCACGGCCTCCAAGGCTTGCCGCAGGGCCGGCAGCGGAGAGTTCAGGTCTAGGAAGGGCATGCCTCATTTTATGAAATCCGGCGCCGCCGTTGACAGCGGCGGGATCGGGGGCTACACTAAAGTCCATGCGGCGTTTGGGACGCTCCGGGTCTCGCCTGGCTTTGCTCGCCCTCGTCTTGGTCCTGGCCGCGCCGCTGGTTTTCGGGCGCGCCGGCGGCGGAGGGGGGTATTCGGGCGGCGGCCACTCCAGCGGCGGGGGCTACTCGGGCGGCTCGCATTCCTCCGGCGGCGGCGGCGGAGACGCCATGGCCTGGCTCCTTTATATGTACATCCGCCTGGTGATCCAATATCCCGCCGTCGGCGTGCCGATGACGCTCTTCCTGCTCTATATGGCTTGGGTCGCCGGTCTCTTCGGGCAGGATAAGTATGTTTCCCATACGATCGCCAAGGGCAGCCAGTCCCAGGCCGACCGTGCCCTAGCGCAGAACTTGACGGCGCTGACGCGCCGCGACCCGAGCTTCGACGTCAAGCTGTTCCTCCCCCGTGTCCGGCAGGCATTCCTGCAGATCCAGGACGCCTGGAGCAAGCAGGACATGGCGCCGGCCCGGGCCTTCGTCTCCGACGGCATCCTCGAACGCTTCGCCATCCAGATCGACATGCAGAAGGCCGACAAGCTGCGCAACAGCATGGAGGCGGTCACGGTCGACGATGCCGCCATCCTGCAGATCGAATCCGGCGACAGCTTCGACACGATCCATGTCCGGGTCGACGCCTCGGCCATCGACTCCGACGTCTCTCTGGAGGACGGCAGCCGCCTGCGCGGCACGGGCAGCTCGAGCTCGTTCTCCGAGATATGGTCCTTCCTGCGCCGGCCCGGGGCCAAGACGCTCATGAAGCCGGGCCTGATCGAAGGCTTCTGCCCCAACTGCGGGGCGCCGCTGGAGATCAACGACGCGGCCAAGTGCGGCTCCTGCCAGTGCTGGGTCAACTCCGGCGAGTACGATTGGGTCCTGGCTGAGATCACGCAGACCTGCGAGTGGTCCGTCCGCGAGCCGGGCCGCGACGTCCCGGGCATGGAGGAGCTGACGGCCATCGACCCGAGTCTCAACGTCCAATTCCTGGAAGACCGCGCCTCCGTGGCCTTCTGGCGCTGGCAGCTGGCGAAGCGCCAGGGCGAGGTCGGCCCCCTTCGGGGCATGGGCTCCGAGGATTTCTGCCGCGGCGTGGCGCAGGACGCGGCTTCCAGCAAGACGTTCTATAAGGACGCCGCCGTCGGCGGCGTCATCGTCTTGGCGTTCGAGCATGGGGCGGAGTTCGACTCCGCCCATGTCATCGTGCGCTGGTCGGGCCGGGCCCATCACGAGGGAGACAGCGAGCAGATCGTGCGCCAAGACGTCTTCACCCTTGCCCGCAAGGCCGGCGCCGTCACCGACCCGCGCGCGGGGCTGCGTTCCCTGCGCTGCCCCGGCTGCGGCGCCGCGCCCGTCACGCGCGACGCCGCTTCCTGTGAATATTGCTCCGCGTCCTTCAACGACGGCAGCCGGCATTGGGTCGTCGTCGCCATGACGGCGGCTCATGATTGGAGGATGCCGGTGCAGGGCGTCGGGGCCGCGCCTCCCGTCATGCTCGACTGGTCGACGGCGCTGGCTCCCGCCGACGCCTTGGCCGTCATGGTGGCGGCGATGCTGTCCGACGGGAAGATCGAGCCGCGAGAGCTTTCTTACATAGAGAGCTACGCCCAGAAGCGGGGCATCCCTTCGGAGAAGACCGCCGACCTCATCTCCGCCGGGCAGTCCGGCCACCTGGAGGCTCCCAAGCCCAAGAGCTCGGAGGAAGCCGAAGGCATGCTGCGCGGCCTCATCCATATGAGCCTGGCCGACGGTTCGGTGACCGGCCAGGAGCTGAGGATGCTGATCGCTTTCGCCGGGCGCTTGTCGATGGCCGAAGAGCAGGTCCGCGCCATGGTGAAGGAAGAGCGCACGATTTTGTATCGTAGAGCCAAGGGATACGCCTAGGAGGAACCATGCCCATCATCGATGTAGTGAAATACGACGGCCCGTCCAACGTCCTGGTCTGGAAGCACCCGACCGGCGACCTGACCTGGGGCACCCAGGCCATCGTCAACGAGACCCAGGAGGCCTTGTTCCTGAAGGGGGGCAAGATCGCAGACGTCCTGGGGCCCGGCACGCATACGCTCAAGACCGCGAACATCCCGCTGCTGCGCGGCTTGGTCGAGGTCCCCTTCGGCGGGCAGACGCCGTTCGCCGCCGAGGTCTACTTCGTCAACAAGGCCGCCCACCTGGACGTCAAATGGGGCACGGCCAACCCGATCCCGCTGCTCGACCCGGTCTACAAGGTGCCGCTGCCGGTGCGCGCCTTCGGCCAGTTCGGTATCCGGGTCGTCGACGCGCGCGCCGTGTTCGTCCAGCTGTCGGCGACGACCGGGGAGTTCACGGTCGACGCCCTGGCGAACCTCTTCAAAGGCTTGTTGATGACGCGCATCAAGGATTATATCTCGGAGACGATGATCAAGCAGAAGGTCTCGCTCTTCGAGATCTCGGGGCTGCTCGATGAGACCTCGGACGCCATCAGGGGGAAGGTCGGACCGGATTTCGCCAAGTTCGGCGTCGAGGTGGTCAACTTCTTCGTCAGCTCCATCGACGTGCCCGAGGAGGACGAGTCGGTCAAGAAGCTCAAGAAGGCGCTGTCCGACAAGGCCGAGATGGACATCCTGGGCGCCGGCTACAATACCAAGCGCACCTTCGACACCATGGAGAAGGCCGCCGGCAACGAGGGCGGAGGCGCCGGCGCCGGCTTGGGCCTGGGCATGGGACTCGGCGCGGGAGCGGGGATGGGCGGCCTTATGGCGGGGGCGTTGGGACAGGTGGCGGCGCCCAAGGGGGCCACGGCGGCTTGTCCCTCCTGCCGGGCGGAGAATCCCGCGGCTTCGAAGTTCTGCGGGTCCTGCGGCAAGGCCGTGGGGGCGGCGGCCTGTCCGAAGTGCAAGGCCGAAGTGCCTGCGGGGGCGAAGTTCTGCTCCTCTTGCGGGGAGAAGGCTTAGCGGAACAAGCCTTTCAGCTGGTCGAGAGGCGAGCCGCCCGTGGATTTGGAGGCCGCCTTCTTCAGGGCGTCCTGGAGCGCGCCTTGCTGCGCGTCCAGGGGCCCCATCAGCTGCTTGCGAAGCCCGTCGGACTGGGAGCTCAGCGGCCCGGCCTTGTCGGCGTAGAGCGCGTCGAGCTTGTCTTCGAGCTGCTTGCGCTGGCCGGCGAAGGCGGCGGAGAACGCCCCTTTGAGGCCCGAGGCTAAGGTCTGGCCCAGGTCCGAGCTGAGGCTCAGCCGCAGGTCGTCCTCGGCGCCTTCGATGCCGACACGCACGCCGAAACGCTTGACGCCCTTCAAGGCCGAGCCGGCGTAGCGCGCCATGTCGCCGGAGAGCCCGAGCTTGGGTTCCAAGCTCACGCCTTCGGCGGTCGCTAGGACCTCGCCCACCCAGCGCTCGCCGTCGAGCTTGAGCTGCCCCGAGGCCTTCGCCGTCCCGGCCTGCACTTGGGCGCCCAGCTCGCCGTCTCCGAGCGTGGCGCCGGCCAGCGGCAAGCCGGCGGCCGTGAACGTGATGGCGGCCTGGGCCTGGGGTTTGGTCGAGTCGAGCTGGCCCTTCAGGGTGAAGGAAGGTCCGCCGGCGATGGCGCCTCCGAGCTCCAGGCGCGCCGGCTTGCCGTAGAGCGGCGGGTTGGACGTGACGCCGGTGAGGCTGCCGCTGATGCTCAGGTCTTTTCCGCCGGCCAAGCCTGAGAGCGAGCCGGTGAACGCGGCATGCTCGAGCAGGAACTCGGGGTAGGCGCCGGGCCGGGGGAACTCCACGTCGACGCCGCGGCGGCGCTGCTCGGGCTTGGGCTGGGCCCCTTTCTTCTCAGCGGAATGGCGGCGCGCCCAGGAGAGCCAGTAGAGGGCGTTGGAGACTTTCTTGGAGGCGGCCGGGCCTAAAAGGCGCTTGGTCAGGCTGTCGGCGTCGAGCGTCGGCAGCCCGGCCTCGGCCAGGAGTCCGTTCAAGTCCTTGTTCTTGAGGTCTTGAGCCTTGCGCAGGCCGGCGTTGACGTCTTCGAACTGGGCGGCCAGGTCGTTCTTGGCCTGGGAGACCTCGGCTTGCAGGGCTTTCAGGCGCTGCTGAGCCGTCTGGACGGCCCGCACCTTGCCGGCGATATCGGCGGGAGAACCGCCGCCGCCTTGGAGCGACTGCAGGCCGGCTTGGATCTCCTTGAGCTCGCGTTCGATCTTCTTCGGAAGCTCCGCTTGGGCTTTGTAGCGTTCGGGCAGTCCCTGGAGGCGGGCCTTGGCGTCATCGAGGCTTCTCAAGCTGTCGAGCTTTTTGACGTCGAGCTCCTTGGGCAGGGCCTTCAGGTCGCCGGCCTGGGACTGCAGGGCTTTCTGAACGGGCGCCAGCTGCTCGCGAGCCAAGAGCTCCAGCTTCGAGGGCTTGGCGCGCGGCAGCGCGCCGCTGCGGGAGCGGGGGGTGCCTAAGCGCAGCCCGGTGAGCGTGGCCTCGGGGATGACGATCTTGCCGCGCAGGGCGGCCGAGGGCAGGAAGGAGAGCTCGGCGTCTTCGAACTCGAGCAGGTTCTTCATCGGCTCGCTGCGGTCGGCCACGGCCACATGCCTCAGCAGGAGCCGGCCTTCCAGGAGCCGCGTCCTGACGGAGCCGATCTCGACGCGCGCGCCGGCCGCGGCCTGGCCGCCGCGCACGAGCGCCCAACGCAGGAGGGAGTCCAGGAAGAGGAAGCTCAAGAGCGTGCCCAGCGTCAGGATGACGGCGACGGCGGCGAGGTTGCCTTTCTTCAGCCAGTTCATCGCTTCGTCCAGCTGAGGTACAGGGTGACGATGCGCAGCCCCATCATGGCTTTCATGAAGGGCAGCCGCGAGACTTGCTCTTTATAGTTCGCGCGGTAATAAAGGAGCACGGACTGGAAGCCGAAGTAGAGCGGGGTGAAGAAGAGGAGTCCCAGGACCAGGCTTCCCAGGACGACGGTGTTGTTGAAGCGCGTCCAAGGCACGATGGGCAGGCCGTAGAGCCAGGTCCAGAGCGGGGCCAAGGCGCCGGCGTGCAGCAGGGAGGAGCCGATGGCATGGGCCGGGGCGTCGAGCAGGTAGCCGACGGCCGTGAAGAAGAGGGCGCTGAGCATCGCCATGCCCTTGTCGACGCGGAAGAAGAAGAAGAACAGGATGAAGAGCACCGAGAACAGGTTGCCTTTGGGGACCAGGCCCCAGGCCGCGCCCAAGGCGAAGCCGGCGGCCACGTGGCGGGGGTCTTCGTCTCCTTGCAGCGACAGCAGCAGCGACCGCAGGATGGCTAACGGGTTCATGCTCGTCTATTCTACATAGGTGGAGAGGGCCTGGCAATTCCGCTAGCGCCTGGGTCCCGAAAGGCGGATCAGCGTCTTGCGCTCATCGAGGGCGCGGGCCTCGATGGCATAAGCCGCGGCGCCGACCTCGATGCGCAGGGACTCGGGGTCTAGGACCTGCGCGAGCTCGCGCAGCAGCTCCTCGGAGCCGGGGCCTTGGAGCAAGACGGAGACGTCCGGGGTGTAGCCGCCGGTGGCCTTGTGGTGGGATTCCTCCAGCCGGGCGAGGGAATCGACGGCGATCCTCGCGCTGGCCAGCAGCTTCATCTGGGCGAAGCGGGGCGCTCCGATGAAGGTCCAGAGCCAGGCCAGCGTGAAGACGGCGCCCAGCCCCCAGGCGGCGCAAAGGCTCATGATCCGTCCGAACCTCCCTTTGGGGCGGGTCTCTAGGACGATGGTGCCGGCCAGCTTGTCATGCCAGGCTCGGCGCTCGCCCGTCAGCGCCCAGAAGAACCCGAGGTTGAGCGGCAGACCGCTGAGCATGTACCCGAAGGAGCGCCCCAGGCCTTGGCCGAACGTCGGCGCTTCACCCTCGACGGAGAACACCTTGATCCCCAGCAGCGCCTTGCCCAGCGTCCTGCGGCCGCCGGAATCGAACCAGGCATGGTAGATGATGAAGAGCAGGCTCCAGAGGAGCAGCAGCAGACGGGCGATCGACGGCGTGGCGGCCGAGGGCGGCGCGGCGGCCAGGGCGAAGATCGTGGCATAGAAGCCGGCCATGATGAGGAAGACGTCGGCGAAGTAGGCGAGGAAGCGGTCGGAGAAGCGGGCTCGCTCCAGCGCCGGCTCGTCCATCAATGAGGGCGGGCGGTGGCGGGCATGACGGGGGAGACGGTTGCGTGCCCTGGAGAGCCGAGGGCGGTGTTGATGCTGTCGCCGGTGATATGACCGAGCTCGGCTTTGCCCATGTCGGCCCCGACGTGGGTGGCCACGCTGACGATGACCTTGGCCTCTGCCGCGGCGGCCCGCATCGCCAGCTTTTCAGCCACTATGACGGCGCCTTTGCCCAGCGCGTGGGCTCCCGGGACCGGGGCGACGTTGGCCGCCAAGATGATGCCGTTGCCGACCGTGGGGTTGACGATCATTTGTTGCGCCGCGGGGATGCCGTGCGCCAGGGTCATGTAGAGCACCGCGGCCTTGCCCGCGGTCGTGACCCCGCCGATGACGGCGGCGGTGGTCATGACGCCGGCTCCGGCCACGACCGCGGCCGCCGCCGGGATCGCGGCCGCGGCGACTACGATCGTGACGGCGGCGACGGCCACGGCGGTACCGAAGGTCTTCACGGCTTTTTCCTCCAAGCCGGCCGTGCGGACCAGGCCCTCTCCTAGGGCGATGGTGCCGGCGGCGCCGTAGTTGTAGGCGCGTTTGTACCAGGGTTGGGTCTCATCCATGGCCCTCTGCATGTGGGCGACGCCGCTATCCTGGATGCCGTCGGCCACCCTTCCCATCGAATCTCTGTAGCCTTGGATGGCGCCGCGATAGCCCCCGGGCTTTCCCGGCGGGGCCGCCGGCTGAGCTGCCGGGGCTTGCCCCGGCGCGGCCGGCGGGATCGACATCGCGGGAACCGAGAGCCCCAGGTCGGTCGAGCGGGTGTTGCTGCGGGGCAGGTATGAGGCGTTGGCCGTCGCCGTGCGGTTGGTGCCGGACGGGAAGGAGGCGTTGGTAGCCTGGCTGAAGCCCGGCAGATCTTCCGAGGAGCGGCCGGCGTCGAGTCCGCCGGCCAGCCGTTGGGCGCTGGCGAACGTGGCGGCGGAGCGGGATCGATCGAGGCGGCTGACCAGCGCGGCTTCGTTGACCGGCTCGGCGCCGGGCCTGCCGGCGGTTCCCGGGGCGCCGCCGGCGGCGGAGGGCGCGAAACCCTTGGGGGCCAGCGCCAGGCGATAGGCGGCCACGGCTTTGGGGCCGTCGGCCTTGATCTTCTTGGCGGCCGCCAGGATCTTGGCGTCCAAGGCGAGCTCCGGGACTTTCCCGGCCAGCACGTCCTGCTGGAATTTGTCGGTCTCGGAGAGCAGCTTCTCCAGCTCGGCGGCTTTCGCCGGGTCCGTTTTGCCGATGGCGGCTACCATGCCGGGGGCCTTGGCGGCCAGCGGTTGGGCCGTCTCGAAAAGCCCGGCGGCGTCTTTGAGCTGCTTGTCGTAGGCGGCGGGGTCCTGGGGTCCTTGCGCTTCAGGCCCCGCTTGCGCGGCGGCGGCGCTCATCAGGAGGAGGACGGCGGCGAGTAGGCGACCCATGTTCCTCACTGAGGAGTATGACCCCGGTTCTCATTCCTGTCAAGGGTGAGAATCACTCCATGTTCCCGGGGTTTTAGCACTCCGTCGGGGAGGCTAGGACTATCCACGGCCCGGATTTTGCATTGGGCCGGCCTGAACTGCTGAAATAAAGGCAAGGTGCCGTC
>CAZEAE010000059.1:0-17430 GCA_964510095.1 uncultured Elusimicrobia bacterium | reverse complement strand
ACTAGCGATATCGCTATGTTACGTTCGCTTGCGGTATTTTTTCACAGCTTCATTGCGCAAGGCGTTCTTCAGCCCCTCGATCGCCTCGGGGTTCCGCTCGGAGAGTTCCTTGACGTAGCTGCTGAGCACCTTGGCCACCTCGGCGCGGGCGCGGTCGTCGGCGGCGGTCACCGCCAAAGCGCGGTTCCGGATGCCCTGCGCTAGACCGACGCCGTAAATGCCCTCGGCGAACTTACCGGACCCCTGGTTGACCCACTCCGGGGCGCTCTGGACGATGACGCCACCGGCCTTACCGCCGGCGCAGCCGGCTATCGCCAGGAGGCTTAGGACCAAGAGGCCCGCGTTCAGCTTCATCATGGAAGGAGTTTAGCCCCGTCTCCGCCGCCCGTCAAGTGGGGGCCAGAGCGCGCGCGATCATCGCGATCATAGGCGCCTCAGAAGGCGCCGTACTTCGTCATGGCTTCCCAGCAGCAGGAACGCCGCCAGGCCTTCACTTTCCGCCCAGATCATGCGCAGCGCAAGGCTCGGCCGGGCTTCATAGACCGCCTGATCGCCCGCCTGGAGCAGCTTCTTGATCCGCAGCCCGACCGGAGCCCTTTGCCGGTCATGGTAGGCGCGGATCTCCCGATCTGCCGCCCGCACTATTGCCTGGTCCTTCGCCGATAAAGAATCGAAGGCCTCCAAGAACCGCTTTTTATAGAGATAGCGCATCAGCGCTTCTTAGAGCGCTTCGTCAGGACCTTGGAGGCATGATTCGAATCGGCCGGCTCGTCGCCCTCTTCCTCGGTAAACGCCCGTTCGAGCAGCGCCGCGTAGACTTGAGGCGGGATGCGTTCCTCTATGCTGACCGGCTTGAGCTGGATGACGCCGCCGTCGCAAACCACGTCGAAATAGGTGTCCTTGGCCGTGAGGCCGGCTTGGCGGATCACCTCTTTGGGGATCGTGATCTGATTGCCGCGGGTTCGTTTTGCCAACATAGCGTTACTTCAGTATAGCCCGACGGCCTGAATCTGTCAATGAGTTAAAATGTTAAAAAGTGAAATACTTATTCGAGGAGCATTACGGCGTCAGTGGCCAGCAGGACGTTCGTGTCGAGGGCCGTGATCACGCGCCGTCACGCAGGCGTTTGACGACATATGAGCAGCGGGGGCCAGGCACCACAGTTGTTCGGTTATTTGAAGACAGTCTTGCGGTAATGCTGCAGTTCGGAGATCGACTCGCGGATGTCGGCGAGCGCCTCGTGCTGCTTGCTCTTAGCGTAGACGTACTTCGACTCGGGATACCAGCGCCCGACCAGCTCCTTGACGGTCGACACGTCGATCGACCTATAATGGAAGAAGTCGTGCAGGACGGGCATGTAGCGCACGAGGAACCGGCGGTCCTGGCCGATGGTGTTGCCGCAGAGCGGGCTCTTGCCGGGCGCGCACCAGCGCGCCAGGAACTCCACCGTTCGAGCCTGGGCTTCTTCCATAGAGACCGTCGAAGCGCGCACGCGTCCCGTCAGGCCGGACTTGCCATGCTGTTCGACGCACCAGGGGTCCATCGCCTCCAACACGCTGTCCGGCTGATGGATGGCGAAGGCCGGCCCCTCCGCCAAGACCACGAGCTGGCTGTCGGTGACGATGGTGGCGATCTCGATGATCGTGTCCTTGTCGGGATGAAGCCCGGTCATCTCCAGGTCCAGCCAGACCAGGTTGAGTTCGTCGACCATGAGTCCGACTATAGCAAATCGCTTATCGAATGAGGACACCCCCCGCCGGGCACCGCAACTTGGTCACATATCATTGACAAGCCCAACCCCGTCTGTTACACTACGCCCGTAGGAAGGTTTACGTCAATCGAGGAGGAATTCCATGCATAAGACTCTCGCCGCCAAGTCCAGCGCCCTGCTGTTCGCCGCCGCACTGCTCACGGCCATCGGCTGCGCAGGCAACAAGCCCGCCCCCGCCGCTCCCGCAGCCGCTGCTTCCACCGCGCCCGACTGGGTCAACAAGGGCAACGGCGCCTTCAAGGATTCCGCCGGCGCATCGGTCTTCTACGGCGTAGGCGTCTCGGAGGGCATCCGGCAGTACCCCCTGGCCCGCTCGACGGCCGACGATCGCGGACGCGCCGAGATCGCCCAGACGATGAACACCTTCGTCACCGTGCTGAGCAAGTCCTATCTGGCGTCCACCTCCGCGGGAGACCCGGGCAAGTCCAGCGAGGAGCAGCACGTCAGCAACACCCTGAAGAACTTCGCCAAGTTCACGCTCCACGGGGCGCGCGTCATCGACCACTACGAGGACAACAAAGGCC
Source organism: uncultured Elusimicrobia bacterium (assembly GCA_964510095.1). GTDB lineage: Bacteria > Elusimicrobiota > Elusimicrobia > UBA1565 > UBA9628 > JBBTLF01. The sequence goes on along the minus strand of CAZEAE010000059.1, from coordinate 15,135 downwards.
GCATGTTCTCCCTGGTGCAGCTCGACCTCGCCGCCGTCAAGAAGTCCCTCGAGGAGTCCAAGGAGCTCGACAGCAAGGTCCGCGACTACGTCAAGGCCAACGCCGAGAAGGCTTTCGACGAGCTGAGCTCCGAAGACGCCAAGCACTGAGCCGATGTCTCTAGGAAGGAAAGGCGCGGCCCTCTGGGGCGCCCTGCTGGTCACCGTTGCCGTGGGCTGCGGGGGCACGCAGGTCAAGCGGATGGAGGTCGACGAGGTCAAGGACGTCAGCGGACGGTGGAACGACACCGACTCGCGCCTGGTGGCCGAGGAGATGGTCCGCGACTGCCTCTCCCAGGCCTGGCTTGGGAAGGCCAAGGCCTCAAAGGGGAAGGAGCCGACGGTCATCGTCGGCTCCATCCGCAACCAGTCCCACGAGCATATCGCCACCGACACCTTCGTCGAGGACCTCCAGCGCTCCCTGATCAACTCAGGGCAGGTGGAGTTCGTCGCCAGCAAGGGCGAGCGCGGCGACCTGCGAGAGGAACGGCTGGACCAGGACAGCAACGCCTCGGAGGAGACCCGCAAGGAGCACGGCCAAGAGACCGGGGCCGACTTCATGCTCAGCGGGGCCATCAACACCATCGAGGACAAGGAAGGCGGCACCTCCGTCATGCTGTACCAGACGAACCTGAAGCTGCTCAACATGAAGACCCATCAGATCGCCTGGAACGGCCAGAAGAAGATCAAGAAGCAGGTCAAGCGCTCCCGGGCGTCCTTCTAAGCCCAGATGAAGATCGCCGCCGCGGGCCCGTCGCTGGCCGCGGCGGCTCTTCTTTTCACGGCCTGCGGCGGCCCATCGGCCGCCAGCAAGAAGTCGGTCAATGCCCTGCTGGCCTCCGCCCAGTTCTCCGCCGCCGAGGAGCATCTCTTCAAGGCCAAAGAGACCGAGTACGGCAAGAAGAACGCCGTCCTCTATTACATGGACATGGGCGCCGTGCTGCACCACGCCGGCAAATACAAGGAGAGCGACGAGCACCTCGACAAGGCCGAGATGCGCATGGAGGAGCTTTACACCAAGAGCGTCACCAAGGCGAGCGGGATGCTCCTCCTCAACGACAACACCGCCGACTACGCCGGAGAGGCTTTCGAACGGGCGTTGACCAACGTCTTTCGCGCCCTCAACTACGTCTTCCTGGGAAAGCCGGAAGAAGCCGTCGTCGAAGCCCGCAAGGTGGAGCAGTTCCTGACGGAGCTCAACGATAAACGAGAGAAGAAGGCGGTCTACAAGGACGACGCCTTCGCGCGCTACCTCGACAGCCTCCTCTACGCCGACATCGGCAAGATGGACGACGCCAAGATCTCTTACCGTGCCGCGCTGGCGGCGTATAAATGGTACGCGTCGGATTACAGCACGCCCGAGCCCTCCTTCGACCTCAAAGAGAAGACGAAAGGCAGCGGCGAGATAGTCTTCATCCACTACAACGGCGTGGCCCCGCGCAAGATCTCCAAGACCTTCCAGGTGGCCTGGGGCCAGGGCGTGGCCGCCGTCAACGCGACCAAAGGCGACGGCGACGCCGATGCCGGCTCCGCGCGCGTCCAGAACGCCCTTCGGGCGGCGGCGCTCGGCAACCACATCACGGTCGCCTACCCCGATTACGTGCAGGACCCATTCAGGATCCGGGCCTCCGAGGTCTCCATAGACGAGGAGGACCCCGAACCCACCCAGCTGATGGAGGATATCACCGCCATCGCGATGAAGGATCTGGCCGACCGCAACGCCTTGATCAAGACGCGAGCCGTCGCGCGCGCCACCGTGAAGTTCATCCTGGCCAAGACCGCCTCGGACGCGGTCACCAAGCAATACGGCAAGGGCTGGGGCTTGGCCGCCAAGGTGGTGGCCGGGGGCGCGGCGGCCGCCAGCGAGGTCGCCGACATCCGGGGGTGGGCGACCTTGCCTGCGCAGATCAGGATGGCTCGCGTGAAGGCCTCGCCCGGGAAGCACAGCCTGACGGTCCGCTTCAAAGACGGGGCCGGCGGGATCGTTTCGACGCAGGTCTTCAGGGACGTGAAGGTCCAGCAAGGCAAACGGACCTATCTAAGCTATAGGACGGCTTCATGAAAATCGCTTTCAGCCTCATCTGCCTGGCCAGCCTCTCGACCTCGGCCCTCGCCGGCCCGCGCGGCTCGAAGCCGGATTGGACGAACAACGGCCAGAGCGCGCAGTATCCCCGCGCCCGCTTCGTCGTGGGCGTCGGCATCGCCGACGACCTGGCCTCGGCCGAGGACCGCGCGCGCGGCGAGATCGCCCGCGTCTTCTCCGCCCTGGTGACGGTAAAGACCTCGGTAGACGCCAGCGAGACCAACATCAAGACCGGGACCGCCGAGAAGTCGAGCTTCGCGCAGACCGTCTCGCACAACGTGCAGACCGCGTCCAAGAAGCTCCTGGAGGGCGTCGAGGTGCGGGAGAGCTGGCAGGACGACGCCACCAAGCAGTACTACGCCTTGGCCGTCCTGGAGCGGAGCAAAGGCATCACTTCCTTGACCGAGAAGATATCCGACTTCGACAAGCAGGCCCTGCATTGGAAGACCCAATTGGAGACCTCCGAGCGCCTGCCCAAGGTCCGCGCCGCCATGAAGATCCTCGCCATCCTCAAGGCCCGCGAGGAGCTCAACAGCGAGCTGCGCGTGCTCGACGCCGAAGGCAAGGGCCTCCCGGCGGCCGTGGACGGGGCCTCGGTGCGGCCGGCGGCGGCCAAGGCCATCTCCGAGCTGGAGGTGTACGTGGACGTGACAGGCGGCTCCGGTGAGCAGGTCGAGACTGGCATCGTGAAAGCCCTGAACGGCTTCGGGCTGCAGGCCTCCAACGTCAAGTCCTCGGGCACGCCTGACATCATCGTCGAGGCAAGGATAACCGCCAAGGCCCTGGACGGCGCCCAGGACAAGCGCTGGAAATGGGCCCGCAGCGGCGCCACCATCAGCCTCAAGGACGGGCTCACGAACAAGATCTTCCTGCGCTTCGACGCCTCCGACCGCCAGGCTTCCGCCGACCTCGCAGAGGCCGAACGGCGCACGTTGGCCGCCCTGGCCAAGAAGATCTCCCCGCAGATCGACGAAGCCATCACCCGCTACTTCGAGAACCAGTAGCCGGGGGCGGCCCTTATTTGAAGATGTTCTGAAGGAGCTGCTTGGCGGGCTCGGCGAGGAACTTGACGATCTTCGCCTTGGCCACCGGCTTATCGAAGGTCCCGGTGACGCCGACGTCGATGGGGGCCACCTGGCCGACCTGGGCGGTCACGACCAAGTCGAGCTGCTCCGTGGGCAGGTCGATGGTCCCCTTCGACGTCACGTTGGCCGCGCTGCTGTGGAGATGGCTGTCGTTGAGCGTCATCAGGCCGCCGCGGAAGGTGTAGTCGCCTAGGATCTCATCGAAATCGATGTTGTTGAGGTCGGGCAGGATGCGCAGGCCGCCCAACGACAGCTTCTGCAGGATCATGACCGGCAGGATCAACACCTTCACCAGAGGAGACTGCGTCGCCAGCGACCCGATCGAGTCGAGGTGTCCGCCGGAGGAGGAGATCCTCGCAGTCCCGCCAAGCCGACGCAGGTCCGCGGTGATCCCGTCGAGGTCCCAGTCCACCCTCACGTTGCGCGCCACCGCGTTGGGGTGCAGCAGGCGCTTGACCGTCAGCTTGCCGCGCGCCGCCAGGGGCGGTTTCTTGCCCGCCCCTTCCTTCGTCTCGACGGCCTTGGCCGGCGGCGGCTGGCCCGCCGTCAAGACCGCCTTAGCGGCCAAGAACCTTCCCAGATCGAAGACGTCGAGCTCCGCCGTCAGCGCGACGGCCGGAGACCTGGCGTAATCCTTCACGCTCAGGTCCATCGTGAGCAAGCCGTCGGCCACCTTGCCTTTCAGGTTGGGGACCTCGACGCGTTTCTCATCGAAGTCCGCCGTTCCGGAAAAGCCCGCCAGCGGGAGCCCGGGCAGCATCGCCCCCGCGCCTTGGAACTGCAGCTTGCCGGCCAGCACCGGCTTCTCAAGCGCTCCCTTGACGCTGACGGCGAAAAGCCCCGAGCCCGCCAGCTTGAGCTTGCGCAGCGCCGGGGTCAGCTGGGTCAGCTCGGCCAGATCGAAGGCGCGGCAGCGCAGGATCAGGTCGGCCACCGGGCTCTTGGACTCCAGCGCGTGCACATCGCCGTCGGCCTGCAGGTCGGTCTGGCCCATGACGACCCGCAGGCCGTCGAACTTCACGCGCTCGGGACCGCCCGACACCGAGCCCTCCCACTTCGACGCAGGCAGGCTCAAACCGGCCGGCAGCCCCGCGAAGGGAAGCTCCGCCGAGGTGAGCGGCGGCAGGTCCAGCTTCATCTGCACCGCGAGGGCTGGGCGCGGCTGGCTCAACGCATGAGCCACCGTGCCCGAAACCGTAAGCCACCCGGCCGCCGTGCGCGCTTTCACGCCGTCGAGCTCCAGATCATCGCCATCCAGGCGGATGACGCCCTCAAGGGCTGCCTCCGGCAGGGATAGGTTCTCCGGAAGCCTCAGCCACGGAAGGTCGCGCGAGCGCAGGGCCGGCAAACGTCCCAGCTTCACTTCGGCCGAAAGGCGCGCCCTGGGAGTGGCGCGCAGGTCCGTCACCTCGCCCTTCACCTCTATGGCGCCCGCGGGCAGGGAGAACACGAGCCGAGAGACCGTCGCGCGATCCGGGGCCCAGGACCCTTGCCCTTGGATCTTGACGGCCGGCAGGGCCAAGCCCGCCGGCGCCGAAGCCCCCGCCAGGGCGGCCAGCTCGACTAGCGTGGAAGCCGGCAGCGCCGACATCGTCAGATCGACATCCAAAGCGGCGCCCTCACCGTCTTTAGCGGATCGAGCCTTGATCTTCCCCGACATCACCTTGGCTCCCTTGAACGAGAGGGCGGCCTCGACCACGCCGGTCGGCGAGCGTGCTCCCTTCAGCGAGCCCGAAAGGTCCACGCGCGCGCCTGCCTGTTCGCATGAGGCCTCGCGAACGGAGACCTCGAAGCGGTCCGGAGCGCCCGAGGCCAGATCCACGCGGCCGGCGAAACTCAAGACCGCGGCGAGAGCCCGCTTGCCGGCTCCCCCCTCCGCCTTCAAAGACACCTCGGCGTCGAAAGGCCGGGCCAAGCTGAAGTCGTCGACTTTCGCTTGAAAGGCGGAGACCTTCCAGCGTTCCCCCGAAACGGCGTCCTCATAGAGGATCTCGCCATCGCGCACGACGGCCCGGCGGACGGCCAGCTCCAACGGGACTCCCGCGGCGGCCGCCCCGGCGTCCGAAGGCTTGGCAGTCGACGAGCTCGTCATGTCCGAGAAATTGAAGCGCCCTGTCTGCCCGCGGCGCACCGCCACCTTCAAGCCGTCCAGCAGGATGCTGTCCACGACGACCCGCTTGCCAAGCAAGGGCAGGAGCTTCACCCTTAGCGAGAAGGCCTTCACGCCGGCGAAGGACCCGGCGCGGAAGTCGGGCACCTCGGAGACCTCCAGGCCTTGGATGGACAAGCCCCGCAGCACGCCGAGGGAGATCCCCTGCAAACGGACCTCCCGGTTCAGCGTCTTGCGCGCGCCGTCGATGACGAGGGAGCGGACCTTCTCAGGCGGGAGGAATCTTTTGAGCGCCAGCGTGCCGGCCGCGGCCAGAGCCCCCGCCGCCAGGATCAGGACGCTCAGCAGCTTCGCCGCCGCCCACAGCCGCTTGCCCATCTTGAAAGTATAGCAAAGCCCGTCAGCCCGGCTCAGGCTCAACCGTGTGACGAACGTTCTATTGACAGAGCGCGACGCGTCTGTTAAATTGCTTATATGAATACACGCATCTGCGCTTTTGCGCTCATCCTCATTGTCGCCGCCGGCCCCGTCTCCGCCAAAGCCCCCAAGAGGGCGCCCAAAGGCGGCTCCTCCTTCGCCAGGCTCCTGGACAGAGTCTCCCATTTCATCAATGACGAGCCGGTCCGCAAGGCCCGCGTCTCGGTGGCCGTCGCCGCCGTGCGGGGAGGCATCCCCACCGACATGGGAGAGAACCTCGACCAGCGCCTGCTCGACGGAGCCGTCTTGCGCCGCGCCCGGCTGCTTTCCGCTGGCGACGGCGATGCCGACCGCGGGGAGCTCCGCCGGATCTATGAAGCGCTGGCGGTCTCTCAGCGGGTGCAATCCCTGGAGAAGAACACGTCGCCGGCTCTGACCGACGAAGTCTCGGCCGCGCTTAAGACCTGGTCCTTGAGCCCGGCCGCCAAGGCGCCGGACACCCTCAAAGCCCTCTTTGCCGGACCGGCCGCCCTGGACGACAAAGCCCTCGTCGCCGCGGGCTGGGGCCCGTATTGCCGCGCGCTGACGCCAGCGGCGTCGGCCCCGACAGGCTCCGCAGGCGCCAAAACCTTCGACTCCGAAACGGCCCAGCTCGATGAGATGCTCAAGAGCCTGCAGGACTCCTGGACCGGCAAAGACCTGCCCGCCCAGCAAAGCGCGGAGGCCCACCTCCTGGCGGGCCAGGTCTACGAGGAGCTCTCGCGCGCGCCCCTGCGCCCCACGGACGCGGCCTCGAGCCCGGCCCCCGCGGCCGCCGCCGAGCCCGCCAAAGCCCCGGCCGCCTCTACCGTCGTCGCCGCGCCTGTCCAAGAGGAGGCAAGCCCCGCCGCCGAATTCACCCCAAAACGGATATACGCGAAAGCATCCAAGGCGGTCGTGCTCATCCTCTGCGCCACGCCTGAAGGCTCCGGCGAGCTCGGCAGCGGCAGCCTCCTCGACGCCTCAGGGCGCATCCTGACCAACGCCCACGTCGTCATCCGGGATTCCACGGGCAAGCCTTGGCCGACCATCCGCGTCTACCTTAAGCCGGCGAAGATGAGCGGAGACCCCAAGCAAGACCTGAAGGACCCGCTTCATGCCAAAGTCATCTCCTGGGATGCCGGCCTGGACCTGGCGGTCATCAAGCTGGAAGAACCGCCGGCAAAGCTGGCCACCTTGTCTTTGGCCGATCCAGAGACAGTCTCCATCGGAGACCGGGTCGCCGCCATCGGCCACCCGGAGCAGGGCGGCTTGTGGACCCTGACGACCGGGGTCGTCAGCACCCTCATCGCCGACCTGGGCGGAGTCAGCGGCAAAGCGGCTTTCCAGACCGACGCCAGCATCAACCGCGGCAACTCCGGCGGGCCGCTGCTCAACGCCGACGGCGACATCGTCGGCGTCAACACCCTGATGTCGCGCAAGGCGGCCGATGGGCTGGCGATCACGGCGGTGAATTTCGCGGTGAAGTCCGACGTCGTCAAGCGCTGGATCGAGGGCGGCGGACAGAGCGCGGCCTACGGGACGCCGTCGGCCGGCGCCGCGGAACCTGAAACCCCTATAGCGGCGGCGCCGGCCGCCCCGCCGCCCGCCCCGCCGGCCGCCGCGCCCGCAGCCCCTCGCGCGCAGCCCAAGAAGGAAACGATCACGGAGAGCAAACCCTATAACCGCGCGAAGCTCATAGAGGATGAGATCAAGGAGATGGAGGACATGGAAGAGGATATGCATCAGCAGTTCCTGAAGCATAAACCCGGCCAAAAATGAGACGCGGCCTCCTTGCCTTGCTGTTGACCTTGGCCGCGGCCCCCGCCTGGGCCCAGCCCCGCCAAAACGTCGGCGAGTACCTCGCTGCCGCCATGGCCAAGGATCCCGGGATATCCCCGGATGACCGCGTGCGGCTGCTCTCCGCGCTGAAGGACCGCTTCGCCGATTACGCCCTGGCCGTCGTGCCCAAAGGCAAGACCGAGGGCGTCGACGTCGTCCTGCGCATGATCGTCGAGGGGACTTTCGACGAGGCTTCCCCTGAGCGCATCGCCGATGTCTCCTTCGCCGCTTATCAAGCGATCGGCCGCGGCGCCCCGGCCGACGTCGTCGAAGGGATCGCGCTCTACGGCTACCGCAAGAAGATCGCAGGCGAGCGCCTCAGCGTCTGGGCCAACGGCTACAACGACGCCATCAAGGCCGGCGTCCCCCCCGAGATCGCCGCCGACCTGGTCCGCAACGCCATGGAGTCCGACTGGGAGGACGCCACCTTCAACATGCTGAAGTGGGCGCTCGTCCAGGCCGCCAAGGAGCGCTTCAACGTCCGGGATTACGCCGTCTACCTCTTCGGCCATATGCTCAAGGACGGCGCTCGGCCCGGGGCCCTGACGGCGACGGCGCACGGCTATTTCAAGAAGCTCGCGCGCACCAAGGCCGCCCCCGAACTGCCGCCCTACGAAGGGACGTTCTCCCGCAAGCCGGTGGAGAAAGCCCTCTACGAAGCCAGGCCCACCGTGACCGAGCCGCCCCCGGCTACCGTCGAACCGCAGCCTCAACCGGACCCCCGGCCGGAGCCGCCCGTCGCCAAGCCGCCCGTCGCCAAGCCGCCCGTCGCCGAGCCGCCCGTCGCCAAGCCGCCCGTCGTCAAGGCACCCGCCGTCAAGAAGGTTCCCACGCCCCGCGACCTGGGCCTGACCATGAGCGTGCTCTGGCCCGGCCTTGATGAGGCCTCGAAGTCCTACCTAGGCACCCCCTACGTCTGGGGCGGCGTCACCCATAAAGGCATCGACTGCTCCGGGTTCACGCAGAACACCTACGGCGAGAACAAGGTGGGCATCCCGCGCGTCAGCCGCCAGCAATGGGGCGTGGGCGACTCCATCGCCTTCTCCGACTTGCGCCAAGGGGACCTCGTCTTCTTCAACACCATGGGCGTCGGCGTCTCGCACGTGGGCATGGTCGTCGACCCCGCGGGGCCGAAGTTCATGCATGCGTCCTCCTCCAAGGGCGTGATGGTGGCCGACCTGTCGAAGAACTACTACAAGACCCGCTACCTGGGCGCTAGGCGGATCGTCCCTTAGCTTCGACGCTCAGGACCAGAGGAAGCAGCCACCAGCAGGCCGCCATGCAGGCGCTGCCCACGAGCATCAGCGTCCCGGCCGAAGCGTATGCCGGCCAAGCCCAACCGGCGTAGCCGGCCATCAAGAGCTCATAGGATTTCCCCCCCACCGAGTTCGAGGCCCAGGCCGCCAGGTTGAAGACGGACATATAGACCGCGAAGGACGTGGCTTCGGCATGGTCCGGGCAGGTCTGCGCCGCCAGGTCCATCAGCGCCAGGCGGAAGACCACGCCGGAAAAACCGAACAGAGCGCTCAAGAGCGCCGCCGACACCGGGCCGCTATACCCTAGACCGAGGAGGCTGAGCGGGGCCCCCAGCCAGACTCCCGCGCGCACCAGCTGCGCCGTGCTCCACCGCAAGCCGATCACCTTGCCGAAGAAGGCCGCGCCGGCCAAACCGGCGAAGCCCCCCAAGGTCGTCAGCCCTCCGATGAACACCGGGTCCAGCTTCAAAGCGACGCTCTGAAAATAGAACTGGGCCGTGCCCAGGAACGGGGAAAAATTGAAGAGGAAGATAAGCGCGCTCATGGCCCAAAAACGCCGCGTGAGGAACAGCTCGCGCAGGCCGCTGAGCCCCTCCGAAGCGCCGGGCGCGGGCGCTTCCGCCGGCATCCAAAAAGAAGAAAGCAGGATCAGCAGGGAAAACGACGCGCAAGCGGCGAAGATCAGGGATATCCCGGCATGCGCCGTCAGCCATCCTCCCCCCAAGCCGGTGGCCACGAGGGTCGTATAGAGGGTCCCGATCTGGACGGCCTGGAAGAAACCGGTCCGGCCGCTCTGCTTGCCGCGCTCGACCATCACCCCGTCGCAGACGACGTCGCAGACGACGACGGAAACGTTGACCAGGATGAAAAGGGCGACCAGGACGGCGTAGGACGGGCGCGGCGAAACCGCCAAGCCCGCCCAACCAAGGACGCCCAGCAGCGCGCCGGCCGCCAGATGCGGGCGTCTTAGACGACCGGCGATCGGCAGCAGGTCCGTCAGGACGCCGAAAAGAGGTTTGAGCAGGAACGGCAGCGTGATCCAGGCCCAGAAGCCCGCGCTCTGCGCCGCGGAGAGCTTCAAGGAATCCTTCAAAAGATAGGACAGCGGCTCATAGACGATGCCGCTCATCCCTTGAGCGAAGTAGTTGACCGCGAAGAAAAGGAGGAGCCGGCGTTCGAGGCGTTTGCGATCGTCCATGAAGCGGGTCTTGATTCTAGCAGATTCCCCATGTAAAATGAGGGGTCATGACCTCCCCTGGCCCCGCCGCCTGCCTGCTCGCCGTTCTCCTGCTAAGCCCGGCGCTGCCTCCCCTCCAGGCTCAAGAGGACGCGGAGGAGAAGCCCGCCGCGCCCCGGATCGATCCCATCGAAGGCATGATCAACGACATGCAGAAAGACGCGGATTCCCGCCAAGCCTTGGGCCATGAGATCATGCAGATGGTGCGCCCCGGCAAGAAGCAGGCCAATTTCGGCGACAACCTCATCAACCGCGACGCCGACATCGATGCCCATAAGACGCCTCGCCCGCCGCGCCCCGAAGCCGAAGCCCCGGCCGAAGGCCCGATGGAGCTCAGCGACGCCCGCATCAACTTCGCCGGCGTCGTCGAATCGTACGTGCGCGGCCTCAGCACCAACGGCTTCTGGCTCCACAAGGACGCCAAGACCGGCAAGGAGCTCCGCCTGGCCTACCGGCGCGTCGACGATCGCCGGATGCGGGAGGTCGGCCGCAACCGCTTCAGCTCCTGCGTGCTCTTCCGGCAGAGCGCCGGAGGGCCGGCGGACTTGGACATCACCGTCGATTTCGGCGGCGACCACTGGCGGGTGGCCGACGTCGTCGTGCACTCCCTCGGCGGCCGCAAGGACGCGCCCCCAGCCGCCCGGAAGGCCCCGTGAAGCCTAGTCTCCTGCTGGCCGCGTTCCTGCTAGCGCCGGCCTCTCCGGCTCGGGCCCAAAACTTCCCCGATCAGCAAGAGTCCTCCGGAGAAGAGCGCGGCGGCAAAGGCCCCGAGGGCGGCGACAAGGAGGAAGCCGCCGCCCCGATGACGCTGGCCGACGCCCAGGCCAATTTTCAGACGGTGATCGAGAACTTCATCAACGAGCGCAGCACGAACGGCCACTGGACGCTGAAGGAGAAAACCTCGAAGAACGTCCTGAAGCTGAAGCTGCTGAGCGTCGACGTCAAGAGCATCCGCCAGCTCCAGCCCGGGCATTTCTCCGGGCGCGCCGAGCTCTTCGACGCCGAAAGCTCCGCCCCCCGCGGCGCGGAGTTCAAGGTCGACCTCTCCGCCGAACGCTGGAAGGTCACGGGCATGACCCTCTTGCCGGCGCCCAAGAAGCCGAAGAGCGCGGCACCGCGCCGTCCCTCGAAGACCCCTTGAGGGCGCCGGCCGCTGTCGCTCTGGCGCTCCTGACGGCGCTGGCGGCGCTTCCAGCCGCCGCCGCCGACCGCAACATCGCCCTCCCCACGCTCGACCTCGAGGTCGACCATGCGCCTGAACGAGGCGGCAGTTGGACCGGCAGCCGCGAGGCGCCGCCGCCTGCGCCCGCTGATACCCCGGACCCCGCGGCGCCGGAGGAGGCTGCCGCCGCGAAGACGAAGAGAGCCGCGGCTGCCGCCGGATCCATGACGCTAGCCGACGCCCGAGAGAACTTCCCCGGAGTCGCGCAACGCTACATCGAGGAGAACAGCCGGAAGGGCTATTGGCCCCTCAGAGACCCCGAAGGCATCGTCGTCAAGCTCAGACTGCGGAGCATCGACCTCGCGAACATCCGCCAAGAAGCCCCGGGGCATTTTTCCGCCGTGGCGGAGCTGCGCGACATGGCCAGCGGAGCCGCGCGCCGCGTGGAGCTCTCCGTGGACCTCTCCGACGACCATTGGGTGGTCGAGGGCGTCCGCCTGATCGCCCTCGAGGCTAGGAAGCCTCCGAAGAGCGCGGCACCGCGCTCATCGCATGCTCGGCCAAAGCCGTGATCGTCAAGGACGGATTGACGCCCAGGTTGGCGGGCACCAGGGAGCCGTCGACCACCCACAGCCCCTCCTTGCCGAAGACGCGCCCGTAGAGGTCGGTCACGCCGTCGCCTTGCCCCGTGCCCATCGCCGCCCCCCCCAGGATATGGGCGGTGGTGGAAAGCCCGAAAAGCCCCATCACGGGCTCGAGCAGGACGCCGTCGGTCTTGGCGGCGAAGCGCCGCAGGACCTCGGAAGCCAAAGCGTGCTCGGTAGGCAGCGGGGCGGACCCGGGCTCGGGAGCGCTGGTCAGCCCGAAGGCGCCGCCCAGCGCCAGCCGGATGCGGGCGTCGGCGGCCTGCATGACGAGCAAGATGGTGCTTCGCCGAGCCAAGCCCAACGGCAGGAGCATCCGAAGGCTTTCCAACGGATGGCCAAGAGCGCCGAGCGCCAACCGCCCCAGCCGCCGCCAAAGCGGCCCGGAAGGCGTCGCGCGCACCGATAGCGCCAGCAAGGCCTCGGAACCCGCCGGATAGCGCACTGCCTCCACCTGCGTGTCGTCGTCCGGCCGCATGCCGGCCGAGATGGCCAGTCCCTCGGAAAAATCCCGGCCTTCCGCGCGCGACGTCGAGCCCATCAGGACCTCGGCGTTGGTGCGGACGTGGCGGCCCAACAACGGAGGCAGGCCGCCCAGCGCCGCGCTGGAGGCCATCAGCAGGCGCACCGTGCCCAGCACGCCGGCGCTGACCACGACCCGCCGCGCCCGCAGCGTCTTGCCTCCGACGCTCCAGCCCGAGCGGCGCAGGCGCAGGCGGTAGCCTCCCCCGGCATCGGCGGCCAGCGACTCCACGGCCGTGCGGCTGAAGACGCGCGCGCCCAGCGCCAAGGCGAGGTGGAGGTAGTTCTTGACCAGGGTGTTCTTGGCGTTGTGGCGGCAGCCGACCATGCAGGCCCCGCAGAACCGGCAGCCGGCGCGCGCGGGGCCCTTGCCGCCGAAGTAGGGGTCGGGGACGGTCTTTCCGGCCTCTCCGAAATAGACGCCGACGGGCACCGCGTGGAAGGTCTCTCCGCGGCCCATGTCCTCGGCGCAGGAGCGAAGCACGTCGTCGCCCGCCGAGAGACGCGGGGGCAGGACGGCGCCGAGCATCCTGCGGGCCGTCTCGTAGTGCGGCCTCAACATTCCCGCCAGGTCCGGGGCCAAGCGGCGGCATTCAGGCGACCCGAAGAAACCCTCGCCGGGCTCCAGCAGGGTGTTGGCGTAGACCAGCGAGCCTCCGCCCACGCCGGCGCCGGAGAGGACCAGAAGCCCCCGCAGCAGCGTCAGCCGCTGGATGCCGAAGAAAAAGAACCGGGGCAGCCAGAGCCAGCGCGGCAAGTCCCAGTTCGTACGGGCGAAATCCGCGTCGGAGAAATGGCGGCCGGTCTCGAGCACGGCCACGGAGTACCCCTTCTCGGCCAAGCGCAAGGCGCAGACCGAGCCGCCGAAGCCCGACCCCACGATGACGAAGTCGAAGCGGGCGCCGTCAGCCAGGCCGCCGTACTCTTCGACCATCATCGTTCCTAGTGCAGGGTCAGCAGCGTGATCTCGAAGAGGAGGATGGTGGGGACGGCCAGGCAGAGCTGGGAGATCATGTCCGGCCCCGGGGTCAAGAAGGAGGAAAGGATGAAGGAGAGCAGCCAGATATGGCGCCACTTCTCGCGCAAAGCCTGGCGGGACACCACGCCCATCCGGTTGAGGGTGAAGAGCACCAACGGCGTCTGGAACATGGCCCCGAAGGCCAGCGCCAGACCCGTGACGAACTCGAGATAAGCGGCCAGCGTGATCAGCGGCTTGATATCCTCGGTCCCATATGAAAGGAGGAACCTCATGGCCGCCGGGACCACGACGAACACCGCCAGGGCGACGCCGAGCAGGAAGAGGGAGTAGGAGATGGGCACCATCAGCAGCACCAGGCGGCGGAAGCGCGGCGCCAGCGCGCGGCCCACGAAGAGCCACACCTGATGGAGGATGAAAGGCAGCGTCAGCAGCAGCCCGCCGAAGACGCCGGCCTTCAGCCGCGTGTAGAAGGCCTCCGTGGGGGCGCTGAAGACCAGCTGGCCGGCAGGCTTGGCCAGCCAGGACAAGAGCGGCGCGGAGTAATGGTATGCCACGGCGGAACCCGCCGCGAGGTAGAGCAGGGAGTTGATCAGCCGGCGGCGCAGCTCGATGATGTGCTCGACGAGCGGCTGGGCCGGGTCGTCGAGCAAGCCCTGCCATTCCTGCTTGGGGAGCACGTCTCCGCTCAAGGCAGGCATGACGCGCTTTGGCCCTCTTCCTTGCCTTGGACCCAAGGCAGGACGACGACTTCGATGCCCAGGTCGCGCACGGCGCGGGCCGTCTCCTCGTCAGGCATGCGCTGGTCGTAGCCCAGCGCCAGGATGTCGGGCTTCTCGCGCAAGAGCACGGCGGCGAAGCTCCCGGCGTCGCCGATGAGCACCTGGTCGGCGATGCCCAGGTCCTCGAGCCATTTCTTGCGGGTGACGGCCGGCACGGCGTTGGGCTTGCGGTTGTGCGCGTCGTTGGACAAGACCAGCACCAAGCGGTCCCCTAAGGCGCGCGCGCTCTGCAGCATGCGCACGTGGGCCGGGTGGACCCGATTGAAGCAGCCGGCGGCAAACACCGTCACGGGCTTCTTGCCCCGGCGGCTCAGGATTTGGTGTCGGCGCTGTCGGACTTCTTCGGCGTCGACTCCTCTTCGAGGCCTTCCCGCATGCCTTTCTTGAACTGGTTGACGGCGCGGCCGCAGGACCGGGCCAGCTCGGGGATCTTATTGGGCCCGAACAGGAGCAGGCCGACGACGACGATGAGCAGCAATTCGCCCGAACCGAAGTTACCCATTTAGCACCTCTCGCGATAGCGTGAACGTGCTCATTCTATCATTTTCTGACGCTCGGGCGGCTGGGGATTCGGGCTGGGTTTCCGTGGGTGAGCGCCGCGCCGGCCGTTTGGCGCGGCGCAACCGGCGGTGCCGCGTTCGGCGCCGCCGGGGCCGTACGGGAGGAAATCGGTCCTAGGTCTACGGCAGGTCTTGACAATCAAGGGTTGCGGCCTTAAAGTGGTGCCTAGTGGTCTCATGGCGCCGGTCATGGGACATCTGGGGAACATCTGAGCATGCCGAACCGCCTTTTGGAGCGGTACCTGCCTGGGCTGCAAGGCCCGAGACGGACTCCTGTCGACAAAATCTCTCGGAGCAGTATTGTTGACCGTGAAACGAGCTACTGTCTCGTTGCCGGCCTGGTCAATGGCCCGCACGGTGTAGCTGCCTTCTGCCATCGGCGCGGAAGCGCCGCCAAGGATGG
>CAZEAE010000058.1:0-18484 GCA_964510095.1 uncultured Elusimicrobia bacterium | reverse complement strand
GATCCTTCAACGAACTCCCCACGAGTTTTAAATTCAAGATTCCAGGGACTTACCGAATCAAGGCCGCCTATGATGACCCTCCGCCGACTCCGCCGGATGAGGGCGAGATCCGAAGGCTCCTTAAACGGGGTGTCAGTCGCGAGTGGCAGGTAAAAGACCACCAAGATAGCGTTGAGAAGTCTTTTGGGCGTGTCGAGTCCGGGGAAGTGTCCATCGAGGTCGTGCCATGACAGCACTTCTGCTTATCTTACTGACCCTGCCAAATCCCGCCCAAGCAAGCACGCCCTGCCCTGAGAAGGTAGAAGATCGGGTATTCCTTTGTACCCCTTCCAAGGAGGAGCAACAGGAAATCCTGGATCATGTCGCCATCGGTGTGGGTGCTCAGGCAAAGATCTTTGACGCTGAGCGAGAGGAAGAGGGCTTGAGGCTTACCGCGACTCAGGCCGATGGCAAAACAGAGGAGGGGATGAGGGCACTGGAGGCCTGGTATAACAAGAACGAGAAACGAGATGAGCTGGAGGACCAAGCTAAAATCAACCTCAACCTCGCCATGGAGAAAACCCGAGATTACTACGGGCTCGCGCTCCAGCGGAAAAGCGGGAATATTTTCAACGGCCCATTGGCAGGCAAAGAGGTCGACTGGAAACCCAAATACTACGATGACGGAAAACATATTCTAAAGACCGACGGCCCTGACGGGCCGCATTACCTGCGCATCTCGGCTAACTTAGATGATTCGGATAAGACGGCTCGGGGCTCGACCAAGGAGGATGGCCAGATCGCGATCCGTCTGAGCGCGTTTCAAGCGGCCTTAGGTTCGCCGGCAGATGGGGTGCCCGCCAACGCCGGCAACCTGGCCGGCACACTCTACCACGAGACCATCCATTACAACGCCCTCATCGGCAAAGGTTGGACGAACAAGCAAGAGATGGAACTGGCGGCCTATCAAGGCGTCCTGGACCAGGCCGGAGCCCTTGGCCTCGATCAGGACAGGATCGATGAGATGACCGAGCAGCGGGACAGCTACAAGCGCAAGGTCGCGGCGATCAGGGTCCGACCGGATCTCAAGATAAGCCCCTTCACGACGCCCGCGATGGAGGCTACCAACAAGCAAGACTACGAGACGGTCGAGGCGCTGAGAAAACACGTCGCAGGCGAGCGTGATATCCTTCTGGCCCGCTACGTGACCGCGCGGAAGGAACGAGAAGCGGCCGAAGAGCGGCGCAAGCAGGCGGAAGCCGCGGCCGCGGAACACCAGCGCCTGATCGACGAATACAAGAGCTGGGTCAAACGCCACGGTTTTGAACCCCTCATGACGTCCGACGGTCTTTATGCCGTGGGCTACGGCAAGCTCCATGGCCCGCAATACTACTTCACTGAAGCCGGCACGACCCTCGAGCATGCGCGCATGGGACTTTTTTTCTCATTCGCCTGCGCTGCGGGCCGCATAGATGATACGCCCAATAACCAGTCCGTCCTTGGGGAGATCATCGGCGTGATCAACAACCGTTGGTCCGAGCCCGGCTTCAAGAGCCGCCTCGAGCTTGAGGTTTCTGACGGCGCCGAGGAGGAATGCCTTAGGCACATGCGCGACAACCTGCGTCTGCCCGTCAGCCTCAAAAGCGTCAACCAGGCCGCCACCCGATATTGGAAAGACTGGAACAACGCCGCCGTGCGGCGGAGGAAGGAAAGCGAGCGCGCTCAAAAGCGGCAAGAGGAAGAGGATTATCGCCGGCAGCGCCGGCAGGACCGCGAAAGCCGGGGCGGAAGCGGCGGCGACCACCACACCGACCTGACTCCGGCCCAGAACGCTTTGGATAAAGCAAGGAGAGAGGGACTTCCATGAGAAGAGACTTGAGGTTTTTGAGCCGCCATTTATTGATCACGGGGGCGCTGATCACGTTCTCCCCGATATGCGTGATGGGCGCGGAGTCCAGTTCCAAGCTCCTTGAGCATTCACGTGCCTGGCTTGACGGAGCGTGGAACCTGCGTCCGCCTGAAAATCCCATGCCTTTGGATGTCGCCGGTACGGTCGTGGGGACCGCCATGAGCGCCGCGATGGGCTATGATTGGCAGGCCCTTTATATGAGAGGCGCCCTGGTCACGAAGGTCTGGGGGCCTGGAGACAATGTCGCTCGCCTCATTTCCCTCAAGCTTCGCTCGTTCAAGGATTCGAGCGGGAATGTCTACGAGAAACTGGCCGTCTGCGATGTCTCGTACCAATCCGATACCTTCTGTCAGACATACCAGGTGGGAGCCTCGCTCGATAAAACCGCTCCTCTCGATGACCGGCAACCCGGCATGCCGGACTACACGCTCAGAATATCCTTTACAACGAGCGGCGGGACCATCATCACCTTTGGCCGCCCCGGTCACGAAGACCAGATGAAGACGACACTCCGGCGCTTGTTCACGCTGAGGGCCCAGCAGACCCTCGATGAGGGCACCCCCGTAGAGATAGACGGCAGATCGTTCATCGTGCTCGGTCAAGGCGGGGCGGCGGCCTCCTTGCTCTATTTCCCAGGCGATCTCCGTGACAGGATGGGTTCAGAAGACATATTCAAGATGGCCCCAGACATGATGGCGGACGTGGGCGTACGCGGGCCGGACGGCAGGACTCAGCGCGTTCAAGGCAAGGCGCCACTTGGCTGGGTCAATGGGCGCTACTACTACCTTCTCTTCGATTCAGACCGCGGATATTGGATCCCGACTCTATGAAGAGAGTCGTCATCGCCGCGGGGGGGACCGGCGGCCACTTCTACCCCGGCTTGGTCCTGGCCGATACCTTGCGCGCTCGCGGCTGGGAGCCCCTTTTACTCACGCGCGCCGGAGACCCCGCGCTGGCGGTCTTGGAGAAGAAGGGCATCGCCGCGGTGGAAGTGGACCTCAAGGGCCTGCCGCGCCGCCCCAGCCTGGACCTTCTTCGTTTCCCGGGCAAGGTGGTCGGCGCCTTCGTCTTGGTAAACCGCATCTTGCGCTCTTTCGGGCCTCAAGCCGTCGTCGGCATGGGAGGCTATCTGACCTTTCCCGCATTGGCCGCGGCCGCCAAGCGCGGCATCCCGCGCGCGCTGCATGAGTCCAACGCGGTGTTAGGACTGGCCAACCGCATGAGCCTGGCCTTCGGCGCCGAACTCTTCTGGGGCCTGCCCCGCCAAGATGGCGACGGCGGCACTTTGACCGGCACGCCGATCCGCCCCGCGCTGTGGACCGCTCTCGATGCCGCGGCCGCTCGGCGAGCCCTGGGCCTCGATGCCGCCGCCACCGTGCTCGTCTTCGGCGGGAGCCAGGGAGCCCGCGCCCTCAACCGGCTGGTCCCGGCCGCTCTGGCCAAGGCGAAGGCGCCTCAGGTGCTGCATCTCTCTGGTCCCAAGGAAGCCGCCGAAGTGGAGGCCGCTTACAAGACTGCGGGGCTCAAGGCGACAGTCCTGCCGTATCTCGAGGCGATGGAGCAGGCCTACGCCGCCGCCGACCTCGTCATCTGCCGCTCAGGCGCCAGCACGCTGGCGGAGCTGGCCGCGCAGCGCAAGCGCTCCGTCTTGATCCCCTTCCCGCATGCCGCCGGCAACCATCAAGAGATCAACGCCCGGGTCTTCGAGCGCCTGGGGGCCGCGAAGGTCGTGCTGGAGCAAGACATCGAGGCCAGCCTGGAGGGCCGGGTCCGTGAACTGCTCTCAGGCCCGGAAGCCGCTTATCCAGAGCTAGGCTTGCCCGCACCCGCCAAGACCGCCGAAGCCCTGGCCGACGCCGTGGAGCGATTGACCTAAATCTGTTTTTGCTATCCTCTCTGCATGAGACCACGCATCATGGTCACCAACGACGACGGCTTCAACGGCCCCGGCCTGCGGCCCTTGATCGCCGCCATGCGCCGCTTAGGCACGGTGACGACCTGCGTGCCGCACCAGGAGCGCTCGGCCGACAGCCATTCGCTCACGCTGCATAAGCCGATCCGCGTCCATCATGAGGCCAAGGACCTCTTCACCCTCAACGGCAGCCCCGCCGATTGCTCCCGCTTCGGCATCCTTGAGATCCTCAAAGGGAAAGTGGACCTGGTCGTCTCCGGCATCAACCGCGGCTACAATCTCGGCGAGGATGTGATCTACTCCGGCACGGTGGCCGCCGCCATGGAGGCCACGCTGCTCGATATCCCGGCCATCGCCTTCTCCCAAGACCCCGATGAGTTTTCCTATAGGGCCTCGGCCGCCTACGCCGTCACCCTGGCCCGCCAGCTGCTGCGCCGCAAACTACCCAGCGGCAGCTTCCTCAACGTGAACTTCCCTCAGGAGACCCGCGGGAAGTTCAAGGGCTCCCAAGCCGTCCGCCTGGGCCGGCGCATCTACAGCAAAGAGGTCACCAAACGGCGCGACCCTCGGGGAGGCCATTACTATTGGCTGGCGGGCAGGAGCGTCGAAGGCATCGCCTCGGAAGGCACCGACGTAGCCGCAGTGGCCTCAGGCCGGGTAGCGCTCACGCCGCTCAAGATCGACAACACCGACGTGCCCCTGCTGGCGGCGATGCGTTCATGGGCGCTCTAAGCATCCTCGGGCTGGCGCTCTGGACCGCCGCGGCGCCCGCCTCCGCCGCCACGCTCATCGCCGTGGGCGACATCCGCTTGGACGGACCGGTCGGCGCCATCATCCGCCGGTCCGGCCCTAAAGCGCCCCTCTCCGGCTTGGCCGGAGCCTTCCAGGACGCCGACATCGTCTTCGGGAACCTGGAGTGCCCCCTGACCAAGCGCGGCGCCAAGGTAGCCAAGACCTGGAACTTCCGCGCCCCGCCCGACCATCTCGCGGCTCTCACGCAGGGGGGCTTCACATTGGTCAACCTCGCCAACAACCACGCCTACGACTACGGCGCGGTGGGCTTCCTAGATACGCTGGCCGCCCTCAAGAAGCACGGACTGCCCTACATCGGAGGGGGCAAGGACCTCGACGAGGCCCAAAGGCTCAAGGTCGTCGCCATCGGCGGCCTCAAGGTCGGCCTCATGGGCTTCACCAGCACCCACCCAGCCGAGGGCTGGGCGAAGAAGAACCGCGCCGGGGTCGCCTACAGCGATTTCGACCGGTTCCCGGCCGTCATCGCGGCGGCCCGGCCCAAGTGCGACGTCCTCGTCGTCTCCTTTCACGGCGGCACGGAGCTGGCCGAGGACGCCAACGACATCCAGAAGGCCTTCGCCCACATGGCCGTCGACGCCGGCGCCGACCTCGTGCTGGGCCACCACCCCCATGTCCTGCAGGCCGTCGAGCTCTACAAAGGCAAGCCGATCGTCTACAGCCTCGGCAACTTCTTATTCGTCTCGCCCTCGCCCGCGACGCGCACCACGGTGGTCGCCCGCGTCACGCTGGGCCATGGCGGCGTCGAGGGCATCGTCTTCACCCCTTTCGACACCAACTGGGGCCGGCCCATCCTCGCCGGGCCCGAGGGGCGCGCGGCCGCGCTGGCCGCCTTGGACCGCCTAGGCACGCTCAGCGCCCATCCCGAGCGCTTCCGGCTCGACGCCGCCGCCGTTGAAACCCCGCCTCAGATTAGATAGACTGCCTTTCATGAGGTTCAAGCTCCTCCGCAAGATACCCTTCCTCCGCAAACTCTCCGCCAAGGACCTCAAACGGGTCTATCACATCGCCAAGGAGCGTGTCTTCAAGGAAGGGGAAACGATCTTCGGCAAGTCCGAAGCCGCTGAGCACATGTTCATCGTGATCTCGGGTCGGGTGAAGATCTTCACGAACTCCGCCACCAAGAAGCGCAAGACCTTCGCCTACCTCTCGCCCGGGGACTTCTTCGGGGAGATGGCCCTGCTGGAGGGCAGCCCCCGCTCCGCCGCGGCGCAGGCCGTCGAGGACTCCAAGCTCCTCGTGGTCAGCAAGATCGATTTCCGCCGCCTGCTCATCAAGGACCCGAAGCTGACCTACTACCTCCTGCGCATCGTCTCCGAGCGCCTGCGCCGCGCCAACCAGGAGATCGAGGGGCTGCTCTTCCACAACATCCTGGGCCGGGTCTCCAAGACCTTGAGCGACCTTTCGCGCGACGGCAAGCAGTTCCGCGGCGGCATGCTGCTCAAAGAGCATTTCACGCAGCAGGAGCTGGCCGACCTGGTGGGCACCACCCGCGAGCCCCTGACGCGCGCGCTGTCCGCCTTGCGCCGCGCCGAACTCATCGACTTCCACCACGGGCGCTACTTCATCAAGAGCGTCGAACGCCTCTCCACCATCTCGCTGATCTCCGCGTGATCGAGACCGGCTGCCGTACGCATCCCTGCGGGGACCTTGACGCCTCCCTCGATGGCCAGACCGTGCGCCTGGCCGGCTGGGTCCACTCCCGGCGCGACCATGGAGGCGTCTACTTCTTCGACCTGCGCGACCGCTCGGGGCTGGTCCAGGTCGTCGTCCACCCCGAGCAGGTCGAGGCGTTCCTCGCCGCCGGCAAGCTGGGCAGCGAGTACGTCGTCGGCGTCACGGGCACGGTCGGCCGCCGGCCGAAAGGGACGGAGAACCCCAAGATGCCCACCGGCGAAGTCGAGGTCAAGGCCGACGTCCTCAAGGTGCTCAACGTCTCCAAGACCCTGCCCTTCGAGCTCGACGAGCACGCCGTCGTGGCCGAAGAGACCAGGCTCAAATACCGCTTCCTCGACTTGCGGCGCGCCAAGATGTTGGGAAACCTGGTCTTGCGCCATAAAGCCGCCCAGGCGGCTCGACGGGCTTTGGACGCCGACGGCTTCCTGGAGATCGAGACGCCGATCCTCACCAAGGCCACGCCCGAGGGCGCCCGAGACTTCCTGGTCCCCTCGCGCCTGACGCCGGGCGCCTTCTACGCCCTGCCGCAATCGCCGCAGATCTTCAAGCAGATCCTGATGGCCTCGGGCGTCGAGCGCTACTTCCAGCTGGCGCGCGCCTTCCGCGACGAGGACCTGCGCTCCGACCGCCAGCCCGAGCACACGCAGATCGACCTGGAGATGTCGTTCGTCACCGAGGGCGAGGTCCACGCGGCCGCCGAGCGGATGATGAAGCTGATCTTCAAGGAGACGTTGGGGCTCGACCTGCCGACGCCTTTCCCGCGCATGGAGTATGCCGAAGCCATGCTCCGCTACGGCTCGGATAAGCCCGACCTGCGTTATGGTTGGGCGATCGAAGAATGCACGGACCTCTTCAAGGACAGCGGCTTCAAGGTCTTCGGCGAAACGGCCCGCGGCGGCGGCGTGGTGCGCGCGATCACGGTGCCGGCCGAATTCTCACGGGCCGAGATCGACAAGCTGACGGACCTGGCCAAGGCGCACGGGGCCAAGGGCCTGGCCTGGATCAAGTGGGAGGCGGCCGGCCCGAGCTCACCCATCGTCAAATTCTTCAAGCCCGCGGAATTGGACGGCCTCAAGGCGCTGACCAAGGCAGTCCCGGGCCAATACACTTTTTTCGCCGCCGACAAGGCTCCCGCCGCGGCCGCGTGCCTGGGCGCCATCCGCAAGGAGCTCATCCTCAAGCTCAAGCCCGCGCCCTCGCAGCCCTGGCATTTCTCCTGGGTGACGACGTTCCCGCTGCTGGAATGGCAGCCGGAAGAGAAGCGCTGGACCTTCACGCACAACCCTTTCACCGGACCCTTGGAAGAAGATCTGCCGAAGCTAGACACCGACCCCGAGCACGTACGCTCGCATCAGTACGACCTGGTCTTAAACGGGGTGGAGCTGGCCTCGGGCTCGATCCGCAACCACCGCGCCGAAGTGCAGAAGAAGATCCTGAGCCTGATGGGCTTCTCGGAAGCCGAACAGTACGAGAAGTTCGGCCTGCTGCTCAGCGCCTTGGAGTACGGCGCGCCTCCGCATGGAGGCCTAGGCCTGGGCTTGGACCGGCTCTGCGCCTTGCTGCGAGGGGAGGAATCCATCCGGGAAGTGATCGCTTTCCCTAAGACGGCGAAGGGCACCTGCCCGCTGAGCGAGGCTCCCGGTCCGGTGGGCGCCAAGCAGCTCAAGGACCTGCATATAAAGCTGGACCTGCCGGCGCCCCTGCCGGTAAAAGCCTGAGCGCTACTTCAGCGCGCCGCGGTAGTCGCTATGCTTGAGCAGGAACTGCTTCAAGGCTTCGCCGCCCACTGAGTCGGTGACCATCAGATCGGCCAAGGACTCCGGGTGAAAGGCCCCGCAGCCGGCGCACTTCCAGCCCTGCTTGTCGGAGAGCGACAGCGGCTGGACGCAGGTCCGGCAGTGAGGCACGCCTACCGATAGGCTGACGACCTTCTGGCCGTCGGTCTTCAAGAGGGGGAACCAGAGCAGATCGAAGCGGTCGACGCGCAATTCCCACTCCTTGGGCTGGGACTTCAGGAGCCGGAGTTCTTCTTCAAGAACGGCGGCGCGCAAGGCCGACTTCTTGGCCTGGGCCTTGGCCCAAAGCCAGCCGACCGACAAGAAGCAGACCGCCATGGTCAGGCCGCCGTGGACGGCGTCCAGCGCGAAGGGCTTCATGCCGACAGTATGCCAAAAAAAGCGGTGGATTCGCGCTATAATCAGGGGGATGCCCCGCTCGACCCCCGTCCTGGTCATGGCTAGGCCATGAAAGACATCGCGTTGTCGCATGGGATACTCAACGGCCTGCACGCGGGGCTCCAAAGCTTATTTGTACAAGAGACCGTCCTTTCTCAACTAGGCTACGAGGGGCCCAAAAGCCTGGATATCCCGACGATCAAGGATGCCTTGGATTGGCTCAAACCGCACATACAGGAGTTATACCAAGGCCGCGCCTGCCTCTTTGTCGGCAAGCCTGCCGATGAGATCGGCGGTGTCGTCATGAAGATGCATGAGATCCTCCGAGGCGAACGCGCGGCTTCCGCGCCCTGGCTCGTCGAGGCGCTCAACGACCTCGTTGCCGGAAAACAACCCCAGGCGCCCAAACGCGCCGTCGCGGCCCTCATCGCAAGCGCCTACGGCCGGCAGCATTTCATCGCCGGACTCGTGGGCTATGGGGAGGCCTTCAAACTGGAGGAAGTGGCCGACCGCTGGCGGCAGCAGACGCTCGGCTGCCAGAACGAGGTCGGGCATGCCCACCGTTATCTCGACGAGGTCACCGCGGGCGCCGCCGCCGACGAGGTCTTCCGATTCCGTCTTTTCAATGAGGCCGTCTTGATCCCGGCCCTCTGGCGCAGCCAGGTCCACGACATGGACATGATGGATCAAAGGCGCGCGGGCGAGCCCTCTTACGAGCGCCTGACCTGGCCGCCCGGGGAGCGCGAGGGCTGGAAAGCCACCGGCCTGTCCGTGGAACTGAGCGGGCATTGGCGCGCCATGGGCTTCGCCCCTCAAGAGTCTATGGTCTGGATGCGCGCCGGTTTCAACGACGGCGGCTACGCAGGAGCGTGGAAAGTCCGGCATTACACGGTCGAGCAGGCCGTGGCGTGGCATAACGCGGGCTTCCGGCCGCAGCAGGCGTACGAGTTCGGAGCCGCGGGAGTCTATGATCCGGAAAAGGCAAAAGCATTGAGCCGCCAAGACTCTAAGTCTTGAAAGGAACCGGCGTTCTGGTCTAGACCCCTCTCCACAAAAGAAGAGCCGCGAAGCCCGCCCCGGGCGCTTCGCGGCTTTCTCAGTCGAGGATTGCGCCTCTATGTTGCGTCAAACTGGTGGACGTGACAGGGATTGAACCTGCGACCTCTTCCTTGCGAAGGAAGCGCTCTCCCAGCTGAGCTACACGCCCGTAGCGATGATTATAGCAGAAGAATTTAATGTTTTGGGATGGCCTCTGAATCTGCCGGTGCCAATAGGGTGCCAATCAAGACAGGGAAAGCGCTTCGTCCGAGCATTGAAGCCTCAAAGTCCCTTAGCCTCGCGGATCACGTAAAGCGGGCGGCGCTTGACCTCGTCGAAGATGCGCCCCAGGTACTCGCCGAGCACGCCCACCGACATCATTTGCACGCCGCCAAGAAACAGAATGACTCCCATCATGGAGGTCCAGCCCGGCACGGCGCGGTCCGTGAACAGCTTGACATAGAACGCCCAGGCGCCGATGCAGGCGCTAGCTATCGAGACGGCGACCCCGAAAAAGGAGACCCAGCGCAGCGGCTCGTGCGAGAATGAGGTGATGCCGTCTGCGGCGAAGCGCAGCATCTTAACCAGGGGGTAGTGGGTCGAGCCGGCCAGCCGGCCCTGCCGCGAGTACTCAACACGGGCGTAGGGAAACCCCGCCCAGGACGTCATGCCCCGCACGAAGCGGTGGCACTCACGCATTTCCTTGAGGACGTCGACGACCCTGCGGTCCATGAGGCGGAAGTCCCCGGCGTCGAGAGGGATGTCGATGCGGGCGATGCGGCCCATCAGCCGGTAGAACAGCGCCGCCGTGGCGCGCTTAAAAACCCCCTCTTGTTCGCGCCGCGCCCGCACGGCGTAGACGACTTCGAACCCCTCGCGCCAGCGCTCCAGCAGGCGCGGGATCGTCTCGGGCGGGTCCTGGCCGTCGGTGTCTATCACCACGCAGACGTCGCCCTGGGCCAGGTCGAGCCCGGCCGTGATGGCCACCTGGTGGCCGAAGTTGCGCGAGAATCGGATCACCTTAACTGCCGGGTTCTCGGAATGAAAGTCGTCGAGGACTCCGGCGGAGCCGTCGTTGCTGCCGTCGTCGACGTAAAGAACCTCGAAGGGCATGTCGAGGGCGGCGAGGACGGGCATGAGGCGGGCGTGGAAGCGCGGCACGGCCTCTTTCTCATTGTAGACGGGGCAGATGATGCTGAGCTTGCCGCCGGAGCGGCGCGGTTTATGGGCCAATCTGTATCCTCCCTGCGTCGAGATGAACGGCGCCTAGGCGCAAGGCGTAGGGCTGGGCGGGCGGCTTGGCGGCTAACGAGACGCGGTAGCGCAGGAGCCCGGCTCCGGGGATGGGAATCCCGGCCAAGCTTAGGCGGCGGATCCGGGCCAACAGGGAATCCTCCGTCTGGATTAAGACAAGCTCCACTCGCGCCGCAACCCAACCCAGGCGCGTCGAGGCGGCCAGGACGCCGCCTGAGGCCGTTACCTGCCATGGCAGGCCCGTCCTAAGGGAAAGAGCGTGGGCCGCCTCCTCCAGGCCGAGGTCGGCAGAGAGCACCCGGACGGCGGAGACGCCGAGCACGCGGACGGTGCCCTGGTCGGCGAAGAGACGCGCCCCCTCGAGACGCAGGCGGATGTCTCTGACCGGCGCCGGGAACTTGCTCATCGTAAGCGTGGAAACGCTCAGGACATAGTCTCGGCCGCCGGCCGGTTCCAGGACCACGCCGGAGAGCCGCGCGCTGCGGATGTCCATTGCGGCCAGCCGAACGGCGCGGCGCGGGCCGGCCTCGCGCGGCCGCTGCTCGAAGAGGACGGCCTGCGAGCCGTCCGGGAGATCCCAGCGCCGCCGTTCGCGGAAGGCGGCCGAAAACGGCGAGCCCGGGCGCGCCGAGTCGGCGATGATGGCGTGGCTGCGCTCGCTGAGATAGTAACCGGGGCTCTTCGTCTTGACGAGCACGAGGTCAGCCCACTCCGGGATGCTCGACTGCGAGCAGCCGAATGAGAGCCCGCCAAGGCCCGCGTGGCGCGCCAGCCAGCGCAGGCTCGTCGTGTTGAGGCTCTCATGGTTGGCCAGCACGCAAACCGTCGCCGGTCCCCGTCCGTGCGCCTCATTGAGGATCTCGTCAATCGGCCAGCGCGGGGCGGCGGGGAGCGTGGGGGGCGCGGCAACGGCGAGGCCGCGCGCGGCCAAGACGGCCGACAAGGCCAAGGCCGGGATCGGGAAAGCGGCGGCGCCCAGAGCCGGCAAGGCCGCGGCCGCGGGGAGGATGTAGCGGTCGTCCTTGTTCGACACGGAGCTCCAAAACGCGTAAGAGATCAGCAGCCACGCCGCGAGGGCGGGCTCGGGGCGGCGGCGCCAGGCCGCTCGCGATCGGAAGGCGGCCCAGGCGCAGCCGGCGAGCAGCAGAAGGCAGCCCGCCGCGGTATATTGATCGAAGAACACGCGCAGGTAATAGCCCCACGCGGCGAGGGTCCAGCCGGTGGGGTCGCCTTCGCTCGCCCCCAAGCCCGCCGACATCATCACGCGGCTGACCACGTTGAAAGCGTTGAGGAGATACCAAGGCCCCGCCATGACGACGGCCACGGCCGTGGCCGCCGCGAGATTACGTCGCGCGCGGCGGTCGTGGAGCCCGGCCACCCAGCACGGCAAGAGGTATATCAAGGCCGTCCACTTCGACATCATGGCCAGGCCGGCGCAGAGGCCCGTCGCCAGGGAGAGCCGCCTGTCCTCATAGTTGCGCGAGCCCACGAAAAAGGCGTAGGCGGCGGCCACCCAGGCCGCTAGGGAAACGTCGGCGAAGGCCTGGCGGAAGGTCAGCGCGGCCGGGGAAAAGCCCAGCGCCAGAAGCGCCGCCAAGCCCGCCCAGGGGCCGGCGATCTGCCAGGCGATGGCGGCGCAAGAATAGCAGAGCAGCAGCCAATACAGAAGGTTGGTCCAGACGACGGCTCCCTGCGGGTCCGCGGAGGACGCGGCGGGAATCAGCGAAAGGTGATAGGCCGGCGGGTAGGCGGGATGGCCGGGGCGGGGGACCGCGAAAAGCAGGGAGGCCCAGCGCCCCTCCTCCAAAGCCTGCTTGTAGTCGTAAGCCGTGTCGAGATGGACGGCTGGATCCCAATGCGGCGGAGATGCCGGGCGCTCGGCCCACCCCCAGGCCAGCCACAGTTGCAGGGCCGCGACAATGGCCATGCCGGTCGCGGCCAGGCGCGGCGCCGCGGACCGCCGCACATTCTGCTGACTCACGGATACATTTTACTAAACTTGCGCTCCTTTTAAGCTTCAGCGCCTAGTGAAATTGAGGACGGCCGCTCATCCGCATTCCCCCGTGGCGACCGACCACCTTTCCCACACCAGCCCCTGCTGACGACGAACGAACATCACCTCGAAGAGCGTTTTGACGGCCATCCAACAGGCGAGCAGCCCCATCGCCTGCGCGCCGGCGCCGGTCTTGGAGTAATGGGCGGCGACGGCGACGCCTCCTAGGATCGACAGGTGCATGATCCCCAGGCGGTTGAGAGGGCCGTCGGCCTCCCACCCTAGCCCGAAGAGTCTCCCCTGAGCCAGCACCTCCTTGGTGCCGATCAGGCTCACAGGCTCGTAGCCCTTGGGCGCGTAGAGATACGCCTGGTTCGCCAGAAAATCGAACTTGAAGACGATGAGGTGCTGGATCGCCAATAGAGGCGCGCCGGCGGCCCCGTCGGAGAGCGCGTCCAGGACTCCTCCCGGCTCTCTGCCGTGGACCATGGAGGCGATGACGAGCAGAAAGATAAGATGCCCGACCGTGAACGCGCCGTAGGTGGAGATGAACTCCCGGACGTAGTCTCCGCACGAGGCGGTCCGAAAGCGCATCTTGATCACGGCCAAGGCTCCTACGATGACGTTCTCGATCCAGTAGAGCGTCAGGATCGACACCGCATCCCATTCGAAAGCCATGGCCGCGGCGATCGTCAAGGCGTTGCCGAGGACTACGGCGAGCAGGGGGAAATAAGGGGCAAGACGCCGATCCACGGCTATTTCTTGCTCTCGCGTTCCTGCCGGCGGATCTCGCGGTTGATGACGCGCCGCTTGCTCTTGAAAGCCTGCTTGGCCTTCAGATGCTCCGCCGCCGTGTTGGTGAAGACATGGCCGCCCGTGTTGTCGGCCACGAAGAAGATCGCCTCGGACTGCGCCGGCGCCAAGACCCCTTTGACGGCCTCCACCCCGGGGTTGCAGATGGGCCCCGGCGGCAGGCCGTAGTGCGTGTAGGTGTTATAGGGGGAGGGGTCCTGCAGGTCCTTGAGCGTCAGGCCTTTCTTCCAATACCCCAGGGCGTACTGCACCGTGGGATCGGCCTCCAGCCGCATGCGCTTCTTCATCCGGTTGAAATAGACCGCGGCGATGACCGGCTTCTCGCGTGCCAGCACCGCTTCGCGCTCCACGATCGAGGCCAAGGTCAGCACCTGATGCAGCGTCAGCTCGGGTTTGGGCCGGGCGTTCTCGTAAAGCGGCGTGATCTGCTTCGTGAACTCCTGCCTCATGCGCACCGCCACCTTCTCCGCGGAGGTTTCCGGCGTGAATTGATAGGTCGTCGGGAAAAGATAGCCCTCGAAGCGGTTCTGCGCGGCGTGCAGGACGAAATCCTGGGCTTTGCACACTCCCGCCGCCTCCAGCCGATCGCCGATCTGCTTGACCGAAAAACCTTCCGGGATCACGACTTTGACGTCGTTGTTCAAGCCTTCGGTCAGCGCCTTGAGCACCGAGCGCACCGCCATGCCTTCGTGCAGGCGGTAGGTGCCCGGCTTGAGCTTCCGGTCGGCGCCGGTGACCTTCGCGGCCAGCCGGAAGACGATGGCCAGGCGCACGACACCCTTCTCCTCTAAAAGCCTCGCCGTCTGCTTGCCGGAAAGCCCCGGGGGGATCGTCACCTCGATGGGCGGCCCGGGACGGCCGAACCAGACCACCGCCGCGAGCAACAGGACCAACGAAAAGCCGGCCAGCCGGCGCGGGGTCAAATCAGCCGCCGAAGGTGGGATAGACTCCGAAGATTTCCTGGAGGACGTTGGTGACCTCGCCGACGCTGGCGTAGGCCTCCACGCTCTCGAGGATGGCCGGCAGGAGGTTCTCCTGGCCGCGGGCCAGATCCTTCAGGCGGCCGAGCGCGGCCTGGGTCTTGGCGTTGTCGCGGTCCTTCTTCAACTTCTTCAAGGACTTGATCTGCTTGGACTCCACCGAGCCCTTGATCTTGAGGATCGGCGGCATCTTGCCGGCGGCGGCGTGGACGTTGACGCCGACGATCTTGCGGCGGCCCGCGCCCAGGTCCGTCTCGAAGCGATAGGCGGTCTCGGCGATCTCGCGGTGGAAGAAGCCTTTCTCCAAGGCCGGCACCACGCCGCCCAACTCCTGGATGCGCTTCATCAGTTCCGTGGCGCGATCCTCGATCTCTTTAGTCAGGGTTTCGACGTAATAGGACCCGCCGAAGGGATCCGGCGTATCGGTCACCCCGGACTCCAGCGCGATGATCTGCTGCGTGCGCAAGGCGAGCATCACGGCCTCGTCGGTCGGCAGGGCCAGCGCCTCGTCGAAGGAGTTGGTGTGAAGGCTCTGCGTGCCGCCCAGGACCCCGGCCAGCGCCTGGTAGGTCACCCGCGCGAGGTTGTTCATCGGCTGCTGGGCCGTCAGCGAGACGCCGGCGGTCTGGCAGTGCATCGGCAGCATCCAGGAGATCTCGCGCTTGGCGCCGAACTCGACCTTCATGAGCTTGGCCCAGATCGACCGCGCCGCCCGCAGCTTGGCGATCTCCTCGAAGAAGTGATTGTGGACGTCGAAGAAGAAGGAGAGCTGCGAGGCGAAGTCGTCGACGTCGAGGCCGCGCTTGACCAGGCGTTCGACGTAATCGCGCCCGTCGGCCAGGGTGAACGCCAGCTCCTGCACGGCGTCTGCGCCCGCCTCGCGGATGTGGTAGCCCGAGATCGAGATCGGATAGAAGCGCGGCACCTCTTTGACGCAGTATTCGATGGTGTCGAGCACCAGGCGCATGGAAGGCTCGGGGGGATAGAGGTATTCGTTTTGAGCGATATACTCCTTCAAGATATCGGTCTGGCAGGTGCCGCGGACCCGCTTGAAGGGGACGTTCTGCTTCTTGGCCACGGCCAGATACATCGCCAAGAGGACCGGCGCCGGGAGATTGATCGTCATCGAGGTCGAGACCTTGGACAGATCGATGCCGGAGAAGAGCGCCTCCATGTCGGCCAGCGTATCGACGGCCACGCCCTCGCGGCCGACCTCGCCCATGGCCCGAGGATCGTCGGAGTCGATCCCCATGAGGGTCGGCAGGTCGAAGGCGGTGGATAAGCCGGTCTCCCCGTGGGACAAGAGATACTTAAAGCGTTGGTTGGTGTCGGCGGCGCTCTTATGGCCGGCGAACTGCCGCATCGTCCAGGGATTGACGCGGTAGCCGCCGCTCTTGAGGCCGCGCGTATACGGGTAAGCCCCCGGTTTGCCGGTCTCGGCCAAAAGGTCTCGTCCTTTCAGATCCTCAGGGCCGTACTCGCGACGGACCGGGATGCCGGAGAGCGTCAACGGATCGGCGGGCGTGGCGGTCTTCTCCGCGGCGGTGGCCGGCATCAGCGCTTCCGGTTGCGGATGGCGTCTTTGCGCTTCTGCATCTTCTTTTGGTCGCTGCGCAGTTCCTTGGGCTTTTTCGGCCCGCGACGGTCGTCGTTCTTCTTGAGCTGCTCGCGGAGCTTCTGCTTGGCCTTGCGAAGCTTGACTGCCATCTCATGACGGACCGCGCGCCTTCGTTCGAGAGGTAGGGGCTTCCAGCCCTTGCGCACCAGCTGGGTGCGTTTGCGGAAGCTCCTCATGAAGGCGCGGTGGCGGACGAATCGCTGGAGCTGATAAGGCGCCGCGGGACGCCCGCCGCGGGAGACCCGCGTCTCTTGGCTGGCGATCAGGCGCTCGGGGGCCGTCCCGTCAGCGCCGGTGACGTCCACCTTGCCTTCATCGAAGACCCCGACATGGGTGTCCTCGCTTTCGTCCTTGGCGAACTCGACGCCGAACTCGGTGCCCCGCACGGCGCAGACGGCGGTGGGAGTCCTCACGCTGAGAGCGGCGCCTTCGGCGAGCTTCTGGATCTTCGCGAGCAGGCTGCCCAGGGCCAAAGAGAACTGCGTGCCGGCCTTCTTGGTATCGGTGAGGGTGAAGTCGCTGTTGGCCTTCAGGGAGATGACGTGGACGCCGTCCAAGCTGACCTCGGCGGAGCCTCCCGCCGTGACGATGCGGTCGCCGCTCTCCAGCGGCAGGCCGGCCTCGCCGGGGACGCCCTCGGGATCGTCCGTCGTGAAGACCGTGACCTCTCCCTTGACCTCGGTCAGGCGAGCCTCGTAGGATTCATCGGCCGCCGCCGGGACCTGCGCACGCGCCGAGCGGCAAAGCAGCCCCGTCAGCAGGACTGCCGCAAGCAGCGCCTCGGTCCGGATCATGGGGTTTAGTATACCTAAGTGAGGTTCACGCGGACAAACTGATGCTTGCCTATCTGGAGCACGAAGGATGCCGGCGCGCTGACGGGGTCGTCTCCAGCGGTCTTCTTGCCGTCGATCTTGACGCCGCCTTGGCTGACCAGCCGACGCGCCTCGTTGCGCGACTTGACGCCGCCGCAGCGCAAGACGAGCTCGCTCAAGGCCAAGCCCTTAGGCAGATCCACGGCCTTGATGTCGGTAGGCAGCTCTTTTTTCGAGAAGGTGTCCTCGAAATATTTGCGCGCCGCCGCCCCGGCTTCGGCGCCGTGGTATCGGGTCGTCAGCATCTGCCCCAGATCCTTCTTGAGCGTCATCGGCTCCGCTTGGCGCCGCTGGCGGACCAGCTCCAAAGGCTCGGAGGTCAGGAGCTCGTAGTAAGACTCCATCAGGTCGTCGGATATCCGCATAGCCTTGCCGAACATCTCGTTGGGCTCATCGTTGAAGGCGATGTAGTTGCCGTACGACTTCGACATCTTCTTACTCCCGTCGAGCCCGACCAGGAGCGGCATCGTCAGTGCGACCTGAGGCTCCATGCCCAGGTCTTTCTGCATCTTGCGGCCCATGAGGAGGTTCGTGAGCTGGTCGTTGCCGCCCAGCTCGACGTCGGCCTTGATGGCGACGGAGTCGTAGCCCTGCAGGAGCGGATAAAGGGTCTCGAGCATGGTCAAAGGCGAGTTCTCGCGCAGGCGGGCCTTGAAGTCCTCGCGCTCGAGGATCTGCTGCACGGTGTGGCGCTTGAGGGTGTCGAGCAGCTTGTCGCGCATGAAGCCTTCCAGCCACTCGGAATTGAAGCGCAGCTCCGTCTTCTCCCGGTCCAGGATCTTGAACGCCTGCTCCTGGTAGGTCTCGGCGTTGCGTTTTATATCCTCTATCGAGAGCGACGGCCGGGTCGAGTCGCGGCCCGAAGGATCGCCGACGCGCGTCGTGAAGTCGCCGATGATGAGGACGGCGGTATGGCCGAGATCCTGAAAAGCCCTTAGCTTCTGGAAAACCACGGAGTGCCCCAGATGCAGATCGGCCGACGTCGGGTCGACGCCCAGCTTGACCCGCAGCGGCTTGCCGCTGGCCAGCTTCTTGGCGAGGTCCTCGTCGCTGACCAAGGACACCGAGCCCCGCTTCAGAAAAGCCAGCTTCTCTTTGGCGTCCATAGCCGCTATCTTAACAAATTCGGGGTCAGCCCCGCCGCACGTACCGCGCGCCCAAGGGTTAGGGGGGCGCCGCGGGGGGTGCCAGGTCGCTGCGCTCGCGCCAGGCGTGGGTGAGGCGCACGTCCCGCGCCGTCGCGTCGTCGCGGTAGGTGACGCGGTTCGCGCCGACGCGCAGCGCCGGCAGCGACAGGGGCGCCATCTGCAGGTCGAGGGCGACGCCCACGCAGCGCAGGACGACGCCGCGGCCCGACAGGCGCAGGTCGCAGCGGTAGGAGGCGGGCGTCGCCGGCGGGAAGCAGGGATCCAGGGCGACGGTCGCCTCGCCCCTCAGGCCGTCGGCGACGACCGT
>CAZEAE010000057.1:0-18805 GCA_964510095.1 uncultured Elusimicrobia bacterium | reverse complement strand
AGACCGGACATTTCTACTGGCGGCTACTAGCGGACATTTCTACTTTTCTGCTACAATAGATACCATAGCTTGATGAAGCTCGCCTTAAAAACCCCGCGGTTCGCCGTCTTCGATGATTGGCTGGCGCCCGAGGCCTTCCTGCGGCTGGCTGAGCATCTTCACGGCTACCGCTACTTCAGCGTGACGCGGGACGGCAAGCACGGCCCCGACGGCACGCTGGCGGAGCTTCAGGGCGCGATGTCGGCCGAAGAACTGCGGCTGCTGGGCGGTAAGTTCGTCGTCCGGCGCGCCGTGCCGGGGCTCGATGAGGGCAAGCTCGTCTATCCTTCGGGCACGCCGCTCGACGCCGTGCTCGACAGCGTCTGGGACCGCCTCCCGGAGCTGGAGGACTATCTCGGCAAGCCGACCCTCGACTGGCATCGCCTCGGCGCGGGGCCGCGGCTCTATCCCAAGGGCGGAGGGCTGCCTGAGCACGACGACGGCGACTCCTCGGGGACCTTCGTGCTCTACGCGCATCGGCGCTGGAGCGAGGCTTGGGGCGGCGCGCTCGAGATCGGCGGACGGCTGATCTGGCCCGAACCCAACCGCTGCGCCTTCATCAAGGGCGGCACGCCGCATACGGTGCAGCCTGTCCTCGGGGAAGAGCCGCGCATGAGCGTGATCGGCTACGCCCGCAAGCCTCGAAGCTAGCGCGACCTGCGCAGGCGCCCAAGCGCGATGCCGGCGCTAAAACCGACGAGGATAATTCTTCCATGCCCGAGTTACAATACCCTCACTAGCACGAAGTTGACGTCGAAGCTGGCGTCCCCGAAGGGGACGGCAGCCGCTCGCCGCAGGCGCAGATCCGGGTTCTAAGGCTCTACGTGGTGACCGGGAGCTTGAACTTCCGCGTGGCGCTCTTGCCGGCGGCATCCGTGACTCGGAGGGTGAATTCCCATTCTCCGGCGGATGTCGGAGTCCCGGTGATGGTACCCAACGGGTCGAGTTCCAAACCGGGCGGAAGATCGCCTTCCGTCAGCGCCCAGGCATAGGGCGTCAGGCCGCCAATCGCCTCTAAAGCCTGCGCATAGGACGGCACATCTGAGGCAACGGCGGCCGCGTTGCTGGCCAGACTTAGGATGCCGGCGGGCAGTCTGGCCTGCGTGGCGATGGCGAGTCCGGCCGAAGCGCCCGTCGGCGCCGTCGAGGAGTTCTGAGCGCCCCCGATCCCGTCTTCCAACTTTCCCACCAAGTCGTTGAACAGGCGCTCCGAGACTCCCAGGAGAAGGGCGGCCCCGAGCGCGGTGGGCGTGTAGGGATTGCACCAGTCGATTTTCAGCGCGCTGCCCAGCAGGTTCAGGTCCGTGCCGACGATGATGAGCAGCACGCCGGACCAACCCGCCAGAGCGCCCGCCACCGGGCTCAAGAACAACGACGTCCAGTAAGCGCCGTAATCGGTAGGCAGGGCCTCCCGACGGAGAGCACGGGTCAGACGGCTGAGCAAGCCTCCCAGCGCTCCCATCAGGAACAGGACCTCATGCTGGAGCGCGGCGGACAGGACCGTGATCAGGAAAAGACCGCAGCCGAGGAGCCACGTCGTCTTGTTATGCCAGCTGCTCATCTGCGCGAATTGTTGGTCGTTGTGCTCGGTGACGACCTCGCAGCCCTCGGCGAGAAGAGCCTTAAGGCGACCCGGCGACGGGGCCGTAGCCGCTAACGCCTGATGGATGCGTCCGGCCAGAGCTTCCGCCGGCGCGTTGGCTGTGATCTCGCGCAGGTCGGCTTCGACCCTCTCCAGCGCCGCCTGAACGGACTCGGCGGGCAGGAGCGGGATCAACTGGATCTCGGCCTGATGGACGTATTTCCACCCGGCCATCTCCTGGCCTCGGGTCCAAAAGAGGATATCCATCGACTGGAAGAGCCAGCACTTCTCAGGGATCAACGCGTCTGCTTTGTCCAAAAGGGTATCGGCTTGCTGGACCGCGGTGCTGCCGCCGCCCCCCGTCAGGGCTTCGCCCCTTCTTCGAACGCTATCGATCTCTTTGCGCAGCAGGGCCCGGGTGGGAAGGACGATCATGTTCCACCGGACGAACAAGACCGCCGCCAGGTACCCAAGGACCACCACGACGACCCACCAGCGAAGGCTGAGCCCGCTCCAGACCCCGGGGCCGTCGGCGCACCGCGTCGAACCGCTGCCGGACAGGGCCACCACCTTTGACGTCGAGTTCCCCCCGCCCGTGACGCCGAGGGTGAGCGCGCCGTCGGCTCGTCCGAACTGCTTGGGGGTGAAGGTGACGCTGATGGCGCAGGAGCCGGAGCGCGGCAGTTCGCAGCTCCTAGGCGAGGCCTCGAAGGTCCCGCTGAGCCCGGTGATGAGGAGGGTCAGCGGCACATCCGAGCCGGAGGTCAGGATGAGGGTCTTGGCCGGGCTGATCGAGCCGATGAACTGAGGGCCGAAGTCCAGTTGGGACGGGGCGACGGCGAGGGCCGGCGCCGTTGTGGGGGCGGCGTCGGCGGAAGTGAGGCTTAGGGCCAAGAGGGATGCCGCCAGTATGGTCGCTTTCATCTCTGCTCCTCCAACAAGATCGCCTTCTCCCACCTGTCTTTCACCTCGTCCAATTCGGCCTTGAATTGCTTCGCCTTCTTAGGGACCTCGCGTTGCGCGAAGCGATAGAGGTCGATGCTGACCGTGAATGCCATCTTGTCGTTGAAATAGCGCCCGTCGCGGTTGAAATCATGCCAGACGACCCCGGCGTTGACGAGCTTGTTCCAGTGGCCCATGACCCCGATGCCGGTCCCCACGTCGCTGCGAAAAGTGAGCACGCCGGACAACCCCAGCCATGAGAGTCCCTCGGCCGGCTTGGCTTCATCCCGCCAGCGGTACCAAAGATGCCCCAAGGTCTCCAAGGTCAGTGCTTCCTTGGCGGTGAACTCCGTGAACTTGTTGCCGGAGATCTCGACACCCAGTTCAGGATGGAAGAAGATCCATTGCCGCAGGGGCGGGTGCTCGATGTCCCCGGAGTTGATCCACTTAGAATTAGCCACCATCTCCCATGGGTATTGAGCATATCGTTGACCGAGGGATATCTCCCATCGTGTTTTAGCCGTTTCGATGGCCCGGACCATCCTCTTCATCATCGGCTTGCGGAACCGGACCATGAGCTTGTCCATGACATCGACGCGGTATGAGATATCCTCTCCATGGTCCCGCGATAAGCCTTCCAATGTGAACTGCTGGGGAGTGCCGTAGAAACAGTACCAGGCTTCCTCCAATCTGGCGATCTTGAACCAGCCAGTGCTGATGAAATCGAGCGTGCGGAACTGGATCGGACTTTGGAGCCACGCCTGGAAATCCTTGCACCTGGCGTCCAACATGCCCTGAAGCTTCGTACGGGCATCCTGGTCGGTTCCTTCCCAGGCTGAAAGCCCACGTAAATCCTCGGCCGACGCGCAGACCACGACGTCCGTTTCGCCAGAATCGATAGCTACCCTGTGGCGTTGTTCGAAGTTCTCATAGGACCGAGGGTCGGTCGGCGAGGGCTTCCAGACGTAAGGGGCGAACGGCTCCGCTGCCGCTGCGTGTTGGAGCAGCAGTAGTAACACGACTGCCGAAAACCATGTCTTAAGGCGGACTTGCGGGAGCATTGACATGTGTTGCAGGGCCTTCCTCTATCTCGCGAAGCAAGCGGACGTAAGCATGAAACGAAACTAGGAACTCCTCGAGCTTGGTCTTGGTCTTGATCTCCTCCAAGATCGTGGAAAGTTCCGCCGATAGTCTGTTGCGCAGTGCTTCGTCCACCTCGGGCATGTCCCATTGCGGGAAATTCTCCTCCTTGACGGCGTCGGAGGCTTCCTCCTTGGTCACGGCTCCGGGATGGACGAGCGTCTGCAGGATCGGGATATGGACCTCGGGGTGCAGGAGATGGTGCCCGAAGTCATGGATATTGATCCCGCGAAAGTGTTTGACATCGACGACTCTTAGATCGGGGCCCCATTGGTCGGGAGAGAACATCAGCGGCACGGGCACCGGGTCGAACTCGTGCCGTATGTTGTAATAGCGCGAGCAGTATCGGCCTACAGTGGCGACTGGGCCAGGGCGGGCAATAGATTCGTAAACGGGATATTCGGTTTCCAATAGGTGACTGGTATTTGCCAGCATGAAGAGAGCGTTGAATTGCCAGTGAGTCGGCCCTAAAGGGTTTGCCTCGTCGGCCCATCTTTGCGCCCCGAGGGCGTGAACTACATCATGGGCGACTGTGGTCCCGAGACTGTGCGCGATGACGGTCGATTGCGGAGCGGTTTTCTCGATTTCAAGATGGGCTTCCAGGGTTTTTGCCATCTGGTCAAGCAGCCGCGTTCGCACATATTCCCGATAATCCTTCAGCATCCAATAAATGCCGATGTCCGCGACATGTGTCCAGAACAATTCCTTGGCCTCATCCGGGACGCTGTTGATCCACGTCCCAATGGTTTTGAGCAGGGGAACTAGATTCGCGGCTCCTGAAAGACCCTGGCCCTGGGCTTTCCATTTTGCCACGGCCCCTTCCAGTATGTCGTCATAATCGAGCGGGACGAAATCGACAAAGTCGTCCAGCTTCGGTGCAGGTGCTTTTGTCTTGCTTTGAAAGAACCCATAATTCCGGGAGATTTTTTTCAGGGTATCGATAGGTCCGTTCTTCTCGCTAGCCCAGCCAGGCTTATGTTCGCCGATGCCGTGGATCAGGAAGACGATGTGCCTAGCCATAGGCCCCAGGATATCCCCGCCAGCGCGGGGCGTCAAGCCCCTCTTTAGATGTGAAAGGTCAATGTCCGCTTTTCGTGAGATAATAGGCGATCGTTGTGATCAGCCCAAGCAGGGCCGGTCCCGCGATCGAGGCGACCGACTCCCATCGCGTCAACGGCAGTCCCCAGTGCTTTGCGCCCTTCCGTGGCCGCCAAGTATCCTTTATGAGCCCGGGTACTTTAGGGAGAATAAAATGCAAGACATAAAATGGCCGGGAATAATCGGGGCGCGCGGCGTCGGCCATGTTCTCTCTTGGGAAAGGGATCCAGCAGCAGGCAAGAAGCAGACCGAAGTTCAGGCTTGCAAGGCCCGCCCACATCCAGCGAGAGCCCCCCCTCGCCCGCGCCCACTCCAAGGCGCAGTCAAAAATCCTCGTTTTGCACAAGACTTCGTTCATTTCCCGAGCCTTGAAGGCGTCATGGACCTCCGCGGCCGCGTAGTCATCGCCGTGCGCTCGGAACTTGTCCTCGGAGGTCTTGTACATGTCCGTGCAGTATTTCGCCTTGCCTAGGAAATCAATGATCCGCTTGCTCTGGCCATCCGCGGGGTCGCTTCTGATCTCGCCGTATCTCACTCCGCGGAACCCGAACCCGGGAGACACGACGGCCTTCGTGATGTCCAAGAGCCGCGCGACCTCCACGCCGTCGAAGCTGATCGGCAGCGTGCTGCCCGGCTTCACGGTAATGACCGATCCCTTAAGGATGAATGAGCCTCCAGCGGATGTCCCCGTGAACTTGACGCCGCTGGTATCCAAGAATCGGGATTCTTCGAGATTGATCGAGCCTTTCACGGTAAGCCCGCTGAAATCCAACTCATCGTCGTCCGCGTAGGGCCTGCCCCGGAGGTCGAAGAGGACCTTCTGCCCATGCAGGCTCCCCCAGCCATCCCGGGAGACTTGGAACTTGGCGGGGCGATAAAAACGGGCATAATCGAGCAAGAAGGTCCCCCCGATATGCGAGCCTTCAAAGCTGACGGCCTTGGCGTGGTTTGAAAAACTGGAGCCGCTGATGGAGAAACCGCCATCGATGACGATCCGCTTGAAGGTCGCCGCGCCTTTGAAGATTGAGTCCTCGATAGCGACGTTCTTGCCTTTGAGACGATCTCCATCGACCAACATCGTGAAGGTCGTTCTGGATAAAGAAAGGTCGTCGAAAGTCGAGTGATTAAGGATGACCGATGAACCGAAGATCGTATCCCGGATGGAAACGGTGAATGGGATCGTCTCCAGATGCAGATCAAGCGCTCCCTGGACCGCCGCGCCGGCGATGCGAACGCCGCACTTCTGCTTCTGAGCGCCGGGCAGGATCAGCAGGTCACGAAGAGCGGCCGCGGCTAGGGGGAGATGGGCCTTGGTGTCAAAACAGACGCCCACGTCGGCCTCTTTCCCAAGCCCGACCATGCAGGAGACCCAGGCGCCTACCGCCGGAGCGGAGGTCCCGGATGGAGCACACCCTCTGCAGCCTCCTCTATCATCGACCTTGACGCAGTCTGCCGCCAGGACAGGAGCGGCGCTCGTCAAAAGGAAGACGAGAACCAATTTCGCTCTGTCGGCCATGCTGTCCATGGGTTTGGGGCTTAGGATAGCGGTATACGAGGAAAAAGCAAGTCCTCGCTTACTTGCGGCGATTATCAAGGACCCCCGGCAAAAAAAATTGGCGCGCTCGGCGTGCTGGAAGAACGGGGCATCCTGGGCCGCATCGAGAGGGTGGGCGAGGCCTCGACCGGCGCGATCAACGGCCTGCTCTTCGGTTTGGGCTACTCTATGGAGGAGATGGGATCCATCCTCAATACTACGAGGACCGCGAAGAGAGCGTCTACAACAAGAAGACGCTGGGCTTCCGGCTCGACTCGGCCCGGGATATCCGCATCTTCAGGGACGGCGCCGAGCCGGAGCATCGAAGACTTCTTCGACTACGGGCAACGGCGTCATATTTAGCTTGACGGAGTGGATGCTTTGGGCTAGAATGCGCGAGTCTTACATTTTCCGCCCTCTGCCGAGAGGGTGGTGGAAAACCTACGAACCTAGTCTCCTGGACAGGTCGTGCCCGATTTGGTTTAGGGCGAAGCGTCTCCGCGCTGCTGCTCCTCGCCGCCTCCCCAGCCTGGTCCTTGGACGCAGGCGGCGCCATCTCGCAGGACACCACCTGGACGCTCTCCGACAGCCCGGTCCATATTCTGACCGACGTCGTCGTCGCATCGACGGCCACCCTGACGATCGAAGCCGGGGTCGTCGTCTCCGCCCTTCCCAACAAGACCATCGCCGTCTTCGGCGCGCTCAAGGCCATGGGCACGGCCGGTTCGCCCATCGTCTTCACCTCCGACGCCGGCAACTGGGTCGGCCTTCAATTCCTAAGCCAGTCGACGCAGAGCGAACTGCATCATGCCGGCGTCCTCTACGGCGGCGGCAGCGGCGCGCAGTACGAACTGGACGGCGACTCGGTGAGCGGCGAGGCCGCCTCGGTCAAGATCCTGGGGCTCTCGCCCGTCATCGAGGACGGCGAGATCAGCCGGGGCGCCAGCGACGGCATCAAGCTGGGCCCGCAGGCCACCTCGCTGACCCTGCATGAGGTCACTATCGCCAGCCAGAACGTCACGGGCCTCAACGCCTCGGCCCTGCCCGGCGGCTCGCTGACCTTGCGCGGCGTGCGCTTCGATACCTGCAATCTGACGCCGATACGCATCGGCCCCAACGTGTCCTTAATAGACCAAGGCGGCAACATCCTGGTGCCTAAGGGCGGGCTCAACCAGGTCGACGCCGTCTCCATCGAGCCCGGCGTTATGACGGGCGCGGTCTCCTGGCCGGCCATGTTCCCCTACGTGCTCAGCGGCAGCGCCGTCCTGGACGTTTCCACCTCCGCGGT
Organism: uncultured Elusimicrobia bacterium; assembly: GCA_964510095.1. Lineage (GTDB taxonomy): Bacteria > Elusimicrobiota > Elusimicrobia > UBA1565 > UBA9628 > JBBTLF01. Next base: position 11,182 of record CAZEAE010000057.1, on the reverse strand, counting down.
CTGGACCCTGGGCCCCGGGGTGGTCCTCAAGAGCAACAAGGCCATCAACGTGAAGGGCGTCCTCAATGCCCAAGGGACGGCGTCCTCGCCCATCATCTTCACCGGCCGCAACGACGACACGGTGGGCGGCGTCACCGAGAACGACGCCGGCGTCGCCCTCGTCGGCCAGTGGCCGGGCCTGACGCTGTCGGACCAGGCCGGCGCCAGCCAACTCCATGACGTGTCGGTGCGCTTCGCCGGACAGCTGGGCTCGGGCGCCTTGAGGCTCATCGGCGTCTCGCCCGCCCTGACCGACAGCGAGCTCTCCAAGAGCGGCTCGGCCGGCCTCCGGCTGGAGAGCGGCGCCAGCCCGGCCGTCTCTCGGATGAGGATCATCGACAACAACGGCTCCGCCGTGGATTCTGGGACCGGCTCCAACCCCGTCATCCGGTTCTCTTCGATCACCGGCAACAACAACCCCATCATCAACAACGCCGACGCCTCGGTGACCTTGGACGCCCGCTTCAACTGGTGGGGTTCCGCTTCGGGGCCGGCCTTCGGCACGGTCTCAAGCCATGTCGACACCTCCGACTTCCTGACCTCCCCGCCGCTCCTGGGCGTAGGAATGTCCATCGTCCAGGCGCCGTTGACCAACAGCCGGACCATCACCCTCGTCTTGGACGGCGGCGGCGCGGCGGAGATGCGCTTGAGCGAGGACTCGGCCTTCACCGGGGCAGGTTTTGCCGCCTTCTCGGCCACCACTTCCTTCCAGCTCTCGGCCGGCGACGGCCTCAAGACGGTCTACGCGCAGTTTCGCACCGCCACGGCCGAGCTCAGCGAGACCGTCCTAGCCCAGACCCGCTTGGACACGGTCTTCCCCTCGCTGACTATCCTCTCCCCCGCCGATGGCTTTTACTCAAGCGCGACGGTCGCCGTGCTTTATTCGGCTTCCGACGACCTCACGCCGCCCGAGAGTCTGCTGGTGCGCAACGGCCAGGCCCAACTGCCCCCCTTCTTGTACTCGACCGAGGGGCTCCATGACGTCGTGCTGACCGCCACCGATGAGGCCGGCAATGCCTCGACCGCCGCGGTGTCTTTCACGATCGACTTTACCTATCCTCCGGCCGCCGTCACGGACCTGGCCGTGGCCGGACGACGGCCCGCCGAGGGCCTCGTCGACCTATCCTGGACGGCGCCGGCCGATAATCTGACAGGCGTGGCCCGCTACTTCCTCTATAGTCCGACCAACGGGGTTTTCAACGCCTCGACTCCCTTCGTCACCATCCCCAACTCCACCGCCGCCGGCCAGCCGGTGGCCTACGCCGTGGCCACCCCCGGCGCCAACGTCGAGTTCGCCCTGCGCTCGCAGGATGGGGCGGGCAACGTGTCCGAGCTTTCTAACCGACTACAGTTCGATCCAATCCCGCCCGTCATCACCTCCATGGACCTGACCGAGGGCCGGCTGGTCTCGCGGCCTTTGACGGTGACGGTGCAGGCCTCCGACAACTCCGGCGTGACCCAGGTGCTCTTGCGCGTCGATGGGACGACGGCGGCGGTCAAGAACGGCGCGCCTTTTGCCTTGTTCTGGGACAGCCGCCTCTACCCGGACGGCCTGAGGCTGGTGGAAGCCGTGGCGCGCGACGCCTCCGGCAACGAGGCCGTGGCGGCTAGATCGGTGACGCTGAGCTACGCTCCCCCCGCGCCGCCCATCATCACTATACCGGCTTCCGGCTTCACGCTGGCCACCGCGACGATCACCCTGTCTGGCTCCGCCGACCCTATGACCTCGGTGGACATCCTGGTCAACGGGCTGGACTTGGCCACCGCCGCGGTCGCCGCAAACGGCGCCTGGAGCCTGGCGGCGGTCCTGCCGGTCCAAGGCGACCTGGTCTTAAGCGCCATCGCCTTTGAAAGCCGCGGCTTCAGCCAGCCTTCTGTTCCCGTGACCGGCGTCTTCGCCCCCAGCGCCCCTGAGTCGCCCGTCCTGCCCGAGGCCGTGCCCCAGGCGGCCGGCGCCGTGCGCCTGACCTGGTCGGCCGCGCCGGGGCGCACGCCCGCCTCTTACCGGGTCTACCGCAGCACCGATGACCTGCTCCTTGCAGCCGGGACGGCTCCCAGCGCATCCTTGAGAAGGGCGACGGGATTGACCGGGACTTCCTATGTGGATCTGCCCGTCGCCGCCGACCTTTACTTCTACGGCGTGACGGCGGTCGACAGTCTAGGGCGCGAGAGCCCGCTGTCGGACGTGGTCTATGCCTTCACCGACAACGGCGCGCCCACGGCCGCCGTCAGCCTGGCCGCCTCCCCCTTGGGCCCGGGAGCCTATCTGCTGACGCTGACCTTGAGCGAGGCGCTGCTGCAGCCTCCTTTGCTGACCTTGACGCCTAACCAGGGACAGCCGGTGGCGCTAGACCTGACGGCGCAGACGGCTACGGTCTGGCGGGCCACCTTGACGGTCACCACGCTCATGCCCGGCGGCCAAGCGGCCTTCGTCTTCCAAGGTCGGGACCTGGCGGGCAATCTGGGTTCGACCATCACGGCGGGCGGCTTCCGGACGCTGGACACTCGCGGGCCGGTGGGGACGATGAGCCTGGACAAGACTTCTCCGCTGGGCGCGGGAAGCTTGACCCTGACCCTGAGCCTCGATGAGCCGGCCGTTTCCTCTCCCACTTTCTACGTGACCTTCGGCGCCGGCAGCCCGAACTCCCAGCCGATGGAGGCGCGCCCGCCTTTCGACGGCAGGACCTGGGCGCTGACGGGGCCCATCGAGGCGGGGCAGGACGGGCCGGCGATCCTGGGCTTCTTGGCGGTGGACCGCTTCGGCAATGAAGGGCGCCTGCTCTCCGGCACGACCTTCTTTATCATCGACACGGTCACGCCGGGGGCTCCGGTGTCCCTGCATGCCAACGCCCAGGCCGGGGCCAAGGTGGCGCTGTCCTGGAGCGCCCCGTTCGGCGAGCGGCCGGCGTCCTACCGCATTAGCCGTGATAGCGGGACGATCGCCACGGTTTCGGTGGCGCCTGACGGCACCGGCGCCCACCTGGACTCTACCGCTGAGGGGCTCCATCAGTATGCGGTGGCCTCGGTGGACGCGGCGGGCAACGCCAGCGCGGCGGCCGAGGTCTCGGCCGAGGCGGACGGGACGCCTCCGCTGGCTCCAGTGGACGCGCAGGCGGGCCTAGACGGCTTCGGTCAGGTCCAGGTGACGTGGCAGGCCGGCAGCTTGGACTCGGCGAGCTACAGGATCTACCGGGCGACATCGGCCTTCACGACGACGGCAGGCCTGACGGCAAGGGGCGCGGCCTCCCCGTTCCTGGATAATCCGGCCTTCGACGGCTTGCTGCGCTACCGTTTGACGGCCCTAGACGCAGTGGGCAACGAGAGCGCGCTGTCGAGCGAGGCGACGGTCCTCTTCGACAAGGCGGCGCCGGCGATCACGGTGACGGGCGTGGCGGACGGCGGCTTTTATAAGGTGACGGTCCTGCCGGCTTGGACGGTGACCGACGGCAACCTGAACGCGGCCTCGGTGCAGGGCCGGCTGGACGGCCAGCCCTTCAGCTCAGGCTCTGCCGTGGCGGCGGAGGGCGGCCATCAGCTGGTGGTGACGGCCTCCGATACCGAGGGACATGCGTCGACAAGGACCGTGAGCTTCACGGTCGACAAGACGGCGCCGGGATTCGCCGTCGAGGGCGTGGTCGAGGGGCAGGTCCTGAGAAGCACGGCGCAGGTCTTTATCACGGTCTCGGACTTGAACCCGGGGACCTCGAATTTCACTTTGACGAATCAGACTTTGGGAACGGCCGGCGCCTATCGCTCGGGCGACTTGGTCCTGCGCGACGGCGCTTATGCGCTGGCCTTGTCGGCCACGGACCTGGCGGGCAACACCTCGACGTCCTCCTTGTCCTTCCGCTTGGACGTGGCGCCGGTGCCTCCCCTGGGGCTGACGGTGGTGGTCTCGGGCTCGGCGAAGCTGTCCTGGCAGAAGCCAGAGCCAGACACGACGGCCTACCGGGTCTACCGCGACGGCCAGCGCATTTCGGCCAGCCTGCACATGGCGACGTCTTTCGAAGACCCGGGGCTGACGCCGGGAGCGCACCTTTACGAGGTGTCGGCAATCGACGGCTTGGGGCAAGAGGGTGAGAAGGCCCAAGCCCAGATCCCGAATGTCTCGCTGGCGTTCTCCCCGGTCACGCTGACGCGGGGCTTCTTCGACCGGTTAGCCGTTTCCGCAAGAAACGACTCGGGCGCTCCGGTGGGCGTTTCGGGAACGCTTTTCGAGCTGACGTCGCAGGCGGTGGTCCTCGGCTCGGCGACGATGAGCAGCAGCGCGGTGCTGGTCCAGGGCCAGGCGCGTCTGCTTGAAGGCGTCGTAGCGGTTCCGGCGGACCTGCCGGCGGCCCTATCCATAAAAGCGTCGGTGACGCTGGCGGCGGTGGGCGGCAGCGTGGTGACCTTGGTCCAAGAGGGAGCGGTCACCTCCGCGGCGGCCAAGGAGCCGGTCCTGGAAGTGTTCCCGGACGCGCTGCTGGCAGGCGCGGTGAGCCCGGTGCAGATCCGACTCTACAACCGCGGCACGGCGCCCTTGGACGTGGTGACGGCGGAGATCCTCAATTCGACTTATTCAGCCGTGCCCGAGGTCCAGGTGCGGCTTAAGACCGTCGAGGGGACGTTGTTCGCCTCGGGCGGGCTGAAGCAGACGGCGGGGGCTTCGACGACCTTGGTGGGCACAAGGCAGGTGTTCTTCGTGACGGTGCCGCCGGGGCAGAGCGTGATGTTTGAGGCGGTGAGGGTGGCGGTCCCCAATACGGCGGTGACGGAGCTTAAGGTCGAGGCGGAACTGTTGGCGCCGACGTACGATCTGCCGGGGGCAAGAATTGCGGGCAAGAAGAGCTTTGTGAGTTCCTCAGTTCAGAGCCTGGTGGAGGAACTTCCATATCGGGCGTCGGTGCAGTCAGACGGGCAGGTGTTCGACCAGGGCTCTAGCGTGACCTTGCGGGGCACGGCTTACGATGGGCAAGGGTTGGGCATTCCCTTTGTGCCGGTGGGGGTGCATGTGTTCTCGGACGGGTTCGACCGGCATCAGACGGTGGTGACGGATTCCTCGGGGGCTTTTAAGGCGGGGTTCTTCCCCCTCCCTAACGAGGCGGGGGTTTATACGCTGTTCGCCTCGCATCCGGATGTGGAGGCGCATGCGCCGCAGTCTTCCTTTACCATCACGGGGTTTGGGTTCAATTTCACGGGGTATTCGGCGTTGGTGTCGCAGAACAGCGCGTTCAATTTCAATGTCGAGCTTAAGAACACGGGGGCTTCGGCCTTAGAAGGCCTGAGCTTGAGCACGCAGGGCTATTCGGGCACGGGTGTGAGCCTGACGGCCACGGGCTTGCCCTCAAGGCTTGAGGCGGGCGAGAAGGCGGTCTTGAGCTTGACGGCAGCGGCGGCTCCTTCGGCTTCGACTTCGACCTTGGCGTTGTTCGTGAGAGAGGCTCATGGGTTTGTCAGGAGCTTGCCGGTGACGGTGCAGGTGTCGCCGGCGGTGGTGATCCCAAGGCTGACGCCTTCGTCGATCTTGGTGGGGCTCTTGGCGGGTGAGATCAGGACGGTGGCGCTTACTTTAGAGAACAAGGGCTTTGATACTTGGCGGCAGGTGGAGCTGACCGATCCGGCGTTGGCTTGGGTGCATATCCAAGGCTCGAAGATTTTGGGCGATATCCCCCCGGGGGGCAATGTCTCGGTGACGCTGTCGTTTGAGCCGCCGGCCAATCTTCCTAGCGGGGCTTATACGCCGGAGCCTTTGCTCACGGCGCTGTCTTCGAACGTGGGGGCGTTTGCGATTCTGGCGGCGGTGGCGGTGACGACCACTAGAAAGGGCAATGTGCTGTTCAACGTCTTGAACGCGGATCGGCCTAGGAACGCGCAGGGGCAGGGCGAGGGGTTGGCGAACGCGACGGTGACGCTGGTGAGCTTGGACGTGTCGGGGCTGACGTTCAAGATCAAGACGGATGCCAACGGGTTGGCGAGGTTTGCGGACGTGCCTTCGGGGAATTATTCTTGGCGGGCGGAGGCTGATGGGTCGCAGACGCAGTCGGGGACGGCGGTGATCGAGCCCGGGTTGGACAACAAGATCGAGACCCTGCTGACGGCGGCGGTGGTGAGCTATAAGTGGACGGTGACGCCGACGACGATCGTGGACCGGTATGATATTTCGCTCAAGTTGACGTTCAGGACGGATATTCAGGCGCCGGTGTTGATCGTGGACCCGCCGGTGATCGACCTTAAGATGGAGTCGGGACAGACGGCGTATACGCAGTACACGATCACCAATCGCGGGTTGGTGTCGGTGTTTGATTTCAAGCTGAAGACGGCCGGTGATGAGGCGACGGTGTTCACCCTGCCCTTCGACGTGATCCCCGAGATCAAGCCTGGGCAGACGGTGAGCGTGCCGGTGAAGATCCATCTATTGCACGCTTCCTGTCATTTAGGGCAGGTGGCGGGTGCGGGAACCTTCCCTTGTCTGGCGGGCAATCGACAGACGACGACGGCTGAGCCGGTCAAGATCAGCGTGGGTGACTGCGGTGGCGGCGGGGCAGGCGGGGCTGGACCTACCGGCGGCGGTGGTGGCGGCGGGTTCCCGTCGGTTTCAGGGGATTTCGTGTCGGCGGCGGCCCCGGGTGCGACGTCCGTGTCCGCCTGCGGCACGGGAGGCGCTTCTGGCGGCAATTCCCAGAACTCGAAGAGCCCGTCACCCTTCTCGATCAGCGCCTTGATCGACGCGATGAAGGGCCTGCTTCATCTGCCGGGAGCGGCCGGCTTGTGCCCGGTGACAGGCTCGCCCGGCATCGGCCATTCCTCCGTCTATAACTCGGATACGGCGAAAGACGCAGGCTTCGGGGCGGGTTGGTCCGGGGATGGCCAGGAGTCGATCAAAATCGATGACCAAGGCGGCTTCAAGCAGGCCGATGCGACGGGCTCTGAACAGGTTTTTCGGCCCGTCGGCGACCTGAGCCAGCAACTCAACGGCAGCGGCGACCAGTTTGCGAAGCCGGTGAACGTGCAGAGCAAGCTCTCAGTCGGCAAGCCTTTGGGCCTCGTGGGGGTGGTGGATCGGTCGAGTTTCGTCTGCCCGGGCCTGGACCCAAGCGGCTGCGCGGCGTCTGAGGGCATTCCGGCCGCCTTGGACCGGACCGACAAGGACGGCACAAGGCTGCACTACGAGTATTTCAACACGTCGGGCACGTATTTGCTGACGCAGTTGATCGACACCAACGGCGGCTTCATCACCTACGAACGCGCAGCCTCGGGGCGGTTGACCCGGCTGGTCGACGTGCATGGGCGCTACATCGCCTTCAGCTATAACGCCGGCGGGCGGCTGGCGTCGACGTCGGATTGGGCGGGGCGGACGACGAGCTATACTTACGACCCGTTCGGCAATCGAACTTCTGAAACGGACCCAGCGGGCGACACGACGCAATACGCCTATGATGGAGTGCACCGGATGACGCAGATCACCTACCCGAATGGGAGTCACAAGTATTTCGTCTACAGCGCGGACGGGAGAGTCTCCCAAGAGTCAGATGACGGCGACAACAACAAGCTGACATTCGACTATTCTGCTTCAAGCACGGCGATCACCGACGCGCTTAACCATACGCGGGTGGAAGAGTGGGTCGAGAACTCGGGGCTGAGGAAGATCTCCAAGATCGTGCATCCGGACCAGACGACCTTGCTCTACGGCTACGACACGGACATGAATCTGGTTCAGGCCACCGATGAGCTGGGGCGGGTGACGCGGTTCACCTACGACAAGAACGCGAACGTGACGGCGGTGACCGACGCCGCGGGGCAGACGACGCGGGTGGACTATTCGCCGAACATCAATCTGCCCTCCATCGTTCAGGATCCGAAGGGCAACCGGACGTTCATGAGCTATGACGCGCGAAGGAACCTGATCGAGGTCAGGGACGCGCAGAATAATGCGACGCGGATGAGCTATGACGCGCTGGGGCATGTGACGGCGACCAGGGATGCTTTGGGAAATGTAAGCAATTTCAGCTATAACGGCAATGGAGCGCTGGTGAGCGCGACGGACCCCCTGGGGAGGACAGTCAACCTGGCGCGAGACGCGCTGAGCCGGGTGACGCAGAGCAAGGACCCCGCGAACAAGCAGACGGATTTCACCTTCGACGCGGCGGGCAACGTGACGCAGGTCAAGGACGCGCTCAACGGGATCACGGCGGCGGCCTTCCAGGCCGGACGAATAGGAAGGCAGCCGTCTTCGGTGACGGACGCAAACAGCCACGCCACCTCTTTCGCTTACGACATTCTTGGTAGGTTGACGAGCGTCAGCAATGCCCTGAACCAGAGCGCATCAGTCAGCTACAACGGAAACAGCTGGCCCACCTCTTTCACAACGCGCGGCGGGCAGACGATCACGCTTGCCTATGACAGCTTGGGGCGCCCGACGCAGATCGCGACGCCTGAGGGCAATGTGACCTTGGCCTATGACTCGGCAGGCCGCCTCACTTCAGCGAACAGCTTTAACGGGACGGCGCTGGCGATGACTTATGACACACTCGACCGGGTCACCCATGAGGTCCAGACGCTCCCCAACGGCTTCCAAGCGACGCTTGACCGAACCTATGACGCGAATGGGAATCAAACGCGGCTGACGAGCCCTTGGGGTGATTTTACTTACGCCTATGATTCGCTGGACCGCCTGACCCGCACGATCAACCCAGCGGGGCAGACGGTGACGTTCACCAACGATGCGGTGGGGAGAAGGACGGCGATGGGCTACCCCAACGGCACGGCCACCTCTTACGGCTTCGACGCCGCCGGCCAGATCGCGCAGATCGTCCACCGGAAGACTTCCGACCAGAGCGTGATCGCGTTCACGAACTACACGCACGATAACTCTGGCAATCGGACCGTAATCGAGGATGCCCACGGTACGAACACCTACGGTTATGACCAGCTCAATTGGCTGACCTCGGCAAGCCATCCCGGCGCGTCCACCTTGCCGATCAAGGAAGAAACCTTCGCCTACGACAGCATTGGCAACAGGCTGACTGATTCCTTGCGCGCGAACTACGTCTACGACGCGGCCAACCGGATCGTCTCGGACTCTTCGTTCACCTACACGACCAACGCCAACGGGAACGTGGTCACGCGGACCAGCCGAGCGTCCGGGTACATGGAAACGTTCATCTACGATAGCGGCAATCGGATGGTGGAGGTAAACGGCCCCGCTGGCGTCATCGCGGCCTACAAGTACGACCCGGCGGGACGACGGATCGAGAAGAACGTCGGCGGGACGATTACGCGGTACGTCTACGACGGCCACAACGTCCTGGCAATCCTGGACACGAGCAACAACCTGCTGGCCCTGTTCACGCACGGCCCGGGAATCGACTCGCCGCTAATCATGCGCAGGAGCGGGCAGGACTATTTCTACCACGCGGACGCGCTAGGCCATGTCGTGGGGCTGACGAACGCCAGCGGGTCCATCGTCGAGACGTACGAGTATCAAGCGTTCGGGCACACGGTCGTCAGGAACGCGCAGGGCGAGCTGCACGATCAGTCGACCGTCGGCAACCCGTTCCTGTACACGTCGCGCGAATTCGATGCGGAGTCCGGCCTGTACTATCTGAGGGCTAGGCACTACAATCCGAATAGCGGACGATTCCTTCAGGAAGACCCCATCGCTAGCATAAACCAATTTATTTATGCGGACAACAACCCAATCCTGCTATCAGACCCACTGGGGCTCGCCCCCATCGATCCGCGGCTGATCATAGTTGTCTCTGACGATCCTTTGCGCGGAACAACCCTGAATTCTATAGTTCAGCGTCTCATTGATAGCGGCGTACCGCGGGAGAGGATTGATGCTTTCATCAGAACAACCCAGGGGTCTATTACCGTGGTGCCTCTTGGCCCAATTCTAACGACCTCCGTGGGGCAATTGTCTGTCGCAGGAGTCCTTGGGGCCGCAGGACTTTCATTTGGAGCAGGGTATTTTATTGGGATACAGCTCCGTCCACTATTTTATAAGTCTCCTCCGCAAAAGTGTAGCCAACCACCGAAGGGTTAGAACCACATGAATCTGAGACAACTTCTTGAAATTCTGGGGATTGTTAAGAGGCCAGCCATTGGTGACTGCTGTGTACTAAGGCTTGAGATCTCCGGTTTGACCAGACTGTCTGAGAGGCTCTCTGCTGATGACATTCTGAGATCGATGCAGAAGCTGCAGCAAAACATCGCAGATGCAGGAAATACCGAAAAAGCGATCATCTATGCTTATGATATAGGCGATTTCCTCGTCGTATTCCAAACGCACAACATGGTCGGAACCGCAGATTCCGTTGTTGGTTTCTTGAAGAATGTCGATTCCATAGTTACATGTTTCGTGAGCGCCTTTGATAAGCCGATTCCGCAAATAACAACCACCGTGGGAATCGCATGCGGGGTGGCTTTTTTTCCAAGCGGAAGCCAGGTGCCAGTGATGGGGACAATCGTCAACGAAGCGGGCTATGCCAAGGCTGCGGCCAAAGGGATTGGCGTGCGAATTGGAATAGTTGGACATTCCGCAGATCGATTCCGCAATAAATTTCAGTTAGTTGAACACAAAGTTAGACTTCAGCACGACGGCACAGAACAGCCATTTACGGTCTTTGAGGCGAAATAGAGCGCATCATGCAATTTCAGGTTAAGAAGGTCCTACTCGGGGTGATAGTCGTAGTCTTTGCGTTATGCCTAGAAGCAAATGGGAATGAAGAGGCGATGAAGGCTCCAACCACCTTCCCACGGCGAACAAGCGGGCAACCGCTTGTTCGGCAGCGCCATGCCCTGCGGCGCCGTTCCAAACTCAAGGCCTTAGCCGCCGCCTGGTACGCCTTAGTCGGCATCCTCGGCCCCAACCTCTCTGCCGTGGCGAACGCTTCCCCCACGCGGTCTGGATCGGCCGATGAAGGCCTGCCCTACGCCCTCGCGCAAGCGGTCAGCAAGCAACCCAAACTGATCCCCGCGCCGCTCTACATCTCGCCCGAACAGCGCCGCCGCATGGCACTCATCCGGGGCCATCTCTTTACCAAGATGATCCTTGAACAGACCTTGGGCGTGCGCGTTGAAGGCCCCCCTTGGCGTCCCGTCGTCCCTATCCCATCCAGTAGAATTGAGACGTTCTTTGGTTGATTGATCTGTTGACATC
>CAZEAE010000056.1:0-19363 GCA_964510095.1 uncultured Elusimicrobia bacterium | reverse complement strand
GAAGTAACCCACGATACCACGCAGGTGCCGGCTCGTCCATCCTATCTTTTGAATCGGTCACAAAGCCACCCCCCGCCAAATGAGGACTCGGTAAGCCGTTGCTTCAGTTCCCTCTGCCCCCACGGCTCCGGCCGCCTGAACAAAAGTTATCCCCAGCACTTCCAACGTTGGAAGTGCTGGGGATAACTGGAGACGCGAACCTCGGTCAGGGAAGGCGAAATCACAAAACAGAGGTGTCCCAGTCCCGTGATCCGACGGTGCGCCTCGTGCTGCGATCCTTTTGACGAACTTCGTAACAGCCGTTGGAATGTTCTGGATCCTCACTCTCGGCGCGCGCGGCGCAGGGGCTCCCTGAGGATTCAAAGCCCGGGAGCATGGGGTTTTTGACCATTGCTTTTGCGCCTTTTGGGTGTTATACTGGAAGCCAATGAGCATGATCCGGACGCCGGCGGCCGTGTCCTGCCTCGCGGCTCTCCTCCTGGCGACCGCCGCCCCGGCCCAAGCGGCCAAGCACAAGATCACCTGGCTCATCGGGCACGCCAACCTCGATTTCTTCGAAGCGGCGGCCCTGAGCTTCAAGACGGCGGTGGAAAAGGGCAGCAACGGCGACATCGAGGTCCAGATCGTGGCCGCCGGGGATTCCTGGCAGGACGGCCGGGGCCAGTCCGCTCCCGAGATCGCCGACAAGGTCGCCCGGGGCGAGGCCGAGATGGGGCATTCGTTCACGGACGTCCTCGGCAAGAGCGACCCGCGCCTTCTGGCGTTCGATTGCCCGTATCTGATGCGGGGTTATCTCCATATGGAAGGCGTCATCGAAGGCCCCATCGGGGCGGAGCTCCTCGAGGGCTTGCGCGGCCGCGGCCTCGTCGGGCTGGCCTTCACCTACAGCGGCGGCGCCCAGGGCGTGGCGACCTCCGACCGCGAGATCCGAGGGCCGGAAGACCTCAAGGGACGCCGCATCGGGGTGTACGGCAGCGCCGTCGACCGGGCCTGGCTCTCCGCCCTCGGCGCCCAGCCCGTCGCGCTCGATCATTCGCTGCCGACCTTCGCGCGCCTGGCGCAGGAAGGCGGGATCGACTCGGCCGTCGTCACCTGGCGCCGCGTCCGCGACGCCCAGCTCAAGGACCGCTACCGGTACGTCAGCCTGATGCATTCCTCGTATCTGACCAGCGTGACCTACATCAACGAGAAGTTCTACGAAGGCCTGCCGGAAGGCTACCGGGAGCTCGTCAAGCGCTCCGCTTCGACGGCCGCCCGGGTCGAACGCGCCCGGACCATCGAGCTCAACGAGACGTCCAAGCATGAGGTCATGGCCCGCGGCATGCGGCCCGTCCATCTCTCCGCCGCGGCCCATGCCGGATTCGTGGAGGCGCTGCGCCCCGTGTACGAGGGCGCGCTCGACCAGGTCGTGGGCAAGGACCTCATCGAGCGCATCCGCGGCACCGGCGACAGCCCGCAGCTTCCCTCCGGGCTCGATTTCGCCGACCCGAAGAACTCGGTCGGCCGCTTCCCTCCCAAGGAGCTGGCCACCAGGGTCTTCCAGGATAATTGATGAGACAAAGCGATTTCAACCGCGCCATCCTTCAAGCCACGGGCCTGCGCCTGCCCAAGGACCTCTCGGTGTTCTTCCCGGACGAAGACGGCCGCCAAGACCTCATGTACGAACAGGACTTCGGCTTGGAAGCGCACCTGCCGGCGTATCGAGACGCCCGCGCGGCCGTCTTGGCCGCGGACTTGCCGCAGGCGCGCCGCGCGCTGCTGCTGGGCTACCTTGACCTGTTCTTGGGCGAATACCAGCGCGCCGCCGAGGGCCTCGCGCCGCTCTGCGCCGCCTCCCCCGACGAATATTGGCCTCACTTCCTCCATGCCTGCGCCATCTGGCTCCTGGGCGATGCGCGCCGCACCCGCGACTATCTGCCGGTGGCCCTCTCCTCCATCGAGAAGGCCGTCGCCGTCGATCCGGACCAGCTGTATGCCTACGTCATCCGCGCCGGCCTTCGCCGCGAGCTCGAGGATGTGCCGGGCCGCTTGGAGGACACCGAGCGCGTCATCAAGATGGCGCCGCGCTTCGTCTGGGCGCGCACCGAGAAAGCCGAGGTGCTGGGCGAGACGGGGCATTACCGGCTGGCTCTCAAGGAGCTCAATCGGCTGATCCGGCGTTTTCCCACCGCGGCCTGGACCTGGGCGCAAAGGGGCCGGCTGCGCGGCATCTCGGGCTTCTATAAGCTCGCGCTGCAGGATTTTGAACGGGCGGTGGAGCTCGACGGCGCCTGCGGTCCCATGCTCGCTTGGCGCGGGGAGACCCACCGGCGGCTCGGCCGCTACGCTTCGGCCCTGTCCGACCTCGACGCGGCCATCGTCCTCGACCCCGGCTACCGTCTGGCCCATGCCTGGCGCGGGCGCGTGCGTCTGCTGCTGGGAGACCTCGGCGCGGCCGTCGGCGACCTCGACGCGGCGTTGTCGCTCGAGCCGCGCGAGATGCTGGCGCGCTGCTGGCGCGGCGAGGCTTGGTGGAAGCTCGGCGAGTTCCGCAAGGCCGCGCTCGATTTCTCGGCAGTCTACCCGGCGGAGCCGCAGGGGTTTTGGAACGCCCGGCTCAAGGCCGACGAGACCCAGGAACATTATTTCATGCTGGACGCCGCCGGCGGCAAGCGGGAGGAGCACTTCTGGGCCGACCTCGAGGCCGGCTTGCGCGGCGACTCCGCTTGGGCCTGGGCCTTCATGGGGCGCTGCAAGATCGGCGCCGGACGGATCAATGACGGACTGCGCGACCTGACCCGCGCCCTGCAGCTCGACGCCGACAACGCCTATGCTTTGGCTTGGCGCGGCGAGGGAGCCAGGCGCCTGGGCGCCTTCAGCCGCGCCATCTCCGACCTTGACGCCGCCGTTGCTCTGGAGCCTACCGACCGCTGGGCTTGGGCGTGGCGCGGCCAGTCGCTGGTCTCGGCCGGCCGCGTCGAGGAAGGCCTCGCGTCGTTCGAGCGGGCGCTGGACACGCCCGAGCAGCGCTACGCTCCGGTCCATGTTTGGAAGGGCGAAGCGCTCTGGGGACTCGGCCGCCGCGACGAGGCCGCCGCTTGCTTGCGCAGGGCGTTCATCCTGGACGGCAAGTGCAAGCCGGCGCGAGCCTGGATGCTGCGGTTGAAGCGAAGCCCTCAGGCCGCCGCCCAACTCGTCGCCGCCTGAGCGCGGCGGATGACCCCCAGCCCACGCGCGCAAGCCGTCCTGGCCGCCGCGCGCCGCGGGGAGTACGCCGCGGCTTTCCGGGCCCTGCTCCCGGCCCAGCGGGTCCGCTGGCCTAGGCTGGATTCCTTCTACGACTTCTCCGGCGACCAGGACCTCCTGACCGAGAACCCCCGCCATCCCCGGCTCGGAGCCGGCGAGCTCAAGACGGTCCTGCGCGCCTTGGACGCCCTTCCGCCCTCGGCGGCCCGGGAGCTGCTGTCTTGCTATGCCTTGCTTTGCGCCAGCCGCTATCTCCTCGCCGCGCGCCGCGCCGCTTCCGCTCATCGCCGGGGCGAGCGCGCCCAAGGCGCTCTGCTCGAAGCCTGCGCTTTGTGGCTCCAATGCGACGCCAAGCGCAGCCGCCGCTGGCTGGCGCCGGCCCTGGAGCGGGCCGAGGAAGCCGTCGCCGCGCTGCCGCAGCGCCCGGCCCTCCTGCTGCGCGGCCAGATCTTCTTCGAGCTGGAGCGTCACGGCGAGGGCCTGGCCGACCTGGCCCGCATCCTGCGCCAAGACCCGAGCGACGCTGCGGCTCGCGTCGGCCGCGCCGACGGCTTGGCCGACCTGGGCCGCTATCCCGCCGCCTTGAGGGAGCTGGGGCGGCTTCACCGCAAAGGACCGGTCCCTTGGTGGCTGTTCGCCCAGCGCGGCCGTTTGCTGGGCCTCTGCGGACGCCTCGGCGCGGCCCTGCGCGAGCTCGACGCGGCTTTGCGCCGCCGTCCGCGCCACGGCGCTCTGCTCGCCTGGCGCGCCGAGGTCCTGCGAAAGCTCGGGAGGTTGGCGGGCAGCCGCCGGGACCTCGACCGGGCGCTGGCCCTTGAGCCGGACAACGCCTTCGCGCGGGAGTGCCGCGGGCGTCTGCTCTTGACGCTGGGCCAGACCCGCGCCGCCCTGGAAGACCTTGAGCGCGCCTGCCGGCTGGACCCGGCTCGCTGCCTGGCTTTCGCTTGGCGCGGCGAGGCGCGCCTGCGTCTGGGGCTCTTGCGCGGCGCTTGGCGGGATTTCGAGCGGGTCTACCCGCTCGAGCCGCTGAACTTCTGGAACTCGGACCGCGCCGCCGAAGGCCGCCTGCCCGGCCCCCAAGAGCGCCGGGACTGCTATCGGCGCGCCCTCGATGCGGCCGTGCGGCGCGTGCCGCGCGACGGCGTGGCTTGGCTCCTGCGCGGGCGCGACCGTGCGGCGACCGGTCAGGAGCGGCGGGCCCTCAGCGACTTGAGCCGCGCTCATGGCCTTTTGAAGGGGGGGCCCGCCGTCCTGCGCGCCGCCGCCTTGGGCTGGCGCGGCCGCGCCTGGCTGCGCCTGGGCCGCCGGGGCCGGGCCGCCGCCGACCTGAGGACCGCCTGCGCTCTTCAGCCCGGAGCCGCGCGCTGGTCGGCCTGGCTGAGCGAGGCGCTGGCCGCATGACGCGCCCCGTCCGCGATTGGCTCAAGGCCGAAGAGCGTCTGCGCGCCGCCGACTTCGAAGGGGCGGCCCAGGCCCTGCTCGCGCGGGGGCTGGGCTCGGCGCTCGAGGATTTCTTCAAGAACACGTCTTCTCACGACCTGATGTACTCGGCGCAGCCTCGCGGCAGCCGTTTGAGCGAGAGGGACCTGCGGGCCTGGAAGGCGGCGGCCGCGCGCCGCGCCTCTGCGGCCCTCTGGGCCTTGGCCGGCGCCGCCGAACTAGCCCGGGGCGGCGCGCAGCGCGCCGAGAGGACGCTGTCGCGCGCCCTCGCGCTGGAGCCCGGGCTGGCTCCCGCGCTGCTGCTGCGGGCGGCGGCGCGTCTGTCGCTTTCCCGCCGCCTTCGCGACAACGCCGGCCTGCCGGGCTGCCTCGACGACCTCGACCGATCCTTGGCCGTCGCTCCCGACGACGCCCGGGCCTTGCGCCTGCGCGCCGAGGTGCGGGGCGACTGCGACGACGACGACGGCGCGCGGCGCGACCTGGAGCGCTCCCTGGTCCTGGCGCCGGAGAACGGCTGGGCCCGCGCCGAGCTTGCCGAGCAGCTCTGCGACAGCGGACGCTTCGAGGAGGCCTGGCCGCACATCAAGAGGCTCGGCCGCGGCCACGGTCAAGCGGGCTGGTATTGGGCGCTGCGCGGACGCGCCCTGGCCTTGGGCGGCCGGGCCGCCGAGGGTCTGGCGGCCCTCGACAAAGCCGTCCGTCTTTCGCCGCGATTGGCCTCGGCCTTGGGGTGGCGCGGCGAAGCTCGCCGCCGTCTCGGGCGGCTGCGCCTGGCCTTGGAGGATTTCGATCGCTCGATCGCCATGGATCCGGGCTTCGTCTACGCCTACGAATGGCGCGCTCGGCTGCGCCTGGCGCTGGGCCGCCCGAAGCCGGCGCTGGCCGACGCCGAGCTCATCGTCCGGCGCGACGCCCGCCATCGCTACGGTCCGGCCCTACGCGGCGAGGCGCTGTTCAAGCTCGGGCGCTTCCGCGAGGCGGGCGCGGCCTTCGACCAGGTCTTCCCGCTGCATCCTCGGTTCACCTGGAGCGCCGTCATAAAAGAGGGCCGGCTGGCCCTTCCCGGCGAGAACGAGGCCGCTTTCTGGGAGGCCTTGGACGAAGCGCGCCGCCGTTTCCCCGCATCCGGCGCGGTCTGGACGCTTTCCGGGCGGTTCAAGGCGGGCGCCGGCTTGCTCGGCGAGGCCCTGGCGGAGCTGACCCAGGCCTTGGCTTTGGCCAGAGGCCGCGCGGAGCGCGCCGAGGCGCTGGCCTGGCGCGGGCGCGCCAGGCTCGATGAGGGCTCGGCCGAGGCCGCTCTAGGAGACCTGTCCGACGCCTTAGCGCTGCGTCCTGGAGATCGGCGCAGCCGATGCTGGAAGGCCGAGGCTTTGGCCTTGTCGGGGCGCAGCCGGGCCGCCCTCATCGAGCTGGGTCGCGCCCTGAGCCCGGCCGGCGCCGGCCCGGCTTTCGGCCTGCTGGCCCGCGCCGCTCTGCGCGCCGCCGCCGGCCGCTGGAAGGAGGCGCGCTCCGACTACGCCGCGGCCTTCGCCCGCGACGTGAAATCCGTGGAGGCCCGCCGCGGCGCGGCCGAGTGCCGTCGGCGCCTGGAGGTCTGGTGAGCCTTGACGACGTGCCGATGCTGGACGTCTTCCTCAACTACGCCTGCCAGGCGAAGTGCCCCTTCTGC
This sequence comes from uncultured Elusimicrobia bacterium, assembly GCA_964510095.1. GTDB lineage: Bacteria > Elusimicrobiota > Elusimicrobia > UBA1565 > UBA9628 > JBBTLF01. The sequence goes on along the minus strand of CAZEAE010000056.1, from coordinate 13,029 downwards.
TTCAATCCGCCCTTGACCCCGGAGCTCAACGCCTGGAAGCTGCCGACGGAGCGCTTGGCCGCCGAGCTCCTGGAAGGCCGCAAGAAAGGACTTCGCGGGGTCACCTTCTCGGGCGGCGAAGTCACGCTGCTTTCGGAGCTGCCGTTGATGCTGCGCCTGGCGCGCAAGGCGGGCTTCAGCGAGCGCGGCGTGGTCTCCAACGGCATCCGCCTGGCCGATGAGGGTTACGCGCGGGAGCTGGCGGCCAGCGGGCTGACCTTCTGCTGCCTGTCGGTCCATGCCGCCGGCCCCGAGCTGCACGACGAGCTGGTGGCCGTGCCGGGCGCTTTCGCCAAGGTCCTACGCGCCCTCGAGCATCTGGCCGCGCTCGAGCTTCCCGTGGTGCTCAATTTCGTGCTGACGCGCCGCAACGTCGCGGAGGTCCCGGCTTTCATCGAGCGTTTCGCGGGGCTGCCCGGCGTCGTCGAGTTCCAGCTCTACTTCCCTCATTATGAGGGATTGATGACCCTCCACGCCGACGCCCTCAAGCTGAGCTTGGACGAATCCGTTCCCTTCCTCGAGGAGGCCTTCGGCCGCGCGCGGGCTTTGGGAGCGGAGCGGAAGGTCTGGGTCTACAACATGCCGCCTTGCTCCCTGCCCGCCTTCTCGGGGCGTCTGCGCAACTGGGAGCGCGAGCCGGCCAGCCTTCTGATCGACCCCAAGGGCCTGGCGGCGGGTTTCGTCTCGGAGCGCCGCGACCGCTACAAGAACGCCGCCTGCGCGCGCTGCTCGCTGGACGCCCGCTGTCTGGGCTTCGAGAAGGGCTACGTCGAACGCTACGGCGACGGCGCCTTGCGGCCCGTGGCATGAGGCAGGAGGATGTCTGGGCCTGGGGCGAGCGCGCTTCGCGCCTGATCGCGGCGGGCAGGCCGGCCGCCGCTTTGCCCTGGCTCCGGCGCTGCGCCTCCCGCGGGGCGGGCTGGGCGCTGCTCCTGCGCAGCCGGGCCAAGCAGAGCCTGGGCCAGCCGCGCCTGGCCGAGGCCGACGTGACGCGCGCCTTCGACGCCGACCCGGCCTGCGGCTGGATCTTCGGCCTGGCGGTCGGCGCCGCGGCCGTCCCGCCCGGGGCCGCGGCGAGGCGCCTGCTGGCGGAGAACCGGCGGTTTGGCACGGACCCCGCCTGCTATGCGGTGCGCGCCTTCATCGGGAAGCTCTCGATCATGGCCGGGCGCGGCGCCGCGGGCCTGGCGCACCTCGATTGGGCGGTCAAGGCCGCTCCGTCGCGGCCCTATCTCTTCACCTGGCGGGCCGAAGCGCGCCGCCGGCTGGGAGACCTGCGCGGCGCGCGGGCCGACGCCCGCCGGGCCTTGGCCCTCGACGCGCGCTCGGCCGTGGCCTGGACGACGCAGGCCGCTCTCCACCGGACGGACGGCCGGCCGCGCCGGGCTTTGGAGGCGGCGGCCCGGGCCTGCAGGCTCTCTCGGACCTACGAGCAGGCCCCTCTGGAGGCGGCGCGCGCCTGTCTGGCGCTGGGCGACGGGCGCGGCCTGCTGGTCTGGTTGGAGCGCGCCGTGCGCCGCAGTCGGCGCTTGGGCTGGCGCAACCTGGCAGACGGCGCAGCCTCCCCGGCGCCGGAGCCAGAATCCTTGCTGGACCGGCCGGAGCTGCAGGCCGCGGCCTGGCGCGGGCGCCTGCTGGCTTGGTGCGGGGAGCGCGCCCTTTCCCGGGGCGAGGCCGCCCGAGCGTCGCTCCTGCTCGCGCAAGCCGCGCGCCTGGCGCCGGGCTTCTCCTGGGCGCATGGCTGGCTCGGGGAGGCCTGCCTGCTCCTGGGCGACGCGGCGCGGGCTCGCCGCCATCTGAGCCGGGCCCTGTCCGGAGATGGGCGCGACGCCCGGTCCTGGATCGCGCTCGGACGCAGCCACCTGGAAGAGCGCCGCGCCGGGCAGGCTTTGAGCGCCTTCCGGCGCGCCGCCGAGCTTGAGCCCGACTGGGCCTGGGCGCTTTATTGGCGGGGACGCGCCCAGGCCGAGCTGGGGCGTCCGGAGGCGGCCAGGCGGGATTTTGACGCGGCCCTGAGGTTCGACGGGCGCTTCACCGAGGCTTTGCGGGCCCGCGCGCTGCTGACCGCAGGGCCGTGATGAGCTCGGGGTAGAAGTCCGCCAGGGCCGGGTAGCGCGCCCTCTGCGCCTCGTACTGCCGGAGCTTCTCGACGAGGACGGGCTCGAAGGGGTAGCGGGCGCGTTCCAGGTCGTCCGGGGGTTCCCGACGCCCGGCCGACGAGAGCCGGCTCTCGACCGCTCGCACCACGTGCTCGTCGAGGCAGCTTTCCCAGCCGAGCTGGGTCATGGAATTGCAGCCCTTCGGCGGCGGCCCCGCGAAGCCCTCCACCTCGCCGGCGTAGCGGCGCGCCAGGGGCCGGGTGACGCCGTGCGCCAGCTCGTGGGCCACGGAGCTTCCGAAGTCCCCGAGGCGGAAGGAGCCGCTTCGGGACCGGAAGCGCGCCTCGACGATCGTTCCGGAGGAGCTGAACATCGCCATGCGGTAGCGTCCCCCGTCGAAATGGGGGGCGATGAGGATCGTGAGCTTCTCCGGGAAGCTGCCGCCTAGATAAGCGCTCATGGCGCGCGGGTCGACGCCGAGGGAGAGCTCGGCCCGGGCCGCGCTGACGAGGGCGTCGTGCCGGCGCCGCCGCCGGGCGTGGAAGGCGGGGAAGCCGGCTCGGGCGGAGAACTCCCGGAGCTCGCGCAGGAAGGACTCCACCTCCTCGGGCCCGCCCAATCTTCCCGTGAAGCCGCCGGCGTCCAAGCCCCGCGCGGCCAGCTCGGGCGGCGGCGAGAGGCGGAGCATGAGCTCCATGACGGACATGCCCGGCACTCCCTTGGCTTGCCACCGCGCGTAACGCCGGACGGCGGCATGGTCCTCCCAAGGCTTGAAGCGCGCCGCGGCCTCGGCGCCGTAGCGGGGGCGCGCCTTCCCCGTCGCAAGGGCCTGGACCATGGAGAGGAGCTCCACCCGCGGATCGACGCCCAAGGTGAAGTCCTCCGCTTGCCCGGCTTGGGCCAGGAGCAGCAGCGAGAGGAAGAGCGCGGGCATGACTTCTAGGCGACGAAGTCCAGGAGCAGCGTCTTGTCGGCGGGGAAGAGGGCTACGCGCTTGGTCCCTTTGCGCACCTCCAGGTCTCCGCTGCCGAGGCGCCGCACGTTGTCTCCCGCGCTCAGGAGGGCGGAGGTCGCCGGGTCCAAGCGGGAGAAGGGCGGCTGCACGCCGGTATAGGCGATGCCGCCGGCCTTGGCGGCGCCTTTGAGGACGGCGAAGCGGTCCCAGTCCCAGAACAGCACCGGCCGCGCCAGGCAGCTCTTGAGCAGCGGCGGCAGGGCCGGCACGAGCCGGTGCATCAGCGACCAGACGGCGGCGGCCCTGGCCAGGCTGGGCCGGCAGCGGTAGGAGCAGGGATGCCAGGGCAGCAGGTTCATCACGTTGAGGTTGAGCCCCATGTTCTTCCGATAGACCTCTTCGCGGCGGGCTTGATCGCCTTCCTTCTGCGGCCGCGAGAAGAGGTAAAAGGCGTTGTTGAGCAGGAAGGGCAGGCTCTTGCCGGCCTTCGGCGTGTTGGCGAAGATGTGGAACAGCACATCTCGATTCTTGGCCGGGTCGGCCTCCTCGTAGTTGTGTTCCCAGTAGAACAAGGCGCAGCATTCCGGGTAGCCTAGCGCCATCCCGGGGTTGGCCTTGTCCCCTTCCCACATCCGAGCCGCCCTGAGCAGGGCTTCCTTTTCGGCGCCCACCATCACGCCGAGGCGCGCCGGCCCCTGCGCCGACTCCTGGCGCGAATAGACGATGAAGTTCAGGCCCAGCGTCGCGCAGAGCTTGCGGACATAGTCCAGGTCTCCCTCCTGCACCCAGACCTGGGTGGCGGGCTTGATGCCGGCCAGCGCGCCGATGAGCTCGATCTGGAAATTGCCCCAGCCTTGGACGAGGAACGGCGCCCGGCCCGGCAGGAGGAATTCGTAATCCATCAGGATTCAAAGAGCGCCGGCGCCTGCCGCCGCGCGCGCTGGAACTCGCTTCGGGCTTGGGCCATCTTGCCGGCCTTCTCCAGGCAGGCCGCCCAGCCCAAGCGGGCCCAGACGTTCATCGGGTCGCAGGCCAGCGCCGCCTTGAAGGCCCTTTGCGCCGGCGCCAAGCGGCCGGCCGTCAGCAAGGCTCGGCCTTTCCAGACCTGGGCCTGGCCGTAGCGGGGGTACAGCGACAAGGCGCGCTCCAGGTCCTTGAGGCCTTCCGCGGCGCGTCCCTGCACCAGGCGGAGCTCTCCGCGCCAGGCGGCGATCCAAAAGCAGCGCGGGTCGAGCCGGGCGGCATGCTCCAGGTCGGCGGCCGCTTCGGCCAGCCGCTCGTCTTTGCGGCGGATGCCGCCGCGCCAGGCGTAGACCCAAGCCAGGCTCTTGTCGGCGCGCACCTCCGGGGGTTCGGCCCCCAGGAAGTCATAGGCGCAGGAACAATGCGGGTCGAGCCTCACGGCTTCCGTCAGGTCGGCCAAGCCGCGCTCGGGGCGGCCCAGCTCGCGCTCCACTTCGCCTCGCAAGGCCAGCATCCAGGCGTTGGTGGACTGCTCCGCCAGCGCCCGCGTCAGGTTGTCGCGCGCTTCCTCGAGGCGGCCCAGCTTGCGCAGGATCACGGCGCGCCAGCCCCAGGCATAGGCGCCTTCCCCCGTCCGCTCGGCGCGATGGGTGTCTTCCAACGCGTCGGCCAGCGCCCCCTTCTGGCACAGCGCCTTGGCGCGCACGATGAGCGCCCAGCCCCAGCGCGCGTCGCATGCGACGGCCCTGGTCGCGCTGGCCACGGCCCTGGCGCCTTGGCCCAGCCCGCGCTCGCACTCGGCGCGCAGGACCCAGGCGGCCGCCGAACGCGGCCGGCGCGCCAGCACCGAGCGCGCATCGGCTAGCGCGCCCGGGAGGTCGTGGGCGCGGCGGCGGGAATCGCCGCGGTTGATGACGGCCTCGGCGTCGTTGGGCTTGAGCTCGACGATGGTTTGCTTGTCGGCCAAGGCCAGGTCGTTGCGCCCCAGGCAGCGGTAGGCCTCGGCGCGGTAGCGCAGCACGTCGTCGTGGCGCGGCATGCGCTTGAGCAGGGCGGTATAGATCTCGGCGGCGGCGTCGTGGCGGCCCTCGGCCTGCAGGCGCTTGGCCTCGTCTATGCGCGCGACCGTCGAGCCGCGGGCTCCGGCGGTCTCGGTGCCTTTCAAGGCCTTCTTCGCCTGGACGCGCTCACGGGGGGAGAGCATCCCGGGGTCGGCCAGAGCGCCGAGCAGGTCTTCGCGCGCTTCGGCCCTGCGCCTGGTCCGGGCAAGCAGCAGGCCGCGGTGCAGGTGGGCCAAGGGGCTCCGGGGGGAGAGCTTCAGCGCCGAGCTCAGGTCGGCGACGGCGCCTTCATGGTCGCCCAGCGCGCCGCGCGCCGCGCCGCGCCAAAGGAAGGCGTCGGCGAACTTCGAGTGGACCTGCAGGGCGCGGGTCAGGTCGACGACGGCGGCCTTGTGCCGTCCCAGCCGGAACTCGGCCTCGCCCTTCCAGCTCAAGATCCAGGCGGAGGTGCGCTCGCGCTTCAAGGCCTCTTCGAAATCGACGAGCGCGCGCTTGAGGTCGCCGCGCACCATGCGCGCCCGCCCGCGCCAGGCGTAGGCGAAGGGGAAATCCGGAGCGAAGCCCGCGGCGGCGTCGAAGTCGGCGAAGGCTTCCTTCCAGCGGCCCAGCTCGCCGCGGGCGCGGCCGCGCAGCAGCAGGGCGTTGACGTGCCGGCGGTCGCGCCGCAGGGCCTGCGTCAAGGCTTCCTCGGCGGCGGCGAAATCACGCATGCGGATGAGGATGTCCCCGCGCCAGACCCACGGCCGGGGGCTGCGGGGGAGCTGGCGGGCGGCTTCCTTCAGCTCGGCCAAGGCGGTCTCGAAGCGCTTGGGCTCGTTCTCCCAGACGAACTTGGGATTGAGCTTCGTCGCCGCCTCCAGGTCGTCGAGGGCGGCGGCGGGGCGGCCGAGGGCGCGCAGGGCCTGCATGCGCTCGAAATGGCACCATTCCAGGGTATGCGGCTTGAGCCGGATGGCGATGTCGAGGTCTTCCACCGCCGCCTTCGGCCGGCCCAGCGCGCGGCGCGCGCCGCCGCGCCAGGCGTAAGCCAGCTCGTAGTCCGGGAACAACGAAAGAGCCCGGTCGAGGGATGCCAGCGCGCCTTTGGCGTCGTTGGACCGCCGCCGGTATTCGCCGAGCCAGGCCTGGATCCAGCCGCAGTCCGGGTCGCAGGCGATCGCGCGCTCGAGCGAGCGTCCGGCGGCGGCGTAATCGCCCAAGGTCAGTTGGCAGCGCGACAGATACGCCCAGGCCCAGGCGGTCTTCGGCGAGAGCTCGACGGCCTTCAGCAGGTCTTCGCGCGCGCCCGAGTTGTCGTTGATCTGCGGCGTGCGCCGGTACTCGGCGCGGTAGACGTAGGCCCAGAAGGCTTTCGGCTCGGCTTCGATGCGGGCGGTGACGCTGGCCAGGCATTCTTGGATGTCCGTTTTTTTGGAATAGAGGCCCAGCGGGATGAAGAGCAGCCCGCTCATCTCGTCTAGGCGCAGCGCCGCGAAGCAATCGGAAAGACACCCTTTGAGGTCCCCTGTCTCATGGCGGCAGATCGCGCGCATGCGCCAGGCCCATTCCATGCGCTCGTCGAGCCGGAGGGCCTCCTTGAGCGTCGCCAGCGCGCGGGCGAAATATTTGCCGTTGAAGTCGACGAGCGCTTTGACGGCGAGGGGCATGGCCTCGCCGGGCAAGAGCGCGCAGGCGCGTTCGGCGGCGTCTTGCGCCTCCTTGGAGCGGAAATCCTCAAGCCGCGCGATGGCGCTCCACAGCCGCCACCAGCCGTTGCCGGGCTCCAAGGCGACCGCCTTGTCGATGTCGTCATGATCGGCCCGCGAGGACGCCGAGGCCAGCTCCCAGCGCCAGGCATGGGCGCAGGCCAGCCCCGGGTCGGCCTTCAGGGCGGCGTCGAAGTCCCGGCGCGCTTCCTCGAGCCTTCCGAGCAGGCGCAGCAGGCGGCCCCGCTCGGCGCGCTTGCGGGGGGAGGGCTTGGCCGGGAAAGCCGAAAGCTGGCGGCGCAGCCGGCCCTCGTGGAGGACGCCATAGCGCAGGGGTTGATAGGCCGAGGCGCGGCCCAGGAAGAAGAGCCGGCCCAGCAGTTCGACCTGGCGCGGCCAGCCGAAAGGTTCAGGCCTCATATAGATCCGAAGGGATTTTATCACTTCTGGAAAGCCGGCGCACGCGCGGCCGGCGGCTATTCTCGTTTGCGGCCCTATTGACAGAAAGAGTGGCTGGGACTATACTATTCCAGCTTTCGAGGCTGCGAGGACGAGGTCTGCCCATGAAGACAGTGACGGTTGCGGCGTTGCTGCTGCTGGCGATGCGCCCCGGCCTCCAGGCCGCTGAAGCCGAACCGAAGAAGATCCAGGAAGCCCTCAATAAGGTGGACGTGGGGTTCTTCCTGCTCCTCGACAAAAAGGAGCAGGAGAAGGCCAACGCCGAGGCCCTCAATAAGGTGGACGTCGGCTTCTTCCTCCTGCTCGACAAGAAGGAGGAGCAGGCGCGCCGCCAGGAAGCGCTCAACAAGGTCGACGTGGGGTTCTTCCTGCTCCTCGACAAGAAGGAGCAGGAGAAGGCTAAAGCCGAGGCGCTCAACAAGGTGGACGTGGGGTTCTTCCTCCTGCTCGACAAGAAGGAGGAAGGCCGTTCCAGCGAGGCCGAATTGGGCCGCCAGCTTTTCTTCGATCCGCGCTTGTCGGGCAATAAGACCATGAGCTGCGCCTCCTGCCATAATCCTTCCATGGCCTGGACCGACGGGCTGCCGCGCGCCCGCGGCCTCAACCAGGTCGAGCTCAGCCGCAACACGCCGACCCTGCTCAACGTCCACCACAGCCAGCAGCGCTTCTTCTGGGACGGCCGCGCTTCCTCGGTGGAGGAGGCGACCCTGACGGCTCTGCAGTCGCGCATCGAGATGAACCGCGACCCCAAAGAGCTGGTCGTGGAGCTCAACCGCATCCCGGATTACGCGCGCCAGTTCACCGACGTCTACGGTCTTTCCGGCATCACCCCGGAGCACATCGGCAAGGCCATCGCCGCTTTCGTCAAGACGCTCTATCCCGGAGAGACGGCCTTCGACCGTTTCCGCAAGGACGCAGGCGCCATGGACGCCTCCGCGCAGCGGGGCCTGCAGGTCTTCACCGGCAGCGGACGCTGCGTGCTCTGCCATACCGGCCCCGGCCTCTCCAACGGGTTCTTCCACAACACCGGCCTCAAGCCCCTGCCCGGCAGCCAGGACGCCGGCCGTTTCGCCGTCGAGCCCGGGCCGCTGAACCACCGGGCGTTCAAGACCGTGCCGCTGCGCAACGTCGCCCTGACCGCGCCCTACATGCATGACGGCAGCCTCAAGACGCTGGGCGAGGTCGTCGAATTCTACGATCGAGGCGGGGATTCCAAGGAGGGGCAGGACCGGATGATGCAGCCCCTGGGCTTGAGCCAAGGAGACAAGCAGGACCTGCTCGCCTTCCTCCACGCCCTGACGAGCGACCAGAAGCCCGTGCCGCTGCCCGTCCTGCCCCGCGAGGCCGGGCCGGCCGACGCCGAGCAGGCGGCGCTGTGGAGCCAGCAGCGCCTCGCGATGATCGAACATGACCTGAAGACCAAGGACCGGCCGGGCCTGCGCGCCAACGCCATCGCTTTCCAGGAGACGCTGTCTTCCCTGCGCGGCTTCCTGCCGCAGGCCCAGGCCGCGCCCTGCCTGGACTCCGCCCGGCGCGCCGCCGAGACGCTGGCCGCCGCCTCCGACAGCGACAAGCCCTGGCCGCAGGTCGCAGCGGCCGCCTCCGCGCTGAGCAAGGCGTCGGCCTCCTGCGCGGCCGAGCCCAAGGCGACCCCGCTATCCGAAGCCGACCGGCTCATCGCCCGCGCCGAGAGCCTGCTCCGCGGCCTCAAGGACGGAGGCAAGACTCCCGCCGACCCGGTTGCCGACTGCCGCAGCGGGTTCTCCATGCCGGCCCTCCTCAAGGACCTCGGCCAGGCCAAGTACGGCCCCGCCGACGAGACGCTCATCCGCGGCGCCGTCATCGAGGACTCGCTGCGCTATTTCCAGTACAAGGCCTTCGCCGCCAAGGACCCGGCGGTCTGCGACCAGATGACCGGCCTGCAGAAGGAGTACTCCGGCATCACCCGCACCGCCGCCTGGGGCTGCCGCGAGTGGTATTGGGATATGTCCGTCGCCAACGCGCTGGCCACCAAGAGCCCCCGGGTGGAGTGGCTCTGCCGGCAATCCGTGGCCCATGACTACCCGAACATGACGGAGGACGACGGCCTTTTCATCTGCTCCACCATCGCCTCCAACATCTCGGACCCTTCTGCCTTATGCGCGAAGCTCATCCCGAAATACATGGGGGAGGAAACGCACGACTCCTGCGTCAACGAGTTCAGCCGCTATAGCCGCCATGCCGACATCGGCAAGACCCAGTCCGGCGTGCCCGACCTGCTTTTCAGCCGCTATGTCGCGCTCGACCTCTACACGCGGGCCAACGCCGCCAAAGACATCCTTGCCTGCGGGGCGTCGGAGCTCTGCCGGGTCCTGATGGGGCAGGGCGACCGCATCGCCGAGGATTACGCGGCCAAGATCAAGGAGTCGGTCTGCCGCATCGCCGTCAAGGACGTTCCGGCCGCGCCGGAGCAGAGCGCGGGGGGCCTCCTCGACCTGAGCGAGCGCTTGCTGAGCCAGGCGGAGTCCTCGCGCAGCCCCGAGGACTTCCAGACGGCCCTTTCCATCGACGCCCGCGGGGAACGCATCGCCCGCCTGCGCCGGCCTTAGGCTCTGCGCAGGCGCAAAGAGCGGCCGCTTCCGACGGCGAAGGTCGGCAGGACCGTGCGGTTGCCCAGGCTGAGCTTGAGCGCCGCGCCCAGCGTCTTGCGCCGGCCCGAAGCGCCCGCGCCGGCGCCTCGCGACGCCCGGGCCAACAGGCCCGGTCCCAGGACCCGGGCGGCCTCGAGGTCGCGCTCCGCGCCCGCCTGATCGCCCAAGTCGCCGCGCGCCAAGCCCCGGTTGAGGTGCGCCCCCAGCAGCAGCCTGAGGCCCAGCGAGCGGTCCAGGTCCGCCGCCGCGGCGTGCGCGCGTCCGGCCTTGCGGCGGGCTTCTCCGCGCCAGGCCCAGGCTTCGGCGTCGGCGGGATCTTCCCTGAGCGCGGCGGAGAGCTCCCGGTCGGCCTGGGGGAGTCGGCCGAGCATCAGCAGGGCGGCGCCGTGCCAGCAGCGCGCCCAGAGCGCCGGTTCCGGAGCGGCGACGGCGCGCGCGCAGTCGTCGAGCGCTCCTTGGTAGTCGCCGGCCCATAGCCTGGCTTCGCCGCGCCAGGCCAGCGCGGCCGATGAGTTCGGGCGCAGGGCGACGGCGCGGTCGAAATCCTGGAGCGCGGCGGAAAAAAGGCTGGTGACGGTGCGGCTCTCGCCGCGGCGCAGCAGCGCATCGGCGTCGTCGGGGCGCTCGCCGAGCCAGCCGTCGAGCAGGGCCACGGCTTCCTCGTGGCGGCCGACGGCGCGGCAAACCTCCGCCAGCCAAGCGCGCGACCAGGACAACCCCGGCTCGAGCGCCAGCGCGGCGTCGAAATCGGCGCGGATCTCCTCATAGACGGCGCCGCCGATATGGGCCTTGGCCAAGCCCAGCGCGACGCGGGCCAGGCCCCAGTTGGGCCGGCGCCGGAGGATGACGGCTAGGTTCTCGGCTTCACGGCGGTAGACCTCCAGGTTGGGCGCCCGGCCGTAGCCAAGGCTGCTCATCCAAAGGCGGGAGGGGTCCAGCGCGACGGCGCGGCTGAGGTCCTCGAGGCCGCCCTCGGTGTCTCCGAGGCGGCGTTTGACCTGGGAGAGGTAGGCCCGGGCCAAGGCGTCTTGGGGGCGGCTCCAGGTGACGGCCGTGAAGAGCTTGACGGCGCGCTCGAGGCGTCCAAGCCGCCCGAAGACCTCCGCCAGATACATGAGCGAGGCGGGCTCTCCGGGGGTGGTCTTCTGGACGGAGATGAAATCGGCGGCGGCTTGCTCATAGCGCCCTTGGCGCATGGCGCTGACGCCGCGGTCGAAGGCGGAGGGCCGTCTCACCAGGGTAGGATACCCGGTGCAACGGAGCTCGTCAAGGCACTCAGAAGCCGTGCGTCGTCGAAACTCCGCGGCGCAGCCGCGGAGTACGGCGCGTCGCCGCGCCGATCCGTTACACCCTTCTGGGCACTGCTGCTCTAACCAAGGGAAATCCGCCGGATTTTTAGAAGCGTGCTCCGAGGTCAAGCCAATGGTTCGGCCTCATTTGGCTGCAAGACGTCCCGACGCATATCGGTGAAGGACGCTTCCCATAAGGGTCTGGTATGGGATGCCTTCTGCAATAGCGATGGCTTGCAATTCCTCCAGATCCTTGGAAGAAATGCGGATGTTGACTCTCCGGTCCTTTCGTAAGGTGTTCCTCGCATACTGGCGATGTCTGGAAATCTCCTGCTTGGGATTCTTCACAGACTTCCACTCTCCGCGTTCAAAGGAATCAAGAGTGATCTGCTCTTCCTTATCCAGCTTGCTCTTCTTCATCTAAGCCTCCCAGGAAATCCCGAGTCGCCTTTCGACTGAGGATAATGGTTTTGAGGAATCTGCCCTCATTGGAATCGACAAACGGCACGAGATAGGCGTAGTTGCCTACATTGACCACGAGGATGCGTTGATTCGGATGCTTTGACGGGTTTGGATGATCGTATACGCCGAGGACGTCACCCCGTTCAATATGTAGAACGACCTGCTCGAAAGTTATGCCGCGTTCAGCCTTAAGGCGCTCGTTTTTCGCTGGATCCCATTTGTAGTAATCCACACCAAGAGTTGAGCACATTGTGTGCATTTTGGCAACAGGCGCTTAATCGTCAGGCCGGCCGAACGCCACGCTCAGGCGCGCGCGCTACTGGAACTCCATAAAGCGAGAGCGTGTCGGCTGAAGCGCTTGGTTCGGCGGCCCTTGGGGTGCGCCAGTAGATTAATACTTTACCTCGACCTCAGATCCGTTAACGCCTTTGAGCCAGATCAGTATTCTATGGTCGCCAGTATTGATGTTCCAGTTGTAGTTTCCGACAGAATGTTGATTAAAAAATGAACCTTCCTTGGTGCCATCAGGAGGGGGGGCGGGGCTCTCAGACGCCGTTGTCGTCGAAACTCCGCGGCGCAGCCGCGGAGTACAACGCGTCGCCGCGCCGATCTGTTACACCCTTCTGGGAATGAACGGCAGCCGCCGGCCGTTCAAGCCGGTGTTATGCGTCAAACTGCGTACTGGTGGATCAGTTCCGATACGAACGTCTGATACGGGATTCCCATCTGCTTGGCTTTTTGCTTAATGCCGTCCAAATCCTGGCTATTGACCCGAATATTTAAGACGGCATCCTTTTTGCGTCTGGCAATGGCTTCGGCTATCCGGTCATAGTCAGACTTTTTCACAGGCCGATATTCACCCCGGAGCAATGCCGCCTCAATCGCCTTCTCGCTACGACTAAGCTTGATTTTTTTCATGAAAACTCTCCCTGACGCCATTTCTTCGTGAACTTCCGGCTGGGATAAAGGGTCTTTAGGAATATCTCCTCGCCACGCTCCACATAAGGCACGATCCAAACATACCCGCGCAGTTCAAAAAGGAGGACATTCTGACGCGACCTCGCCGGATTCTCCCTCGCGCCCAGTGGCGTGGCTTTGAGGATCTCCGCGAACGATACGCCCCTCGTGCGTTTTGGCAACTCGCTTTTTGCGGAATCCCACCGAATGATCATCTGGGATTAGTGTAATGCAAAACGTGTATACAAGTCAAGACCCAGGACTATGGCTGCGCAGACCCCTTGTTTGTCTGTAAGCGTTAATTCGACGCATAACGCCGAGGATGTGCGGCGGCGGCTATCAAGATGTTCCTCATCGCGCCGCCGTCCGCACAATCCAATGAAGCTGTGAAAAAATACCGCAAGCGAACGTAACATAGCGATATCGCTAG
>CAZEAE010000055.1:0-20362 GCA_964510095.1 uncultured Elusimicrobia bacterium | reverse complement strand
CTACGACTGGCTCATCCAGACCGCCGCCGGCCTCAAGTCGCCCGGAGGCGGTTCTCATAGCGACCCCGGCCAGTCCAACGGCCCCCACCGCGGCAGCCCGCCCGGCAACGGACCGGTCGTCAGGCCCCCCGACTTCCGCGGCCGCTAGGCCCCGCCGGTTTGACACCACCGCCTCAGATTCATATAATGTTCTCATGATAACCAAAGAGAATAAAAGCGACGTGATCAAGAAATACGGCAAGCAGTCCGGCGACACCGGCAGCCCCCAGGTCCAGGTCGCGCTCATCACCGAGCGCATCAAGGACATCTCCGGACACCTTAAGAACAACAAGAAAGACTACGCCACTCAGCTCGGCCTGCTCAGGCTCGTCGGCCAACGCCGCCGCCTGCTGTCCTACCTGAAGAAGAAGGACTTCGCTGCCTACGGCAGCGTCATCAAGCAGCTCGAGCTGAGGAAATAACCCCATGGCTGACCCTATCCAGAAGATCTGCCTCCAGGAGACTGTAGGCGGAAAGACCATCGTTTTGCAGACCGGGACCATCGCCAAGCAGGCGGGCGGCTCCGTCACGACGCACTTGGGCGACACCGTCACCCTGTCGGCCGCAACGGCGTCCGAGAATCCGAAAGAGATCAGCTTCATCCCGCTGACCTCCGACTATCGCGAGCGCACCTACGCCGCCGGCCGCATCCCCGGCGGCTTCTTCAAGCGCGAAGCGCGGCCCCGCGACAAGGAGACCCTCTCCTCGCGCCTGGTCGACCGCCCCATCCGGCCCCTCTTCAGCGAGGGCTGGAACTTCGAGACCATGGTGCAGACCATCGTCATCTCCACCGACCTCGAGAATGACAGCGACGTCCTCGCCATCACCGGCGCCTCCACGGCGCTGATGCTCTCCGACATCCCGTGGGCCGGCCCCGTCTCGGCCGTGCGCATCTGCCGCATCGAAGGCCAGTTCGTGCTCTTTCCCACGTTCGCCGAACGAGAAGGCGCCGAGCTCGAGCTCGTCGTCGCCGGTAAAAAAGGCGCTCTCCTCATGGTCGAGGGCAGCGCCAATGAAGTCACCGAAGAGGTCTTCGTCCAGGCCCTGGAAGTCGCCTCCCAGGCCATCGACGCCCTCTGCGCCCTCCAGCTCAAAGTCGTCGCGGCCTCTGAAGCCGCCGGCCGCAAGATCGAGAAGCGCGTCGTCAAGGTCAAGGAGCTGCCCAAGGCCGTCGAGGACCTCGTCAACTCGAAGGCCGTGGAGCCCATCCGCAAGGCCCTGCGCGCCAAGCTCGACAAGGACGGCTTGGACTCTGTGGTCACCGAGCTCAAGAACGGCCTCAAGAAGGAATGTGAAGCCGCCGCTGTCGGCACGCCCCTCTTCGGCGGCCAGGCCCACGTCGGGCACTTCATCGAGAACATCCTATACAAGGAAAGCCGCACGCTGACCTTGGATGACCGGGTCCGCCCGGACGGCCGGAAGTTCGACGAGATCCGCCAGATCACCATCCAACTGCCCGTGTTCCCGCGCCTGCATGGCTCGGTGCTCTTCACGCGGGGCCAGACTCAGGCGCTCTGCACGGCGACCCTCGGCACCCCGGGCGACATGCAGATCATGGACTGCCTGGAAGGGGAATACAAGGAGCGCTTCATGCTCCATTACAACTTCCCCGCCTTCTCCGTCGGCGAAGTCCGCCCGGAACGCGGACCCGGCCGCCGCGAGATCGGCCACGGAGCTTTGGCGCGCCGCTCTTTGGCGCCGCTGCTCCCCAATGAGGAAGCCTTCGCCTACACCATGCGCATCGTCTCGGAGATCTTGGAGAGCAACGGCTCGTCCTCCATGGCTTCCGTCTGCGGCGGCTCGCTGGCTCTGTTCGACGCCGGCGTGCCGATGAAGGCCGCTTGCGCCGGCATCGCCATGGGCTTGGTGCTGGAGGGCGACAAGTACGCCGTGCTCACCGACATCGCCGGCATCGAAGACCACAACGGCGACATGGACTTCAAGGTGGCCGGCACCTCGCAAGGCATCACCGGCTTCCAGCTGGACATGAAGGTCGAGGGGCTTTCCATCAAGATCCTCACCGAGGCCCTGGCGCAAGCCAAGGCCGGACGCCTCTTCATCCTGGATAAGATGAACGCGGCCCTGCCCGAGCCCCGCAAGGAGCTCTCGCAGTACGCCCCGCGCCTCATGCGCATCCAGATCCCGGTCTCTAAGATCGGCGCGCTCATCGGTCCCGGCGGCAAGAACATCCGCCGCTTGATCGAGACCTACGGCGTCCAGGTGGACGTCGAAGACGACGGCAGCGTGTTCATCGCCGGCGTCGACGCGCTGGGCTGCGACCAGGCCAAAGCCGAGGTCGAGGCGCTGACCCTCGAGGCCGAGGTGGGCAAGATCTACAAGGGACATGTCGTCTCCATCAAGGAGTTCGGCGCGTTCATCGAGATCTTCCCTGGAAAGGAAGGTCTCCTCCATATCTCCCAGATCGACGTCAAGCGCGTCAACCGCGTGGAAGACGTGCTGAAGGAAGGCGACGAAGTCGAGGTCAAGTGCCTCGAGGTCGACTCCGACGGCAAGATCCGGCTGTCGCGCAAGGCCGTGCTCCAGCCCGGCTCCGAGCTTGACGCCAGCGGCTCGGTGGCCGGACGCCCGCCGCGCCGAGAAGGAAGCGGCGGCGATCGGGACCGGGGCCGCAGGCCGGCGGGACGCCGCTAGGCCGTCATGGCCGCCAAGAAAGCCGCGCCGAAGGCCCCTAACGGGGCCCAGGGCGCCGAGCAGGGGCCGCTCTCCAAGCTCAAGGCGATCTATGGCTTCATGACGGAGCACAACCTCGACACCATCGAGCTCGACGATACGGGCCTGCGCGTGAAGATGGTCCGCCGAAAGGCGGCCCTTCCCGCGCAGGTCCCCGTGCCGGTCTACATGAACCAAGCTTCCTCCGCTCCCAGCGCGCCTGTCGCGCACCAGACCGCGGCGCCAGCCGCTCCCGTTCCCGCGGGTACGATCGTCAAGTCGACGATGATGGGCATCTTCTACCGCGCTCCCACGCCCTCCAGCCCTCCTTACGCCAAGGAAGGAGACCTGGTCAAAGCCGGCCAAGTGCTCTGCATGATCGAGGCGATGAAGGTCTTCAACGAGATCAAAGCCGACTTCAACTGCACCGTCGTCAAGGTGCTCCTGGAGAACGGCAAGCCCGTCAAGTCCGGCCAGGACATCTTCGTCGTCGCGCGCGCCTAGGACGATGGGGCAGCCCCGCCTGCGCGCCTCGGCCAAGTCCGGAAAAAGCAAGAAGCCGGACGGGATTTTTTTTTCCGGCCTGCGCTGGGTCGTAGGCTTCGCCGGCACCCTCTACCTCTCCTGGCTGCTCGTATTCCCCGACCTCTCCGGCACGATCGGCCGCGCCGCCCAGGCTTGGCTGACCGGGCTCTTCGGATGGGGCGCCTACCTGCTGCCCCTGCTGCTCATCAACGGCCTGCTGCGCTACGTGCGCACCGGCAAGCCCGGGGGCTGGATCATCACGCTGCTCGGCTCGATGAGCGCGCTGCTGGCCGCCTCCTCTCTGGTCGCCGAGGTCTTTTCCGCGGGGGGGACGCTGGGAGAGGCGCTCTCCGGGGCGCTCACGGCAAACCTCGGATTCGGCGCGGTCGTCCTAAGTCTGAGCGTGCTCCTGTTCTCCCTGCAAGTCGTCTTCGGCATCCGTTGGCTGGAGCTCGCCGCCTCCTTCTCCGGCGTCATGTCGCGCGATCTTCAAGAATGGCAGCGCTCGCGCGCCGAGCTGGCCACGCAGGTCCAAAAATCGAAACCGGCGGTTCTCAACGGATCGGCCAAGAACGAGCCCGCCGCCGTGGTGCCCAAGAACGTCAACGAGCCCGAACCCAAGCCGGCGAAAGTCGTCGAGGTCAAGCCCGAGAGCACCGTCAAACCCCTCAAACCGGCCAAGGACAAGGACGCCCCCAAGCCCGCGCCTAAGGACTCGCCCTACGCGGGCTACCAGATGCCGTCCCTGCAGCTCCTCGACGCGCCGGCCGCCGGCAAGGACCGCGGCAAGCCCTCGGAGAGCGAGATCCACGCCGCGATCGCGGACCTCGAGCGCACGCTCAAGAGCTTCGACATCGACGCCAAGGTCACCGGCTACGCCCCCGGCCCGGTCATCACGCGCTACGAGCTGAGCCCCGCGCCGGGCGTCAAGGTCAGCTCCATCGTGGCGCTGGAGAACGATATCGCCTTGGCGATGAAGGCTAAAGGGATCCGCATCATCGCCCCCATCCCCGGCAAGGCCGCCGTCGGCATCGAGATCCCCAACAACCGTCCGGCCATGGTCGTGCTGCGCGAGATCCTGGAAAGCCCGGCCCTTCCGGAAGGCGCGCCCCTGCTCTCCTTCGCCCTCGGCCTCTCATCCTCCGGCGAACCGCTGGGCGCCGATCTTCAAAAGATGCCCCACGTCCTCGTGGCGGGGTCCACCGGCAGCGGCAAGTCGGTGCTGATCCATTCCCTCATCCTCTCCATCCTCTTCCGCGCCCGGCCCGACGAGGTGAAGCTCCTCCTCATCGACCCCAAACGCATCGAGCTCTTCTTCTACGACGGCATCCCGCACCTCTTCAACCCCACCGCGGCCGCGGACAAGGTGTCGGTGGTCACCAACCCCAAGGACGCCTCCAAGTCGCTCCTGGCGCTGGTGCGCCTGATGGAGAAGCGCTACGAACAGTTCCAGCTCTTCGGCGTGCGCAACATCGACGCCTACAACCGCGAGGCGGATAAGAGAGGCCAGCCGCGGGAGTATTTCATCGTCGTCGTCATCGACGAGCTGGCCGACCTCATGCTGGTCGCCCAGGATTCCGTCGAAGATTCGATCCAGCGTCTGACGCAGATGGCGCGCGCGGTGGGCATCCACCTCGTCTTGGCCACCCAGCGCCCCTCGGTCGACGTCATCACGGGCGTCATCAAAGCCAACCTGCCCACCAGGATCGCGCTGCAAGTGACCTCGAAGATCGACTCCAAGGTCATCCTCGACTGCTCCGGCGCCGACGCCCTGCAGGGAAAAGGAGACATGCTCTACCTGGCCCCGGGCGCCCAAAAGCCGGAGCGCTGCCAAGGCGCTTACGTCGGCGAGGACGAGATCAACAAGGTCGTCGCCCACCTTCGGACGCAGGGCAAGCCCGACTACGCCATGCTCGAAACGATGTCCAAGGGGGGGGCGGAGGCCGATCTGGCCTCTTTCGGCGTCGAGCCCCTGGAGTTCTCGCAGGCGCTCAAGCTCGTCATCGAACGCCGCCGCGTCTCCCAAGACCTGCTCAAGTCCCAATTCGGGTCCTCGGCCCGCGCCACCAATATCCTGAGCTTGCTCGAGGTCAAGGAGATGATCCATAAGCCCGAGGGCTCCAATCGTTGGGAGATCCATTTCGACATGATCGAGGACTACATGCAGAAACACTTCCCGCAAGTGCCCCTCGACGTCAAGGACTGACATGCGGATGCTGAGCCTGCTGGCGGCGCTGTCGTTCTCCTGCGTTTGGCCCGCCGTCGCGGCGCCCAAAAGCAAGAAGGCTCCCGCCCCCGCCAAGACGCCCGTGGCCGTCTCGAGCGCGGCGGCCCTCGGCCTGCCCCTCCACCCGGCGACGACCGCCGAGATCACCGTACCGTTCGTGCTCGAACGCTTCGAGCGCTTCGACCGTGAGCTCGACTCCTTGTCGATGGGCTTCCGCCAGTTCGTGCGCTGGGAGGAATCCGGCGTGACCCAGTCGGTCGAGGGAAGCCTCGACTACAAGAAGAAGGACCGGCTCCATCTGGTGCACAAGCTGCCGGAGAAGCAGACGCTGGTGGGAGACGGGACCTGGCTCTGGATCTGGCGCCAGTCGACCAACCAGGTCATCCGGACCAAGCTGCAGGACTGGAAAAAATCCGAGCCGCTGGCCCAGGGCCTGATGGACTTCGGAAGCTATGCTGAGCTCCTCAAACGCTACGACGCGCAGGTCTCCAGCGTCTCGGCGCCGGGTGAAGACGGCCACCGCCGCGTGGAGCTGACGCTCAAACCCCGGGAGAAAGGGGCTGATTTCACGCTGAAGCTCCGCCTGACGACACGGGACTTCTTCCCGGCGGACGCCGAGCTGCGCGCCGGGCAAATCGAGGTCCATTCCCTCTTCGAGGATATCCGCTACAATCCCGCCCTGCCCGACGAGCTCTTCCGGTTCACCCCGCCCGCCGGCGCCGACGTCTTCACCAACCTCAAGACGCCCGCAAGCCCCTGATATGGACCGCAACCGCGAACCGCTGCGAAAGATCCCGACGACGCATGCGCCCCTGGCCGCCGCCGACATCGGCACGGCCTTGAAGACGGCCCGGACGGCCAAAGGGCATTCCCTGGAATCGGTCAGCGATCAGACCCGGATCCCGCGGAAATTCTTGGCGGCGCTGGAGGACAACCAATTCGAGGAATTTCCCGCGCTGGTCTACCTGCGCGGCTTTCTGAAGGGCTACTGCGAATTCCTGGAGATCGATTTCGAGCCTCTCTGGAAGATCGTGCAGGGCACCGCCGATGCGCCTGCCACGCCTGCCGCGCCACCGGTGCCACCCGCGCCTGCCGCCCCACCGAAGGCCCAGGACACCCCCGCTCCCGCCGTCAAGAAAGGGGAGATCGTCCACAAGAACGTCCATGAGCCCGCGCCCTCCTCCGGATCGGGCGCGATCGTCTTCGCCGTGCTTCTGGCCATTGGCGTGGGCCTGTGGGCCAGGCGGAACCCGGCCTCCGTGACTCCCAAGCCCGAGATCGCCGCACCGGCGGCGCTGGCGCCGCTCGTCGCCGCGGTGCCGGCCCAGCTGACGATCGTCTACGAGAAGGACGCCTGGGTCAGCCTGCGCGCCGACGGAGAGCTGCTCTTCGAAGGCAGGGTCCCCCAGGGCCGCCGGCAGGAATGGCGGGCGCGCAAAGGCTGGGTGCTGCGGACCTCCGACCCGACGAGCCTTTCTCTATTGTTGAATGCGACGGCCTATCCCCTCAATAAGCCCGACGCGAGCGGCGACTATCACTTAGAGCCGCAGTGAACCTCGCCAATCAGCTGACCGTCCTGCGCATCATCCTCGCCCTGGCCGTCTTCATCGCCTTGATGAGCGGGCACCCCGGCAGCCACCTGGCCGCTTCCGCCCTATTCCTGGCCGCCATCATCACCGACTGGATCGACGGCTACGTGGCGCGAAAGATGAAGACGATCAGCGCCTTCGGGCAGATCCTAGACCCCATCGCCGATAAGATCCTGGTCCTGGGCACCCTTATTGCGCTTACGCTCCATAAGAGCCTTGATATCCCCGCTTGGGGCATCTTCGCCATCGTAGCCCGGGAACTGCTCATCGGAGGCATCCGCGCGCTCTCCGCTGTCCAAGGAAAGGTCCTGTCGGCCGAAAGGTGGGGGAAATGGAAGATGGCGGTGCAGAGCGTCTCGGTCATGCTCATGCTCTTCATCCTGCTGGCCTCCGAGCACCTCCCGGGCCTGCCGGCCTGGGTGATGCTGGCGCCTTATCCCTTGACCGTGCTTTGCGTCATCGTGGCGTGGAGCAGCCTATGGTATTACTTCCAGCAGAGCCGCAACCTCATCGAAAAATCGTGGGGGTGAGCCTGCTCGACCGCCTAGCCACCGCGCTTGCCACTGGACTTCATTTAAGCTATATTCCCGTGAAGCTGGTCGGCGCGTTGACGCGAAAAGCGCCGAGGAAGTGGCTGGGATGCGGGTTCGTCGGCACGGTGGAGGGCCTCCTTTTGGTCCGATACTTGCCCGAGGGCCCTTTCGCCTTGGCGGCTTTCCTGGTCGTCTCGACAGCCCTGGCCTGCTGGCTCTGCGGACGGGCCGAGAAGGCCCTGGGCAGCCATGACGACCCCCGCATCGTGCTGGACGAGGTCGTGGGCTACTGGACGGCCGTCGCCTTCCTGCCCCGGACCGTCCACATGCTGCTGGCCGGCTTCGTGCTGTTCCGCATACTCGATGTGGTGAAACTGCCGCCTTATCGGTGGCTGGAGCGCCTGCCGGGCGGGCTCGGCGTCGTCGGAGATGACGTAGGGGCCGGGATCGTGGTGAACTTGCTGCTGCGTGCATTGTCGCTCTGCTGGCCTTGGCTGAACCTGTGAGAAAGACGACCTGGCGTCCCATGACCGCGCTGCTGAGCGCCCTTTGGCTGGCGTCCGCCCGTCCGGCCGGCGCGCAGACCGCGCCCTCGGTCAACCCCTTCACGCCCCCCGCCGCGGTCGCGGCTTCCACCGCCCCGCTCGGCGTCGCCGGCTATCTCGGCACGCCGGTGCCCCTCGGCAACGGCCCCTGGGTGCTGGGCGAGGTCCTTTTCTTCTCCGGCGGGCGCCTGGTCAGCGAGTACGAATGGCGCGATAAAGTGCGCGGCCAGCGCGGCGCGCTCTATGCGATGGCGGACATCCTCGGCGACGTCGACAGGCTGATGGGCCTCGGCAAGTTCGACAGCGTCGACCCCGCCCTCTACGAGATCAAGGACACGCCCGTGCCGCCCGAGTTCCAGGCCATCGCCGTCTCCACGTCCCAGGTCCGCCTGGTCTTCAACGTCAAGGAGAAGGTCCAGGCGGCTTCGACCACGGCGCCTAAGTTCAAGACGCCGCCGGCCGCCGTCTCCGGGGTCGTCTTGACGCCGACGGCCTATCGCGGCGCGGGACGCTATTCGACGCCCGGCCTGGGCCTGGACGTCAACGCCGCTTATTATATCGGCCGCCTTTACGGGAAGAACTCCTTCCCGCTGGCGCCGCGCAAGACGAACTACATCGACCGCATCGGCGTCTGGCTGCTGACCGCCGACGGCAAGATGCAGGTCCAGTCCGAGACCGACCTGCGCCCCGCCGTGGCCGTCGGAGGACAAGGCACCTTCCTGCTCCGCGACTCCCCGCAACCTTCGATCAATAGCGCGCCCAGCGTCAGCGTCAAGGTCAGCGACAAGAGCACCCGGCTGCTCACCGACGGCTACTTCGTCGTCAGCAAGAAGTTCGGCCCCGCGCGGACCTCCGTCGGCGTGCTGCAAGGCACGATGGGAGACATCGTCAGCCAGCTTTCCGAATTCCTCACGCCGGAGTCCCTGCGCTTCTACGCCGGGCGCCCCGGCGCCTCGGCCTCGAGCCGCACGGTGCCCTACGCCAGCATCTTCATGCTGCCCAAGCCCGAATACCCGCTGGGCTTCGAGGTGCTGAAATTCAACGGCTCGCCGCTGAACCCCTGGATGATCAACTTCAAGCTGGGCTACTTCCTGAAGCTGAACTTCGACCTCGCCTTCTTGAAGTACCGCGGCGGCTACGACGTCCTCGGCGTCCTGCAGTTCCGCTACAACCACTTCCCCAAGCACTGATGCCGATCGGTGCCAGGCCCTCGGTTATTCGGTTATTGCCGCTGGCGCTCCTGCTGCTCGGCGGCTGCGCCGGACGCTTCGGAGGCCCCAAGCCCCGCGTCAACATCGAGCCGGGCCTGTCCCACGACCAGCTGGAGAGCCGCAGCCTGACCAACCTGGCCATCCTGGAGATGGCCTTGGACGACTACAAGAAACGCGAAGGCAAGGTCCCCGAGGACCTCAAAGCCCTGGCGCCCCGCTACCTGGCGGAGCTGCCCGTCGTCGCCTTAGGCATCCCCGGCCACCCCATCACCTCCGAGGTGGAGCCTTATCCGGCCGAGGTCTTCCAGGACGGCGAGGTGCAGGCCTCACGGCTGCGCGACACGGGGCGCTGGGCCTACGTGCGAAGCGCCCAGGGCAACGACGCCGTCGTCTTCATCGACTGTACGCACTTCAGCAGTCGCGCCAAGGCCTGGTTCAAAGAGAAGGGCGCGCTCTAGACGGCAGCCGCCCGGCGGTCATTGACAAGACCGCGGCAGTGGGGTAGACTTAGTTAATGAGCGCGTTGAGCCTGCAGGTCGCGGGGATCCGGCTGGGCTTGCGCACGGTGACCCGCCTCGCCGGCCAGGACGCCCGCAGCCGCTATCGCGGCTTCTTCACACGAGGACGGCCGCGCTACCGCCTGGCGCTAGAAGAGGCCCGGCACCTTGGCTCCAGCGAGGACGCCTCGGTCAAAGACCAAGACGGCTCCTTGCGCTACCGCTCCCGGCGCCTGGCTTGGCGACTCGACCTGGCGACCCGCACGGGCTCCAGCCAGCTCCGCGACAGCGCGCAAAACTTGGACTGCCTCCTGCGCCTAGTCTACGGCTCGCTGGTCTCCCGCGGCCAGGGGCTGACGCTGCACGCCGCCTGCCTCTCCTGGAAGGGCCGGGCCCAGCTGTTCGTGGGGCCTTCCGGCGCGGGCAAGACCACGATCTCGCGCGCGCTGGAGACCGTGCCCGGCATCAGGCGCCTCAGCGACGAGCTGGTCGTGGTCAAGAGGACGACCTCCGGCTTTCGCGCCTTTTCGACCCCGTTTTGGGGGGAGTTCCGGCTGCCCCGCAACAACGGCTCCGCTATGCTGGAACGGGTGTATTTCCTGGCCCCGCCACCGCGCGCCGGAGAAGCCACCCGCGTGGCCTCGCTGACGACCGCCGAGGCTCAGCGCCGGATGCTCAAGTGCCTGGTCTGCTTCGAGCGCTCCAACCCCGTTTTGGAGAGATCCTGGGACTTGGTGCTGGAGATGTTGGCGAGCCGGCCCTGCGCGGAGCTGGCCTGGAGTAAGGCCGAGGCGCCCGAGGCGCTCGTCCGGAGACTGTGGGGATCATAGGGATAAGGCGATGAGATATGCCAAGAGGCTGGCGCACCGCGTCATCGAAGGCAAGGCCTTCGTCCTTGAGCCACGCGCCAAGATGATGCATAGCTTGAACCCGGCCGCCACGCGCATCTGGGAGCTGGCCGGAAAAGGATCCAGCGAGGAGCAGACCGCCGCCGCCCTGATGGCCGAATTCGACGTCAGCGCTGAGAAAGCCAAAGCCGACACCTCGCTTTTCTTGCGCCGGCTCGTGGTGATGGGACTGCTGGAGTCGTCATGACCGCCTGCGCCACCGTCTCTCAAGACCTCTTCGCGCGCGCGGAGCGCCGCTCCATCCCGATCAACATGATGCTGGAGCTGACCTACCGCTGCAATGAGCGCTGCCTCCACTGCTATCTGCCCGAGACCCAGGGACTGCGCCCGACGCGCGCCGGTGAAGAGCTCACCGCCGCGGAGTGGAACCGCGTGCTCGAAGAGCTGGTGGAAGCCGGCACACTGTATCTGATCCTGACGGGCGGCGAGGTCATCCTGCGCCCCGACCTGTTGACCATCATGAAGCGCGCGCGCGAGCTCTACTTCAACTTGGAGCTCTTCACCAACGCCACGCTGCTGACGCCCGAGCTCGCCGACGCCTGGGCCGAGCTCGACGTTGCGTCGGTCGGCGTCTCCTGCTACAGCCCCGACGCGGTGCGCCATGACCGGATGACCAAGCTCAAGGGTTCCTTCGACGCGACCATGCGCGGCGTGCGCCTTTTGAAGGAAAGAGGCATCACGGTCACCCTCAAGTCGCCTCTGATGCGGATGAACCTGGCCAACTACAGCGGCCTCATCAGCCTGGCTGAAGAGCTCGGCGTCGCCTGGAAGTTCGATCCCATGGTCCTGCCGCGCAACGACGGCTCCGACGTGCCGACGCGGCTCGGCTTGGACGACGCGGGCCTGGAGCGCGTCTACCGAGACGAAAAGATCATGCCGCGAGGCGAGCTGATCCAATCCGCGCCGATGGACCCGAGCGCGCCCACCTGCAGCGCGGGACGGACCTCGGGGGCCATCAGCCCGTTCGGCGACGTCGTGCCCTGCATCCAGTGGATGGTCACCGCCGGCAACGTCCGGCGCCAGTCGTTCGCCGAGATCTGGCAGGGCGGCGAGGTCATGACCCAGGCCCGGTCCTTCACGGCCGCCGACGTCAAGCCTTGCCCGGACTGCGGCAAGCCTCATCTGATGCATTGCTTGGGCATGAGCGAGCTCGAGCGCAAAGACCCGCTCGTGCCGTCGACCGAATGCTGCCGGCTGACCAAAACGATCGGCGCCATCCAGGATAAAATCGAGGTAAAGCCATGAGCGACCCGAAGCCCGTCAAGAAGCAATACGAAAGCCCTGATCTCGTCACCGAGAGCGTGCTCGAGACCTCGACCTTGGCCTGCGGCAAATGCAGCGGCGGAGGGCCGACGGGCTCCAGCACGCCGGCCTGCAAGTCCGTGAGAAAGCTCTCCTAGCGGCCCGTGAGCGCGGTGAAGTTCCTGCGCCTGGTGGGCGGCTGCATGCGCCCGCTCCTGCGCGACGGAGACATCGCCGTCGTGCGGCTGCCGTCGCCGCGGAGGGTCGCTCCCGGCGACATCGTGCTCTTGCAGAACGAGGGCCTCCGGCATCTGCACCGGGTCTGGTGGCGCCGCGAGGACTTCGTCTGGCTCAAAGACGACACGGGCAGCGTGGCGCTGGAGAAGTTCCCGGAAAGCGGGATCCTGGGCCTGCTAGACTCCGAGAATCCCTTGAGCCGCGGCTGGCCGGGCCTGCTCTACAGCCTGGCCGCGACCGCCGTCTTCACCGTCGGGCGGGCTTTAAAATGCCAGGGTCATCGAGAACCGGTGGGTGAGGGCGACGCCGCCCACCGGCAGGAAGGCGTAGTCGAAGCCCAGCTTGCCGGCCGCCCAGCCCAGGCCGAAGGAGACGCCGCTGAAGCCGTCGACGTCTCCGAGGGTGCGGGTGTTGAGGCCCAGGCGAGGGATCAAGGCCCAGGCGTCGCCGGCGGCCCAGCGGTACTCGGCGCCGGCGGCGACATAAGGCCCGCCGTCGCGCGGGAAGGCGGCGTCGAGGGCTAACAGCCAAGGCTTCGAGAATCGATACGAGCCGCCGGTGCGGACCTCCAAGGGCAGTTCCGCCGACTCCTCCTCGAAGCGCAGCGCGCCCCCGAGGTTCCTGATGACGCCCGCGACCCTGAGCCTGCCGTCGACATAAGGCTTGGACAGAGCCCCCAGATCGAAGGCATAGGTCTGGGCCGTCGCCACGATCTGCGAACGCACGAGCTTGGCGCTCAGGCCCACCGAGGCGCCGTCGAAGACGGCCAGAGGTCCACCTGTCTGAAGGAGCCTCGCGTAGCCCAAAGAGAAAGCCAGGTCGTTCGGGGTGAAACGACCCGTCTCGGCGCCGGCCTCGTCGGTCTGCGGGATGCCGCCGGCCGAAGCGTATTGGACGCCGACGCCGAAGGCCCCCCGCGCCGCGCCGAGGTTATGCGCGTAAGCGCCGTAATCGAAGGCACTCGACTCGACGAAAGCCAGATGCATGAAGGTCGCCGAGCGGCGCTCGACGCGGGTCAGCGCCGCGGGATTCCAGTAGAGCGCGCTGGCCTCGTCGGCCGCGGCCGCGTAGGCCTGGCCCAGGCCCTCCGCGCGCGCGCCGGCGCCCAGTTTGAGGAACCCGGCCGCCGTCGTCCCCTTGGCGCCGGGGCCGAAGTCGGCCCAAGCCCCCGAGGGCAGGCTCAGCAAGACCGCCAGGAGGGCGCTCCTCACCTCTGGATGGCCACCTTCAGCGTCCGGCTCTCGCCGTTGGCTTGGATGAAGACGAAGTAGACGCCGCTGGCGGCCTTGGCGCCCGCTTGGTTCAAGCCGTCCCAGACCGCCAAGCCGGAGGCGTCGGCCGTCAGGTCACGGACGAGTTCCATGCTGAAGGAGTGCACCCGCAGGCGCGCCGCGGAAGGCAGGTTGACGAAGGTCACCCCCGCATGCCCCTGCGTCGGCCGAAACGGATTGGGGAAAGCCTTGGCGTTGGCCAGCGAACCGGCCGGCGTCGCCTGCATG
The DNA here is from genome assembly GCA_964510095.1 of uncultured Elusimicrobia bacterium. GTDB lineage: Bacteria > Elusimicrobiota > Elusimicrobia > UBA1565 > UBA9628 > JBBTLF01. Next base: position 6,640 of record CAZEAE010000055.1, on the reverse strand, counting down.
ACCTGAAAGATGGAGAAGTGGTTCGTGCGGCCCGTGACGCTGTTGCCGCCGGCGTCGGCCGTCGAAGGCAGCGGCACCCAGACGTTGGCGACCGCGTCGAAGCGCGCCAGCAGCAGCTTGCGCTTGTCGAGGCCGATGACGCTGGCGTCGGGGTAGGAGACGGTGATGGCGACCTCCCTAGCGGGCTGCAGGCCGCCGGTCTCGACCGAGACGCCCACGCCCGTGCCCGAGAGCGGCGTCGCGGCCGTGGCCGCCGGGGGGAAGGCCGCCGGCACCGACAGCGTGACGGGGACGGCCCCGGCGAAAGCACCGGCGGGGATGGCCACGGTGATCAAGCCGGTGGGCGCGACATAGGCAAGGTTGGCCGCGCCCGACACGACTTGGTCAAGAGCCGGCGCGCGCACCGTGACGGCCAGGCTTCCGGAGGAAAGAGCGACGCCTCCGGCGTTGACGGCGGCGACGTAGCGAAAGAACGTGGCGCCGTGGCTCAAACCCGTCTCAGTGAAGCTCACGCTGCCCGGCGCGAGGCTGGCGACCACGGAGAACGGCCCCGCCGCCGTCGACGCCCCATAGAGCCTGAAGCCGGTCTCGTTGGCGGCGTTGTCGGTCCAAGACCAGGCGATCGAGGAGAAAAAGACGGATGTCGCCGTGAAGTTGAAAGGAGCCTGCACACGGCCGGCGGCATTACCGCTCATCGGGGGGGAATAGCCCGCGGCCGTCGCCGAGGCATAGCTCAAACCAGGGTTGGCCGCAAAGGGGTTATTATAGAGCACATGTGGGTTGCCGAGCGCATCCAAGGCCAAGGAGACGACCCGGGCGCCCCCGGCGCCCTCATCTACCGTCTCCGCGCTCCACGACGCGCCATCGAAGCGCGCCAGCGCCAAGGCGGAAAGCCCGAGGGCATCGGAATTGTCGTGGTAGGCCGCGACGGCCTTGCCCGCGCCGTCGAGCGCCAGGGCGCTTGAAAAGAGCGGGTCGCTGGCCGCCGAGACGGCCACGGCCGTCGTCAACTGCCACGAGCCGCCGGGCTTGGCCGCGTAGAACAGTCCGTTCAAATTATAATCCGTATACGTGATCGAGGGAGCTCCGGCGCCGTCGAGCGCCAAGGAGACGCCCGCCAGTTGGCTGCGCGAATCGTCCACGATCTCAGGTGCGCCCCACGCTCCGCCGTCGAAGGCCGCATAGCGCAGTTGGCCGTTGTTGGTATAGTTGTAATAGGCGATGCGCGGGCTGCCGGCGCCGTCTAGCGCCAAGGCAAGCTCGCGCATGTGCCGCTCGTCGCCGCCGATATCGAGGACCACATCGACGCCGGCATCGACGAGCTGAACGCTCCAGGCGGCGCCGCCGAAGCGCGCATATTTCAGTTCGCCCGAGGCCCCCGCATAAGCGATGCCGGGGTTGCCCGCGCCATCGATGGCGATGGCCGTATAGAAGCGCCTCACCGCGGAGTCGACGGCCGTCATGGTCCAGACGCCGAGCGTCCGTTTGGCGTAACAGAGCCCGGCGCATGGAGGCGCCGCCGAATAAAACGCCAGGTGCACGCCGCCATCGGCGCCCACGGCCAAGGACGAATGAGGGGGGCTATCGGCGGCCACCACGACCTGAGCGGCTCCCCAGGAACCGGCCGCCGCGGTCTTGGTCCGGTACAAGAGATTGCCGCCGGCGGCGTCGAAATACCCGGCATGCAGGGCGCCGTCAGCGCCGATGGCCAGGCTGGCGCCTTGGCCCGTATTGCCGGAAGCGTCCACCGTGGCGGTACTCAAGGAAAGGGCGGCCTGCGCCTCGCCGGCGAACACTACGAGGATGAAGGCGAAAATCACTGTTATTAACGTCTTATTAAAAGTGACCATCGCATCCTTGACAAAGCAAGCTACCGTGTTATACTTAAACGACAATAACATGTTGGAATTATAGCTAATTAAGGTTACACTCTAAAGACCATCGCGCCTGAACTTAACCGTCGATGGCTTGAGTTATCCGTAATTTGTATGCAGCTAACTGAAAATGCGTTATATTGCTCCTTTTCGTCTAAATCGCATCCTGGTGCATAAAATGGAGCTTGAGATGCATCCAGTTCGTCGTCGGAGAAACATGGAATCTCAAATTACCCTCCGTCGGTTAAGTTCAGGCGCTATGACTCTAAAGACGCCTCTTTCTTTCCACCGCCCGTCTCAAGGAGACTTCACATGCCTAGAATGCCTCTAGCGATTTTCGCGCTCCTCGCCGCCGTGACACTGCCGCATATGGTCCACGCGGCCACCAGCCCACAGCAGCTCGGCTTCCAGGGCAAGCTCTTGGACACCTCCAACAATCCCAGGAACGGGACGGCCGATCTGATCTTCACGGTCTATGACGCGCCCACGGGCGGCAATGCGCGCTGGACGGAGACGCGCTCGGCGGTGCCGGTCACTAACGGCGTATTTAGCCTCCAGCTGGGAGCCGTCACGGGCCTGCCCACGAGCCTCTTCATGGGGGCGTCGAGCTATCTCGGCATCGCCGTCGATGGAGGCGCGGAGATGACGCCCCGCCAGCAGCTCCTGATGGCGCCCTCGGCGTTCCGGGCCCTGCTCGCCGACGACCTGCTGCCGGGCAACACGAACTATGTCCAGAACTCCGAGTCCCTTCAAGCCGCCAGCGTGTTCCACGTGTCCAGCGCGACGGTAGCCGGGCAATTGCGAGTCACGGGGATCTCCACCTTCACGGCCTCCGGCAACCAGACTTTCAGCCTGACGACCAGCTCCGGCATCCTCGTGCAGAACGGCACGCTCAACGTCCAGGGCTCCGGCGGCGTCGCCATCACCGGCAACCTGCGCGCCAACGCCATCATCGCCGGCACCGACATCATCCTTCCCGCAGGCTCTGCATCGTCGGCCGATGGCGCGATGCGCTGGGATACCACGCTCAATCAACTTTATATCGGCACCGGCACGGCCAATAAGACGATCGTCGACACCGACAGCGCCCAGACGATGACGAATAAGACGCTCAATTCCACCGGCGGAAACCTGGTAGACGCCACTCACCTTAAAACCAGGGAGCTTGCCGCCACGGTTCCCACCGGCGGGATGGCGTTGCTGTGGCAGGCCGGTCCCGCGCAGTGGACGCCGCAATACGCCTCGACGATCTCCGTGGTCGCCGTGCCTTTCACCCCGTCGGCCAACGTCACCATGGTCATCGACACGATGTATCTCGTGCCGGTGGTCGTGCCGGGAACGCTCATCCTCAACCAGATGCGCTACCGCGTTACGACCCCACAAGCCGCCACGACCGGCGATGTCGGTCTCTACGACACCTCCGGGAACCTGGTCGCCCACGGCGGCGCCAGCTCCGCCGACTATACCAGCACCGGCGCCAAGGTCGTCAACATCACCGGCGCGCCCATCACGATTGCGCCCGGCCAATATTACTTCGCCATCAGCGCCAACGGGACGGCCCCGAGCGTGCGCGCCATCAACTTGGCCGCCGCCTCCGCCGGCGTGGTCAAGGGCCTGGGGACCCTGGCCATGGGCGGCGGCAACGGAACGACCCTGCCTAACAGCATCACCTTGGGCTTGGTCGTCGACGGCAGCATCGTCTTCTTCCTGAGCGCCAACCAGTGAGCTCGCGATGAAGATCCGCGGGATCGCCGCCGCCGCCATCCTGGCGGGGGCCCTTCTCGCGGCGGGCCTGGGCTTCGGCGGCAGTTTCACCGGCACCGACAACGCGGGCGGCACCGCGGGCATGTCGGCCGGATCCAACCAACTCTCCAGCGCCTCCTCGGAAGTCTCCTTCTCGACGATGTCCGGGGGAAGCTCCCGCATGCGCGCCGGTTCCCTTCAGGTGAGGTCCACCCCCGGCCGCGTGGGGACCCTGGACGCGGCCAGCCTGACCTCGACGAGCCTCGGCCTGACCTGGAGCGCCCCGGGCTACGACGGCGGCGTCGGCCAACATCGCCCCGGCATGCGCTACCTCATCCAGCGCGAGACCAGCGCCGCGGCCACCTTCGTCTACACCGCGGCTCAGGTCAGCTTCTCGACCTCCGGCGCCCAACCCGGCGATGCTCAGGCCAGGACGCTGAACGCTTTAAACCCCAACACGACCTACTTTATAGCGCTCTGGACGCAGGACGCCGACGGCAACATCAGCCCGCTGTCCAACCGCACCACCGTGCCCGTGCTGGCCGCGGCGCCCTCCGGTCCCGCGTTCAAGAACGTGTTCACCACGAGCGTGACGGTGACCTGGATCGCCTTGCCCACCGCGCCGCAGACGGCCACCTCCGAAGGCTACCGGCTGGACGCCTCCTCCACTAATTTCGGCGCCCAGACGCCGGGCGGTGACGTCTTAAGCTCGGCCACGGCCAACGTCTCCTTGAGCACGCTGACCGTCAGCGGCCTTTCCGTGGACACGACCTATTATTTCCGAGTCGGTTCGCTCTCTTTCATCGGCGCGGCCAACTACATCGCCGCAGGCTCGACGCTGACCAAGCGCGGCAACGTGCCGCCGGGAAGCTTTTCCCTGCAGGCGGTGGCCGCCGGCAGCATCGGCCTGAGCTGGCAGCCCGTCAACTCCGACCTCGGCTACCTCGCCCAGGCATCGACCGCCGCCGATTTCACGGGAACGCTGATCTCCTCCAAGACGGCGCTGACCAGCGCCTCGGCGGCGCCGCTGACGGGACTTCAGCCCAACACCACCTATTTTCTGCGGGTCGGCTCGCTCTGGGACGATCAGACCACGAACTACGCCGCCGCCTTGAGCACGCCGACGCTGGCCACGACCGTCTCCAATCTCCTGTATCAGTCGGTCTTCATCACCAGCGCCGTCGTGGCCTGGCCGGTCTTGCCTTCAAGCCCCCCAGACGCCTCCTCCAAGACGGCCGAAGGCTATCGGCTGGAGGCCTCCTCGACGAACTTCGGCGCCCTGAACCCTGGAGGCCTCCTCCTTTCGTCGCAGACCGCCAACGTCACACTGGCGACGCTGACGGTCTCCGGCCTCGAGTTGAACACCACCTACTATTTCCGGCTGGGCTCGCTCAATTGGGCGGGAGTGGCCCAGTACGCCCAACTGGCCGCGACCTCCACGCTGGCAAGCCTGCCCGGCGCGGGCAGCCCCGCCGTCGGCACGGTCTTTGCGACGAGCGTCACCTTGGCATGGAACGCCGGAATCCCGGCCAACGCCGCCGACACCATCTATGAACTGCGAGCCTCCTCCAAGGCGTTCGCCTCCGACGGCGCCGTCTTATCTTCGGCCACGAACAGCCTCGGCGACACACTGCCCGGCCTGCTGTCCAACACCACCTATGAATTCCGGGTGCGGGCTCTCAACCGCAACAGCGTAGCCTCCGAGACCATCCTCGGCACGACCGTCACGCTGGCCCTGCCGCCGGGCGCGCCGGCGCTGTCGGCGGTCTTCACCTCGAGCATCTCGGTCTCCTGGTCGTCGGTGACGGCCCAAGGCTACAGCCTGATGGCATCCTCCACGAATTTCGGCGCCGCCGCCCCGGGAGGTTCGGTCTTATCCTCGGCTACCACCAACGCTTCGAGCACCGGCCTCGTGGTCATCGGCCTGGCCGCCAACACGACCTACTATCTGCGCCTGGCTTCTTTGAATTGGAACTCGGCGGCCAACAGCGTCTTGCTGGAGGCGGCCGCAACGAAAGCATCGACCTTGACCGCCGTAGCCCTCTATCGCGTCTTCGAGACAAGCGCGACGATGAACTGGAATGCTCTGCCCGGCTCGCCACAAGAGGGGACCGCCGAGGGCTTCACGCTGGAGGCCTCCTCCACAAACTTCGGCGCCCTCGCCCCCGGCGGCACGTTTTTCTCCTCCAAGACGGCCAATGTCGCACTGGCGACCCTGACCGTCTCGGGCTTGAGCGGGGACACGACCTATTATTTCCGCGCCGGCTCCCTGAACTGGGCGGACGCAGGCAACTACGCTGCCATCGTGGCTAGCCCCACGCTGGCTCAAGCCCCGCAAGGCGCGGCCCTCTCCTCCATCTTCATCTCCAGCGCCGCAGCCTCGTGGACGGCGGTGCCGAGCCAGGGCTACCAGTTCGAAGCCTCGCTCAACGCCTCGTTTAGCCCCGTGCTCTTCTCCTCGACCACGAGCGCAGCGGTGACGAGCCTGCCGCTCACCGGACTGGCGGCCGATACGACGTATTTCTTCCGCGTCGGCGCCCTCAGCCATAACTCCGCGCTCAATTTCGCCGTCCTGGGCTCGACGTCGATGCTGGCCCAGGCCCCCATCACCCCGATTTTCTCGGCCAACGGCGTCTTCGTCACCTCGGCCAGCGTGCAATGGACGCCGGTGACCGCTCAGGGCTACCAACTCGAGGCGTCCACTTCCGCGACCTTCGGCGGCGAGGTCCGGAGTTCGGCAACGGCCAACGGCGCGACCGCCAACCTCATCGTTCTCGGCCTCGACAGCGGCACGACCTGGTATTTCCGGGTGGGCTCGCTCAACCATGCCGGCGCGGCCAATTACGCCGCCGTGCTGTCGACTTTCACCAAAGTCTCTCCGAAGCAGTGGGTGGGCGGAGGAGCAGGCTCCCTCTGGAACACGGCCGGCAACTGGAGCCCCAGCGGCGTGCCCGGCAGGAATGATTCCGTGACCATCAACCTCAACAACGCCAGCGTCCACGCCACCGGGACGGCGATCTTCT
>CAZEAE010000054.1:0-21450 GCA_964510095.1 uncultured Elusimicrobia bacterium | reverse complement strand
CGTCGACCGGCGGCGCGGGACAGTCTCCCGTCCTCTCGGCGCAGACCAGCGCCTACACCACCGCTGGGCTCGCAGCCAACACGACGGCCCAGTTCTTCGTGCGCGCCGTCGACTGCGGCGCCGGCGCCGACTCCACGCCCTACGCGCTGGCCACGCTGCCCGCGCCGCCCACCGTGCTGGCTCAGACCTACCAGGCCGCCTTCCCCACTTCCGTGACCGCGGCCTGGGCCGCCATGCCGACCGGTGCCGAGGGCTACCGGCTCGACGCCTCCACGGCGGCGGATTTCACCGGCACTTTGTTCTCGTCGGTGACGCTCAACACCGAGCTCTCGACTTTGACCGTCTCGAACCTGAGCCCCAACACCACCTATTACTTCCGGACCGCCGGGCTCGGCTGGACCGGCCTGCCGGGCGCTTACACCTCCCTGGGCTCGACGGGCACCCTGGCCGACGCGCCCCAGACCCTAGCGAACACCTTCCTCAATGTTTACTCCGCCTCCGCCACGGTCGCCTGGGCCGCCCTGCCGGCGGCCTCCGCCGAGGGCTACCGTCTAGAAGCATCCTCGACGAACTTCGGGGCGCTCATGCCCGGAGGCGTCGTCACCTCCTCCTCGACGCTGGAAGTCGCGCAGAGCACCCTGACGCTCCTTTCGCCCGCCCTGGAGAATAACAAGACCTACTACTTCCGCGTCGCCAGCCTCAACTGGCGCGGCGCGCCGAACTACACGGTGCTGGGCGCGACGATGACGCGCATCGTCGCCAACGCAGACGTGGTCATCAGCTCTATGGCGCCGACGACCATCAACCAAGGCAAGAAATCGGCCTTTGCCCGGTTTCGCGTGACACCCGACGCCAACGCCGTCAACGGCCTGCGGCTGTCGACCTTGCGCCTGCAGTGGACCGACGGCGACCTGACGCCGCTGACCAACGGCCAGGCCCAAGCGATCTTCTCTAGCATGTCCATCATCGCCGGTTCCTTATCGAGCGACACCACGTCGCTCTACCGCTTCAACGTCGATACTGCCGTCGTGGCCAACCTGAACAGCGCCTCCTTCGCCCTGGACGGCACCGGCCATCAGACCCTCGCCGTCGCCAGCCCCGCGCCGGCGATGGCGACGACCCTCGCCGGCCAAAGCCTGGTCTACTTCGTCGTGGTCGAATGGGCCGCCAATGCCGCCGGCCAAACGCCCAACACGGCGCGCCTGACCGTGCAGGCCGACGCCGACGCCGGGCTCAAGGATCCGCCGTCGGGGGTGCCCGCCTTCGTCAACGCGGCCTCCGCCGTGACGACGTCGAGCACGACGGCCAACGTGCCTCCCACGTCTCCGGCCGGTTGGCCGGCCTCCCTCGGCGGCCCGGAGGCCGCAGTCGAAGGGGGATTCGCCCTCAACGACGCCGGCACCGCGGTCTACGGCGGCACCAACGACAACCGCCTGATCTCGCTCGATAACGCCGGCGCCCTGCGCTGGTCCTACGCCACGGCCGGCAGCGTCAAGACCTACCCCACCAACGCCCTGGAAGGAAGCTTCGACTATGTCTACTTCGCCGACGACTCCGGCAAGGTCTACAAGATCAAGGACAACGGGGGCTCGGCGAGCCTCGTCTGGCAGAGGACTTTGACCGGGACCTCCAACCTGCAGTCGGCGCCCGTCCTGCTGGGCGCCACCGTCTACCTCTCGGCCACCGACGGGAAAGTATACGCCCTCAACAACCTCGACGGCACCGACAACGGCGGCTGGGGCTACAACACGCCCGGCGCCGGGTCCTTCACCGGAACGCCCTACACCGATGATTTCACGGTCGGGATCAACTCGATGTTCGTCGGCTCCCAAGGCGGCACGCTCTACCGCCTGAACCTCGCCGACGGCACGGTCCTGAGTTCGACCGGGACGCCCGGGGTCAATATCTACGGGACCCCGAACCTGGACTCGGGGTTCATCAACGGCGCCAACTCCAACGTCCTCTACTGGGGCGACGACAGCGGCGTCTTCTGGGCCCGGACGTCGTCCAACCTCACGGCCATCCCCGGCGGCTGGACCGATTTCGTCGTCAGCCCCTCGTCTCCGATCCGGTCGTCTTCCTACCTCAACCGCAACGAGACGCCCCTGGCCCTCTACTTCGGCTCCAACAACGGCAAGCTCTACAAGCTCGACGCGGCCAGCGGCGCCAAGATATGGGAGTACCAGGCGGGGGGGAGCATCCTGACCAACCCGATCGCCCTGCCCGACGCCTTCACGGGGGCCGGCGGCGATTACATCTACTTCGGCGCCGATGACGGCAACGTCTACGGATTGAACGGCGCCACCGGCGTTATCCGGACCGGTTGGCCGGTCAGCCTAGGCGCCGCGGTACGGTCCGGACCGGTCTACGACTCAGGGACCCAGACGATCACCGTCGGCACCCTCGACGGCAAGAGCATGCGCATCGGCGTGGGGCCGTAGAGAGGAACATGGGAGATATCAGCATGACGACGACGCGCGGAAGGCTGAGCCTGGCCTTAGGCCTAGGACTGCTGGCATGGCCCCTCTGCAAACTCGCCGATGCCTCCTCCTGGCCCTATTTCCGCAAGGATGAAGCCAAGACGGGCTACTCGCAGGAGGAAGCGGCCCCTCCTTTATCCTTGCGCTGGACCTTCGACGCTGGAGCCGCCATCTATTCCTCCCCCGTCGTGGCTTACGGCCGCGTCTACGTCGGAGCCCGCGACAAGAAGCTCTATTGCCTCGACGCCTTCACCGGCGCCCTGCTCTGGTCCTTCACGGCCGAGGATTGGATCGACGCCACGCCCGCGGTGGCCGACGGGAGGGTCTTCGTCGCTAGCCGGGACGGCAACCTCTACGCCTTCGACGCGCTGACGGGCGCGCTGCAATGGAGCTACAAGACGAGCTCGCGCGACGTGGCCTCGGCCGTCTTTTATGCAGGAGAAGTCTACGCTGCCACCGGCAACCCCAAACGCCTGCTCTACGTCCTAGACGCCCGAACCGGGGCCTTCCACCGCAGCGTCACGCTCAGCCAGTTCACGGCCTCCTCTCCGGTCCTCGACAAGAACGCCGGCCTGGTCTATCTGGGCACCAACGACGGCCGCTACGGCGCTTGGAACACGACCTTGACGCCGAAGTGGCCGGCGCCGGTGCAGACGAAGGGAAACATCAGCTTCGCCACGCCGAGCCTCTCCGGCGGCAAACTGCTGGCCGCGCCCGGCGACGACGACTATACGCTGCACGCCTACAACCCCGCCAGCGGGGCGCAGGTCTGGGCCTCGCCGGCCTTGAGCCTGGCCTCGGCGCAGGTGACCTCGGTGGCCGTCTCGACGGATACCGTCTACGTGGGCGCCGGCCAGTCGCCGTACACGCTCTACGCCCTCTCGCTTTCCGCCGGGAGCATCAAATGGAGCCTGCCGCTGGGTGACGCCAACGTCAACGGCCTGGCCTCCTCGCCGGCGGTGGCCAACGACATCATCTACGTCGTCAGCCCTCTGGGAGAACTCCTCGCCGTCAGCGCCGCCGGCAGCGAGCTGGCGCGGATCAACCTCGGCATGGGCGGCCCGGGCGTCAGCTCCCCGGCCGTGGCCAACGGCTGGGTCTACGCCGCCGCGCAAGGGCGCGTCTTCGGCTTCCAGGCTTCGCGGGCCTGGGCCATCTCGGGGCCCGACCCCATCTTCGACGTGCCCACCGGGGTCGTCACCGTCACCGGGACGGTCGTCACTCCGCAGTTGTCGAGCTACCGCGTCGATTTCGGCAGCGGCACGAGCCCGGCGCAATGGACGGTCTTGGCCGTCGGAACACAAACGGTGACCGAGGGCGCGCTGGCGACCTGGGACACGAGCAACTTAGCGGACGGCGACTACACTCTGCGCCTCTCCGTCCAAGAGACCGCCGCCTCGGGACTGGCCACCGAGAGCCGCTCGGTCTTCAACCTGGCCCAGATCATGACGGCGTCCGTAGACCCGACGACCCTCACGACGCTGAGCCTGCCCGACGGCACCGAGGTCGAGATCCCCGCCGGCGCGCTGACCGGGGCCGACACGCTCAGCGCCAAGCGGGTGTCCTCCGGCCTGCCCCCGGCCATCGCTCCGGCCGACGTTTCGGCGACCGGCATCGTGCGAGAGTTCAAGCTGGCCTCCGACCCCCATCCCAAATTCGCCAAGCCGGTGACGCTCAAGATCCCTTATGGCGCGTATCAGCCGAAAGTCGAGAACAATCTCCGGATGTACTATTTCGACGACTCGGCCGGGGCCTGGAAGATCGTCAACACCTCGGTCGTCAATAAGGCGGAAAAGCGGGTCTGGGCCAAGACCGACCACTTCACCTTGTTCCAGGTCTTCGAGTTCAAGCCCAACGGGACCTTGCTGGTCGACGCTCAAGTCTATGTTTACCCGAACCCGGCGCGCGGCGAAACGGCGACCTTCAAGTTCATGCTGGGAGACACCTGCGACGTCACGGTGCGCGTCTTCGACGTGACCGGAGCGCTGGTGGCCGAGATGACCAAGCTCGGCAATCCAGCCGGACTGGTCTCCACGATAGACTGGAACATCGGCGGCAAGGCGTCAGGCGTGTACATCTACCGCGTGGAAGCCAAGACCTCGGCGGGGAAGACCGAATCCGTGATCAAGAAGATGGCCATCATACACTAATGGAAAACAGAGATGACTAGCCTAAGAGCTTCCCGGCGACTGCTCGTCATCCTTGCCGCCTTCGGCGCCGCCGCGGCGCCGGCGCGCGGCGCCGACCGCATCCACCCCTTTGCCGGGACCAGCTCCGCCGTGTTTTTAAAAGAAGGCATAGGCGCGCGGGCCGTCGGCATGGGCGAAGCGTTCACCGCGGTCGCCGACGACGCGCAGGCCACCTATTGGAACCCCGCCGGTCTGGCCGGCCAGCAGTACTCCAATCTCAGCTTCATGCATCAAGAGGCCTTCCAAGGGATCAAGCACGAGTTCCTGGGCTTCGCCCGGCCGATCTCCGGCATGGGCCGCGGGGACGCGCTAGGGCTGAGCGTCAACTCCTTGTTCGTGCCTTCAGACCTAGAACGCCGCTCCGGGCTCAACGAGAACGACCATCTCAATGCGCTCACCGCCTCGCAGGGCACCTTCGGCGCCTATGACCTCGCGCTCGGCGCCAGCTACGCGCGCTTCGCGGGGCAAGGAGAGCGCCAAGCTTGGGGCGGCACGCTCAAGTACATCCGGCAGACCATCGACAACACCTCCGGCCAGTCGGTCGCCGCCGACTTCGGCTGGCGCCTGCAAAAGGCCCGGCCCGGCCTCGACCTGGGCGCCGCGATCTTGAACCTAGGCCCTGGGGTGGCCGTCGGCAGCACGAGATACCCGCTTCCCCTGACCGTGCGGCTGGGCGCCGGCTATCACCTGCCGCGCCAGACCCTGCTCGCTTTCGATGTCTCCAAGCCGCGCGATGATTATCCCCTGCTGGCCTTCGGCGCCGAGACCCAAGTGCTCGGCGCGCTCAAACTGCGCGCGGGCTACCGCTACCGCTGGTACGGAAACCCGCTGGGGCTGATGGCCGGTCTGCGGGCGGGCATGGGAGTCGTGCTCTCCAACTTCAGCCTCGACTACGCCTTTGCCCCCTTCGGCGAGCTTGGCAACGCGCACCGGCTGTCGATTGGCTGGAAGTTCGGCGTTCCCCGCGCCGCCCCCAAGGCGTCCGCCCCCGAGCGGGTCGCGCCGGCCGCGATCGCCGCGGCGCCGGTGGTGCCGCTGCCGCCTCCGCTGCCCGCCCCGGTCGAGGGCTATGAGGCCTTCTCCGTCAAGGCCCTGCCCAAGACCGTCTCCTCCCGAGGGACCGACTACCAGATACGCGCCGCGGCCCCGTCGGCCGGCTGGCTGCTGCGCGCCATCGAGTTCCGCGCCCAGCGGGGCTCCACTCCGGAGGGCTTGTCCGTTGCCGTCACGCCGGCCGCCGCCGACCCGAAGGGGAAGATCTTCCGGTTCAAGCTCAGCTTCCAGCCGCGGACCGCGCGCGCGGTGGTGTTCTCCGTCACGCCTCCGGAAGGCTCGGGCGCCGTGAGCGTCCTGGGGCTCTTCGGGGGAGAATGGAGGCCCCTGACGCCGGAGCCAGCCTCCGGCGGTGAGGCAAGGACCCTGCGTTTCTCCACCGACACGTTCCCCGAGGAACTCCTCATCGCAAGCCCTCATGGCCCCGAACCGGATACTCGCCGCTAACCTGCTCCTGATACGGGAGCTGGAGCGGCTGGCCGAGCGCCTAGGCGAGACTCCGGTCATGGTCCTCAAAGGGGGGGCCCTTCTGCTCTCAGGCTGCCGCGGCTTCGAAGACCGTCCGATGGAAGACCTCGACCTCCTGGTAGAGCCGCGGTGCCGGCGCGAGGTCGTGAACGCGCTGGAGGCTATGGGCTACCAAAAGTTCGCCGGAGACCCAGGCCAGTACCGAAGGGACGGCCTGGCTTTCGATCTGCACGACGACCTCTGGTATCTCGATGACGAGGAACATAAGGCAGTCTGGCGGCGTTCCAGGTCCGTCGATGGAGGGGAAGCTTGCCTGCGCCTGCCCTCCCCGCAGGACCTGCTCATCCACGTCCTGGCCCATGCCGCGGTCCACCACGGCGCCGTCGAGCCCAAGTGGGCCGAAGACGTTGCGGCCCTCGCCGAGCGCCATGCGCGGGAATTGGACCTGGAAGACCTTCGCCGCGAGCTCAAACGCCTCGGGCTGCTGCCCGCCGTCCTATGGTTCCTGCGGCGCGCGGGCCTGTCTTTGTGGACCGAGACGCGCGGCCAAGGCCATATCCTGCGTTTCGTCTACCTCAGGGACTGGCGCTTCCGGCTGCGCTACCTTGGCCGGACGCTCTTTCCGTCCGCGGATTTCATCGCCGGGCGCTACGACGCGCGTTCGCGCTGGGGCGTCCTGGCTTGGCGCGTCCTGCGGCCCTTGCTGCTCTTGGGCCGCCTGCTGGAGCCTCCGGCAGACCGCCGTCGCGGCCCCTAATCCTCAGCGGCAATGAGGCAATAGCCTCGGCCGGAGACGGTCTGTAGCCACTGGCCGCCTACGCCTCGAGCGCCGCGGCGCTCTTCCAGCTGGGCCGTCAAGGCCGGCTGAGCCAGCGAGCCGTCCTTTGGACCTTCGCGCTCGATATGGGCGCGACGACCACCGTGCTCCTGCTCACCCGAGGCGTCTCCAGCGACTTCTACATCGCCTACTTCCTGGTCATCTTGATGTCCTGCCTGCTCGAGAACCTCAACTTGGCCGCCTTCCCCGGCCTCGACGCCGACCAGAGCCCCACCGTCCTCTTGCGCCTCTCGCTTCTGCTGGCGACCTCCCTCTTCGGCTCCTTCATGGCCGACGTGACGCGCCGGGTCCGCCTGGCCACGGCGGAAGGCTACGAGATCCGCATCGCCTGGATGGAGCGGCTGTCTTTGGCCGGCAAGGCGGTCTCCGCCGTTCTCCATGAGCTCAAGACGCCGATGAACACGATCATCCTCAGCGCCGATTTCGTCAAAGCGCTCTCAGGGCACCCCGAGAAGCGCGCCGAGACGGACCACCAGCTCGACATCATCGCGCAGGAGGCCGAGCGGGCGGCGGCGATCCTCACCGACTTCCTCGACTTCACCAGCCCCAGCGAACTGCGCCTGGAGCCGCTGGACGCCTCGGTGCCGCTGCGCAAGGCGCTGGAGCGCGTCGGCCTCAGGCTGCAGGACCGCGGCGTCGAGCTGCGCACCGACATCGAAGGCGGGCTCACGGGCCTAGGCAGCGAGCGCTACCTCATCCAGGTCTTTTTGAACCTCCTGATCAACGCCGTCGACGCCATGCCCAAGCTCTTCGAGCCCTTCTCGACGACGCGCGCCGGAGAGGGCGGCCACGGCCTGGGGCTGCATGTGGTCGCCTGGATCGTCCAGAAGCACGGCGGGCGCATCCGCATCGACAGCGCCGGCCGGGGCAAGGGCGCCAAGGTCTCCGTCGAGCTGCCCCTCTCCGCCGCAAGTTAACAAAAAGTTTGGTTGCGGGACCCCGCGCCTGGCCCTATCCTTGGGTCATGGGACGTCAAAACGAAAGGGGCTCCCTCCTGCTGGAGACGGTGCTGGCCATCTACATCATGACGGCCGCCGGGCTCTCGGTCATCGCGCCGCTCCAAAGAGCGACGGTGGTTGCCTTCAAGGCCCGCGAGCAACAGCGTCCGCTTCGCGAGGCCAGACAGCACACAAAACGGAATCTTACAACTATCTTACTTTACAAGCGGAAAGACACCTATTACACTGCCCTTTATGGGAAAGTGCACGCATTTGTGCCGCAAACCCTCCTAAGGCCGTGCTCGTACCCGCCCAGCTCGGGATGGAAATGCCCAGCTTAGTCGGGAAGCTGGATTTCGGCAGCAAGTCCGCCTCCTGGTTCATCCTTTTCCTCAGCGGCATCAATCTCGGCATCATGCAGTTCGTCGCCACGAGAAACCTCTCCGCGGCGCTCTTCGGCACGGAGGTGGTCTTATTCCTAGTGACGGCAGCCTATTTCCTAGGCTATTCCGCCGGATATTTCATATCCGACCGCTTGAGTCCCAGGACCCTGCGCCTCTATGCGATGGCGCAGTGGGCGACCCATCTCACCTTTCCGTTCTCTTGGCGCTGGCTGGCCAGCGTCTTGATGGAGCATGACCACAACACGACGATGTTGCTCACGCTGCTTTTCGTGGCCGCCTTTTGGAGCTCCTCGTTCTATAGCGTCCTGCTGCCGCGCCTCCTCATGAGCGGCGAGCGCCCCGAGGTCGAGGACTTCTGCCGCGCCTATGCCTTTGAGATCTTAGGTGCCATCGCCAGCTTCCTCCTGATCGGCGTCGTCAGCCTGACGGCGCCGGCTTATCTCATGGTCTTCTATCAGTTTAATTTCGCGATGCTCCTCTACTTTATCATTAAAAGCCGGCGTATCCTGGCCATGGGCACGGCGCTAGCCGCACTCTATGCGCTCCTTCTGCCGCGCTTGGACCAAGTGAGCGTCGCCCGTCTTTACAGCTCCCATAGCCGCGATTTCAGAAAGGTCCTGTTCTCGGCGGATACCCCTTATCAGCGTGTCGACATCCTTGAAGACGGCGACGGCGTCCGACATCTCTATCTCGACGGAATCAGGCACTACGGCTCCGACTCGCTCGGCGAATTCAATTACTTCATCGCGGGCCTGCCGGCCTCCCTCCTGAAGTTTCCGAAGGTCCTCGTGGTAGGCAGCGGCTCCTTCGAGGCTGTGGCGCAAGCGCTGCCGACGGCCAGCCATGTCACCAGCGTCGAGATCGACCCCGTCGTAGCCGCGGCCAGCCTCCGGTACCTCAGCGGGACTCGCTCCCCAAGACCTCAAAGCAAATGGACGATCGAGATCGATGACGCCAAGCACTACATAGCCAATCTTCCCCATGACGTGGACTTGGTGGCCATGGATATCGCGGGACCCTTCCAACGCCAAGTCGCCTTGCTCTATACCCGCGAGTTCTATGAGCTGGTCAAGCTCCATTTGAGCCCCCAAGGCATCCTTTCCGTGCCGGTCAACGGAGACTTCGAAGAAAGAACGGAGACCGCCTGCCTGGTCGCGACCACCCTGCAAGCCAGCTTCAACGACGTCTTCGTGATAGCCCGCGACAACGGCCGCACCAGCTTCGCCCTGGCCGGGTCCGCGTTGAACTTCGACAAGCGCGAGATATTCAAACGGCTGAAGGCGGCGAGGCAGGAAGAGGTGACCATCTACGACCGGCAAGATATCCAACGCCATCTGCGCGGACGCCTCTTTCGCCCCATATCCCTGGCGAGCATGGATGTGGTGGTCCGGCACGGCTACCATCGCCTCCTGAGGAAGTTCTTCCGATGAGCAGCGCGATCGGATTCTTCGCCGTGGGCCTCTTTTTCGCCGTTCTCCAGTTCTGTTATTTCTTTCTTCTGGAATGCCAGCTGTCCTCGGCCTGGAATTCTTATGCCGCCGTGACGTTGGCGTGGATGACGGGCATCCTGGCGGGGCTCATGCTCCCCCTCAGAGATGGCCGCGTACGACGTCATCTGTGGCTCCTGAATATACCATGCTATTACGGGGTCTGGCTCGGCTTACGGGCCTTCCCTTTCAATGGCCGTTTGCTGCCGGCTTATGTCTTGCTGGTCTCCGGCTCAGGCCTATATGCCGGTCACTTCTTTCGAACCTCCTTCGCCCGGACGAGGGACGCGCGCAGCCTCCTGCTGCACGAGAACAACGGGTTCGTGACCGGGCTCCTTGTCGGCCTGCTTGGTTTTGCCGCCAACGCAAGGCTCTTCCTTCTGCTGGCGCCGGCGCTCTGCCTTTTCTTGCTGGCTTGCCTCACGACGTGCGTCCGCGCTGAAGCGCAAACGGAGTCACCTTGAACTTGCGCATGGATCGAAGGGGCGTCACGCTCGTCGAGCTGATGGTCGCGGTCACTTTTTTGTCGGTAGTGGCCATATCCTCAGCCCTCGTCTATTCCACGACGATCAGGGCTCTTTCGATCTCGAAGGGCAACAGCACCGCCGTCCGCCTCGCCCAAGACAAATTCGAGACTTTGCAGGGCCTGTCCTACCCCCTGCTGATCGTCACGCCTCAGACCGACCTCAACACGTCGCCGGGCGTCGACCTGACCAACTACCCGCCGGAGAGCTTCAACATGAGCGGCAAGACCTTTACCCGCAGCACGATCATCAGCTATGTCTACCGCGACGCGGCGGGCAACATCACCGTGCTGACGCCGGACGCCTCCGATACCGGCCTCAAGCAGATCAAGGTGCTCATCAAATATCTGCAAGGGTCGACCACCACGACCAAGACCTATACCATCCTGGTCGCCAATCCCAATGTGTCCGCCACCAACGCCATCGTGTACGGCCTGGTCACAGACACCGCGGGAGTGGCGATCGCCAACGCCCAGGTCTTCGTGACCCAGAACCAGAACTGGTCGGCTCTGGCTTCGACGACCGGGTATTATCAGATACCGACGGACACCGCCACCTATACGATCACCGCGCTCAAAGCCGGGTTCTGGGACAAGCAATCGGCGTCCCTGAACCCCCTCGGCCCGACACAGGCGGATATGCAACTGACCCGCAGGTCGACCGGCCGGGTCACGGGCATCGTGACCGCCCGCGAGTCCTACTTGCTGATCAGCGGAATCTATGCGGGCCTGACGGATGCGACGACGCAATTCATCGAGCTCTACAACCCCACGACCTATCAGATCATGATCGCCTCCAACGCGACGAGCCAGATGCTCAATATCATCAATTGCGGAAACGGCAACGACGTCTATCCACGGGTTTACAGCGTCGAGGGCAGCGGTGCGGGCTTTCCCCTCTACATCCCCTCGCAAGGATACTTCCTCATCTCCACGACGTCTCCTACGATCAACGGCGTGCTCCCAGACGCGGTGTTCCCCAATATCCTAGCCAATCAAAACGGCCTTGCCGTCTCCAACCCCATCAAGCACGTGAACAAAGGCGGACTGGCGGTCCAGGACAGCTACGGCGTCAAGATGGATTCCGTGAGCTGGAACACCGGCTCCGGCGGAGCCACCGACTGCCTGGAAGGCTCTCCGGTCGTCGTCGATAACGGCGCGGGCGGCTATGGATCGGGGGGCATCATCCTGAGAAAAACCAGCCCTTCCGGCTATGCCGGGACCTACGGCAGTTCTTTTGATAGCGGCAACAACGCCGACGATTTGGCTCTGAATCCCACAGGCGCCCCGACTTGGCCGAGGAACCGCACGACCCTCATGAACGCGGCCTACGGCATCCCGGCTTCCAGCGCCAGCCTGTCGGTCACGGACGGATTTTCAGCCGGAGCCACGGCCTCCTCCACGGGCTATTTCCTGCTCAACGGCGTGTCGACGGGCGCCTGGTCCTTATCAGCATACTGGACCAGCTACTCCTCCATCACCGGAGGCAGTCTCCAGGTCAACGCCGGGGCGACCACCAGCTTGGACCTGCTGCTGGAACCAGCGCCGAGCGGCCAGGGCGGGCTCGCCGGCAAGGTCTCGCGCGCGGACACCCTGGCGCCGTTGTCGCAGATCAAGATCATCATCGGCAGCCTGAGCGCGTTGACCGATTCGGCGGGGAATTATACCTTGAACCTGACTTCGGGCGCCTACACCATCCAGGCAAACTCCCCGACCAACCTGGCCAGCTATAACTACGGTTATGACACCGTGACGGCGACGGCCGCCGTCACCGCCGGCGCAATGCTCTCCGGCATCAACTTCAACCTCAACCCCGCCTTCTATGTGACCGGCAAGGTGACCACCAACGGAACGGCCGCCTACCCGGACGTGGGCGTAAAAGCGGTCAGCCAGGGACTCGAGGTTGCCACAGCTCTCTCCGATTCAGCGGGCGCCTTCCAGCTTTACGGCATACCCTTAACCGCGGTGGCCACAGTGACGCCCATCCTCAATCCCGGGGCACAAGCATCCGCCCCGGCCCTGCTGACGCATTCCGCGCCCCCTCAAGGGCAAGACGCGGGGCCGGATAATTTCACGGTGACCAGCAGCCAGGGCATCATCAGCGGGACCGTCAAGGACGCGGCCACTCCCATCACCACGGGAGTCCTGCTGGTCGCCACGACAGCCGCTTTGGCCGCGCTTCCTTTGGTCGATAACGCCTATGCCACGGGACCCAACGTCCTTTACGGCACGATCAGCGATTCTTCGGGCAATTACTCCATCACCGTGGTCAAGAACACCACCTACACGGTCTACGGCTATTACGTCAAGCTGCAGGGGACGTCGGCGACGACGACCAGCGCCGCCTCCCAATCCGTCTATATATCCAGCAACGTGACGGTGAACATGGCATGGTAACAGGAGATCGCCGCGGTTATACCCTCACCGAGATCATGATCGTCGTCGCTATCTTGGGGATCACCAGCGGCTCGACCGCGCTGGTGCTCCAGAAGACGGTCCAAGTCCAGATGATGGCCGATGCGTTGACGAACATCCAGCAGGGAGCCTTCACTTCCTACGACGTGATCAGCAAACTCCTGCGCCAGGGAAGCGCCGCCAGCGTCATCATCGACCGCTACGACGCCAACCAGCCGCCATGGAGCCGGCTGACCTTCACCAATCCCAATACCGGCGCCACGATCTCCGTGTCCCAGCGCGGCCAGACGCTCTACCTGAACAACAACGCCATGTCCAAGAGCCTGCGCATCATATCCTTCGCCTATCCGGAATCGTCGGACCCGTCCATCATCATGGTCAGCATGACCTTCGAGCAGTCCGTCGGAAACGGCAAGTCGAAGGCGATACAGCTCTTCGTCCAAAGGGTCAAGATCCAAAACTAACACCACGCGCCATGAAATTCCGAGACAATGTAGCCGCGTTCTCGACAGCAATGACGGCTTTGAGCCTCGAGTTCTTCCTCTTACTGGTCCTCGGGGCCGGCGAATTCCGATCGGACTTGCCGTTGGAACGCGACCGGTTCATGCTGCTTGGCCAGACCTACCTTTTGGGGGCCTGCCTAGTCACCTATCTAGCCGGGAGGTATTTCGTCAAGCCCCTGCAGAGCATCCTCGAGGGAGTCGCGGAGTTCAGCAAGGGCCACCTGCGCCACCGGATCCCGCCTTCACGGGTCAAGGAACTCGACCAACTGTCCCAACAGCTCAACGGCATGGCCGCACGGCTGCTTGAATTGGACTCGATGAAGAATGATTTCGTCGCCAACGTCAGCCACGAGCTTCGTTCGCCGTTGGCGGCCATGGAGAGCTATGTGGCGCTTCTCCTTAGGGATCCGGTGGCGGAACAGGCCCGCGGCAATCTTCTGCGGCTGCAGGAGAATCTGGCGCGCCTCAGACACCTTGTCGAGGATCTGCTGGACATCTCCCAGATCGAGGCCCGGCAAGCGCAGGTTCAGCCCGAGGCGGTCTCGCTCAGCGAGATTGCGCGCGATGTCTGCGCCCTATTCAGCGCCCAATGCTCGGCGCGCCGGATCACAGTCAAGCTCGACATCCCGAAATCCCTGCCCAAGGCGCATGCCGATCCGGCGCGGGTGCGCCAGATACTGATCAACCTCGTAGACAATGCCATGAAATATAACCGCGCCGGCGGCGAAATAGCGCTGTCGGCCTCCCCGGAAAGAAAACGGCTGCTGGTCTCGGTTCAGGACACGGGCATGGGCATCGCCCCGGAGCATCTGGAGAACATATTCGAACGCTTCCACCGCCTGCCGCCGGCATCACCGGAAGCGGCAAGAATCAAGGGCGCGGGGTTGGGGCTCTCCATCAGCCGCGGCTTGGCCCAGTTGATGGGCGGGGATATCACGGTGGCCAGCGCCCATGACAAAGGCAGCACCTTCACGCTGTCGCTGCCAAGCAGGGAGCTCTGATGCGCAAAGCCACGATCCTGGTCATCGATGATGAAGATGATTTTCAGTACATCATCAGACAGATGCTGGAGCCGCTGGGCTACGAGGTCCACCCGGCCGCCGATGGCCTGGCCGGCCTGGAGATGATGCGCCGCCGAAGACCTGACCTGCTGCTTTTAGACATCAACCTTCCTTTTAAGAACGGGTATGACGTCTGTAGGGACCTCCGGGAAGATCCTCTCCTCGCGGATATTCCCGTGATCATGATGACCATCCGCAACCGCGATGAGGAGATCATCCGCGGACTGGATTGCGGCGCGGATGACTATCTGACAAAACCCTTTGAATCCGCCGTGCTGGCGGCCAAGATCGCGCGCCTGCTGCAAAAGGCCTGACTATGCGCGGCCCCAGAAAGATCCTCGCGGCGACGGCAAGCCCGGAGAGCCGGGCGGCTCTTGAACAACTGCTGGAGGAGACGCAAGCGGAGACCCTTTGGGCCGGTTCCCCGGCGGAGATATCCGCCGCCCTGGCGGCTCACGCCGTCTCCGCGGTCTTTCTGGACGCGGAGAACCCGGGACTCCCTGTCGGAAAGCTTTGCCGCAGCCTGCGCCGGGAACTGCCTGCCGCCAATTGCGCGCTCATCCTCTTTGGCGTCCGCATGGAGGGCCCTGCCTTGGTCCTCGGCCTGGATTGGGGGGCCGACCACTGCTGGAGCCTGCCCTTCAACATCCCCGTCTGCCGCGCCTACCTGCGGGCGTTGTTGCGCAGGGTGACCCTCCTGGAGCCGTCAAATCCCTGCCTGAAGGCCGTCGGCTTGGTCCTGGACCCCAAGCGCCGCCGGCTCTCGATTGCAGGAAGGGACATCACCTTGCGGGTCAAGGAGTTCGACCTTCTCTATCTTCTGCTGAAGCGCCGCGGGGAAGTCGTCAGCCGGCAGACCCTGATGCAGGAAGTCTGGGGCACGGAGTATTTCGGCACGACCCGGACCATCGATTTTCATATCTCCCAGGTCCGCCGCAAACTGGGCCCGACGGGACGCCGCATCGAGACCGTGGCGGGGCTGGGCTACAGATTCTCAAGCAAGTGATTCTTACAATCACCTTACTTTACAATCCGGACAGCGCCTGTTAAACTCAAAATATGGGAAGGAGGCAGGATATGAAGAATAGAATATCGAACTCGCGCGGCCAAGCCATGATGGCCGCGGTGATGGTGGTGGGAGTTGGTGCCGTGGTCTTCATCGCCTCCATCGTCTACCGGAACATGTCCGTGCAGAAGACCGCCGTCACTTCACGGAAATCCTTGTCGGCCTTCAACCTTGCGAAGGCGGCGCTGGAGAAGGGCCTCTGGACGCTCCATTCGAATTCCGGCTACTGGAAGAGGGTAAGCACGGGCGGCTCGATCCCGGGCTATTCCAACGATGTCATCTACACGGACATCCCTGGGGGGTCTTACAAGATCAATATCGCCCAAGGCGAGAGCTCCAGCGATGTGATCCTGACGGCCTCGGCCAAGGATGAGTCCACGGTTCCCCAGTACCGCGGACTGCAGGTCACCTTGACCAAGAAAGGCGCCCAGTTCGGGGTCATCATGGCCAGCAAGATCAAGCTCCAGAAGCGCACCAAACTGCATTGGGGACCCGTGTACGCTTACGATTCCCTGGATCTCAAGAAAAAATCCCGTTTGTTCTACCCCCGCCTGTTCTCCAAGGGAAAGATCAAGAGTCTGGACACGAATTCGGCCCTCCCCAATACCGACGGCACCCGGTGGTGGTCCTTCAACTTCAAGCCTGGCGTCCCGGCTTGGCCCCAGATCGACTTCGAGTACTACAAGACTCTGGCAAAGGCGCAGGGCACCTATTACGCCAAGGGAGACCGGGGCCAAGGCAAGAAGCACAAGGATGACGACGACGACAAGCTGGACGACAAGGACAAGTCCGATGACGACGACTATTCCTATTCCAACATCATCGATACGCAGCCCTACGTGCGCTTCTACGATACCGGGGTCAAAGCCAAGTTCAAGGGCGGCAAGAACCTGCTGCGCGGCGTGATCATCTCCATGGGCAGCGTGGAGTTCAAGGACGGCACGGCCAGCATCAGCGCAGTCAACGCGAAATACGCCGCCGCCGGCCTGCCGGCCTACTACCCGCGGGCGGTCGCGCTTCCCGCCGAGGCGTGGAAGGAATACAAGAAGATCGACACGGCGTCGGCGGGAGACTATCCCGGCGACATCGGAGGTCCCGGCGTCTCCGGGCTGAGCCCCACCTACACGTTCGGCGCCGCCACCAATGACAACCTCACCACCAAGCAGCCGATTCATTTGGAAGGCTGGGTGTACGCGGCGGAGAAGCTGAAAACCCATCGCGGCGGCGTCATCGTCGGGCTTCTCATGTGCCCTGAAAAGACCGCTAATTTCGGCAACTCCGATGAGGACAAGGATGACGACAAGGATAAAGATAGCGATCCGGACACAGATGGCGACCATGACCGGGACCATCACGCGAAGTACGAAGGTGACGACGACAATGACCATCACGACGATGAGCCTGTCGGCGGCTTAGGCCACAAGACGCACGATGACGGCGATGAAGAAGGCCACAAGCGGCGGCTGACGCTTTACTTCCAGGATCTGGATATCCAGCTCATCGGCGCAGGCGAGACCAGGAAGTCCTGGCTCGAGGTTCCCGTGACGCCTTTCTAAATATTCGCGCGCGCTCAGTAGTGCCCCAGGCTGCCGTCGCGACGGGCGGCCTTAAGGGAGCGCTGGAAGAACCAGAAACCCAGCGGCAGGAACACTACGATGCATAGCCCCAGCGCGGACGCTTCGCGGTAGACCTGCGAGAGCCCGGCGCCCTTGAGCAGGGTCAACCGCAAGCCCTCCAAGGCATGCGTCATCGGCACCAGCTGGGCCAATCGCCGCAGCCAGTCCGGCAGGACCGCCACCGGGAAGAAGACGCCGCCCAAGAGCTCGGAGACGGTCAGCAGCAGCAAGGCCACCGGGTCGCCGCGCTTGAAGCGCACGACGAACGCCGCCGAAAGCATGCCCAGGCTCATGCAGGCCGCCAGCGTCAAGACCAGCATCGTCGCCGCGGCGGGCAGGTTGGCGTCGGGGAAGCGCAAACCGAAGAACAGCGCTCCGGCCAGCACGTAGACCACCGCCTGCAGCGTGGCATACAGGAAGTCCCATTGCGCGGAAGCCAGCAGGAACACCGGCACGCTGACGGGCGCGGCCAGCACGGCTTCCATCGTGCCGAGATACTGCTCCTGGCGGATGCTTTGCGCGAACGAACGCAGGCCCGCGCCTTGATACGCCGAGAAGGCGATGCCGATGAGCACGAAGGAAAAATAGTCGCCCCCGTATCTTTCGATGGCGGCCGAGGCGTTGGGCCCGAAAAGCCGGCCGACGTAGTAGAAAGTGGCCACCGACGACAGGATGGCCAAGAGATCCAAGACCAGCGCCAAGCGGTAGGAGAACTGAGAGAGGACGTCGCGTCGCAGGAAAGCGAAGAACAAGCTCAGGGGCATGGCGCATTGAACTCGAGGCGGCCCGCGCTCAGCACGGCCGTCAAGGTACCCGTCTGCCGCGCCTCCGCCAAATCATGGGTGCTCCAGACGACCAGCCGGTCCGAGCGACCGCGGTACTGCTCGGCGACCAACCCGCGCAAGCGTTCAGCCGCCGCCGGGTCCAGGCTCTTGGTGGGCTCGTCGAGCAGCAGCACCTGGGGCTCGTGCAACAGCGCGCGCGCCAAGGATAAGCGCTGCTTCATGCCGGCGGAGAGTTTTTGGGCGGGCAGGCCCAGCAGGACGGCCAGCCCTAAAGGCTCCTCGAGCGCGTCCAAGCGCCGGCGCAGGGCGCCTTCATCCAAGCCGCGCAGCCGAGCGAAGAACCGCAGATTCTCCAGCGCGCTCAGGCGCCCGTAGAACGACCGTTCCTCGCCGGGCGAAAAGCCAGTCCGGCGCCGCGCCTCGTCGGGGGAGGCCTCCAGGTCGAAGCCGGCCACTTGGGCGCGGCCGCTGTCGGGCAGGACCAGGCCGCAGAGCGTCTTGAGCAGCGTCGTCTTGCCCGAGCCGTTCTCGCCCAGCAGGCAGAGGACTTCGCCTCCGGCCAATTCGAAATCGACGCCGTCGAGCGCGCGCCTGGGGCCGGCCTCGCTATGGAAGGTCTTGGTGAGCTGCGACGCGCGGAGCATGGGAGCCGGCGGCGGCGCTACTCGACCCACCAGCGGTTAGCCTGGAAGGCCAAAAGCAGGCGCTTGTCTCTCAGATGGAGCTTCGTCTCATCGACGGCGCGTTCGATATGGATCAGCGGCTGCTGGGAGAGGTCGATGATGTTCGGCGGAGATTTGACCGTGCCGTCGGCCATCAAGCGGACCTCGACGGTGGGCAAGGTCGGCGTCTTGGGGTTGGCGGCCAGGACCCAAGCGATCTCGCCGCCGGTGATCTCGACGTAGGAGCCGGGCGGATACAAAGACAAGCGTTCGACGAAGGCTTGGAGCAGCTTGCGGTCGAACTGCTGGCTGTTCTGCTTGAGCATCGTCTTGACCGCGTCGTGGGGCAGAAGGGCCGCGCGCCAGGCGCGGTGGTGGCTCATCGCCTCATAGATATCGCAGAGGCAGATGATCTCGGCGGCCGCATGCACGTCTTTGAAACCGCCCGGCCGGGACTTGCGTGCCCCCTCATGGGCGATGATGTCCGAGATCGTCTGTTTGGCGGATTCCTCGATGCCGTGGAGATGATCGAGCATCTTGCGGCTTTCCATGGGGTGCAGCTGGATCTCCTGGAACTCCTCGGGCGTCAGCGCCCGCGGCAGGTCGGCGAGCTTGAGGAACTTGGTCAGGCCGATATCCATGAGAAGAGCGCTTAATCCTAATATCTCCAACTGGTCGTCGCTCCAGCCGAGGCCGAGGGCCAGATCCATCGAGAGGATGCAGACGTTGACGGCGTGGGCGTAGAGATAGTGGCTGGCCGTCGAGCGGGTGGTGAGCATCATCAAGGCGCCTTCGCCGGCGCGCAGCTGCTCGCGGATCTGATGGACGAGCGCGCGCAGGCCGTCGTAAGAATCGACCGGCCCAAGGGCGATGTCTCGCATCAGGGCCTTCATGGCCAGGATCGCCGCGCCATAGACGTCCTGGGCGGCGCGCCTCTGGAACTCCAGCGAGACGACCCCTTCGGCCGTGCGCATCGGCAGGGGGACCTTGCCCGCCGCGGCAGCGGGCGCGGGAGCCGGGGCCGGCGGCAGGGGCCGCTTCACGGGAAAAGGGCCGGCGGGCGGAGGAACCTTGCGCGGGCCGGACAACCCTGAGAAGAAGGTCGCGGGACCGGGCGCCGGCTTGGCCGCAGGCGCGGGGGCCGGCGGCGGAGGCGGAAGCTTCTCAGGAACGGCCGCGGACGCCGCCTCAGGCGGCGGGGGAACTTTCTCGGGCGGCTCGAACTTGGAGCGAGGCTTCTTCGGGCGCTCGGGAGGGCGGTCGTCCTTGAGGTCGGAGAATCTCATGGGATCGGCGATTTTACCACATCTTAAGGATGCCCCTGTAATGTATCTCCGCGACATGACAAAAATATGTCATCCCAGAAGCTCCGGTAAAAGCTGAAGACCGACGATACCCCTTTCACCGAAAGGGTGAAAAAAGAGACCCCGATCGGGGATCCCTGAAAAATCGGCAAAGCCGCTGTTTTTTTTGAAAGTTTTCGGCCTCCCCGGGAGTTGATCGGGAGCAATAGGCCGAAAACTCCGGCGCCGAATTCCACAACAAAAACTTCGCCGGGCAATGAGGCGGGAAAGCAATAAAATGCCCCGTAGGCCAGAGACCAATCCGAACCACGGGGCAGCTTAATGATAAAGCAGGCGATCACGTCGTTTGCCGGCTTGCCGCCGCTGCTGGGAATGGCCCGCAGCCTGGGGCTAAAAGGTCGAGGGAAGATGAGGCTTGTCGCAGAAAGGGAAAAACAGAGACAGCGATAGCTGTGCCCATCCATGCGGGGTGAAAGTCACCCTGAAGGGTGAGAAAGTCGGGCGGTAGCCACCCGGCAGACCGTCACGACAACCGCAAAACGGGAGATTTTTCGATTTTGGGGGATTTCCCAGGGAACACGCGGCATTATTAGAAGCTACGTGAGCTTTTGGGCTGTGTGCTTCCTCTTGAAACTTAGACGAGTTCCGATTATACTATATACATGGCAACCACTGTGCGCGTCGCGGCTCGGCAGAGACTGCCGGTTGAGGAGCAGATTACAAGATATCTCCGCAAGGCCAGAGAGAATATCTTCGACCAAGGCAACACTCCCGTCAGCGTTCGGATACTGGCGCAGGATTTGAACCTTTCTCAGCAAGCCGTCTATCGCGCTTGCAGGGACCTGGCTAGGCGCGGCGTTATTGAAGAGATCAACGCCGGCGGTCCTTATCCCTACTACCGCTTATAGATCTTGCCTCCCACACATCTGAGGGTTTTTTTCGGGCACGATTACTTTGGAGGGAACGCAGGTCTTCTTAGAGCCTACCGACGCAAGATTGAACGCGGTTGCTGGGCAGCTGGTCGATCGCTGGGGTTAACGATCGAAGCCCTTTATGGAAACACGAAACTGACCGCTGAGTTGCTCGCCGAAATACGAGGCGCTGGCGGCGACATGGCCGGGATCCGGCATGGCAGTTTCTGGCCGCGAATTGAAGGGCTCATCCGAGTAAGCGAGTTCGCGATTTTTGATTTAACGCTGCCCGGCGGCTCCGATGCGGAAGTTAACTGGAACGTCCTCATGGAGCTCGGCGTGGCGCGCGGCGCGCGCCTTCCTCTCAGGGCGCTCGTCAGGAATCGACAGGCCGTTCTAAAGCGCTTGACAAATATGGCCGACGCTCAGATCGAAGAATGCTCCGATATGCAGCAGCTCGGCGCGCTCGTTAAGGAGCTGATAGTGGCCTTCCAAGGCGGTCGGTAGTCCGGCCAATCGCCGCCCCCCCACCCGGAGAAACCCAGAAGCTCCGGTAAAAGCTGAAGACCGACGATACCCCTTTCACCGAAAGGGTGAAAAAAGAGACCCCGATCGGGGATCCCTGAAAAATCGGCAAAGCCGCTGTTTTTTTTGAAAGTTTTCGGCCTCCCCGGGAGTTGATCGGGAGCAATAGGCCGAAAACTCCGGCGCCGACACTCCGGTCGGCGCCGCGGATGTTGTTCGTTG
>CAZEAE010000053.1:0-22318 GCA_964510095.1 uncultured Elusimicrobia bacterium | reverse complement strand
GGCATGGAGTTCTCCGACAACGAGCTCGGCTACGAGGTGGCCAAGCAGCTGTTCGCCCGCAGCATCCTGATCAGCGGCACCTACATCAACGCCCGGGTCCTGCGGCTGGAGCCGGCGCTGACGATCAGCCGGGCGCAGCTCGACGTCTTCCTGTCCGCTCTCGAGGACTCGCTCAAGGCGGTCTACAAGGAACGCCGGCTGAAGTGATCTTCGGCTCGGCCTTTACCGTCTTTTTAACCGCCGCGTCTTGACGCCGTCGCGGCCGCGGGGCTACACTCGGGGCATGAGAACGATACCGCTGTCAGCGTCCCTCCTCTGCTTGAGCGTCACGGCTTTCGCGGCCTCGCTGCCGCGCTTGCCGGCCAAAGCCCTCAGCGTCAAGACCAACGCCGAGGAATCGGTGAACTTCAGGATCTCGTTCAAGATCAAAGACGGCGAGCTGGAGAACGCCGGCAGCTTCGTGGTCATGAGCGAGTCCCAAGCCAACTATATCATCGGCGGAGAGAAGGTCGTCGAAGTCGACATGCCCAGCGGCAAAGCCGTCGAATTCAAGAAGCACGGCACGATCGTCAACTGCCTGCCGGTGGCCAAGCCCGACAGCGCGCTGGTCCGCGCCGAGTGCCAATTCGAGCTCTCCGGACCGCTAGGCCCCGTGGGGACCCTGAAGGCGCGGCCGATCTCGACCTTCCAGCTCCAAACGTCCTTCGAGGCGGCGCTAGGCAGGACCCTAGTCTTGGTCGATGAACCGACGCGGCACCTCGAGGTCAAAGTCGAGGTCGTGGCGCCCTGAGCGCTCAGGGCCGGTAGCAGGCGACTACGGCAGCCAGCTTCCCTTTGATCAGATCCTCCGAGACCTGCTCCCGCTCCAAGACATGCCGCGTGTAGGCGGCGACCACGTCGAACTCCTTGCGGCCGTAGCCGTGGTCCTTCTGCAGGCGCCGGGCGGCCTCACAATCCGCCTTGTCTTCCTCTTCCTGCGAGCCCATCAGCGCGAGGCTCTTATGGGCGCATTCATGGAGCAGGATCTGCCTCTGGAACTCAGGCGGCGTGCGCGAGAGCGTATCGCGATCGAACACGACGACAGGGACCGAAAGGCTGGGATGGGCGGCGGCCAGGATGATGCCCATGGCGTCGAGCTGCGCCTTCGGCGCGGGCACGAACTCCACGTCCATGCCGATGGCGCTCTTGCAGGACGGCGGCGCGGCGAGAGGGTAGCGCCGAGAGAAAGGGCCGGGGACGGGCTTGGCCGCGGCCGTGACGGCTTTGGGCGCCGGAACATCGAGCAAGGCGGGGGCCGAGACTCCCAGAGCCCGAGCTCCGGAGGCCAGCACGGCCTGGATGTCCGCGGCCGCAACCCCCGGAGCGAGAGCCGTCATGAGGGCCAGGACCGGGGCGAAGCTCATCATGCCCCGAGTATGCTCGCTTCGGAGCTTGCGCGCAGGGGTCAGCGGGCCTAGGTCTCGGGCGGCATTGGTCGCAGGCCTGCTTACCCCTTTAGGCCTAATCCGCGCGTCGTTTCCGCTCGGCCTTCTCGAGGACGGCGATGGCCTCCTCGTAAGGCGCCGTCCAAGGCCCGCGCATGCGCGAGGAAGCCTTGGGCATCGTCTTTCGCCAGGCTTGGCCGATCTCGGCCCAAGAGCGCTTGCGAGCCAAGCCCTCGAGCACCTCCAGCATGGCCGGGTTGTTCAGCCGGCTGTAGCCGGTGCCCGTGTTCAAGACGAAGCTGCAAGTAGGACACCGCTTGCGCTCCTTGGCCGCGTCCCAAGCGCTGCGGCAGCTGCCGTCGAGCAGGAGCTTGCCCTCGGACGCTCCGCCCGTGAAGAGCGCGGCGATGCGGAACTGCGAATGCATCCTCAAGATCACGCCCTGCACGGCGGGGTCCTTCAGATCCTTGGCCACCGCGGCCAGGAAACGCTTGGCCTCGGGGCCCCGCAGGAAGCCTTCCTCGTCGGACTCGTAGAGCTTGGCCTCCATGATGATCTTGAGCCCGGTGAAATCCTTAGAGAGCTCGAGCCCCGAGCCCGGCTCCGGCGCGTAGCCGCGCTTGAGGAAATAGGCCTGCCAGGCCCGATAGCTGTCCTCGGTGGCGAAGTGAACGGCGAAACGCCACTCCTGGTCGGGCCAGTAGCTGTAGGGCTCCTCCGGCGCGAGGTCCGGAGCCTGCAAGGACTCGAGCGGAAGCCCGGCGGCGGACGCCGCGGCGGAAATGCGGTGTTGCTGAGGCAGGAAATCCTTGTTGAGCGCCAAAAGCAGGACCATCCGGTCACGCAGGCGCGGTTTGGCCCGCTGCGCGCCGTCCAAGACGCCGCCGACGAAAGAGTCGAGGGCGCCCGAAGCGCGGCCGAGCGTCGTCAGCTGATCGAGCATGCCTTGAAGCTGCGTCGCGCGGGCCTTGACCGTGCCTTCCGAGAACAACGGCGCGACGATTGCCGCCGCTTCGGCGGGATGCCGGTTGAGATAGGGGATCAAAGCGTCGTAGGCCTGCGCGCGCAGCAAAAACGAGCCCGCCAGGCGCCCCTTGGGGTCCTGATCCGCCATGAAGGCCGACAACGTCAAACCGGAATCGTCGAGATGCTTCTCCATCGCCTTGAAGTACAGCTGCGCGTCGAGAGAATGCGGGGCGTGGCTGGCGCCCAAGGCCGCGTAGGCCGTCCAAGGGCTGCGCAGTTGGGCGGCGAAGGCTTCCTTTTGCTCCGGCAGGCGGTCGGCGACCATGCGCAGTTGACGGTTGAGCTCCTTGTAGGCCTTGTCGCCGCCTTTCCCATCCTTGATGGCCAAGGTCAACAGGCGCAGCGCCTCAGGGGCGTCCTCGGAGAGGCCGGTCTCGGTATCCTCAGCCTCGGTGAACCGGGAAGCTAGCGCTTGGATCGCTTTTCCTTGGTCCTTCTTGCTCCAGAGCTGGGCAGAAGTCTTACGCCAAGAAGGGTCGAAGACCGGCTCCTGCCACGGCGCTGGTTCCTCAGGCTCCTGCGGGGCGGAAAAGACACCGTACGCTTGCGCCTCTTGAAGCGCCAAGACGGACGCCGGCAGAGAGAAGGGAGCGGTGCGCTTAAGACCGACGGCCCGAGCGGCGGCGGCCGCCGCCGCCGTTGCTTCGAGGCGTTCGTCGAGCTGCCGGGGAGTCAGCTCCTCGCCCACCGCGCTGCGGCAGCTCCCCTCGACGAAGATGAACCCCTGCGCATGGAGACCCGCTAGGTCCAAGGAATGCCGGCTGAGCACCGTCTCGTAATCGGGCGGGACGGCGGGCTCGGCGGAGTGGGCTCCATAGGCCAGGCCTAAGGACAGGACGCAGGCCAAGGCCGCTGAAAGACGCATCCCTAGATTGTACCAGGACCTTTTCTCGACGTCATGAGGCGAAGGGCCCAGCCGCCCTAGGTCCGGCGTCCTTAGAAGCGCCCGCCGACGGCAGCGGAGACCTGGCCTTCGCTGTCGTCGATGCTGTAGGTATACCCCACGCCCAGCGGCAGGGGGAAGCGCCAGAACTTGTAGAAGAAGGTCGCGCCGAAGCCCATCTTGTCGCGGCCGCGCCGGTCGAACCAGGCCCGGGCGTCCTCGGCGAAGACGCCGGCCTGCCAGACCCCGCGCCGGGTCGCGCGCAGACGGCGGTTATAAGCGAGGCTCATGCCGCCCGCCGACTGGCCGCGGAATTCACGCGCGTAGACGCCCTGGAGCGCGGTCTGGCGCCCCGTGGCCCAAAGACGGCTGGCCGGCAAGCCGTAACCGTGAAGGCCCGCCACGCTCAACGAGACGTTCTGATGCCCGCCCCAGGCATAGGCGGTCTGCCAACGCGTCTGGATGCCGCCGTAGACGGTGCTCGACCCCGTGAGCGCGCGAGCCTGCAGGAGCCGCACCTCGCCGCCCGAGACCCAGCGAGGCCGGCGCAGCGGCCGCAGGCGCTCCTCCAGACCCGCCATGCCGAAACCCAGGATCGCGCCCAGGCCGCCCGCCTCGCGCTCCTCGCTGGCGCCGTATTTAAGGGCGGCGAACACGTTGCCCTGCTTGCCGGCGTCGGGCGGCGCCGACGGAGCCGCCGCGGCGTAGCCGACCGTGCCGCGGTCGAAGCCGCCTTCCACGGCCCAACGACGAAGCAGCGGCGCCGAGATGAGCAGGACGAAATCGTCGGTGCGCTTTTGGTAGCTGCCCGCCACGGTGCCGTAGCGAGACGGCTCCGACTCGACGATCGGCTCGCCGAGGCCGTGAGCCGCGCCGAAGGCGCCGTCGGAGTAAAGCCGCTCGGTGAAATCCTTCCGCTCCCGGGAGACCCGCACCGCCCAACCTTCCGCCTCGCCCGCCGCGGCCAAGCGCCTGCCGCTCTTGCCGGAGACCACGGCCAAGGAAAGCGACTCGGCCTGCCGGAAATAATTGCGCTCCTCGAGCAGCAGCCCGCCGCGCCCGCTGCCGGCGCCGACGGCCAACAGGGGGAAGGGCAGCGCGTACCAGCCGTCGCGGAAAACGAAGAGCACCTCCGCGCCGTCGGAGACGGCCTTGGTGGACACCTCGACGCTCTTGAACAAGTGCATCCCGTGGAACGCCCTCTTGGCCGACGCCAGGCCGCGCGCGTCGATCGATTCGCCTTCGCGGAAGGGCAGGCGCCGGCGCAGCAGCGCGTCTTCGGTCCGATTGCCCTGAAAGACGATCTTGGAGACCCGGAAGGGAGGAGCCAGCTCGTCGAGCGACTCATCCTGCCCCAGCCGCTCGAGGCTTACGCTGAGCCCCTTCTCCGCGCGGCGGCGCAAAGACGAGGTCAGGTTCTCCATGGCAAGCGCCTCGGCCAAGACCTGAGAGGCCTTGAAATACCGGCCGTTCTCGAGCAGGCAGAGCCCGAGGCCGGCATGCGCGTCTCCTCGGCCGCCCAGGCGCGCGGCGGCCTGGAAACTTTCTTGGGCCCCCTCGACGTCATGCTCGGAGAGATAAAGCACGCCCAGCCGCTCATAGTAGACGACCATCCTCGGGTCGCCCGGCTTCATCGAGAGCGCCGCCGTGCGCAGTTCCATGACGGCGTCCGACGCTCGTCCTTCTTCAGCCAGGATCTGGGCGCGGCGGAACTTCTGGTCGATGGCATCGGCCGGCGGCGCCCCGAAGCGCTCCGGCGCGCCCGCCCTGAGGGCAGAGCAGCCCGAGAGCGCCAAAAGCGAACTCAAGGCCAGGAGGCGGGTGGATTCTCTCATCGGAAAGCCCGGCCAGTATACTAAAACGGCCTAGGTCCCTTGGCCCCGTCCCCGGTGAGTCCAATGGCACTGGTCCGAGACCGGTCCACGGCCTATCCTAAAGGCATGAGAAGATCCGCCGCCTGGCTGCTGGCCTTGGCCTTCGCCTTGCCGCTTTCGGCCGGCGCCGTCGATTTCGACCCGGAGGCCCTCAAGCGCGCCGAGGCCGCCGAAGCCCTCAGCCGGATCGCGGCCGACAAGGGCTCCTCCGCCCAATCCCGCGAGATCGCGCGCAAGGCGCTCGAAGGCCTATCGGCCGAGACCCCCGCCGGCGCCGTCTCCGCCACCCAATCCGACCGGGTCGCGCGCGCAGCCAGACTCGAGCCCGCCGCTCCCGCCGCCCGGGACGCGCGAGCCGAGCCCCCAGCGCCCGGGACTCCCGGCAAACGCTCTATCCCTCAAGGCTATATCTATGCCGGCGCCGGCGCTCTGGGCGCCATCCAAGGCGGCCTGAGCGGCGGCATCATGGGCGCCCTTGGCGGCGCCGCCCTTGGGCTAGGCGCGGCCTACCTGTTCTCCAAAGGCGACTACGGCGGCGCCTTCGGCATGGCCCTTGGCAGCATCCTCGGCTCCGCCTTCGGCGGGCCCATCGGAGGGCTCATCGGCGGCGTCGTCGGCGGCCTGCTCGGCCATTTCATCGGGAAGCTGTTTACGAAGTAGCCTCCCGGCGAGGCTTAGAACCGTCTACCGCTCGCCAGGGGCTTTCTCGCCGTCGAGCTTCTGGTGGGACCGCTTGGAGCTTTCGCGGGTACCCTCATAATCTGGAGGCGGTTCATTCGGGTCGGCCGGCGCCGTCTTGCGGTTCGGGCAAGCCGTCAGAAGCGACAAGGAGCCCAGCAGCAGCCAGGCGGCGCGTCTCATGGAGCTGTTCATGAGCCCAGTATACCCGGAGCAGCGCCGTGATTCAAGGGGACTACGCGCCTTGACTTAAACCCGCCTCCCGGTTAAACTCCCCCCTATGAGCGACGAAGCGGTGCCTTCCTTCCGCGCCGTGCCGCGCACCGGCGTCATCTACGTCATGGCCGAAGCCGCCCGGCTGGGCTATAAGACCGGGGCCGAGGATTGGTGCAACCTGGGCCAAGGCATGCCGGAGACCGGGCCGCTTCCCGGCGGGCCGCCGCGGGTGTCCGTCGTCTCCATCGACCCGGCCGATCAGGAGTATGCGCCCGTCGCCGGCCTGTGGGAGCTGCGCGAGGCCGTGGCGGGGCTCTACAACGCCCGCTACCGCCGCGGCTTGCCCAGCCTCTATACCGCCGAGAACGTCTGCATCGCCGGCGGCGGCCGCGCCGCGCTGACCCGCGTCGCGGCGGCGCTGGGGCCGGTCAACCTGGGACATTTCCTGCCCGATTACACGGCCTATGAAGAGCTGCTCGACATCTTCCGCAACTTCACCTCGATCCCGATCCTGCGCGACCCCGAACGCGCCTACGTCTTCACCGCCGCCGAACTGCGCCGCGAGATCATGGGCCGCGGCCTGGGAGCGGTGCTGGCGTCCAACCCCTCCAACCCGACCGGCTGCACGACCTCCGGAGAAGAGCTGCGGGGCTGGGTCGCCGCCGCGCGGGAATCGGATTGCGCGCTCATCCTAGATGAGTTCTATTCCCACTATGTCTGGGACAGCGCCGCTCCGCTGAGCGCCGCCGCCCACATAGAAGACGTCGAAAAGGATCCCGTGATACTCTTGGACGGCCTGACCAAGAACTGGCGCTACCCCGGCTGGCGGGTGGCCTGGATCGTCGGCCCCAAGCCCGTCATCGAGGCCGTGTCCTCGGCCGGGTCCTTCCTGGACGGCGGCGGCTCACGGCCGCTGCAGCGCGCCGCCGTAGACCTCCTGGCCCCTAAGCGCGCCGAGGCCGAGGCCCGGTCCATCCAGAAAGCCTTCGGCGCCAAACGGGAGTCGATGATGGCCGGGCTCAAGGAACTGGGCGTGAAGCTCGAAAGCCCGCCGGGGGGCACCTTCTACTGCTGGGGCTCGGTGGCCGGCCTGCCCAAGCCCCTCAACACCGGCATGGGCTTCTTCCGCGCCGGCTTGGAGTCCAAGGTGATCACCGTGCCCGGCGAGTTCTTCGACGTCAACCCCGGAAAACGCCGCGCCGGACGCACCGGGCGCTTCCGTTCGCACGTCCGCTTCTCCTTCGGCCCTTCCGAAGCCGCGGTGCGCGCCGGACTCCAACGCCTGGCGCGGCTGGTCCGCGCCCGTGCTTGACCCCTGGCGACGTTTCCGCCGGTTGGCCGCCATGGCCTGCGGCTACAAGGCGAAGGTCCTCTGCTCAGCCCTCTTCGTCTGCGGCCGTGAGCTCGACTGCGAGCGGGCCCCGGAGATCTCGGAGGATTCCTACCGGCTGCTGAGGCTCTTCCGCGCCACGGTGGACCGGCCCGGCCGCGCCGTCACCGCTTCTTTCTTCGGCGCCTGGCCCCAGACCGCCGTGTGCCGCGTGCCCTCGGCCGCGTCCACGGCGACGGCTGAGCCCGTGGAAGGCCCGCCGGGCCTGTGCCGGGTCCTGGCCTCGGCCTTCACCGAGCCCGACCCCGCGCGCCTGCGCCGCACCCGCGCCGTCGTCGTCATGCAAGACGGCAAACTCCTCGCCGAGCGTTATGCCCCGGGGTTCGCCCCGCTGACGCCTCTGCCGGGCTGGTCGATGACCAAGAGCCTCTTCAGCGCGCTCGTCGGCGTGCTGGTCGGTGAAGGGCGCCTGCGTCTCACGGACCGCAAGCTCATCTCGGAGTGGAGCGCCGCGGGAGACCCGCGCGCGCGGATCTCCCTGGAAGACCTCTTGCGCATGCGCAGCGGCCTAGCCTTCAGCGAGGTCTATTCCGACGCCTTGGCGGACGTGACCCAGATGCTTTTCGCCCGCGACGACGCCGCCGCCTACGCCGCCGCCAAGCCCCTGGCCCAGCCGCCGGGCTCGGTCTGGAACTATTCCAGCGGCAGCAGCAACATCGTCTCGCGCATCGTGCGCGGCGCGCTCGGCGAGGAGGATTATGCGGAGCTGCCGCGCCGCGCGCTGTTCGGGCCGCTCGGCATGCCTAGCGCGCGCTTGGAGATGGATCCCTCGGGCACCTACGTCGCATCCTCTTTCGCCTTCGCCACGGCCCGGGACTGGGCGCGCTTCGGCCAGCTTTATGCCCAGGACGGCGTTTGGGAAGGGACGCGTCTGCTGCCGGAGGGCTGGGTGCGCTTCAGCACGAGCCCGACGGCTCCCTCGGAAGGGCGCTACGGGGCGCAGTGGTGGCTGAGGCTGCATCCCGAGCTCGGCGGCGACACCGAAGCCGCCAAGCGCATCCCGCAAGACGCATTCTACGCTCTAGGACATGAGGGACAAGTCTTGACCGTGATCCCCTCGCTGCGCTTGGTCATCGTCCGCATGGGCCTGTCCATCAAGCAAGGCGCCTGGGACCAAGCCGCCTTCCTGGCGGACGTCCTATCGGCGCTTTAACGCAAGCGTTCGTAGAGCCGCTGGGCGCGAGGCAAGGCTTTAGAAGACGGCCGCATGGGCTCATAGACGAAGGTGCCGCCGTGGACCTTCAGGTTGATGCGATAGGGCTGCTTGAGCACCTGCGTCAGATGATAGAAGGTGACCAGATCGGCGGTATCCTCGGCCCAGTTCTGGCTGCCGTAGAGCGAGGCGAAAGGCGAGTTCACGAGCGCATCATAAAGCGGGCGAGCGTCCTTGCTCTTAAGGAACGGTCCTCCCTGAAGGCCATAGAACTTGAGCTTCCCGCGCAGCGGCAAGCTGGAGCCTTCGCGCGGTTCGCCATAGCGGGCCCAGACGTCCCAATCAGAGCCGAGAGGCTTGCCGCCGAGCGCCGCGGCCGCGAAGGTCGTGTCGACGTAAGGCGTCAGGCGATTGATGTAATCGTAGGCATGGGTGCCCTCATGAAGCACGGTATAGACGATGCCGCGGTACTTCCTTCCGGCATCGACGGAAAGCCCGGGGGCTCCCTTGAACAATGAGCCGTCGCGCAGCGTCAACGTCTCGGAGACCGTGCGGCTGAAGCCCACCGGATTGATCACGAGCCAGGCATAGACCTCGTCATCCTTTCCCTTGACCCAGCCGGCCAGGCCGTTGCCCATGAAATTCTCGATGAAATAGATGCCGATGAGCCTGCGCTGCAAGGTCCGGCGCATCCCGGCCGGCAGCGTGCCCAACACCTCGATGACCTGCGCCTTCTCATCCTTGCTGGGGACGTAGGCTCGGTAATCCTCCCGGCCGTCGAGCTCTTTGAGCGCCGTCAGCACCAATTCGGGAGCCGGCCCCAGGCGCGATGCCAGAGCCGTCTTGGGATCGAAGCGATAGCTCCTGAGGTTGAAGAGCGGGCTGGCCCGGATCTTTTCGACGTCGCCGGCGGAAGGCGCCTTTTCGGCGCCGGCCTCGAAGGCCAAGGCCAGCAGGATCAGCATCGGAAAGATAATTTTCCTCACGCACCCATCTTAGGTTTTCATCGGCCCGCCCCGCAATGGTACACTGGTGCCCGATGATCCCTTTGCTTTACGCGCTGATCTGCCTGATCTGGGGCTCGACCTGGGTCGTCATCAAGATCGGTCTCGTCGGCGTGCCGCCTTTCCTCGCCGCCGGCCTGCGCTTCCTGCTGTCGTCCTTGGTGCTCTTCGCGCTGGTCGCCTGGCGGCGGCCCAGCCTGCGCCTCGACCGCGACGACAGGATCTCCATACTGTCCTGCGGGCTGGGAAGCTTCACCATCGCCTACGCCCTGGTCTATTGGGCCGAGCAGTACATCTCGAGCGCGCTGACGGCGGTCCTTTGCTGCACGATGCCGCTGGTCGTGGCCCTGCTCAGCCGCTTCT
Organism: uncultured Elusimicrobia bacterium; assembly: GCA_964510095.1. GTDB lineage: Bacteria > Elusimicrobiota > Elusimicrobia > UBA1565 > UBA9628 > JBBTLF01. The sequence continues at coordinate 12,307 of CAZEAE010000053.1, read as the reverse complement.
GGACGCGCAGCGAGACCTTGACCGGGCGCAAGGTCGGCGGCATCCTGATCGGCATGGCCGGCACCGCGCTCCTATTCTGGCAGGGCGGCCCGGTGTCCCCCCGAGCGTTGGCGGCGATGGCCGCGGCGCTGCTGTCGAGCCTGGCGGCCGCCGTCAACCTGGTGATGATGAAGAAGCATTCTCAAAAGACGGACATCTTCGTCCTCAACGCCTTCGGCATGGGCCTGGGGGCCCTTTGTCTCCTGACCCTGAGCGCCCTGACCGAATGGCAGACCGCCGTCGTCTGGAGCCGCTCCAATATCCTGGCGATCGTCTATCTGGCGCTCATCGGCTCGGTGACCGCCTTCCTGGCGTATTTCCACCTGGTCAAAGTAATGGACGCGACCCGGCTGAGCTTGATCACGCTCGTCTTCCCGCTGGTCGCCGTCATCCTGGGGCGGCTCCTCCTGCAGGAAGCCATCTCGCCGCGGACCTGGGCCGGGATGGCGACGGTGCTCTGCGGGGTCGCCTTATCGGTCAGCGGCAGCGGCGGCGCTCGATATAGGCCTTCCATTCCACCGCCGAACCGTTGAAGACGTCGAGGTCCACCGGCCCTTCGATGCCCTTGACCGTCCCTTCGCCCGCGAACTGCCAGAAGACCCACGGCCGACGGAAGGTGCGGTCGGGATGGAAGAAGACGCTGCGGATCCAGATCTCTCCTTTCGCAGGCATGGCATCGCCGTAGGCGTTGAGGAACTCGGTGGTGACGTAGAACACCGGCGCCGAGCCGAGGCGCCGCTCGACGACGGCCGTGAAATCGGAGAGCTCCTCTCGCAAGGCCTGCGCGGAGGGGCGCTCACGGCAGTTCCCCTGGAACTCGAGGTCGATGACCGGGGGCAGCAAGCCCGCGGGGGCGCCCTCGAGCGCTCCCAGGAAATTCTCCGCTTGAACCGCGCCGGGACGGCAAAACGTGAAGAAATGATAGCCGCCGGCCGGGATCCCGGCGGCCGCGGCGCCGCGCAAGTTCTCGGAGAAGCGCTCGTCGCGGAAATCCGCGCCCTCGGAGGCCTTGATGTAGGCGAAGGAGAGCTTTTCGCCGGTCAATGCATCCCAGTCTATCTTGCCCTGGTGATGCGACACATCGATGCCGCGGACGGGATAGCGCTGCGGGTCCGGCACGGCGAGCATGATCCAGACGACGACCACGCAGGAGGCCGCGAGGAACAAGGCCGCCGGCGCGGCGACGCGTCGCCAGTCGGTCTTGGGCATCATCTCAGCCGGGCTAGAAAGAGGTCCGGAAGTCCCCCCATCTCAGATGCACGGCGGCAAGCCCGACGAGCACCGCGGTCTCGGCGCGCAGGACGCGGCCGCCCAGGAGCCAGGAGACCGCCCTGCCCGAGATCTTCCCGCGCTCGGCCTCCGAGAACCCGCCCTCCGGCCCGACCAGCAGAAGGATCCCGCGCGGCTCCCGCTCCGGCGCGGCCGCTCGGCCGCCGACATTGTCAAGGCAAAGGCAAAGCTCGGGCTCGCCGGCCAGCGGAGAGGCGAGAAAGGCGTCGAGCGTGATGGGCGCCCTGATCTCGGGCAAAGAGCTTCGGCGGCACTGCTTGGCCGCGCGGATGATCTGGCCGGGCCAGGCATGCGCCTTCTCATGCTCCAGGCCCCGCGCCGGCACGGAATGCTCGGTCAAAAGCGGCACGATCCGGGTCACGCCCAGCTCGGTGGCCTTCTGCGCGACGAAGATCATCCGCTGGCGCGCCAGCACGGCGCAGGCCAGCGTGATCTCGATGACAGGCTCCGGAGAGACGGCCAGCCGCTCATAAGGCACGGCCGTCCCGCCCGTCTCGGAGAGCTCCTTGACGCTGGCGCGATAGAAGACGCCCGCAGCGTCTTTGAGAGTGAACGCCTCGCTCGCATCGACCTCGCGCCGGAGCAGCCGCCGCGCCAAACCGCCGTCGAAGGCGAACGACTTGCCCAGCTCCAGCGCAGGGTGCTCGAGCGCGGCGTCTCCCGGCGCGTCGCTGCGCCCGGTGACCTGGGCTTGGCGGGGTTTTGAGGCGGGTCGCCGGTTAGACTTGTTCTTGAAGTGGAAGAAGGGGTCCTGCCTGGGCATAGCCCCTATTATACCCGAACGAAACGCCAGAGGCGCGCCGAGCGCGAGCGGGGATTGAGACGGACCTCCTCGGGTCCGGGCTTGCGCGGGGCCTCCAGCGGCGTCCGCCAAAAGCCGCCGGCCGCCTGCTCGTGCAGGGCGGCCGAAACGAGAGCCTCCTCTCCCGAGTGGAAGGTCAGGAAAACGACGCGGCCGCCGGGGCGCACCAGCGCGGGCAGGTCGCGCAAAAGCTGCGCCAAGGCGTCCCGCTCCGAGTTGACGGCGATGCGCAGCGCCTGGAAGGTCCGAGCGGCAGGATGGGCCGAGAACGCGTCTTTCTTAAGGAAAGGCCCGGGACCCAGACCCTTGGCGATGCCGACGGCGGCGCAGAGCTCCGCGGTGGTCCTGGGCAAGCGTCCCTGCTTGGCCAAGGCAGCCAGCGCGGCGGCGACCTTGGGAGCATCCGGCTCATCGGCGAAACGCGCCAAAATCCCTGCGATCTCCTCTTCAGAAGCATCCGCCAGCCACTGCGCGGCGGTCCGGCCGCGAGAGCGGTCCATGCGCATGTCCAAGGGCCCGTCCGTCTTGAACGACATCCCGCGCTCCGGCCGGTCGAGCTGCATGGACGAGACCCCGAGGTCGGCCAGAAGGGCGTCGACGCCCGGGATGGCGAGTTCATGCAGCACCTTCAAGGCCCCGGCATAATTGCTCTGGCGGGCCACGATCGACAGGCCCATCTCACGCAGGCGCGCCTCAGTGCGCGCCAGTTCCTCGCCGTCGCGGTCGAGCGCGATCACCCGGCCCGGCGCGCCGGCCCGGCGCGCCAGCTCGGCGGCATGGCCGCCCCAGCCGAGCGTGCAGTCGAGGACGGCGGCCCCCGCCAAAGGCTCCAGCGCCTGCGCGACTTCTTCCAGCATGATCGGCAGATGCGCGCCCGCCGGCGTCGAGCCCCGGGCCTTGGCCTTGGCGATCGCCTCAGGGTCGGCGCTCAGCTCCTTGTACTTTTCCTGGAATGTCCGAGGATGCGTCCCTTTATAACGATCTCGCCGGCGGTAAGCCGCGATGACCTCGGCGATCGGGATGTCGGCGGGGGCCAGGTCGTATTCAAGCAGGCGCCGCGCCTCGACCCAGGCGACCTGGTCGTGGTCGGTGAGGGTGAGCTCGCCGGTGTACTTGGAGACGAGGTGGGCGATGAGCTCGATCTCGCCGAAGTCGTAGATATGGCGCGCGCGCGCGGCTTCCGCGCCGACGACGGCGATGATGCCCAATTCCTCACGCAGCTCGCGCGCCAGCGCGACGGGGGCAGTCTCCCCCGGTTCGATGCGGCCGCCGGGGAACTCCCATTTTCCGGCATGCCTTCGGCCCGGGCCGCGGCGGGCGAGCAGGACCTTGCCGGAGCGCAGGATCACGGCGGCGCAGACGGGGATCACCCCGTCATTCTATCGCAAATAGACGCCTTTATGGCTTCTTGGTGCGGTCGCGCAGCAGCGACATGGCGACGACAGGCTCGTCGTCCACGGCGGCGGCCATCGCGCGCCATTCCCCGGAAGTGCGGGGAACGTGGGGGCGAAGGCTGGTCGGCCCGTGGCGCGCGCCGAGCAAGGTCAGCCCCAATCCCAGGACGCCGCGCCCCATCTCGCGAGAGGCGCCATAGAAGCCCTCGGCGTCGCCGGCCTTGTAAGCCTTGGACCCGTGGACGAGGGCCTTGCCGATGGTCCAGCCCGAGAACGCCGCGCCGACCACGAGCAGGCCGTAGATCGCAACGGGTGCGACCGTCACCAGCGCCACGGAGGCCGCGGCGACCGCCAGCCCCTTCCAGGTGAACACGTCTGCAACCATGCGGCCGGCGCCCTTGAGGACTTCGACGCCCGCATGCTTCAAGGAGATCGGAGCGGCGGCCCGGGGCGCAAGGGCCGGGGGCACGGCCGCAGCTTTGAGCCTCGGCGCCGTCGCGAAATGCCCGGCGGAAGGCGCAGCGGCGGCCGCGGCGAAGACGGCTGAACCCCGAGCGACCCCTTTGGCGTCATAGAACCGGTCCTGATCCGCCTGGTCGAGCGGCAGAGGCATGCCCTCCAGGCGCGCGCCCAGCGCGTCGAACCGGGCCCTGGACACGGAAACGGACGGCCGCATCGCCATGGATGAAGGCCGCACGAAGTCATCGTCTCGGACGATGAGGCGCTTGCCCCAAAGAGACTCCAGCTCGGACAAGAGACGCTCTCGCTGGCCCGCGGCAAGGTCTTTCTTCCATGAGCTCGCGGAGAATCCCAGCCCTGCGGCGGCGCGAGCCGGCGCCTCCAGCAGCGCCGCGGCCGCCTCCTCGGTACGCTTGACGGCGTCTGCGGCCAGGGGGCCGGGCGCGACGCTCAGATGCACGGCGCCATAGCCCGGCGCCGCGAGGAGGATGACCAGAGCCAGGGCCCGGCGCAGATCCATGCCTTCAGTATGCGCCCGGCAGGCCCAGGACAGAAGGGCCTGGGGGCCCAGGCTGGGACGGGCCTAAAGGCCTATTCGATCCGCTGGCTTCGGCGAAAGTCCCAGGGAGGGACGGGGTTCGGGTCGGCCCAAAGGCCGAGGCGGGCGGCGCGCGCACGGGCCTGCTTGCGCCCGAGCTCGGGCAGATCCGGATAGTAGCGTTCGTACCACCAGGCCCAGCCTTCTTCTATGAGGAGCTCGTTGAGCCAAACGCCTCGGTTGCGCAGCCGGATCCAGCCGACCAAGCGCCCGTAAGGGTCGGTGTCCTCGATCTTGACTAGGATCTTCATGCCTTCCGCGGCGATGAGCTCAGAGGCGCGCACGCCCGCCTCCGGGCCGTAGGGCTGGCCGGGCTTGCTGGCTCCATGCGAGACCTCGGGGGCGTCTAGGCCCGCCAAGCGGATGTAGTCGTAGACGGACTGGCGCGTGCCCAGCGCGGCGGTGTCGCCGTCGGGCATATGCTTGACCGTGAACTCGATCTCCTCGCCTGGAAGGATCCGGCGCAAGCCGGCCGTGAGCCTGCGGCGGAAGACCCAAGGCGCCTCCGGCCAGAACGCCCCGCCGCGCGCCTTGCCGGCCCACAGGCCGCGGCCGGCGCTGATGGCCTCGTTCTCCAGCTTGTTGAGCGCCTCGTCCTTGTTGAAGAAGAAGTTCCACCAGGCCCATCCATCGCGCAGCATCTCCGCTTGAAGAGAGCGTCCATCGGCCAGCGTCACCGCTCCGACGAAGCGGCCGTATTTGTCCACCTCTTTGATCTCGACGGTGACCCGCTTGCCTTCGACGAGCCCGCGGACGAAGGCGGCGGCCTCTTCGCCGTAAGGCTGGCCTTCCTTGCCGTGCTCGGGGTGCGCCGTCTCGGGCGAATCGACGGCGTCGAGACGGATCTGGATCTTCCCGTCGTCGCCCACCAAGAGGGTGTCGGCGTCCAAGACCTTCGACACGCGGGCCTTGAACACGTCTCCCGGCTTGGGGTCCGCCGCGGGCGCGGCGGCCAGGCCGCGCTGAGCCGGCAGCGCCGGGGCCGTGCGTGCTTCCGTGAGGAGCGCCTGGACCTCGGGCCGGGAGGGCGGGCTATCGAAACGTTCGGGGCTGGCCGCTGAAGCGGCGGCCGCGCAGAGCCACAAAACGCAAGCCGCCGTCACCGCGCTCGGGGGGTTGCGCATATCCGGAGTATAGCACGCGCATCGGGCCTGCGCCATAGGAAAAATCCGCGCTTACTTCTTCTTCGGCCCGCCGGCGCGGGCGAGGAACAGGGTCATCTTGAAGCGCTCCACGGCCTTGAGCGCATGCGGGACGCCGCTGGGCATGAGGATCATCTGCCCGGCCTTGACGCGTTGAGCGGCGCCTGCGACCGTGATCTCGGCCTCGCCGTCCAGCACATGGACCAACGCGTCGAAAGGCGCCGTATGCTCGCTGAGGCCCTCGCCTTTGTCGAAGGCGAAGACGGTGACCGAGCCGGTGTCCCGGCTGATCAGCGCGCGGCTGACGACGGAGCCCTCGGCGTAGGCGACCGCTCCGGCGGCTTCGAAGGCGTCGGCCATGGCTACGGCTGAGCCTGGGCGATATAGTCCAGGATATAAGTGTAATCGCGCCCCGCCGGCACCACCTTGGAGCCGATGACGGTCAAGCCCGCGCCGTCGAGGGCGGCGGCCTTCTCCGCCATGGCGGTCCGGGCCTCGCTCTCGAAGTCGAAGGTCTCCGCGGCCTGATAGACTTTCACCGCGGCCGAGGGATAGCTGCCGCCGCCGCGCTGGTAGATGTTGCGGACCAGGTAGTCCACGCCGTAGGAATAATCGCGGTCGACTTTCCGCGCGAAGCCGTGCACGGCCGCAACGCCGGCCCGGCCGAAAGCGGGCAGGCTCGCCGCCGCGGCCTTGAGCGCGCCGTCCTCGAAAGAGAAGGTCTCCCGCGAATCGTAGCGCGCGATCGAATAGAGCGGCCGCGCCGGGCCGTTGTCGGTCCTGACCACGAACTCGAGTTCCACCGCGTAGTCGCGGTCCGGCCGCTTGACGGCCCGGCCTCTGAGCACCGGGACCCCGGCCTGGCGGAACCGCGCGGTGATCTCGGCCACCGCGGCGGAAGCCTCGCTCTCGAAGTCGAATCTACCGGTCGCAAACAGCTGGAAGCGCACGTCGTAGCGCTGGGCGGGCCGGAGCAGGTTGGGCAAGAGGAAGTCGACCGCAAAGGAGTGGTCCCGGCCCACGGCGACCAGGGCGGCGCCCAGGACGCCGACGCCCGCATCCCGGAGGTTGTCGGAGGCCGAGCGCATGGCCTCCTGGGCGTCGCGCTCGAGCCAGTACACGGCCGCGCTCTTGTAGGTCTGCAGGAGCATGGCGGGAGGCAGCGCCCCCCCTTGCGCGACCACGGGGACATAATCGATGACGAAAGTGTGGCGGCGATCGGGCTTCTGCGTCACGCGGCCGCCTAGGGAAACCAGGCCGGCCTCCTTGAAAGCGGCGAGCCGGGATTCCAAAGCCGCCTTGGCTTCGCTCTCGAAGGTGAACTCCTCATCGGTGGCGTAGACGGCGATCGGGGCGGGCTGGGGCGGCTGGGGGACGGGCCTTTCGCGGTCCGGCGGCGCAAGGCTCTCCAGCTGCCGCAAGGCGGCGGAGGTCGGGCCGGCTCCGGGAGTCCCGGAGAAAGCCGGCAGAGCAAGAACGAGGATGGGCAGAGCCCGCAGCAGCGACTTCGTCATCAGAGCCTCCCTACGCCTGTCGATTATACTACAAGCAGGCGCCGCTATTTTCCGGGAGCTCTGACGACGCAGGCTACTTCTTGGCCTTCTTGGCGATCTTCTTGACGAGGTCCTCGGAAGTCGAGTCGATGAGGGCCTTGTAGTCCTTCATCGCGATGCCGTCCGGGTCGTCGAGGTCGATCCAGAAGCCCTTCTTGCCGTCGACCACGCCGTCGTGGTAGGCGCGCACGAACTTCATCGGCGCGAGGTCGTCCATGCGCGGCGTCTCACCGTCGACGGCCATGCCGCCCCCCGCCGTGCGGACCACGATGGTAGGATTGACCTTGATGGCCGTGACGGCGCGGTTGGCCTGCTTGCTTGTGGTGATGGTGAAGGCTTGCAGGCCCTTTCCGGGCTCGGCGGTGTTGGAGCGCAGATACAGGACCACCGCCGCGTCGAGGCCGTGCTTCACGCAATACTCCTTGAGGGCGGTCTCGGCGACCAGCCGCAGGACCGACTCCGCGCTGCCGTCGTCCTTCCTCTTGACCGCCCACTGGTAGGGCAGGAAAGCCAGGCTCTTGTCCCAGACCGAGGCCGCCTTGGCAGCCTCATAGGACTTCTGCAGCTCCTGGGCCGAGGCGCCTACGACCTTCTTTTTGAGCTCTTCAAGAGAGCCCTTGTCGCCCTTCATCTGCGCCATGGCCAACTGCATCATGACCCCCGGGGGGACTTCGACCGGGAGCCGGTTCTGCGCGGCCAGCTTCATCAGCGCGTCCATGGCCGTGCTCGAGTTGGGCAGGTCGGAGAAGGCCTTGTCGAGCTCCGCCGTCTCGACGGCCGGGACGAGCTCCCAGAACTCCGCCTTCTTGAATTCCTCCTGATACCGCGAGACGGCGTAGGCGGCCGCATCGTTCATGAATCGCTCGTTGCCGGGGCGGAACTTCTCGTGCGCGACCGAACCGGTGTGGAGGTCATCGATCACCAGGGAGACGATGGCGGCCTTCTTGATCTTCCTGAGCTCGCCCTTGTCGAAGTCCATGCCCGATGCGGGGCCCGAAGCGGAAAAGAACAAGAGCCCGAGGGACGGCAGCATGCGGATGACGATTTTCTTCATAGCATTAGGATTACAAATTATCCGATCCCGCGTCAAAGTCGGGCGGAGGAAGGGACAAGCGACCGTCGAACGGGTCCATGGCCTATCCCGGATTCGGCTGAAGCGGGCCGTGGACGATCGCCGCCAAGGCGATCAGCGTTCCGGCGACGATGAGGATCACCGCCGTAGGAGCCGGGCCGGGGCGCAGGACCGAATGGAAGGGCTTGGCCGGGTCGTAGAAGACACGGACTGGACCGCCGGGAACGAGGCCCCGGAGCGCCCAAAGAACAAATGATCCGCCGCCGACGCCGAAGCTCAGCCGCTTCCCTATGTAGGACTTGCCGTCGACCTGGTAGGAGTAGCGCACTACCGGGAACGACACGGCGGTGTTGTCGTAATCGGAGTTGCGATCGACGCTCCCGGCCTCCAGCACCTTCCCCTCGACAGACGGCCAGCGACGACTCGGCCAGCCAAGGCGCGCCTGCCGAAGTCCGGCGGCGGCGAGAAGGACTCCCGCGCCTGCGATACACACCACCGGCGCAGTCGTGGCGACGACGTAGAGGATCCCCCCCTTGCTCATGCCAGCAAAGCATAGCCGCTAGACCCGAAAAATGCCAGTCCTCATCGGTCATGTGAATCGTGTCTGCGCAGACACTATTCACAGTCTCCTTGACAGGCGGCGGGTATCCGCTTAAACTCGCTTGCGTGACGATAGCGTCTAGGCTCCTTGGGCTCATCGGCCTCTGGGCCTGTTGCTGCCCGGCTTCAGACCTTCAAGCGGCGCCCGCCAACTCCTCGGACGGCGCTTTTTCCCTGGAACTGCCCGCCGGCTGGTCCTCCAGCGCCAGCAAAGACTTCAAGGAGTACGTCCTATGGGTCGATGACTCCAGCGAAGGCGGCAGCGTCCATCGTTTCTCGGCCCGGATCTCAAGCGCGCAGGCCACTGCCGACGCCGCCGCTCAAACGGAGTACGCCCGTGAGGTCCGAGGCCGCCTGCCGGCGAGCGCTCTTCATCTCGAGAAGCTATCCCTCGGGAAGGCCGGAGCGGCCTTCAGGTTGACCGCGCGCGACTATGACTCCCTGTTTTTCCTCTATGGCGGCCGGGTGTATTCGGCGCTTTCCCACGCCGCGGACCGCGAGAAGGTCCTCAGGGCCCTGGGCACCATCGGCCCCCCTCGAGAGATCCGGCCGGCCCCCCGGCCTCAGCCCGTCCTCAAGATGCCCTGGGGCGGCAACCGTCTGATCTCCCAAGGGCTCTGCGATACGCTGGAAGCCTCCCGCCGGAAGACCGATGAGGTCATCACGCTCCTTTGCTGGATCGTCGTGGGCTTCTTCATCCTGGCGGCGACCTGGGCCGGCGCCTTGTTCGTCCTGGCCTGCGCTCAGACGTTCTTCCTGCTGCCGTTCGCCGTCGGGCTCGTCATGCCGCCCCGGCGGGGCCGCTGGCATGTCTTATGGGTATTCCTCTTCCTCGCGCTGGCCGGCTCCATCGTCCCGGACCAGATGACGTCTTCCCGGGACCCGCATCTCTGCGTCCGCATGATCCTGGGCTATGCCAACGCGGCGGGATCGGCGCTGGCCGTCGTCGTCGGGTTGGCTTTGCGCGACGCTTTCGAGAAGCGGCGCCGGCTCAGCCCGGCTTGACCAGGTCCGAGAACGCCGGCATGCCGGTAGATGTCGGCGTCTTCATAAGCGCCGGAGGATCCGCTCCGCCTCGGCCTCATCGATGAGCGTGAAGCGCCCCAGCTCCGGCTCCCAGGCGTGAACGTCGGCGCCCGCGAGGTCGAACCACCAGGCGTGCAGGCGCAGTCGGCCCGCAGCCAGCGCCTCGCGCACCGCGGCGTGGGTCTTCAGGTGCTCGAGCTGGACGAGAGCATGGGCCTGGGCGAGACGGTCGTGGAGCGGACGCTCCGGCGCGAGCTCCGTCCGCCGTTCGAGCTCGCTCAGCGAATCTCCGGCCGTCTGAAGCCAGGCCGCCAGCGGGCCGCCTCCCGTCTCCCCGCCTGCGGCCAGCGCTTTCATGGCCGCGCAGTCTGAATGTCCGCAGACCACGGCGTCCGTCACGCCGAGGCGCCGCACGGCGAACTCCACCGCCGCCGCCGCGCCTGCCGCGGCGGGAGCCTGGGACGCGTCCTCGGGCGGGATGATGTTGCCCGGATTGCGGACGACGAAAAGGTCTCCGGGATCGGTCGAAGCGAAGGTGTTGGGCACGACGCGGCTGTCGGAGCAGGCGATGAAAAGCGTGTCGGGCTGCTGATCGAGCGCCAGGTGGGCGAATTGCGCCCGATACTCGGGACGCGCTTCCCGGCGGAATCTCACGATCCCCTCGACCAGCTTCCTCATGCGTACAGCTTACCATACTTGACAAAATCGGTCATCTATACTATACTGGTCCTGTAAGGGGAGTAGATCCTCGGCTGCTGGATCGTCAAGACGCCCGAAAGGGCCGGTCCAGCGGGTCCCGAAAGGGCCGATCAAGACCTTGCGCGAACGCGCGAGGTCTTTTTATTTTGGCTCGCGCGACGCCGGCTCAAAGGAGCGCCCGTGATCTGGATCTGGTCCGCCTTCATCGCCTTCATCCTCCTCCTCTTGGCCCTCGACTTGGGCGTGTTCCACCGCCAGGCGCACGTGGTCAAGACCCAGGAGGCCCTGCGTTGGTCCGCCGCCTGGATCGCGCTCGGGCTCTCCTTCACCGCCGTGGTGTACCTCCTTTACGAAAGCCACTGGCACGGCATCGGACTGACCCGGGATCTGATGTCCGTGTCCGACGCCAACCCCCTCGGCCACAACAACGGACGCGCGGCGGCGCTGAAGTTCATCACCGGCTATCTCATCGAGAAGTCGCTGTCGGTGGACAACATCTTCGTGATCGCGATGGTGTTCGGCATGATCAAAGTCCCCGCGCTGTACCGCCACCGCGTGCTGTTCTGGGGCATCCTCGGCGCCCTGCTCATGCGCGGCGCCATGATCGCCGTCGGCGCCCAGATGATCGCGCGCTTCTCCTGGACCATCTACGTGTTCGGCGGGATCCTGATCCTGACCGCGCTGAAGATGATGTTCATGAAGGAAACCGAGGGCGACCCGGCGGGCAGCGCCGTCCTGCGCTGGGCGCGCAAGGTCATGCCCGTCACCGACCGTTTCCACGGCGAGCATTTCTTCGTGAAGGCGGGCACGAAGGCCTCTCACGAGGCTCCCATACCGGGCGCCGACGAGCAGGCCGACCACGCCGTGGACAAGGCGAAGCACGGGAGCTGGATGATGACCCCCCTGCTGCTGGCGCTGATCGTCGTGGAGTTCACCGACCTGGTGTTCGCCGTGGACTCGATCCCGGCGATCTTCGCGATCACGACCGATCCGTTCCTCGTGTTCACGAGCAACGTCTTCGCCATCCTCGGCCTGCGCAGCCTGTATTTCGCGCTCGAAGGCATGATCGACGAGTTCCATCACCTGAAGACCGCGCTGGCTTTGGTCCTGCTCCTGGTGGGCGTGAAGATGCTGGCGCACCCGTGGCTGAAGGCCGTCCTCGGCGGGAACTTCAACCTGTGGATCCTTCTAGTCGTCCTGTCGATCCTGGCGGGAGGCGTGATCGCCTCGCTCGTATTCCCTAAAACCAAAGAGAGGTAAATCGAATGACCTGGATGAAACGCGTGTTCCTGTTCATGGCCGTGAACCTGCTGGTGATGCTCACCATCTCGTTGGTGCTGCAGATGCTGGGCGTCGGACCGTATCTGAGCGCCCGAGGGATCGACTACCGCTCGCTCGCCGCATTCTGCCTGATCTGGGGCATGGGCGGCGCCTTCGTCTCGCTGTCGCTCTCGCGGGTGATGGCCAAGTGGAGCATGGGCGTGAAGGTCCTCGACCCGCGTTCAGGGGACGCCCTCGTCGCGACCGTCCATGAACTCGCCCGGCGCGCGGGCCTGCCCGCGATGCCCGAGGTCGGCGTCTACGACAGCCCCGAGCCCAACGCCTTCGCCACGGGCCCGACCCGGTCGCGCGC
>CAZEAE010000052.1:0-22371 GCA_964510095.1 uncultured Elusimicrobia bacterium | reverse complement strand
GCTAGCCCTCGCAGAACACCAGTTAGAATTGGCCTAAAAATAGGGGTGACGTCGCTTCGAAGGCACCTTCCCCTTCGACTCTCCCACCTACTACTGGGAGACCATGACCCAAGGAGCCGGACGCACCGGCGCTGTTCTCAGATCCCTCCCACCACAAACCCAAGAAGCCGTCCACCAAGACGTCCTCACCCAAGCCGACCAATTCAAAACCCCCAACGGCCTCCGGATCCCCTTCGAAGTCACCATGTCGCGCGCCCGAAAGCCTTTGATATAATCCCTTCCATGAATAACACCGAACTCTCCGCCGCCGACTACTTCCGCGCCAAGCTCGCCTTCGAGACCACCCCCTTCACCCTCAAGTACAACCTCGAAAAAGGAAAGGTCGTCCTCGTCGATGTCAGAGACAAGGCCGACTACGTGTCCGAGCGCATTCCGGGTGCTATCAATATACCCTTGCCCGAGCTCGAGAAGAACCTAGCCACCCTGCCCAAGAACAAGACCATCGTCACCTACTGCTGGCATGCAGCGTGCGCCATGGCCCCCAAGGCCGCCCTCTTCCTCGCCGAAAAAGGCTTCAAGGTCCAAGAGTTGCCCGGCGGCCTTGAGCGCTGGAAGAACAAGTTCCCCACCGAAGGCGCGGCCGTCTAAGAGCCGCATGAGGCTCCGCTGCGCCGTCCTCCTCCTTCTCGCCGGCGCGGCCTTTCCCGGGCCCACGGCGGCGACGGAGACCGAGCGGGCCATCACGGCCGCCCTGGCCAAGGTCAGAAGGCTCGAGAGCATGCGCCCCGGCAAGACGTATACTCTTCCGGCCCGCGGCGAGAACGTCAGCGGCAAGAGCGACGAGTTCCTGCGCCGCCGGGACCCCGCGGAGATCCTGGCCAGCGGCCTGAGCTGCGGCTGCGGGGACCATGCCGCGGCCTTCTACGGCCTCATGCGCGAGAACGGCGCCAAGCTCCTCTATCTGGACGCGGCCCGCATCTCGGCGGCCTCCTGGGTGGCGCGCGACCACGGCCACACCGGGGTGGCGGTCTTCGACCCGGAGATCAGCCGCTGGGTGCTGGTCGATCCCACCAACGGCCGGCTTCTCTCGTATGACTGGGACCCCACGGCGAAGATCTACCAAGCCCCGGGCGGTCCTTATTGGCTCTGGTACGCGGGCAAGCTGGAAGACTATCCCGCGCGCAACCATGAGCAGCTGCGGGAGGGCTATGACCGGGCGCTGCGCTCCATCCCGCCGGAGGTCTGGGACGGCGAGGTCATGCGCATCGAATTCACCGCCGGCAAGGGCAGCCGCAACCCGAGGCTGGGCGGCTTCATCGAGCGCTACGCCAAGATCTTCGCGGGGCTCCCCTTCAAGCTCTCGCGGCGCGCGCAGGTGACGATCCTAGACGGCGGCGAAGGCGCCACCGGAGAGTGCCATCGCTCCGGCCCGGACACCTGGGAATGCCCCGTGGGCCGCGACTCGGCGATGAGCCCGAGCTTCTTCTCCTACGTGGAAGAGAAGGTCACCGAGCCGCGTTAGCCTTCTACGCCGGAGGGACGGCTGTCGGCGATCCCGCGAACCGGTGGGCCAAGAACAGGAATAGGCTCAAGCAGCCGAACATGAGGGCGTGGAACCAATGGTCCGAGAAGGCGTCGAGCCGGGCCACGTCCGGGTCCGCGGGATCGTAACGCACCGCCACGCGCTGGCCGCGACCTTCATAGGGAGAATTGGCGATGTTGATCCGGGGCGAGACGCGGCGTGTCTTGCCGTCGGGCCCGACCCATTCCACGACCGGCGTGAAGATAGACCCCCCGCGATATCCGCGGCCGTGCCTGTACTCGACGATGACGCCTTCGGCCGGCCGGGAACTCCATAAGAAGAGCGTGCTGCGGCCGCCCTCGAACAGGCTGGCCGCCGCCAGCGCCAGGGCCAGCGGCTTAAGCAGGCGGTCGCCGGGCTTGGGCCTGCGCGCCGGCCGCGGCGCGGCCGGCACGGCCGGCGCCGCCGGAGCCGGGGAAGGCGGCGGCGCCTCCTCGCGCAGGCGGGCGATGAGGCTGTGGTTAAGATAGGCCAGCGGCCAGAGCAGAACGAAGTATCCCGTGAAGGTGAGCCCCCACAGGACGGCGAAGAAGAACTGCGGATCCCCGGCCCCGCCGGCCAGCCCGAACAGCGCCGCCGACAGGTACAACGTGGCCAAGGAGGCGACGGCGCGCCCTCCGGTGCCCAGGGCATAGGCGGAGAGATAGAGGCGGCCGACGAGCAGGCCGATCAGCGGAGAGGCAAGGACGCCGCCGAGCAGGGCGCCCTTGAGGTGGCGGCCGCCGAGGAACAAGGCGAGGAGGGACCAGCCGAGACCCGAGACTGCCGATGCGAAGTAGTATCTATTCATGTCGACCCTCCTGGATTATGAGAGAAAAAACGATTTTTCGCCATAGGGGCTCAAGAGCCCTAAATGCCATAATCCCCCCATGCCCTCTTTCGACCCCGCCGCCTTCACCGCCGACTCGCGCAAGAACTGGACCGACGCCGCCCCCTTCTACGAGCTCATCAGCGCCAACCTCTTCCCCCCCATCACCCAAGCTTTCCTTGATTTCTGCTCCCTCAAGCCCGGCGACTCCGTCCTCGACGTCGCCTGCGGCCCCGGCACGGCCACACGGGGCGCCTTGGAAAAAGTCTCCCCCACCGGGACCGTCCTCGGCATCGACCTCTCGCCAGGAATGCTCGAACTCGCCCGCACCCGCGTCCCCCACGCCAAGTTCCAAGAAATGAACGCCGAAGCCCTCGACCTCCCCAACGACTCCTTCGACAAAACCATCTGCCAGCTCGGCCTCATGCTCTTCGCCAAGCCCCGTGCCGCCGCCCAAGAGATGGCCCGCGTCGTCAAGCCCGGAGGCCTTGTCTGCTGCCTGGTCCAAGGGCGAGGCGAGAAGATGATCTTCACCAGCCTCCTCATGAAGACCCTCCTCAAGCATGCCCCCGAACTGAAGACCCCCGGAGCCCCCACCCTCTACGCCTTCGGCACCCCGGAGCTCCTCTGCGACGCGTTCAAAGACACCGCTCTGGAAAAACCCGAGACCCGCGTCCTCGAAGGAACCTTCCCCTTCGACTCCCCCGACCACTACTGGCAGACCATGACCCAGGGCGCCGGCCGGACCGGAGCCGTCCTGCGAGCTCTCCCTGAAGGGACCCGCGAAGCCGTCCGCCAAGACGTGCTCCAACAAGCCGCAGCCTACCGAGACGGCCCCCGCCTCCAGATTCCCTACGAAGTCACGCTCGCCCGCGCCCGAAAACCGGCTCGCTGAACAGGGCGGCCGGAATGTTGCATGCGTCAGCAGGGTGATCTACAGCAAGCTCAAGCCCTTCCGCTTCCCCGACCGCCTGGAGGCGCTGGCCGCAGGCCGCACCGGCTCGCCCGTCCACATCCGCGTCAAGCCCATCAACGCCTGCAACGACTCCTGCTGGTATTGCGCCTATCGCGCCGACGGCCTCGAGCTCGGCAGCCTGATGGACCAGCGCGACCGGCTCTCCGACGCCAAGCTCGCCGAGCTCGCCGAGGACTTCATCGCCATGGGCGTGCGCGCCGTCACCTTCTCAGGGGGCGGCGAGCCGCTCCTGCATCCCAAGACCGCCGCCACCGCGCGCCGGCTGGCCGAAGGCGGCATCCACGTCGCCGCGCTGACCAACGGGGCGTTCCTTTCGGGAGAGACGGCCGAAGTCTTCTCCAGCCGGGCCTCCTGGGTCAGGGTCTCCATGGACGCCTGGGACGAGGAAAGCCATATCGCCTCGCGTCGCTCCAAGCCCGGGGAGTTCGGGCGGATCATGGACAATCTGGCCGCCTTCGCCGCCCGCGGCGGGCCCTGCGAGCTCGGCGTGAGCTTCATCGTCAGCGAGAAGAACGCCGGCCGCCTCCACGAGGCGGCGCGCCTGATCAAAGACGCCGGCGCCCGCCACCTCAAGCTCAGCGCCTGCGTGGTCTCCAACTCCGGCTCCGAGAACAACGCCTACTTCCGCCGCATCGCGCCCGAGGTCGACCGCCAGCTGGAGCTCTGCCGGAAGCTCGAGGATGACCGCTTCTCGGTGATCGACCATTTCCATGAGGCGGGAGAGCGCTTCGACAAGCCCTACCGCTCCTGCGCGATGCTGGAGCTGCTGACGGTCGTAGGCGCCGACGGCGGGGTCTACACCTGCCAGGACAAGGCCTACACCGACTCCGGGCTGCTCGGCTCGATCAAGGAACGCTCCTTCAAGGACCTGTGGGCCTCCGCCGAGTGCCGCGCGCGGCGCGCCGCCATCGACCCCAGCGCCCACTGCCTCCATCACTGCGTCGGGCATGAGAAGAACAAGCTGCTCGACGAGTTCCTCTCCCTCGATCGCGGCCACGACAGCTTCGTATAGCTATCGCCCGGGCAAGGTCACGAGGAACTCGCTGCCGCGCCCCGGGGATGAACGCACGTCGATCTCGCCCTTCATCGCCTTGAGCGCCTGAAGGCAGAACGCCAGGCCCAAGCCGTTGCCTTGGATGCGGCCTTCCTGCCGGGCCTGGGCGTGATAGAACCGGTCGAACAGGAACGGGAGCTCCTCTGCGGCGATGCCCGGCCCGCGGTCCTTCACCGAAAGGGTCACGGTCCCTTGCGCGTCCGGCCCGCCCGAGAGGGTCACCGGCGTCTCCGGCGGCGAATATTTGATGGCGTTGTTGAGCAGGTTCTGCAGCACGCGGGTCAGGAGCTCGGGGTCGGCGCGCGCGCGCAGCTCCGGCGCGATGGCGACGCCCACGACGATGCGCTTGCTCTGCGCCTCCACGGCCTGCTCCTCGACCGCCTTGAGCGCCAGCGGCAGCAGCGCGACCGAGTCGCGCGCGACGGGCATCACGCCCTCGTCGAGCTTCGAGATCTGGAGGAAAAGGTCCAGCAGGCCGGTGATGCGCTGGCAGGACCGGATGCCGATGTCGACCAGGTTGTTCTGGCCCGGGCTCAGCGGGGTGCCGGCCGGCGTCTCTTGGATCAGCCGAAGGGTGCCCAGGATGTTCGTCAAAGGCGAGCGCAGGTCATGGGCGATCATCCGCCGCCAATCCTCCTTGTGGCGAGAGAGCTCCATCTCCGCGGAAGCGTCCTCGATGAGGATCAGGTGCCGCTCCTCGCCGGCCTTGCCCAGCAGGTCGCTGGCCGACTTCAGGCAGCGCACCCTCAGCTGCGCCCAATGCTCGACCCGGCTGACGTGCAGGTCCCGCCACTCGAAGGTGGCATGCGGCCCATGGCGGCCTTTGAAGGTCACGGCCTTGGACTCGGAGGACGGGTCCAGCAAGGCGCAGCCCTTCGCGCAAGACACGTCGCCCGGGGCATAGAGGCGCCCGCAGAGCGCCGCGCAGGCGCTCGGCAGGCTCTCCAGCGGCTCGGTCAGCTCGAGCAGCCGCCGGGCCGCCGGGTTGAGATAAAGCAAGCGCCCCTTGCTGTCCGCCACGCAGATGCCGTCGGTGAACAGATCCAGAAGAGGATAATGTTCGACCACAAACACCCCCCGCCCGCGAAGACTACCGTCCCGCCGCGCCCCCGTTCGACAAAGCCAGCAGCGCCTTGAGCATGTCCATCGACGTCACGATCCCCGCCAGCTTGCCGGCCCGGGTGATGACCAGCCGGTGGACGTGACGCCGCAGCATGAGGCGCGCGATCTGCTGCACCGGCGCGCGCTCATCGGCGCAAAGGACGGCCGGCGTCATGACGGCCTCGACCTTCGTCATGTCCGGCTCCTCGACGTGGAAACCCCGGGAGCGCAGCCCCGGCGTGTCGTTCTCCTGGTAGAAGCTGGGCACGGCCGACTTCTGCGCCCTCTCGTTCTCGTCGCGCACCAGGTCCGTCTGCGAGACGACGCCCAGCAGGGCGCCACGGCCGTCTACGACCGGGGCCCCGGAGATCTTCCGCTCGACGAAAAGCTGAGCCACCTCGCGGACCGTCATCTGCGGGTCCACCGTGATCACTTTACGGCGCATGATTTCTTTGGCAAGCATAAGGCCTCCGGGAATCCCTTCCAATCCTCGAACCGCAACAGGACGGCCACGCCATCCGGGCCGAGGTCCTTCTCCTCGGCCTTCCTGAAGCACCGCTGCACGACGCCGCGCATCGCGGCGTTATAGAGCGTCATCTCGGCGCGAAAGCCGGTCAGCCCCCGCTCCTTGGCGATCCAAGACAGGTAGTGGAGCAGGAACGTCCCGATCCCCGTGTGCTGATAGCGGTCTTCCACCGTGAAGGCCGCCTCGGCGAAGATCTCCCCGGGCTCGGCGAAGTAGCGCCCGACGGCGACCATGATCTCGCGGCCCCGGTCGTTGACGAAGGCGGCGATCGCCATCGAGGTCCGAAAGTCGACGGCCACCATGCGCTGGAACTGGTCCTCGCTGAGGCGCTTGAGCGGGATGCCGTAGCGCAGGGCGGTCGTCTCGGCGGACTGGCTGTAGAACAGGTCCTTGAGACGGCGCTCATCGGAAGGCTTCAGCGGCCGGAAGAAGACCTCGCGTCCCTTGAAGGTCGCCCGCGTCTCGAGATCGACCAGATAGGGGCTGGCCGAAGGCGGCAGCACGTGCGCGCCGTCCACGTAGCCCAGGCGCTTGGCCGCCGCCGTCAGCGCCTCCCGATAGGAAGGGTCGCTGATCCCGATGAGCGCGATGGCGCGCTCCCGGATCGTCTTGCCCTTGAGGCTGGCGATGCCGTATTCGGTGACGACGAAGTCGACGTCGGCCCGGGTCGTGACGACGCCCGTGCCTTCCGTCAGCGCGGCCACGATGCGCGACACCCGGCCGCCCTTGGCCGTCGAGGGCATGGCGATGATGGCCTTGCCGCCCCGCGAGCGCGCCGCCCCGCGCATGAAATCGACCTGCCCCCCCACGCCGCTGTAGAAGCGGTGGCCGATCGAGTCGGCCGCCACCTGCCCCGTCAGGTCCACCTGCAGGGCCGAGTTGACGGCCACCATCTTGTCGTTGAGGGCGATGACGGCCGGGTCGTTGACGTAGTCGCAAGGGCGGAACTCGAAGAGCGGGTTGCGGTCCACCGCGCGGTAGAGCTTCTCCGAGCCCAGGCAGAAGGAGACGACGATCTTGCCGGGATGCAGGCTCTTGGCGCGGCCGTTGACGACGCCCGACTCGATGAGAGGCAGGACCGCGTCGGTGATCATCTCGGAATGTATCCCGAGGTCGCGCTTGTCCCCCAAGGCCCCCAGGACGGCTTCAGGGACCGCGCCGATGCCCAGCTGTAGGGTCGAGCCGTCGGAGATGAGCTGCGAGACGTACCGGGCGATCCAAGCCGCCGCGGCGCTGGGCTCGGACGGCGGCAGCTGCAGGATAGGCGCGTCCCCCGCCACGAAGGCGTCGATCTTGGAGACCGGGACGAGGCTGTCGCCCTCCGTCCAAGGCATCCGGCCGTTGACCTGGGCCACGACATAGGAGGCGCGCTCGACGGCGGCCTTCAGGATGTCCACGGAGACCCCGAGCGAGCAGAAGCCGTCCTTCGGCGGCGAGACCTGGATCAGGGCCGCATCCACCGGCAAACGGCCCGAGCGTATCAAGGAAGGGACCTCGTAAAGGAAACAGGGGGTGTAGTCGGCCAACCCTTGCGCCACCGCCCCGCGCACGTTGGCCCCGATGAACAAAGCGTTATGGCGCAGCCGCCCCTCGAATTCGGCCGAAGCATAGGGCGCGGGGCCCAAGGTCATCAGATGTATGACCTCCAAGTCGTACAGGCTGGCGGCGCGAGCGGCCAAGGCCGAAACGAGCAGCTGCGGCTCGGAGGCTCCCGAGCCGATGACGACGTACTGCCCGCTGCGCACTCCCTCGAGGGCTTTTTGCGCCGTCACCAGCTTTCCGTCGTAGGTATCCATAGCCGCTCCTCTATAAACCATTACTTTGCAACGGACCGGCCAAGCCCCGACGCCGCTACGGGCGGATGCCTCTGAGCTCGACGTCCGGCGAGAGCGCCGCGGCCTGCGCCATCAGCAGCGCGGCTCCGGCCTCGTCGCCGTCCGGGGAGCGCCGCGCCTGAAGGACATGACGGCGCGCGCCCGAAGCGGCCAGCACGGCCGAAAGGGCGGCGAGCTCGGAAGCTTCGAACAGCGAGGGATGGACCGTCGTGCGGCATTCATGATCCACGCCGCTGGCCGCCAGCAAGCGCAGGCTCTCGCGGGCCTTCGCGCCGCTGCCGGCGACGCCGCTGATCCGGTCGTAGCGCTCGAAGGGCGCCTTGACGTCGAGACCCACCCAGTCGACCAAAGGCAGGACCGCGGCCAACCGGTCGGGAAAGGGCCCGGCCGTATGCAGGCCGATCTTGAACCCCAAGCTCCGGACCTCGCGCATCGCATCCGGCAGGCCGGCCTGCAGGGTCGGCTCGCCTCCGCTGAAGACGACGGCGTCTAGCATCCCGGCGCGGCGGCGCAGGAAGTCCAGCGCCGCGGGCCACGGCCGCTGCGCCGGCGCCTGCGCCGGCAGCAGATGAGGATTATGGCAATAGACGCAGGCCCAAGGGCAGCCCTGGCAGAAAAGGACCGCCGCCAAGCGGCCGGGGAAGTCCGTCGTGCTCAGCGGCGTCAAGCCGCCGAGACGCAGGCCCGCGGCTTTACGCGGCGGGGCACTCCTTGAAGAACCGGCGATCGTAGTGCTCCCCCTTCTTGCCGATGTTGAACGAGGCCACCGGGCGGTGGTAGCCCATCACCCGCGTCCAGACCTCGCAAGGCTGGCGTTCCGAATCCTCAAGCCGGACAGGCGTCTTCTTCATTCAGCGCTCCTTTGTTTCTCAGCGAGCTTTTCGACGTCGCACTTCGGGCAGAACGGGTGCTCGCCGTCGAGATAGCCATGGGTCGGGCAGATCGAGAAGGTCGGGGTGATGGTGATGTAGGGCAGGCGGAAGCGCTCGAGAGCTCGCCTCACCAGCGTCTTGCAGGCCCGGCCGCTGGAGACGCGCTCGCCCATGTACAGGTGCAAGACGGTGCCGCCGGTGTATTTGCGCTGGAGCTCATCCTGCCGCTCCAAGGCCTCGAAGGGGTCGTCGGTGAAGCCGACGGGCAGCTGCGAGGAGTTCGTGTAGTAGGGCCGCTCCGGCGTGCCGGCCTGGAGGATGCCGGGGAAGCGCTTGCGATCCTCCTTGGCGAAGCGGTAAGTGGTCCCTTCCGCCGGCGTCGCCTCCAGGTTGTACATGTGCCCCGTCTCCTCCTGGATGGCGAGCATCCGCGCGCGCACGTGGTCGAGGAAGCGCACCGCCAGCGCATGCCCCTCGGGAGCCGTGATGTCGAACCGGTCGCCGCTGAAATTCCGGAGCATCTCATTGATGCCGTTGACCCCGATCGTCGAGAAATGGTTGCGCATGGTGCCGAGGTAGCGCCGCGTGTAGGGGAACAGGCCGTCGTCCATCAGCCGCTGGATCACCTTGCGCTTGATCTCCAGGCTGTTGCGGGCGATGTCGATGAGCTCGTCGAGCCGTCCCAGGAGGGCCGCTTCGTCGCCCTGGTGCAGATGCCCGAGGCGGGCGCAGTTGACCGTGACGACCCCGAGCGACCCGGTCTGCTCCGCCGAGCCGAACAAGCCGTTGCCGCGCTTGAGCAGCTCGCGCAGGTCGAGCTGGAGGCGGCAGCACATCGAGCGGATCATGTTCGGCTTGAGCTCGGAGTTGACGAAATTCTGGAAGTAGGGCAGGCCGTATTTGGCGGTCATCTCGAACAGGCGGTCGGCGTTCTCGCTCTCCCACGGGAAATCAGACGTGACGTTGTAGGTCGGGATGGGAAAGGTGAAAACGCGCCCCTTCGAATCGCCGGCCGTCATGACCTCGATATAGGCGCGGTTGATCATGTCCATCTCGGCCTGAAGCTCCCCGTAAGCGAAGGGCATCTCGACGCCGCCGATGAGCGGATGCTTCTCGCGCAGATCCTCGGGGCAGACCCAGTCGAAGGTCAGGTTCGTGAAAGGCGTCTGCGTGCCCCAGCGCGAAGGCACGTTGAGGTTGTAGATGAGCTCCTGGATGCACTGCCGGACCTCTTTGTAGGCGAGAGAATCCTTGCGGATGAACGGGGCCATGTAGGTATCGAAGGAGCTGAACGCCTGCGCGCCGGCCCATTCGTTCTGCAGGGTGCCCAGGAAGTTGACGATCTGCCCCACGGCGCTCGACATGTGCTTGGGCGGTCCCGCCTCGACCTTGCCGGGGACGCCGTTGAGGCCTTCCTGCAGCAGCGTCCGCAGCGACCAGCCCGCGCAGTAGCCGGCGAGCATGTCGAGGTCGTGGATGTGGATGTCGCCGCTGCGGTGGGCCTCTCCCATCTCGGGAGAATAGACGTGGTTGAGCCAGTAGTTCGCGACGACCTTCCCCGAGACGTTGAGCACGAGGCCGCCCAGCGAGTAGCCCTGGTTGGCGTTGGCGTTGATGCGCCAATCGAGACGATTGACGTACTCGTTGATCGAGGACTCCACGTCGACGACGGTCCGGTGGTCGCGGCGCAGCTTGCGGTGCTGCTCGCGATACACGATGTAGGCGCGCGCGGTCTTGAAGTGGTCCGCCGTGATGAGGACCTGCTCGACGACGTCCTGGATGTGCTCGATCGTCAGGGCGCCGGCGCTGGCGCGCCGGGAGAGGACCTTGACCACTTGGCCCGCCAGCGGCCCGGCCGCGACGTCGTCGAACTCCCCGGTGGCCAGGCCAGCGCGGAGGATGGCGGAACGGATCTTGGCGGGATCGAAGGCGACGCGGGAGCCGTCCCTCTTGCTGATCGTCGTAAGCGTCAAAAACTGGTTCTCGGCGGCCGGCGTCTTGATCGTCATCCCTTTATCGTTCTCCTAGGCTCATCTATGCGTATCTATTCGCATCTACACGCATCTATACAGACGCAACAAAAGGACCGTGTTCTTTGTTCCATTGGCGCCTCCGCTGGCCGTTTCATTGCATTCGAAGCCGTCATGAACGCACCGCGTCCGACCCCGCCGATCCTGATCGTCGACGACGATGCGGCAGCCAGGTCCATGCTGGCGCTCTCCCTGAGACAATCGGGCCACCCGACGCTGGAGGCGGGGAGCGGGCCGGAGGCCTTGGACGTCCTGCGCAAGGGCCGCTGCGGCTCGATGGTGACCGACGGCAAGATGAGCCCGATGGACGGCATGGAGCTCAGCCGGCAAGCCAAGCGGCTGGACCCCGGCCTGCGCATCGCGCTGGTCAGCGCGACGGTCACCGAGGAAGACTGCCATGGCTGTCCGATCGACAAATTCTTCCCCAAGCCCCTGCCTCTAGAAGAGCTCCTGCGCTGGCTGACGGCTTGAGCCCCCAGATCGCCTATCCGTTCGGCCGCAGCCTCTATCTGAACCTCACGCAGCGGTGCCCTACGGGTTGCGCCTTCTGCTTCAAGACCTCCTCGCACCGGCGCTTCCACGGCCACGACCTCTCCCTGGACGCGGAACCCACGACGGAGCAGGCCTGGCAGGCCGTCCTAGGACGCCCGGCCCAGGAGCGCTACCAAGAGGTCGTCTTCTGCGGCTACGGCGAGAGCACCTATCGCCTGGAGGCCATGCTCGAGCTCGGCGCGCGGCTCCGGCTCCGATTCCCGGCTTCCCCGCGCCGCCTGAACACGGTGGGCCTGGGCAGCGTCATCTGGGGCCGAGACATCGCGCCGGAGCTGGCCGCCGGCCTCGACCTCGTCTGCGTGTCGCTCAACACCGCCGACCCCGAGCAGTGGCGCCGGCTGCACCGGCCCGTCGCGGAACTGGGGCCGGCCGGCCATGCGGACGTCGTCTCCTTCATCGAGAGCTGCGTCCGGTCCGGCCTGCGGACCACGGTCACCGCCGTGGAGCTGCCCGGCGTCGACCTGCCCGCCGTGCGGAGCCTGGCGGCCCGGCTGGGCGCCGCCTTCCGCCCGCGCCCGCTGCTCAGCGACGGGCTTGACGCTTAGCTCTACAGGACCTTCAGCAGATCCATCGTGGTCACGATGCCGCAGACCTTGCGGTCCTTGGTGATGATGATGCGGTGGATCCGGCGCAGCAGCATCTTCCGGCTCAACTCGCTGGCGGGGGTCGATTCCGGGGCTTCGACCACGTCGCGGCTCATCAGGTCGCCGGCGCAGACCGCCATAGTGCAGGAACGCCGGCCGTCGGCTTCCGCGTTGTCGTAGAACTCCCCCTCGAAGGCCTCGACCTTCTCCCTGAGGTGCTTGACGATGTCGGTCTGCGAGACCACTCCGACCAGGTCCCCTTCGCCGTTGACGACCGGGCAGCCGGAGATCTCGTTCTCGGCGAAGAGCTTGGCCAAGTCCCAGACCGTGCACTTCTCGTTAGCCATCACGACTTCCCGATGCATGAAATCGCGGGCCGGCGGGTCCCTCTTCACCATTGGGTTTTTCCACGCAACAGACCGGCCATGGCGATCGCCGTGGTCGGTCCGTTGCATGGAAAATGAAGATGTCCGCCCCCCTTCTGCAGCCGCCAGACATGGAGGCCTTCCGCCTCTGGCTGCGCGACAATAAAGACCTCAGCCTGCGGCGCAAAGTGATGAGCGAGGCCGAGGCCGTCAAGCGCTTCGTGCGTCCCGGCGGCTACGTCGGCTTCGAGCTATACGGCTCCGTGCGCTGCCCGCTGTCGATCGTCCGCGAGATCGTCCGCCAAGGGGTCCCCCGCCTGCGCCTGGCGGGCCAAGGCCTGATGGACGTCGACTTTCTGCTGGCCGCGGGCCTGGTCGAGGCCATGGACCTGACCTACGTGGGCTACGAAGCCTACGGGCTTTCGCCCATCCTGCGCCGCGCGGTGGAGAAAGGCGGGATACGCATCACGGAATGGTCCAACGGCGCCTTGGCCTGGCGGTTCAAGGCGGCCGCGATGGGCGTGCCCTTCCTGCCGGCCCGCTCCATGCTGGGCACCGACACCTTCAAGCGCAGCAACGCGAAGATGATGAAGGACCCCTTCACGGGGATAAAGGTGGCGCTGCTGCCCGCGCTGGTCCTCGACTGCGGCGTCGTCCACGTCCACCGCGCCGACGTCTACGGCAACTGCCAGCTCGACGGCATCACCGGCTTCGCCCTCGAGATGGCCCGGGCTTCCAAACGCCTGATCATCTCCGCCGAGGAGATCATCGAGACCGAGGAGATCCTCAAGCGC
Organism: uncultured Elusimicrobia bacterium; assembly: GCA_964510095.1. Classification (GTDB taxonomy): domain Bacteria; phylum Elusimicrobiota; class Elusimicrobia; order UBA1565; family UBA9628; genus JBBTLF01. Next base: position 9,292 of record CAZEAE010000052.1, on the reverse strand, counting down.
CCGGAGAAGACCGCCATCCCGTTCTACCTGGTCGACGCCGTGGTCCATGCGCCTTTCGGCTCCCATCCGGGCGAGACCTGCTATCTTTACGAGCGCGACGAGCCGCACATCCTGGACTACCTGAAAGCCGCGCGCACGGAGGAGGCGACCCAGGCCTATCTGAAGAAATGGGTCCACGGCGCGCGCAGCCACCAAGACTACCTGGGCATGGTCGGCGGGGAGCGGCTCAAGGACCTGTCTTCCGGAAAGCGCCCATGAAGCCTCCTTACTCGCCGGTCGAGATGCTGGTCTGCCTGGCCGCGCGGCAGATGAAAGGCCGCACCAGCGTCTTCATCGGCACGGGCCTGCCGATGCTGGCCGCGGCGCTGGCCAAGCGGCTCTACGCGCCGGAGCTGCTGCCGGTCTTCGAGTTCGGCGGCATCGGCTCGACCTTGGACCGTCTTCCGCTCGGGGTCGGCGAGTCGCGCACCTTCGACCGCGCCTTCGCGGCCTTGGGCATCTGCGACATCATGGAGACGGCCCAAAGAGGGCTGATCCACGACGGCTTCCTGGGCGGCGCCCAGATCGACCCATACGGCAACTTGAACACGACCGTCATCGGGCCCTATGAGCGGCCCAAGGTCCGCCTGCCGGGCTCCGGCGGCGGCAACGAGGTCGGTTCGCTCTGCTGGCGGACGATCATCATCATGAAGCATGAGCGCCAGCGCTTCGTGCCCCGGCTGGACTTCTTGACGACGCCGGGCTACCTGACCGGTCCGGGAAGCCGCGAGCGCGCCGGCCTGCCGGCGGGCACGGGCCCCTATCGCGTCGTCACCGACCTGGCGCTGTTCGACTTCCACCCCAAGACGAAGCGGATGCGGCTCTTGGCGCTCAACCCGGGCGTGAGCCCGAGCGCGGTCGCCGCCGCCACCGGCTTTTCTTTCCCCTCGGCGCCGCGGCTGCGCCGCAACCCGCCTCCGACCTCCGCCGAGCTGCGCGCGCTGCGCGAGCAGGTGGACCCGAAGAGGATCTTCCTAAAGGAGAACTGACATGACCAACAAGAGCTTCCCGCTGCGCCCCCGAAGAGGGGTCTTCCTGCGCCCCAAGCCGGCCGGCAAGGCCCAGCCGCTCCTTGAAGACGTCGACCTGGTCTACCGGACGCTCTGCGCGATCCTGTTCAACTTCGTGCCCAACTCCGGCCACCCGGGCGGCAGCGTGTCGTCCGGCCGCATCGTCTCCTCGCTGCTCTTCGAGGGCATGGACTACGACATGGCCGACCCCGACTGCGAAGGCGCCGACCGGCTCTGCTACGCGGCCGGGCATAAGGCCCTGGGCCTCTACTCGATGTGGGCGCTGCGCAACGAGCTGGCGCGCCTGGGCAAACCGGGCTTGCTGCCCGCGCCCCGGCGGCAGCTGCGCTTGGAGGACCTGCTGGGCTTCAGGCGCAACCCGACGCAGGACACGTCTTTGTTCCGCCAGCTGGGCGCCAAGGCCTTGGACGGCCATCCCACGCCGGGCACCCCGTTCGTGGCGATCGCCACCGGCGCCAGCGGCGTCGGGCTGGGCGCCAGCCTAGGCCTGGCCCTGGGCGCCAGCGACGCCTATGAGTCGGCGCCGCGCATCCACATCCTGGAAGGAGAAGGCGGGCTGACGCCGGGCCGCGTGCACGAGGCTTTGTCGGCCGCAGCCACGATGGGCCTGAGCAATGCGATGCTGCACGTGGACTGGAACCAGTCCTCCATCGACTCCGACCGCGTCACCGGCGAGGGCGCGGCCTTCGGCGACTACGTTCCCTGGGACCCGATGGAGCTGCTGCAGCTGCATGACTGGAACGTCGTCGACGCCGGCGACGGCCACGACCTCGCGCGCGTGCTGGCGTCCCAGCGCGCCGCGCTGGCGCTGGACAACGGCCAGCCGACGGCGGTGGTGTACCGCACGGAGAAAGGCTGGCTCTATGGGATCAACGGCAGGAAGTCCCACGGCGCGGGGCATGCCTTCTGCTCCGATGAGTTCTACAAGGCCGTCGCGCCTTTCGAAGCCCGCTTCGGCCACGCTCTGCCCAGATTCTCGGGCGAGCGGACGCCGGAGACCGTGGAGCGCGCCTATTGGGACATGCTTTCCGTGATACGCGTCGTGCTCGAGGCTCAGCCGGGGCTGTGCGCGGCGGCGGGAGAGAAGCTGGCCGAGGCGCAGAAACGGCTGAAAGCCCGGCAGCGGAAGCTGAAGGCCGGCGCGCCGAGGCTGGAGAAGATCTATAGCGCCGGCCTGCGGCCCGAGCGCACCCCGAAGGAGCTGGAGCTGGAGCCGGGCAAAGCGGCGACCTTGCGCGGCGCGCTCGGCAAGGCCCTGGGCTGGCTCAACGCCTTGAGCGAGGGGGCGTTCCTCGCCTGCGCGGCGGATCTTCTGGAGTCGACGAGCGTCAGCGAGCTCAACGCCGGCTTCGACAAAGGCTTCTGGCATGCCCAGCGCAATCCGGGCTCGCGTCTGCTGGCCGTCGGCGGCATCTGCGAGGACGCGATGGGGGCGTACATGTCCGGGCTGTCCTCGTTCGGGCGTCATGTCGGCGTGTCGAGCTCTTACGCGGCCTTCATCAGCGCCTTGGAGCATATCCCGGCGCGCCTGCACTGCATCGGCCAGCAAGCACGGAAGTCGGTCTCGGGGGAGGCGATGAAGACGTGGATCATGGTCAACGCCCATGCCGGGCCCAAAACAGGCGAAGACGGCTCGACGCATGCCGACCCGCAGGCGCTGCAATTATTGCAGAACAACTTCCCGGACGGCGCCTTGATCACGCTGACGCCGTGGGACCCGGCCGAGGTCTGGCCGCTCCTGGTCCGCGGGCTGCTGGCCCGCCCGGCGGTGCTGTCGCCCTTCGTCAGCCGGCCGGCCGAGATGGTGGTCGACCGCATCAAGCTGGGGCTGCCCCCGGCCTCGGCGGCGGCGGAAGGCGTCTACGCGCTGCGCCGGGCCGACACCTTGCGCACGGTGGTGCTGCAAGGCAGCGGCGCGGGCAACGCATTCGTGTCCCACGTCCTGCCCAAGCTCGACGCGGAGGGCGTCGCGGTCAACGTCTTCTACGTGGCCAGCGCGGAGCTCTTCGACCTGCTGGGAGAGGAGCGCCGGCGCAAGGTCTTCCCGCCGGAGCTGATGACGCAGTCGATGGGCATCACCGACTTCACGCTGGCCACCATGCACCGCTGGGTCCGGTCCGAGGAGGGATTGCGGGCGTCTTTGCATCCCTTCAAGAAGGCCGGGTACCTGGGCAGCGGCTCAGGGGAGAAGGTGCTGGCCGAAGGCGGCCTGGACGGCGAGTCGCAGCTCCTGGCGATCAAGGCCTGGGCGACGGAGGGTAAGGTGGCTTTAGAGGAATGAAGCGGTCATTTGTTCTTCGGCGGGTTCACATCATCGAACACCAGCGTGGTGGAAGAACACTTCTTCATCCTCTCCAGCGAGCCCTTGCAGGTGATCAGTTCGGACTGGAACTGGAATGAATCGGAGAGTCTCCCACTCCGGCTACCGTTGGGATCGCCGGACGGCAAGAACGACAGGGTGATGCGCTTGCTCTGCCCCGCGGGAATCACGGTGAATCCGCCGAACCAAGGATTGTCATTGGTATTCAGATATCCGCCGGCGTCCGACATGTGCTTTCCATTCATGGCGTATTGCGCCAACTGGTCTCCTTTCACCCCCCTGTAGCCCCTGACGTCGGATAACCCGCTGATCCGGCTCAAGCCCCAGGGCAGGCCGTTGGAGTCGATGACTTGCGACTGGATGACATTGCCGGACGGCCAGGATTCCACGCTGACTGCCGCGGCCAACAGGTCCTCCTGAGGGCTTGTGTTGATGAAATCAAAGACCCATTGCATGCCTTGAACGCCGTTATCCTCTCTGACCGGGCGGATGACCTTCAGCACGACCTTCAAAGCGCCGATATCCGCCGCAGCCAGGCCATTGGTCGTGTCCGCTTTCGGCGCCTCCGGCGCGGCGTCGGCCCTGGATCGGACCTTGCCGCCTCCGGCGGTGGCCGCCGCCAGCCGGGACAAGCTCGGCCCCATCTCCCCGGCCGAGACGCCCATCAAAGCATCTTCGTCGCCCAAGAGGTCCGGCGTCTGGTCGCGGCCGCGCAGCGTGGCGTCCAGGGCGTCGGTGGCATAGCGCCACAGGTCCCCGGCCGTCAAAGCCTTTTTCTTTCCCTTGGCCGCCCAGCCGCGAAGCCCGCCTAGCACCAGATAGCTGAAGGCCGGCTTTGAGGCTCCGGGAAGAGCGCCGGCGAACTGATCGCCTTTCGCCGCGGTCAAGACCACCATCCGAGGGTCCAAAGAGCCGATCGCGGCCACGGTCACCAGCGGCTGAAGTTTCGGAGCGATCGACGCTCCATCCTGTCCCCGGCCGGAGAAGCAGGCGTCTAGCACCACGCGGATGGCCCCGGCCCGGCTCTGGCCCAACGCGTTGAGAAGCTCCTGGCGCCTGATGCCGCGCGCCTGCAGGCTCCCCACCTTCTGCTGGGCGTCCACCCCGATCAACAGGCCGTCCTTGCCGTCCGGGCTCGGAGCCCCATGTCCCACAAAAACGAACCAGAGCGTCCCCTTCGGCCCCGCGCGGCCCGCGGCCTGGCGCGAGGCCTCGAGGATCTCCTCGCGGGTCGCGTCGTCGTTGGTCAGGAACTTGACGTTGCGCGCGGGCACGCCTCGCGTCTCGGTCAGGTATTCATACCACTGCTTAGCGTTGGCCTTGGCGCCGGGGACTACGGGAACCATGCGGTAATCCTCGACGCCCACCACCACCGCCGCGTCATGCTCGCCGCCTCCGACCTCGCGCGCCGGGCTGGAGAGGTCGGGCCACGGGGCTTCCTGGCCCCAGGCCGGCGCCAGCGCCGCCGCGGCCAGCAGCAAGCTTAACGCAACGGGCATCGCCTATCCCGAATCACCCTATTTGTCCTTCACCCGCATGGCCGATAGGACGATCCCGGTCACAACGGAAGCTCTGCCGTTGAGCAATCCTTGTTTGATCGATTCGACCGAATGCTTGCCGATGTTCTGCCGCACATAATCGACATACCGAGGGTCGGACATCGCGATTCTCCTTACACGGCACGCCGGCCACGCCGCGCATGCGGGAGTTTAGCCCCGCATCCTATTCCATGTCAAGGTGTCATATCGACCAATCATATCGTCCAAGTTCACGGGGTTTTACGTGAGCTGTCAGGGCGCTGGTGACAGGGATGAAGTACCCTTGGCGACAAGTGTTAGGGTCTGGGATGCATTGCGGTCGGCACCGTCGGAGTCGTGGATAAAACCAGCCTCCACACACGATAACCGACGCCATTGCGTTCACGTTCTGATTGCGTAACCGTTCATTCCACGGACTAAAACCCCGTGAACATGGAGGGTTTTCAATGCTGAATATTAGTATCCTAGCCGTATGAACGTCCTGGTCCTCAACTGCGGGTCTTCCTCAGTAAAATTCCAGATCCTCAATACCGACAAGAAGCTGATCCTGGCCGGCGCCGACCGGGAGCTGGCGCGCGGCCGCGTCGAGCGCATCGGCAGCCTGTCCCTGCTCACCTTCTCCGCCGCGGGGCAGCCCCCTGTAAAGGAAGAGACGCCCCTGCGCGACTACCGCGCCGCCATCGACCGCATCCTGCGCTGGGTCGTCTCGCCGGAAGCCAAGGTCAAGGGCATCTCGTCTTTAGCCGACATCGCCGCCGTCGGCCACCGCGTCGCCCACGGCGGCGAGAAGTTCAAGGCCTCGGTGCTCATCGATGGCAAGGTCCTAGATGGGATCGAAGACTGCATCGAGCTCGCCCCCCTGCACAACCCCGCCAACCTCAAGGGCATCCGCGCCGCCCGCGAGCTGCTGGGCCCGGGCGTCCCCCAGGTCGCCGTCTTCGACACCGCCTTCCACGCCACGATGCCGGAGACCTCGTACCTCTACGGCCTGCCTTATCAGCTCTACCGCCGCCACAAGCTCCGCCGCTACGGCTTCCACGGCACCTCGCACCGCTACGTCGCCTACCACTACCGCACCATGCTGGGCCTGCCCCGCGAAAAGGTCAAAATCATCACCCTGCACCTGGGCAACGGCGCCTCGGCCTGCGCCATCAAGGCCGGAGACTCCGTCAACACCTCCATGGGCTTCACCCCCCTGGAGGGACTCCTGATGGGCACCCGCTGCGGCGATGTCGACGCCTCGATCATCGAATATCTCACCCATAAGGACGGGCTCACGCTCGACGAGGTCGGGACCATGATGAACAAGCAGTCCGGCCTCCTGGGCGTCTCCGGGCTGACCGGCGACATGCGCGACCTTCTAGAGGAAGAGAAGGAGAACGGCGACCGCCGGGCGACGCTGGCCATAAACATGTTCTGCAGCCGGGTCAAACGCTACATCGGCGCCTACTACGCCGAGATGGGCGGCGCCGACGCCCTCGTCTTCACGGCCGGAGTCGGCGAGAACTCCCCCGAGATCCGCCGCCGGGTCTGCTCGGGCTTGGAGTGCCTGGGCCTCAAGCTCGACGAGCGCAAGAACAAGGCGCTGGCGCCCGGGCAAGCCGGGCTCATCAGCAAACCGGGCTCCAAGCTCAAGGCCTACGTGATCCCCACCAACGAAGAGCTCCTCATCGCCCGCGACACCTACCGCACCGTCGCCGCCTAGGCCCTTAGGCCTAGGAAGGCCCAGGACCTAGGGCCCTGTTTCCGTAGGCATAACGGGACCTATCCTATAGGTATGAAGGCCAAGGGGCTCCGGAAAGCCGCGGCGCTGACGCTGGCTTTCCTCTGGGCCTCGGCCCCCGCGGCCTCCGCCGCCCCGGCGCTCCTGTCACCCGCCGCCTTCCATACCCAGCCGCTGACCTCCTTCGCCTCGCTGCAGCTCTGGAACGAGCTCAGCGCGCTCGGCGCAGACCTGCTCTCCCATCTCGACGGACGCAAGCCGGCGGAGCTCGCCGGGCTCCAGAGCCGCCTGGCCGCCGTCGACGCGCGGCTGGAAGATTTCTCCCTGAGCCCCGCGGAGACCAAGCTCCTGCGCGACGAGGCGGACAAGCTGCGCGGGCTCCTCGCCCAGGCCCGGGCCGGAGCTTCGCCGCGGCTCGGCGCCTTGGCCAAGACCCTGGCGCCGCGCCCCGCCGCGCAGACCCTGGAGCGCGCCGGCGAGCTGCTGCGCCTGGCCTCCGAAAACCCCGCCTCCGCCGGCCGCGTTTTCGACCACTCCGCCGGAGCCTCCCAGGCGGCGCCGGTGGCCGCCGCCCCAGCCTCCGCCGCGACCTCCGCCGCCGCCTCCACGCGGCGCTCTCCGGTACGCTCCGACCTGCGCCTCGACGTCCCGGCTCTCTCCCCGGCCCCCGCTGTCGCGAAAGGGCAAGACACCGTCGTCTTCATATCCCCCCGGATCGCGCGCGTCACCGATGCCGCCGGCAAGTCCGTCTACGAAGCCGGCGTCGCCGACCTGCTGGCCCAGACCGACGCGCGGGAGCGCACGGCCCTCAGCCGCCGGATCGCCGCCGAATTGCTCGGCGTCCTGGGCAAGACCGACCAGGACGGCTCCCGCGCCCGCGCCTTGGGCGACTTCCTGCGCGACATCGCCGAGCTGCGCCCCGAAGGCGCCGTGGCCGCCCACCTGAGCGCCGACGGCGAGAACCACTTCCGGCTGGTCTTCGAGCGCGGCGACGGCAGCCGCCGGATCCTGCTGGGCCAGTTCCTGGCCGGCACGCCCCAAGACGGCCAGGCGCCGAAGCTGGCCTTCATCGTGATGGGCGCCATCGAGCAAGGCCGGGGCGGCGCCCCCAAGCAATCGCATGCCGGCTACTGGCGCGAGTATACCGGCGACGACCGCCGGCTCGAATGGGGCAGCACCGCAGAGAAGCAGGCCAAGGGCTGGGGGCTCTGGGCTCATGAGAATCAGGTGGAACATGTCTGGCAGGAGGTACGGACCTGGGATGACGGCCGCTGGCAGCATGCGGCGAAGGCGCCGGTCAAGACGGTCACGGTCAAAGAAGGAAAGTCCTGGCTGGGTGATGCCGGGAAGAAGATCATGGACGCTCCGGTAGCCGGGCCGGCTTTGAAGTTCTGCGACAACGTAGCCAAGACCCTTTACACCGGCCTGGCCGGAGCGCCGCAGACGATCATCGCCCAGACCACGGGCTCCGACCTTTATAGCCTGGAAGCCGGCGGGTCCTACGCCCGCAACCCGCTGATGAACACGCTGGTCGGAGATCAGGGGCATCTGGACCGGCTGACGGCGGGAGCCAAAGCCCAGCTCTTCAGCCAGGCCGTCGAGAACCGCCGCAAGGCCCTCGACGCCGAGCGCTTCCCCGTGGCGCCCGAGCTGCGCCGTCAGGTCCTGGAAGTCCCAGTGCTGGCCAAGGAAGCCGCGGCGACCCTGCGCGAGGACTTCGGCGCCGGCTCCTACGGCAAGCGGCTGATCCATGCCGCCTCGGAGGAAGAAGGCTGGACCCGGACGGCGATGATCGCAGGCGGCGTGACCACCGGCGTCTTCGAGAACGTGGCCGAAGGCGTCATGAACCCGGTCCTCTGGGCCACCCTCGGCGCGGGGCACGCCGTCACCGCCCTCAAGGGCGCCCAGGCCGCCGGCGCGGGCACCGCCGCCGCCTTGACGGCCATGAAGGTGGTCCACGCCACGGCCACCGTGGCCTGGTGGACGCCTTGGCTGGTCAGCGCCACAGACAACGCCGGCAAGATGGTGCAGGTCACCAGCGAAGGCAAGTTCGACAAGGCCTACTTCGAGCATGCCGCCGAGTTCGCCGCCGACGCGCTCTACATGTTCGTCATCCCCTAGCCCCTCCCGCCAAGCTATAATACGGTCCATGAAGGCGCTCCTGCTCCTGCTGCTGGCGGCCCCCGCCGCCGCCGAGTCCTTGTCCTTGCCGGAAGCCGTGCGGCGCGCCGTCGAGCGCTCGCCCGAGGCCCGGGCGGCGCAGGCGCGCCTAGACGCGGCCCGGCTCGAGGAGCCCCTCATCCTCTCCAACCTCGACCCCAAGCTCGGCGCGGCCTACGTCTACCAGGACGACCGCGCGCCGCGCGCTCAGCCCCTGTTCCAGGGCTCGCGCGCCCGGCTCCAGCGCTGGGAGGCCGGCCTCTCGCAGACGACCCTGCTCGGCACCGAGGCCCGGATGGTCTGGCGCGCCGAACGCCTGGTCAACCCGTCCGCCTTCCGCCCCCTCGACCCGACGGTCGACTCGCGCCTGGCGCTCGAGCTCAAGCAGAGGCTCCTGCGCTACTTCTGGGGGCGCCCCGACGTCGCGCGCCGTTCGCGCGCCCGCGCCGGCGCCGCGGCGGCCGAGGCGGACCTCGCGCTG
>CAZEAE010000051.1:0-22729 GCA_964510095.1 uncultured Elusimicrobia bacterium | reverse complement strand
ATGCCCGTGGCCAGCCCCTGCCTGAATCCTAACGCAAAATCCGGGCCGTGGATAGCCCTAGCCTCCCCGACGGAGTGCCAAAACCCCGGGAACATGGAGGGGACCCTTGACAGTTTCAAAGGGGAGGGCTAAACTTAAACAAGGTCCAGCGAGGTATTATGAGAGCAAAAGTCGTCACTTCCAGCCTTGGTTTGGCTCTGCTGATGGCGGCGACGGCCTCCGCGAGAAGCACGTTCAGCCAAGCCTACGAGAATGAACTCATGGGCCGCAGCTTGACCGGCGCCGATATAGCTTATTGCGCCGGGAAACCCAAAGCGTGCAAGATCACCCGCCTTTTCCTTCAGGACATCAACGCCGGCCTTGACAAGGAGCGCACCCCGCCGTCGGCGGATTTGGAATTCTCCAAGAGCCCCGACGAGGATCAGAAGATAATGGCGCGCACCCCGCTGGACTAGATCCCGACCTGGACGCGGCGCTTACTTACCGAGGGTCCGGCGGTTCATCACGTAGGCGTAGGCCAGGTAGGCGGGGATAAGGGCCGTCACGGGCCAGAACAGCGCGGCGGAGACCAGGCCGGCTGAGAACATGCCCATCATCACGGCCCAGCCGCCCAAGGCCACGCCCCAGGCGCTGCCGACGAACCACGTCCAATCGCCGCCCATGCCGACGCGCATGGCGCGCGGCAGCATCACCAGGTTTCCGGCCATCGCCAAGAGCAGCGTCAGGACCGAGATGCCGGCCATCCCCGCCGGGTTGGCGTAGTTGCTCATCAGCTGGGCGATCGGGCCGAACATGAAGAGCGCGGTGGCCGTCTTAGCCGAGATAGAGTCCCAGACCTTCTTCACCGGCGCCGGCAGCTTGTCCTTGGAGTCCAGATAGGTGATCGCCAAGCCGACCGCGGCCGCGATGATCGCCGGCGCGAAGGAAGCCATGGCCGCCGGCGCGAAGCTCGACCACAGCACCTGCGGCAGCGCGACGAAGCCCAGGAGCCCGCTCGCCTTGGACCAGACGCTCCAGGCCTTTCCCGGGAGTTTCCCCTTCATGTTCAGGAAGTTCAGGGCCAGCCCCGCCACGATGGCCGGCACCACGGTGAAGAAGGCCGCCGCCGGCATGAAGCCCGCCATGAAGATCTGCCCCACGACCAGCGTGCTCGTGATGACACCGATGGCCTGCACGCGCGCCGCGCTCTTCTCCTTCATCGACACGAAGTAAGAGAGCAGCAGCATGTTGCCCAAGATGCCCGTCGAGTAGCCCATCCACGGCAGGTTCGCCAGCGCCGCGGCGTTGCCGTCGGCCAGATTGCCGAAATTCTGGATGATCTGCGGGATCTGAAGCAGGGTGAAAGGGATCGCGGCGAAATCGGTCAGGCGCTGCGTCCAGGTATCCCAAGAGGCGGAGAAGAACTTCGCGAGCCGGCCCTGCTCCGCGGCGGGAGCGCTCTTGCGGCCCTGCTCCTGTCCGGCCTGGAGGTCCTCGCCGGCCGACAGCAGGCCCGCGCGCGACCCCGCCTTGCCGTCGATCTGCGAGAAAGCGGCCTGCGGCGGGCCGGTGGTCGGCGCGCCCGGGACCTCCGTCACTTCAAAAAGATGCGCCGCGCCGCCGTCGAGCTCCACATAGAGGCCGTTGTCGAGGAGGTCCTTGCCGGACCGCTCGAAGCTGAGAGGCTGGCCATCGGCGCCGTTGTTCAAGGCATCGCGCAGCAGATAGCGCCGGTCGGCCTTCGGGCGGAAGGCGCCGAAGGCGCCCAAGAGCGGCTTATCCATCGCGAAGAGCGCGCCGGCGCGGTCGTTGGAGTAGTTGGCGGCGACGATCAAGGAGACGCCGGACTTCCCGGAAGCCACCGTGTAGGCGACGACGGGGGATTCTTGGCGAGGCGCCAGGACATCGGTCACGCCGCGGTCCAAGAGCTCACGGTGCTCTTCCCCTTTCGCCATGATCGTCCGAAGCGTTCCCTGGATGGCCGGGTCGGCATGCGACCAGTCGATCAAGACCGGGATGTCGTAGGGGATGGCCTTCTCGCGGTCCACCGACTTCGAAAGGTCGGCTATCAGGTTCTGGCTCTGGCCCACGCCTTGCTCGAGGCCGTTGTAGAAGAGGATGGGGCGCAGCAGCATCGCGGTGGCCGCCGCCGCGCGGAACTGCTTGCCGAACTTGTCGATGGGATTGCCTTCGCCGCCGTCGTGCGTGCCGATGAAGTTGACCATCGGCGCGCCGCCGCGCTGCCAGCGGCGGAAGGCCGCGTTGGCCAGAGCGGCCCGGATGCGCCCGCCGTTGCGGCTGACCATGGCGTCGTAGAGGCCGACCTGGCCCATGCTGGTATCGTGGTCGCTCTTATTGTAGATGCCGTCGGAGCCGGAGCGCGACAGCTCGGTGGCATGGGCGTAGGCCTCGTCGATCATGACGGCGTCCGGCTTGGCGGCCTTGACCGCGACGGTGGCCTCCTCCATGAACTCCGCCCCGTTGAGCGCGGCCCACCGCGCTTTGAAGCCCTCCAGCATGGCTACGGTGCCTTGGCGGCCCCAGCCTTCCGGCGTGGACTGCAGCTCTTTCTCGACGATCTTGACCCAGCGGTGGTAAAAGCGGGCGTTCAAGATCTCATAGGCCATGTCGCGGCGGACCGAGTCCACGCCGCGGTCGGCCATGAGGCGCTTCATCTCCTTGACCTGCCAGGCCCGCGCCTCGGGATGGCTGTAATCGATCTGCGCCAGGTCGACCCACATGACGTCGCCGTAATCGGTGCGCGGATGATGGATCAGGATGCGCTTATGGACCCTTTTGCCGTTCTCGGGATAGTTCTCGGTGGTGATCAGGCGATAGATCGGCGCGTAGTTCGGCCCCCCCTCGCGCGGCACCCCCGCCATGATCTGCTCGTCGCTCAGGTGCTGCGGCGGCACGAAATGCAAAAAGCCCTCGGGGCGCTGGGCGATCATGTCGCTGTCGAGAGACGTGTGATTAGGGATGAAGTCCACTTTGACCTTGAGCCCGGCGCGGTGGGCGCGCATGACGAAGGAATCGAAACCGGCCTCGCCGCCGAGCTCCTCCTTCATCCTGTAGCCCTTGATCGAGTAGGAAGAGCCGCCGCCGGTGCCCCAGCGGTTGATCTCGCCGATCTCGAAGATGTCCATCAGCCAGACCTCGGTGGCCTTGGTCTCGGCCTTGATGCGCGCCAGCTCCGCGTCATCGAGAGAGCCGAAGAAGTTCTTGCCGGGCCGCAGCTTGTTGTAGGCGCGAGCGAAGATCATGTAGGTGCTGTTCTGCCGGCCCCAGCGCGAGGCGTCCAAGGAGATCGCCTGCTCCTGAAGGTCCTTGACGGTGGAGACCAAGAGCTCGTTCAAAACATGGTTCAGCGCAGGCGCGGTCATCTCCTGGCGGCTGAGGGTCGCGAAGCTCTTCCTCAGCGGCGCCGCCCAAGCCACCGGCGCCAATAGACCGTCGATGTAGGCGAAGTAATCGGCCTGTTGGGCGTTGGTCAGCGCGCCGGAGCGTTCGAGCTCGAGCTTGCTATAAAGGAAACCCTCGAGGCCGGCGCCGCGGGCCTTGGACCATTCGCCCGACGCCTTCTTGAAGGAGAACGGGGACACCAAGCCATGGGGCGTGATCGTGCCGTCGCCGAGCACTTGGCGGAGCTCTTTGAGGCGAGCCGTGCGCGCCGGCTGGTCGCGGGGAACCGACAGCCAGCTGTTCGGCAGCAGACGCGACAGGCTCCAGCCGCTTTCCGAGGCCTGAGGCGCCTGTGAGCCGGCCTCGCTGAGCTCGGCCTTGGGACGCAGGCCGTCGAAGAAGGCGCGCAAGAGGCCGACAGGAGAAGCGGGAGTCGGGGAGGCCGCCAGGTCTTCACCGAGGCGCGTCGACTGCTGGGAGAAGCTCTCGGCGGAAGGAGCGCTGGGCGTCAGCGAAGGAGTGACCACCGGGGCGGGCAGCGCCAGGGCGGGGGCGGCCGCCGGGACGTCGAGGGACGGCTGGATGAGCGGCGCGGCGCCCGACGGGGCGATCAAGGAAGGGGCAAGGAGACCGGGCGCCATGGAAGGCGCCAAGCCCGGGGCGCTTACCGTCGGCGACACGACGGGAACGATGCGCACGCCGGCGGAGCCGGTCTGAGCCGAGGTGATCGTCGCCGCGACGGCCTCATAAAACGAGAAGCCCTGCTCGGCGACGAGCAGGGCGGCGATGAGCAGGGTGGAGAGCGGCTTTCGCCAGCGGCTTACCCCTGGTCTCATACCTTGAGAATAGCCGAATCGCCCGCCCCGCCCCAGGGACCTATAGGCAATATTTGGGCGACAAAGGACCTAAGGGGATTTGGGTCCTACGACGACTATTGGATCTGGTCGGCCGGATCGAGGACGGTCTTTTTCGCCTTCGGTCGAGATTTAGGTCCAGGCCGAGGCTTCGCCCTCGGAGCCGGTCTGACGTCATGGAATCCTTGCTTGTAGAACGCCAAGGCCCGGTCGACCTGAGCCTGGTCGCCCCAGAACCGCACGTCCTGCTCGCCCAGCCGGACCGAGCGCTCCATCATCTGGTAGGAGAGGGTTCCCGGCCGCTCGACCTTGAGACCCGCGACCGCATCGGCGAGGAAAGGACGTGCGCGATCCAGATTCTCCTCACGCCGGGACAACGAGGGTCTGGTCCTAGTCTGGATCAGCATGAAATGGATGTAGTCCGGCCAACCCGTGTTCCATTTGTCCAGCATCGTGGCCATCATCAATTGAAGGCCGTCCACTTCGATCTTCGCCTCTTCGAGCCGCGCCATCTTCTGACGGATCGCTTCCAGCTTATGGACGTACTTCTCAAGCCTGGCGAGGCCATCCTTGCCCGGCGGCTGGCCCTGCATCTTCTTGAGCCGGGCCATGATCGCCTGGTTCTCCGCGATCAGCTCGTCGTTCTTCTTGCGGCGCTTCACCTCCAAGGCCAAGGAGCGCGGCGGCCAACCTTTGAGCCGGGACAGGAACCGGCATTCTCGGGCGTAGGCCAGGATCTCGCCTTCGGAGGACGTCACAAGGTCCTCGCCCAATGCCGCATGCTCCAGCGCATGCGAGACCTCGTGGACGTAGACCCCGACCGTGTCTCGGGCCAGGCTCTCGATACGTTCGTCCGAGGGACAGGCGCCCTCCGCCGCGGGCAGACGGCGCGAGATCGAAGCGCTCGAGAGGTATACCGAGCGCGTGTCCTGGTCATACATCGCGACGCCTTCCGTCAGGCGCACCCCGTCGGCCAAGCGCAGAGGGAAGCCCGGCTTGCCCTCGACCGCGGCGCGGATGTCGGCGACGCCCTGGTCCTTGTCAGCCTGCTTCAAGATGCGCCTATAGCCGGCCTCGAGCTTGGACGCGATCCCGCAGGGATCAGGCGAGACCTCGAGCAAGGCGCGGTAGCGTCCCAGATACTGCCGGTCCTCATCGGAAAAACCCGCCGCCCGGACAGACGGCAAGGTCAGTGCGCCGCTCACGGCCAACAGGGCTAGCGCGAGCGGATGGACTCTCATCGAGTCACGTCAGCGCGTCCCGAACAGCCAGTGCGTCAGCGCCGAGGCGGCACTCTCGACGGCCGGCATGGACAGCCCGCGCATCGTCTTGCGCGCGGAGGAACGCACGCGCTGGAACGGAGACGGCCCCCCATCGAGCGCGGCGGCGGCGAGGTCGTGGCGCAAGCGAGCCTCGGCCGCCAGGGCTTCGGCGTCGGCCCGGGCTTGATCGACGTCCAGCAGCTTCGTCTCCAGCAGCGCCAGCGCGCGGTCGGGGGAGTCGAAGAGCCCGGCTCCCACCTCATGCGGCTGGTTGGCGGGCATCGATGAGAGGCTCTGCTTGATCAAGGAGACCAGATACAGGAAATAGCCGTCGGGCAGGCGGCCGGAGCGCGCCAGCATGACTTCGGCCATCCGCTTGGCCAGCGCGGCGGCTTTCTCCGCGCTGCGCTCGGCCGCCACCCCGGTGCCCAGGGAGACCGGGCTGACGGTTGCCGGCTGAGCCGCGGGAGCGCTCTCGGGCTCGCCCAAGATGGCCCGCGCGGCCTTGGCCGCCACGGCGGCCAGGCTCGGAAGGTCGGAGCCTAGATCGTCGACGACGTCCGTCCAGCTGATCGTGGGCCGCTCCGGCGTGCCGCGCGCCGAGTAGCCGGCCAAGCCCTGCGTGCGGCCGGCCGCGGCCACGACGACGGCCAGGCCCGCCTTGGCCAGCGAGGAGATCGTGTTGTCGCCCGGGCCCTCGTTGCCCGCGGGCACGATGACGCCCACGTTGGACAAGGCCAGCCGGTTGAGCAGGCGGCTCAGCGGCGACTGGGCGGAGCCGGGGCCGCCGACCGAGAGCACGATGACGACCGGCTTGGCCAGAGTGTCGCCGGCCTTGGCGTAGACGGCCTCGAGCATGGCCATCAGGCGGGCCTCCGAGACTCCGGCGTCGGCTCCGACGCGCACCAAGGACAAATCGGCGCCCTCCGGTATGGAAGGGACCTCGGAGCCGACCGTCAGCGAAAGCCCCGCGCCCGGACCGGCTTCGCCGACGCGGCGGCTGGCGGAGTATTTCGCCTGGGACTGACGGACGTTATAGCCCGCCTCGCGCATCTCGAGCGTGAAGGCGAAGAGCTTATGCTCGGGCACGCTGACCCAGAACGCCCGCGACAAGGGCAGCGCGGCCTTCATCTGCGCGCCGGACTTGGCCAGGACCTCGGCCGAGGGAGCGGGGGCTTGGCTCTTCTCGGGCAGCTCGACTAGAACGTCAAGGTCGCCCATGGCCGCATCGACGCCGGCCACGCCCGCGCCGGTGGAGTCCGGCAGGGGCGTAGGCACGTCCAGCGGCAAGCCGAGGACGCGGGCCAGCAGGCCGACGAGCTCGCCCAGCGCCCCGGGACGGCCGACGGCGCCCTTGTTCTTCATGACGAAAGAGGAAACGATCGATCTCAGCGGCTCGGCCTTCAAGCGCTCGGTGAACGCCTTGTTCTTGAGGGCCGCGGGAAAGACCTTGGTGACGGTGCGCGTCAGCGCCAGGTTCTGAACGCCCGAGGCGTCGAGCAGGTCGCGCACCACGCCGTCGCTCAAGGACGCGACGTTGGTGGCGGCCAGGTTGGAGAGCGCGGCGGTGGCCACGTGCCGGATGTTGCCACGCTCGGCCGCATCCTTGACCCGGGCCGACAAAGCCTCGGCCTCCAAGGTGCCGACCTTCGTGCCCAGCTGGCCCAAGAGCCAGGCGGAGGTGAAGCGCACCCACTTATCCTTGTGGCCGAGTTCGGCGACGATGCGGCCGACGCCGCCGCGGTCGCCGTGGCGGGCCAAGGCGTAGGCGGCGTAGACCGCCGTGTCCCAACGCGGGTCGGAAGAAGCCTTCTGCAGCAGGACGTCGGCGGCATGCGTCGGGATCTCGGCCAAGGCCAGGAAGGCCATCTGCCGCACGCGGCCGTCCTCGTCGTTGAGCGCCGCCTCGGCCAGCGGCAGCGCGGATTCGGGGACCTTCAGGTTGAGCAGGGCCAGCGCGGCCTGGCGCCGGACCAGCCAGACCGGGTCTTTCAACGCCTCCAGGAGCGCGGGCAGGGCTTCCTGGCGGGCGGCATTGAACTTCTTGACGGCCTCGGCGTGGATGGCGTTGCCGGCGGCCTGACGGTCGGCCGGAGGAGTCTCGGGGTCCTCGGTGGCGCCTTCCTCGAAGCGCGCTTGCGCCTCGCCCTTGGCCAGCTCGGCCTGGGAATAGACATGATCCTCGAGCGCGAGCACGGCTTTATAGCGGCCGATCCAATCCCAGGCGTCGGCCGCCGCGGCGGGGCGCCCCGGCAGCGCGCGCGTCAGCTTCGACCAGGCGCGGCTCATGGCCCCGTCGAGCGACGCGCCCGTGGCGGCGGCGACGAGCTTGACGGCCGCCCAAGCGTTGCCGAAGCCCGCGCCCTGGAACCAGACCGGCAGCTTCATATCGTCGGCGGTGCGCATCAAGACCGCCTTGAGCGCCAGCGGCATGTTCTCTTCAAGGAACGGCGTCATGCCGCCGGTGACCTTGATGGCCAGCTTGACCAGCAAGGCCAGGCCCGCCAGCATCGGAGACGCCATGGATGTGCCGGACATGCCGGTATGCTTGCCGTCCTCCGTGTCGGAGGGGCTCTTGGGCATGTCCTTGGACTTGGCGGAATAGACGCCGCGCCGGTAGACGTTGGGCGAACCAGGCTCGGTGGTGACGTCTCCGCCCTTGACCGTGATGTCGGGCTTCAGCCGCAGGCGCTTGATGGCGTAGCGGGAGTCGACGTCCGGGCCGACGGAGCTGTAGAAGGAGACCTCGGCGATGCCGTCATCCTCGCCGACCGTGGCGGCCGCGGTGGCGTTGACATCCTCGCCCGCCGCCGGCTGGCTCAAGGTCTGGTCGAAGGGGCCGGAGTTGCCGGCGCTGGCCACCACGAAGGGATATTCCCCGTTGGCGTTCTTCTGATGGGTCAGCTGGGAGAAGAAGCGGGCCAGGTTGTCGCTGGAGGTGCCCCGGCTGCCCAGGCTGAGGTTGATGACATCCACCCCTTTCTGCAGGGCGATGGCCGCCGACCCCATGATGTCGCCGTCGGAGGCGCCCGGGGATTCCCGCGAGAAGACCTTGGCCATGATGCCTTGGGCGCCCTTGGCCATGCCGGTATAGGGGGTGCCGCCCGAGATCGAGGTCCCGGCGACGTGCGTGCCGTGGCCGATCCAATCCTCCGGTCCTTCGTTGACCATGTCGACGACGTCGAGCCGGCCGCCGAAGTCCTCATGGCTGGCGTCGGCGCCCGTGTCGATCCAAAGGATCTTGCCCCCCGCCCCCGTGATGCCCAGCTGCCAAACCGGCGCCGCCTGATGGAGCGCGCCGGACTCGATGAGCTGAGGCCGGAAGTCTTCTTGGGAGCTCTGGATCTGGACCGATGAGCTGGCCACGAGCTTGCGGATCTGCGCGGCGTTGCGGCGCGGGATCGTCACGTAGATCTCCTGGCGCCCCACATCGGCGCCGAAGACGTGGCGGATGTCGACTTCCAAGGCTCCGAAGGTCTCCAGGTGCTCCGTGAAGCCGCCTGCGATGAGAGCCTTGCGCGCGGCTTCCCGGCCCTGGGACGTGGCCGAGGCGTTGGCCACCGAAGTCTCTAAAAGCCCCCCTTTCAAGGGCTTGAGCCAGAGCCCGACGCGGGTCTCCAGCTTGCGCAGGATCAGGATGTGGCCGCCGTTCTCCAGGTCGACGCGGGAGACCCGGAACTGCCCGCCGTCTTCAGCTTCCCAATAGCGCAGCAGCTTCTCCCAGACCAGCACGCCGGGGTCGGTGGGACCGAACGACAGGAAGGCCGTGCCCTTGTTGCGCATCCCTTTATAGAGGTTCTCGATGACGGCGGAGACCGCCAGGCCTTTGAGTCGCGTGGCGGCGATCTCCCGCCAGAACTGCTTGATGAGCTTCTCGAAGCCTTCCATGCCGCGCTTGTCGTTCTTGTTCAGCAGGACGGCCTGCTCGCTGAGCGTCTGGTAGCGCGTGCTGTCGGAGGTCCCCGCCGAGAAGCCGCTGTTGGCCTGAGGCAGGAGCCGCGTGGCCAGGACGAAGAGGCTGTCGAGCTGCTTGAGCGCCAAGCCCAGCCTCTTGTCGTCGGCGGAGGCCGCCGCGGGCAGCAGCGCGAAAGGCTGGTCGAGGACGACCGCTTGGTAGCGCCCGGCGTTCTTCCCCTCGCCCAGCACGTCCTGGGGCGAAGCCGTCTTGACCGTCTCGACTCGAGCCTTGCCGCCCGACAGCGCCTGGTAGACGGCCGGGTCCTTCAGTTCGCCGGACTCGGAGTTGACGACCAGGACGTCGTAGGCCTCGCCCAAGCGAAGGGAGATCTGCGCGTTGCGCAGGACCCGTTCCAGGACCGGGATGCGCCGGGCCTTGAGGCCTTGGGCAGGACGGAATTCCGCGGCACGCGCATGGAACTCGGAGACGATCGAGGAGAGGACGCGGCCGAGGCGGCCGCGCGGAGGGCCGCGGACGCTGTTGGCTTGATAATGATGCAGCTCATGGAGCAGGGTCTGGCGGAACAAGAGCGGCGCGGCGATGAGCTCCGGGCGAAGGTAGATCGCGCCGCCGGCGGTGTAGCCGAAATCCAGGTCGAAGCGGCTCGTCGGGCGGTGGATCTTCAGCAGCTCGGCCGCGCCGGCGTCGAGCCGGCCGGCCATGACCTCGGAGCGCACATAGGACCAGAAGTCGGAGTCGCTGACGTTGCGCCCCTTGGCCTTGACGTAGCTCAGGACGCCGAAGTCGACGAGCGCGCCGACGGCGAAGACCGCGCCTAGGGCGGCGGCCCCCACGGCCGCGACGCCGAGGGTGGCCTGGAGCAGGCCGCCGCCGGCGTCTACGCCTTGAGCGCTCAGGGTCGGGACGAACCAGGCGACCGCTTTGGGCAGGGCCACGGCCGCCGTCTGGAGCCCGAAGGTGGCGGCCGCCAGCACGCCGGCGACCGTGAGCGGGAACAAGGGCGAACGCGCCTGCTTGCGCTGCGCGGCGCGCGGAACGGGAAGCCCCGAGGCGGAGACCGCATCACCCTCGGAAGAAGCCGCCAGCGGGAAAGCCCGCGACTCCTCGGGCGCGACTTCTACGGCGGAGGTCTCCGCCGCCGGGCCTTCGCCGATGCGTTGTGAGAAATCCTGCCCGGCCGCGTCTTTGGAGGCGTTTTCTACCTGAGGAACGGCCAGACGCTGCATCGTCAAGTCGAAAGGAGTCAGGGCGGCCGCAGCGGGGGCCTCGACGAAAGGTTGGAGCAGCGCGGAGGCGGGCAACGCCTCGAGCGCGGGCGCGACGGTCAAAGACAAGCCTGGGGCGCTCTGCAGCGACGGGGCCGCCGTCAAGGCGGGAGACAGGGAGTGGCGGCTGGGCGCCGCCAAGGAGGAACCGAGGCCGACAGGCACCGCCGGGACGATGGCCAGGCCGCCGCCCGTCAGGCGCGGCGCCGCCGTCTGGGCCGCCAAGGCCTGCCAAGGATCGAGCCCGGCCGAGAGCAGGATCAGGCTCAGGCTGAGCAGGAAGGCGACGCTCTTTTTCATCATCGTCATTGGATAAAGATCAGGTCCGGCTGAGATTGCGCCGGCGCTGGCACCGGTGCGTTCAAGGCCGGCATCTTCGTCTTAATTTTCTTCTTGCCCTCGGGCTTCTCGACGGGCTCGCCGTAGTCGCCGCGCTGCACGGCGCTCGCCGCCTTCTGCTTGCCGGCCTGCTTCTCGAGCTGCTTCCTCTGCGCGCGCCTTGTGGAGGAGAAGCCTCTGGCGCCGATCTCGAAAGGAAGCGTGATGCCGGAGTGGATGACCCAGGCCCGGCCCGCCCCGGAGCCGACGGCCTGGATCTCGAGGTTGGAGAAGAAATTGGCCCAAGAGCGGTTCGTCTGGACGCCCAGGATGAAGCGCGCCTGGCTCTGCTCGGGGTGGTCGCTGGCCTCGCCCACGACCGGGGCGATCAGCGGCGTCTCCGAATTAAGCTCGAGGCGGGCGCGCACCGAACCGGTGGTGTAGTTATAGCCGACGCCGCCGAACGGCGTCCAGCGGCCGTAGGTCCGGCTCAGGACGGCGTTCAAGCCGTAGCTGCTGATGTTCCAGGCGATGGCCCCGCTGACGTCGCTATCGGCGGAAAAACCCTGGATGCTGTCGACTCCGAATTTGGTGTTGTACGCGAAGCGGCCATAGACATGGTTATAGTTGGCGCCCAGGCCCAAGAGGGGCAGGCCGTCCTCCCCGAAGAAATGCCGGCGCAAGCCGAACCCGATGGAGTTAGACTGGGCCGCGCCGGTCGTAGTCGGCGAGATCTTATAGCCCTTGGGCGTCGTCGCGTTGGCAAAACGCAGGGACATGTCCATGCGGGCCGGCAGCCCGGCCCGCAAGTGGACGGCCAAGTTCGGGAAGAGCACGGAGGACGGGAATATCTTGGACGCGGGCAGGTCCGTGAGCGCCGGGACCGTCAGGGTCGGGAACTTCTTCTTATCGAGCGGCATCTTGCCGATGCCCAAGCTGATGTCGGGCTGGAAGCGCCGGCTCTTGACCTCTTGGGGAGGATCGAAGGTGGAGCCGGCGTTGAACGCCAAGCCCTGGGCCATCTCATGGCTCAGCCACTCCATCATCGCATGGAAGTCAGCCGACATGCTGGGGTTGGCGCCGCTGGCCGGCGCGGCCGCGGGGCCTAAAAAGGCGAGCGACGCCCAAAGCAGGGCGCCCGCGCGACGCATCGAAGGAGCCTTTCCTTCCATAGGCTCCGTCAGCGCTTGATGAGGGGGCTGGGCCTGCGATCGGTGGTCCAGAGATAGACTTGGGCATGGCTCTCATAGGCGACGCTGACGCGAGAACGCTCTTGTCCCGCGGTGATGCGGGACTTGCAGCCGTGCTTACGCCCTTCGGCCTCGGCCCCAGACTTCTTCAACATGGCAGTTCCTCCTTAAGATACTGTTCAGATGGTAACATGCGACCTCTCGACTGACATGGGCCGTAGGGCCCAAAGCACCCTTGTCAAAGGGCCTAGCGCGGTTTTTACCTTAAATCCTACAAGCCTGGCACTAGGATTCACACAAAAAAAGGCCCCCTCCGTAGAGGGGGCCATGGACCAGACCGTGATCCGAAGGCTTAAGGGTTTTCGAACACCTGCAGCTTGCCGCCGGCCTGCTGAAGGCCGACCGTCTTGTTGTTGTACATCTTGAAGACGGCCGCCTTGTCGCTGGGGACGAGGTCGGCGGGCACCAGGAAGGCGTGGATCTCGCCCTTCGCGTCGGTCAGGATGAAGGCGAAGGCCTTCGCCGTCTTGTCCTGGCGGCCGTTCTTGATGTCATCGTAGTAGAACGCCCGATAGGACTGGTCGGAAAGCTTGAGCTCGGCGCCAGCGGCGGAGACGGCATCGAGCATCTCCTTGATCGTCACGCTCTCGCGGTCCTTGCGGTCGGCGACGTTCTTGAGGACGATCTCGCTCTCCATCTGGTTGATGATGTTGGGCGACAGGGACAGCTTGTAGGACCCGGTCCCGATGGCGAGGAGCTCCTCCTTGTCGAGGAGCGCGCGCACGTTGAAGAACAAAGGCTCCGAGCCGTCGACCAGGATGGAGACGAAGGCGTTCTGATCGCGGTCGAAAGCCCCGCTGATCCAAAGGTCCTTGCCGCCGAGGTTGAACTTCAGGGTGGTCTTGAGGTGCTTGTTGAGCAAGCCCCCCAATTCCAACTGAGCCACGGGCGCGGCAAGCCCGCGCACGGAAGCCCCCGTCTGCTGGATCACGGTCGTATGCTGCTTAAGGAAGGTGTCGAAGCCGTTGAGGTCCAGACCCGGGATGACGACGGCGGCGGAAGGCCGGCCGAAATCGACGTTCTGGGCGGCGCCCGGAGCGAAGCGCAGCGAACCGGCCTGAAGGCCGAGGAAGCCCTGCTCGGCGCCCAGGATCAGCCCCTCGGAGACCGAAGCGGCGGCGGCATTGAGGGCCAGAGACAAGAGGACGGGAAGCAGGAAGAGGGAACGCGAGAACATGTAGACCTCCGTGGGTTTGTCGGTGTCAGTCATTAAGTCGTTCATAGTGCTCCAGCGGCGACACATGATTCTATAAACCTGCGGCGGTGCATTGCAAGCAAATTCTGGCGCGGGAAAATAGGACAGCGGGCAATGCTCGTTATTGACCGTAAGCCAAGCGCAGGGCAAGATACTCGGGCAAGCCGTTGCTGCGCATCTTCGCCTGGACCGCGGCGATGTCGTAAGAGAGGCGCAGGCTGCGCCAAGTCCCCTTGCCTGAATCGAAGAGGGCGCAGGAGGCGCGCGGGTCGTGGTCGCGCGGCTGGCCGACGGACCCCGGATTGAAGACGATCGGCATCGTGCCGTACGCGGCGCGGCCCATCTCGACGACCTGATGGTCCAAGAGGTCGATATCCTCGACCTGGCCTTCCACGTTGATGCGGAAGCAATGCGGCATATGGCTGTGGCCGACGATCAGCGGCCAGACGTGGACGCGCGAGATGTTCTCGCGGAACGTATGAGCCGTCATCAGATATTCTTCGGCGGGCTTGCGCGGCGTGCCGTGCGCCAGCGTGAAATCCTTGGCGTCGAGCTTGGCCGTCAGGCTCTCGAGATAAGCGCGCGAGTCCGACGTCAGCACGTTGCGGGTCCACAAGGCGGCGGAGCGGGCGTAGGCGTTGAACCACTCCACGTCCAGGCGGCCGATGACGGCCAGGTCGTGGTTGCCGCAGATGACCTGGCAGTTCTTGAGCTCTCGGATGCGCTCCAACACGGCGTTGGGCTCCGGGCCGTAGCCGACCAGGTCGCCGGCGCAGATGTAGCCCTCGACCTTGGCCGACTCGAAAGCGTCCAAGACGGCGTTCAAGGCCTCGAGGTTGGAATGGATGTCCGAGAAGACCCCGTAGAGCATAGGAGATGGTACTACTGTAGCCGGCGACAGTCCAGCCCGAGCGGCGACGCGACTGTTACCGGTAACAGTCCTGGCCGAAAATCAGCCGCTCTAACGCCCTAGGCGTGCTCGTCTTGATCCGGCGCCGCGACCGGGCTCTCCAAGGCCACCGGAGCTTCCGCGACGGCTTCTGGCTCTACGACGACCGCAGCCTCCGCCACGACGGCATCGGCCCTCACCGGCTCAGGCCCGGGCGTGGTCATCTCCATGGTCTCGGGGAGGGCCTCGACGGCCGCCGGAGCCTCCGCGACCGCCGTGCCGGCGGAAGAGACGCCTCCGGCCGCCATCTCGAAAGGCCCGTGCGTCTCGGGGGCCTTGGGAGCTTCGGCCTTGACGATGCTGGCTTTCTTGCGGAAGTCCACCGAGATGAGCTGGCTGACGCCCATCTCCTCCATCGTCACGCCGTAGATCACGTCGGCGGCTTCCATCGTGCGCTTGTTGTGGCTGACGATGAGGAATTGGGACCGCGACTGGAACTCCTTGAGCAGGCTGACGAAGCGCTCCACGTTGGCGTCGTCCAAGGCCGCGTCGGCCTCGTCGAGCATGCAGAAAGGCGAAGGCTTGACCATGAAGAAGGCGAACAGGAGCGCGATCGCCGTCAGGGTCTTCTCTCCGCCGGAGAGCAGGGAGATGCTCTGCAGGCGCTTGCCCGGCGGCTGGGCGACGATGTCGATGCCGGTCTCCAGGATGTTCTCGGGGTCGGTCAGCACCAGGTCGGCCTCGCCGCCTTCGAAGAGCACGCCGTAGAGGCGCCGGAAATGCTCGCGCACGTCGATGAAGGTCTGGCGGAAGTTCTCCCGGGTGGTGCCGTTGATCTTCGAGATGGCCGCCTTGAGGTCTTCCTTGGCCGCGTTGAGGTCGTTGATCTGGGTCGTCAGGAAGGTCTGCTTCTGGGCCAGCGCCTCGTATTCCTCGGGGGCGGCCATGTTGATGTTGCCCATGCCGGCGATGCGCTTGCGCATCATATCCATGCGCTCGGTATCGACCACTTGGCCGGTGAACTTCGCCCGGGCCTCCTCGAAGGCCAGCTGCCAGTCGTCCCAAAGACGCGTGCGCAGGACGTCCATGCGCGTCTTGAGGTTGCTCGACGAGATCTCATGCTGATGCAGCTCGGTCTGCGCCGCGTCGCACTCGAGCTTGAGCGCGCGCACGCTCTTCTCGCGCTCGGCGATGTCCTTCTCGAGGTCCTGGAGGCGGTCGAAGACGACCTTGGCCTCGTTCTCGCGGGTCGCCAGCTCCCCGCCCAGCACCTGCAGCTGCTGGCGCGACTGGTCCTGGATGATGAGGGTCTCGTCCTTGCGCAGGGCCAGGTCCGAGAGCTCCTTGCGGCGGCGCTCCACGGATGCCTCGAGCCCGGTCTTATCCTGGGCCAGGCGCTCATAGGCGCCGGCGAGGAAGGACAGCTGCTGCTGGTAGGACTCGAGCTTGCTCGTGAGCAGCTCCTGGCCGGCATGGCCCTTGGCCAGGTCTTCCTTGGCGGCCGTCACCTTGGCGGCGGCGTCGTCCTCGGTCTGCCGGGTCAAAGACGCGGCCTCGGCGGCCGCGGCGATCTTGGCGCGCAGCAGGTGGACCTCTTCCTTGGTCAGCGCCATCTCGGCCAGCACGCGCGCGGCTTCTCCGGTGGAGAGCTCGACGTTCTTGACATGCAGCCCGAGGGTCTCTTCCTTCTCCGAGAGCTGGGCCTTCAGCGCCCGCTCGGCGCCCAACGCCTCGCTCAGGGCCGAGGCGGCCTGCCGCAGCAGCGTCTCGGCGGCGGCGGTGCCCGAAGCGCAGCGGACGCCTTCTTCGGACAGCGTGCCGCGGCGTGCTTCAAGACCGGCGATCTGGGACTTCACCTCGCCGACGTCCGACAAGCTCAGCTGCAGGCTCTCGACGGCCGCCGAGCCGCCGTAGACCCAATGGTCGCCGAAGAGCACCTTGCCCATGGCGTAGCTCTCCTCGAGCAGGAAGCGGACGGCGGCATCATGCTTCGGGTCGCACTGCACATGCTGGAGCAGGGGCCGGGCCTCCTCGGGATAGACCTTGCCCGAAGACGCCGAGGCGGGCAGCGAGCTCAGCACCAGGAAGCGGGCGCGGCCGCGGCCTGCCGCCTGCAGGAACTCGACGCCCGCGCGGGCGGCGGCGGAATGCTCGCAGACGACGGCGTAGAGCCGCTCGCCGAGCACGTCTTCCAGGTAGGGCTTGACCGCCTCATCGACCTTGATGAGGCTGCGCACGGTGCCGACCACGCCCTCGATGCCGGCGTTGAGGCAGGCTTGAGCGCCCACCCAATAAGGGTTCTGGCCGCCTTGGGCTTCGAGCGACTCGGAGCGGGCCTTGGCGCCGGCCAGGTCGGAGTGGAGCGTCAGGGTCTCCTCGTTGAGCGCCGTCTGGCGGCGGCGCAGGTCGAGCAGCGCGGCCTCCGCGGCCGCATGGGCGGCTTGGGCTTCGGCGATGACCTGCTGCTGCTTCTGCGAGCTCTCCGTCAGCGACTCCAGGCTCTTGCGGCCGGTGTCGACCTGGCTCAGGTCGCGGTCCAGCTCGCGCAGGCGGGCGCGGGCGTTCTGCTCCTGGTGCGCTCCGGAGGACTCGGCCTTCGAGAGCCCCCGCTCCAAGGAAAGCTTCTCCTCGACGGCCTGCAGGGCGCGGCGGCGGACCTCGCCCTGCCCCTGCTCGGCGACGCGCAAGGCGGCGGTCATCTCCGAAAGCCTGGCGTTCCAGCTGTCGACTTCCCCCTGGGCCTTGGCGCGAGTCTCCTCGGCTTGGCGCACCTGGTCGCTGGCGCGCTCGATCTCAGGCCCGATGCCGGAGAGGCGCTCCTCGGATTGCGCCAGCTCCAAGGCGCA
This sequence comes from uncultured Elusimicrobia bacterium, assembly GCA_964510095.1. Lineage (GTDB taxonomy): Bacteria > Elusimicrobiota > Elusimicrobia > UBA1565 > UBA9628 > JBBTLF01. The sequence goes on along the minus strand of CAZEAE010000051.1, from coordinate 5,550 downwards.
GGCGGCGGCGCGCGTCTCCATCTCGGTGATCGACGCGGCGGCGCCCGTCAGGCGCTCCTCGAGCCGGCCGATCTCGGATTTGACGTCGGCGATCTTCTGGTTGCAGGACAGGGCCTGGTTCTGCTGGTTGGCCTTTTCGAGGTTCAGCGCGGAAAGGTGGGCGCCCTGGGCGTTCATCTCGACGCGCTTTATGCCGAGGGTCTCCTCCAAGGGGCCGACCTTGAGGGCCAGCGCGGCCAAGTCGCCCTCGATGACGGCGACCTGCTCGAGGATATGCGCCGCCTCCATCGCGGAGAGCTCTTCCTTGTATTTCTTGTAAAGCTTGGCCTTGCGCGCGTCGGAGTCGAGCTTCTTGACCTGCTCGTCGATCAAAGACACCGAGTCCTGCAGGCGGCCCATGTCCATCTCGACGCGCTCGAGCTTGCGCAGCGCTTCCTCGCGCTTGGCCTTGTACTTGGCGACGCCGGCGGCCTCTTCGAAGAAGGCGCGGCGCTCCTCGGGTTTGGCGCTGATCATGGCGTCGACGCCGCCCTGGTCGATGATGGCGTAGCCGTCGCCGCCCAAGCCCGTATCCAAGAAAAGCTCGCGGATGTCGCGCAGGCGGCACTGCGTCTTATTGAGGAAATAAGCCGACTCGCCGGAGCGGAAGATGCGCCGCGAGATCGTGACCTCGGAGAACTGCACCGGCAGCATGCTGGCGGCGTTGTCGAAGGTGAGGGTGACTTCCGTCATGGAAAGCGCGGGGCGCTTGGCCGTGCCGGCGAAGATGACGTCGGTCATGTGGTCGGCGCGAAGGGACTTCCAGGACATCTCGCCCAAGCACCAGCGCACCGACTCCATGATGTTGGACTTGCCGCAGCCGTTGGGCCCGATGATGCCGGTGATCCCGGGCTCAAGGTCGACGTGGGTCTTGAGCGCGAAGGATTTGTAGCCGACGATATCGATGGACTTAAGATACATGGGACCTCTCAAACAGGCGGGCTTCGTTAGATGTGTGCATCTATCGCCATATTTTAGCGTTACGAGCCGAAATAGGGTCATGAAGTATAGCACGCCGACGAGGAAAAATCAAGAGGGCCGCGCCTGTCGTCGGGCCCTTGTCCCTCGGGCCGCAAAATTCTTATACTGCGGCATGAGCAACCTCCGGGCCTGGACCCTGCTGTGCCTGGCGCTGGCGCCGTCTTCGGCCTTCGCCCAGACCGCCTCCTCCCCCACCTTAGTGTCCACCATCCCGGCCCGCCCGGCCTTTCGGCTACTCAGCGAGGAGGAGCTGCCCGTCTTCGAGGACTCCTTCAAGTCCACCGCGGGCCTGGTCAAAGCCGCGAACAAGACCTTGGCCTACCTGGCCAAGGAAAAGCCCGCGGGCCGCTACCTGCGCCTGGGCGAGCGCGACTATGGATACGCGGTGCTCGAAGACTCGATCCGGGCGCTGCTGGAGATCCTCAAAAGCTCGGGGAGCCCCGCGGGGCTCAACGAGCGCATCCGCAGGGAGTTCGACGTTTACCAGTCCAACGGCCTGGACGGCACGGGCCGCGTCGTGTTCTCCTCCTACTATCAGCCCGTCCTGACGGCCAGCCTGAAGAAGACGGAGAAGTACCGATTCCCCCTCTACCGCAAGCCCGCCGATATGGTCGACGCCGACCTCGGCCTCTTCGACAAAAAATACAACGGGGAGACGCTGACGGCGCGCGTCGATAAGAAGACCAACCGCCTGGTCCCCTATTTCTCCCGTGAAGAGATCGACATCCGCAAGGCGCTGGCCGGCAAAGGGCATGAGGTGGCCTGGCTCAAGGACCGCTTCGACGTCCTCGACCTGCATATCCAAGGCTCGGGCATCCTCAAGCTGACCTCGGGCAAGGAGGTGCTGGCCCGCTACGCCGCCACCAACGCCCGGCCCTACAATTCCGTGGGGCTGACGCTGGTCAAGACGGGCGTGATGACGCGCGACGAGATCACGCACGATAAGCTGCGCAATTATCTGATCGACCATCCCGAGTCCGAGTCCTGGCTGCTGTCGCAGAACCCGCGCTATACGTTCTTCGAGGTGGTGCCGCTGCCGGCCGACGGCGAGCCTTTCGGCAGCGTGCAGGAGTCCCTGACGCCCGCGCGCTCCATCGCCATCGACCCGGCCGTCATCCCACTCGGAGCCTTGGCGTTCTTCACCACGTCGACGCCGCAGGCGGACAAGGACGGCCGCCTGCTGGGCCAGTTCCCCAACAGCCGCTTCGCTTTGTGCATGGACACCGGCGGGGCCATCAAGGGCCCGGGCCGCGTCGACATCTACGCCGGCCACGGCAAAGAAGCCGCGACCACCGCGCGCAACACCTGGAACGACGGCAAGCTCTACATCCTCATCAAGAAGGTCCCTCCTCGGGACCGCTAAGGCACGCATGGTCCCGGTCGCGCGCCGCGACGAGCTCTACCGGAGGCTGGAAGCGGCCCTCGCGGACCCGGGGCAGGCGTCCGCTTTCGAAAGCCTGGGAGGCGACTCCTACACCGACGACCGGGCGCCGCGCTACCGCTCCGCCCTGAAAAGCTGGTTCAAGCGCCACACGGGCAAGCCCGCGACTTTCTCCGAGCATCTAGAGCTCTCGGAGACCCTCTTCAACCGCGGCCTCTACTTCGACACGCACGAGCACCTGGAGAGCGTTTGGAGGAAGTCCGGCGGCCTGGAGCGCCTAGCCCTGCAGGGGCTCATCCAGCTGGCGGCGGCCTTCCACAAGCTGGAGCTCGAGCCCACCGCCCTGGAAGGCGCGCTCTACCTGTTGGAGAAGGGTCTGGAAAAGGCCCGCGCTTGCGAGGCGCTGCTGGGCTTCGACATCGCCGAGGGCCTGGCCCTGGACCTTCAGCCGGTGCAGCTGGCCCTGAAGGCCGGGCACTTCTCCCTGATGGACGTCCCGCCGCTGCGCTGGACCGAAGATTAAAGGCGGCGGATCAAAGAGATCACCTTGCCGGCGATCTTGCCTTCGCCCAGAGCGAACGGCGGGTACTTGGTGTTGTCGGGCACCAGCAGCGCGCCGCCAGGACGCAGCTTCAGGCGCTTGACGGTCGATTCCTCTTCCTCGAAACGGGCGACGACGATGTCTCCGTGGTTGGCGGTCTCCTGCCAGCGCACCAGCACGGTATCATGGTTCATGAGCGTGGGGTCCATGCTGTCGCCCTTGATCTTAAGGGCGAAGAGCGCGTCGATGTCCTCGCTGCCGACGGGAGCGGGCACCGAGCCCTGCACGTCGGGGTAGGAACCGACCGCCGGACCGGCCGGCACGCTGCCCAAGATCGGGATCATCGCGACGCGCTCGACGCCCGGGAAAGCCAAGGTGCGGGACTTGCCGGTGACCGAATCAAGGAAGCCCTTGGAGCGCAGGTTGTCCAGGTGGAACTGCACCGTGTCGGTCGATTTCAGGCGCGCCAAACGCCCTAATTCGCGCACCGTCGGGGCATAGCCGTGCTCGGCCATGAAGTCCTTGATGAGCTTGAGGATATTGCTCTGTTTAGGCGTCAGTTGTTCAGGCATCGGGTCTCCTCTCGGCGAATAGGAGTATAGTCGAACTATCGTTCGATGTCAAGACCAAGAACGGGGCCAGGCACCACAGTTGTTCGGTTATCGTGAAATAACCGAACAACTGTGGTGCCTGGCCCCAACCCTACAGCCGGGAGAACCTCTCGGCGGCCTCGATCAAGGCGCTGCGGGTGCCGAGCTCGGTCATCGAATGTCCGGCGTCGGGTATGACGCGGAACTCAGCCTCGGGCCAGGCCTTATGCAGCGCCCAGGCCGACATCATCGGGCAGATCACGTCATAGCGGCCCTGGACGATGACGGCGGGGATCTTGCGGATCTTCCGGACATCATCGAGCAGCTGCGTGTCCTTCCTTAGAAAGCCCTTATTGATGAAGTAATGGCATTCGATGCGAGCGAAGCTCTCGGCGAAGCGGCCCTGGCCGAAGCGCTTGAGCAGCGAAGGGTCCAGCCGCAGCTTGCTGGTCGCCCCCTCCCAGATGGACCAGGCTTTGGCCGCCTCCAGGCGCACCTTGCGGCTCTTGCTGGTCAGGCGCTTGTGATAAGCGCGCACCATGTCGCCGCGCTCGCGGACCGGGATGGGTCGGACGTAGCGCTCCCAAAGATCGGGGAACAGCGCGCTGGTGCCGCCCTCCTGGTAGAACCAATCCAGCTCCTTCTTGCGCAGCAGGAAGATCCCGCGCAGGATGATCGCCTTGCACCTTGCGGGGTGCTTCTGGCTGTAGGCCAAGGACAAAGTGCTGCCCCAGCTGCCGCCGAAGACCACCCAGCGCTCTATGCCCAGATGGCGCCGCAGCTTCTCGATGTCTTCGACCAAGTCCCAGGTCGTGTTCTCGCGCAGCTCGGCATGAGGGGTGCTCTTGCCGCAGCCGCGCTGGTCGAATAGGACGATCCGCCACTTCTTAGGGTCGAAGTAGCGTCTATAGACCGGGTCGGTGCCTCCGCCGGGGCCGCCGTGCAGGAAGATCAGCGGCTTGCCCTTAGGGCTGCCGCACTCCTCGAAGTGCAGGTCGTGGAGCTTTGAGACCCTCAGCCGGCCTTCACGGTACGGCTTGAGCGGCGGGAACAACGGACGCGGCGTCTCCTTCTTCATCATGGCTTATCGGGACCTCCTCTAGATCGGGTATCTCGTCGGAAGCGGGCGCCTCTTCGGGCAGGAACCCCGAAGCCCTCATGCGGCCCATGACGCGGGCCATGTTGCGCTCCACGTAGCGCCCGCGCTTGGCGGGATTATGCCGCCGGGGGCTGGGCAAGACCACGGCCATGGCCACGGCCTCGTCGGCGGTCAGCTCGGAGGCGGGTTTGCCGAAATAGGCCCGCGCCGCGGCCTCGGCGCCGTAGATGCCCCTGCCCCATTCGGCGATGTTGAGGTAGATCTCGAAGATGCGCCGCTTGCCCAGCTCTTTCTCCAAGCGCCAGGCGATGAAGACCTCCTTGATCTTGCGCAGCGGGTTCTTGGACGGAGATAGATACAGGTTGCGCGCCACCTGTTGGGTGATCGTGCTGCCGCCGAAGGCCAGCTTCTTGAGCTTCCAGTCCTTCTCGAAGGCGGCGCGCGTGCCTTCCCAGTCCACGCCGTCGTGCCGGTAGAACATGTCGTCCTCGGCGACCAGCACCGCATGCTTCAGGTGCTCCGAGATCCGGGCCCAAGGCACCCATGCCAGCTGAGGCTTGAAGGGCTTGCCTTCGGCCGCGGCCAGCCGCTGGCGGCGGACGATGAAGGCGGTGGTCGTCGGGTTGCTCCTCTTCAAGGGCCGCACGTCCGGCAGCCAGAAAAGGTAAAGGGCGCAGCCCAAGACGACGCCGATGGACAGGAGCCCGAAGAGCGCCTTCCAGCCCCCCTTGCGGCGCTTCCTTGCCATGCAGCATTAGAGCGATTCGCGCCCCGACGCGTCAAGCCGCTCCTTTGATAAGCGCTGATTCTCACTCCATGTTCCCGGACTGGGGCACCCCTGTTTTGTGATTGCGCCTCCCCGGACCCCGGTTCGCGTCCCCAGTTATCCCCAGCACTTCCAGCGTTGGAAGTGCTGGGG
>CAZEAE010000050.1:0-23185 GCA_964510095.1 uncultured Elusimicrobia bacterium | reverse complement strand
AGGAGCGCACGGCGTAATAGGCGGTCTCCTCGGGGATGTTCGCGTACCAGATCAGCAGGAACTGGCAGAACCAGAGATAGGCCCAGAAGACGCCGAAGCCGAAGACGAATTTCCCCAGGTCGTGGCGATGGTGCGAGTTGAGCTCGGGGAAGAGCCCTTGCCGGTTGAGCAGGACGGTGAGCAAGGCGACGGCGGCTAGGGCGTGCAGGAACGCTCCGCCGAACATGTACCAGGGGAACATCGTGCTGTACCAATGCGGCTCCAAAGACATCACCCAGTCGATGGAGGCCAGCGTGAAGGTCAAGCCGAAGACCACCATGAAGGCGGCGGAGAGCCGCTTGTTCTTGTGCGTGCGCTCCACGTCCCCGTCTTCGTCCTGGAGACGGGAATTCTTGACGATGGCCCGCGCGAACACCCACCACGATGCAAGGATCAGGACCAAGCGCACCGTCCAGAACGGCAGGTTGAGGTACCCGGCTTTGGCGTGCAGGACCGGATCGTGCACGGCCGCCGCGGCATGCGCCCAATGGTAGAGGGTATGCGACCCCAGCAGCACGACGAGCATCACCGCGGCGCCGGCGGGGAGGTAGGCCGTCATCGCTTCGGGGACTCGCCGGAAGAGCACCGGCCAGGCCGCCACGGACAGGTTGGAGACGGCGATGAAGACCAGGGCCGTGATAGCCAGCATCAGGAAGTAGGAGTTGCCCAGCAGCAGCGCCGCCAGCGCGCGCTGGGGCGCGAGCTTGAGGCCGGCGAGGAAGGCCGCCGCGCCCAGGAAGACGAGGGCGGCGCAGGCGGACCTGGCCCCGGGGCCGAGGAGCGATCGGTGGTTCATTTCTTTTCCTCCCAGGAGCGCATGTAGGCGACGATCTTGCGGATCTCGGCGGCGGAGAGGTCGGCGAAGCCGCCGGCCCCCGCGCCGAAGGGGCGCATAGGGGTGTTCGGACGCCCCAGGGCGATGGTGGCCATCAAGAGTCCGTCGTCGGCGGCGCGCAGGAATTCCGGAGTGTTGAGGGAAGGCGCGTAGCCCTTGGTGCCGAGCGAGGCTTGGCCGCGCCCTTCCTCACCGTGGCAGGCGATGCAGTAGCGTTTGAAGAGCCCCGCGCCTTCGCGCACGGCGCTTTCGGTGCGGTCGATCACGCGGGTCACGGTCGGAGGGTCCTTCTCCCAGGAGCGGATGAAGGCGACGAGGTCCATGACCTCCCGCTGGCTCAGATTGACCACGTTGCCTTCTTGCCCGAACGGACGCATCTCCGTGCCTTGGCGGCCCATGATGATCGTCGCGGCCAGGTAGCCGTTGGAGGCCGCCTTGAGGAAGCCCAGCGAATTGAGCGAGGGGCCGCTGGAGCCTTCGCCTTGCTCGCCGTGGCACTTCGAGCAGCCGCCCTTGCCGAGGAAGAGCTCCTTGCCCATGGCCGCCGAGGCGCCGGGGAACTCCCGGTCGAGCAGGTCCACGCGGGGCTTGACGCCCAGCGTGCGCAGGTAGGACACGACATGGTCGATGTCGGAGGAGTTGAGCGACATCAGGGTCCCGATGCTGCGGCCTTCGAGGAAGCCGCGCATGCCGCTTCCCTGCTTGCCGTGGGCGATCGTGCGCCAGAGGAACTCGTCCTTGGCCGAGGCCAGGAAGCCCGGGTTGCCGATCTGGCCGCCGACGCCGCCGCGGCCTTCAGGGCCGTGGCAGGAGACGCAGGCCTTGTCGTAGATGAGCTTGCCGAACTCGGGCTCGCCGCGCCGGGCCGGGCGGTCCAGGGCGATGACCGCGCCTTTCTGCCAGGAGCGGATGAACTTCAAGAGGTCCGCCACGTCGCGGGCCGGGAGGAAATACCAGGACGGCATCGCCGTGCCCGGGCGGCCTTCCGAGACGGCGGCGAAGAGGAAGCGGTCGTCGGCCAGCCGCAGGAAGGAATCGCTGTTGAGCCGCGAGCCGATCCCGCCTTCGCCTTTGCCGCCGTGGCAGGAGGCGCAGCGGGCCGAGTAGATCTTCCCGCCCACGTCGGTCGAAGCCGCGGGCAGCAGGGCTTGGACTTCCGCCAGGCTGTGGCGCGGGCGGGCCCAGGAGCGCAGGTAGCCGACGAGGTCGGCGATCTCCCCGGTGGAAAGGTTGTAGGAGGCGGGCATGGCCGTGTGCTTGCGTCCGCTGATGACCATGTCGCGGAAGAATTGAGGCGAGGCGATCGACAGGAAGGAGGGGCTGTTGAGGGTGTTGCCGATGCCGCCTTCTCCGCGGCGGCCGTGGCAGGCCGCGCAGCGTCCGCGGTAGATCATCTCTCCGCGCTTCGGGTCCGCGCTTTGCGCCAGGACGGCCGCGCGGTCCGGGGCGGCCGAGTCCCAGGTGCGCAGGTGCCGGATGATGCTGAGCATCTGGGTGCGCGTCAACGCCTTGTCCCAAGCGGGCATCTGCGAGCCTTTCCGGCCGTGGGAGATGATGTCGAAGTAGTAGCCGTCGTCGACCATGGACAAGACCGAGGGAAGATGGAGGGTGGGCACGCCGGGCTGGCCGGCGCGGCCTTCGGCGCCGTGGCAGGAGGCGCAGTTCGCCGCGAAGAGCTCCTTGCCGTAAGCCGCGCTGACGAGATGCAGGCGGCGCGGGTCCTCCGGGACCTCCGCCAGGGGGCCGAGCCGCGCGATCTCGACGCGCTGCAGCTCGCGGAGGTAGCGCACGACGTTCCAGCGCTGCGCCACCGGCAGCTGGGCGGCGTGCGGCGGCATGTTGTTGCGGCCGTGGGTGATGATATGGAAGAGCTCGCCGTCGGGAAGGTCGAAGGAGGACTTGCCCGCCAAGGAGAAGGACAACGCGGGGAAGGCTTTGGCGACGCCGCCGTCGCCGCGTCCTTTGGCGCCGTGGCAATGCAGGCAGAAGCGCGAATAGGCCAGGCGCCCTTGCTCCAGGCCGGCCAAGGACGGCGGCAGGGGGTCCTTGAGCTCGCGCGCCGCGCGCGAGCGTTCCTCCGCCGACGGGCCGTATTGCGGGCGGGAGGGTCCTCTGGGGAAGGTGCCGGCCGGAGCCGCCTGCTGGGTCAAGCCGCCCGCCAGCAGCGGGTTGGCGCTTTGCGTCATGGCCGCGGGAGACTTGACCATCTCGCTGAACAGGCGCAGATGGGGCTCGGAGAGGTCGCGGCGGGTGGCCAGGACGAGCGCCGCCAGGGCGCCCAGCAGCAGCGCGGCGGGCAGCAGGAAGCGTTTCATCGCGCGCCTCCCGTCAGCTCTTGGACCGAGGCGGCCCCGTGCTCCCGGAACAGCGCCCGCAGCTCCGCTTCCGGCGCGTCGTCTACGACCAGCAGGAACTTGTCGTCGGTGGCGCCCAGCCCCGAGACCTGCGGCTGACGTCCGGGCAGCAGCCCCCGGAAGACCAGCAGAGTGAGGACCGTGCCCACGCCGGAGACGAGCACGGTGATCTCGAAGGCGATCGGGATCAGCGCGGGGGAGGCGTCGAAGGGTTTGCCCCCGATGTTCATCGGCCAGTCGAAGAGCGAGACCCAGTATTGGAACGACAGGGCGAAGGTCAGGCCGGCCGCGCCCAAGGCGAAGCAGGCTCGGCTCAGCCAGGACGGCGGCAGGCCTAAGGCCTCGTCCATGCCGTGGACCGGGAACGGCGTGTAGGCGTCGCGGATCTTGAAGCCGCGCTTGCGCGCCGCTTGGGCGGCGGCCAGCACCGCATGGTCCGAATCGAAGACGGCGACGAGAGTGTTAGACTTCATGACGGCTCTCCTTTTCCCCAGCGCCTCGGGCGTAGCTCAGCACCCCCTTGACCTCGCTGATGGCGATCATCGGCAGGATGCGGCAGAACAGCAGGAAGCAGGTGAAGAACAGCCCGAAGCTGCCGAGGTAGGTCCCGACCTCCACGTAGGTCGGGGAGTAATCGGTCCAGCTGGAGGGCAGGTAATCCCGGTGCAGCGAGATCGTGATGATGACGAAGCGCTCCAGCCACATGCCCACGTTGATGAGCAGGGACAAGACGAAGACCACGCGCACGTCGCGGCGCATCCGCTCGAACCAGAGGGTCTGCGGCACGATGACGTTGCAGAAGACCATCATCCAATAGAAGCCGGCGAAAGGGCCCTTGATGCGGTTGATGAAGGCGAAGCGCTCGTAGTGGTTGGAGCTGTAGTAGGAGGTCAGCAGCTCGGTCGAGTAGGCCAGCGCCACGATCATCGAGGTCAGCAGGACCACCTTGCACATGGCGTCGATGTGGCGCAGGGTGATGTAGCCCTCGAAGTTCATCACCTTGCGCGCGATGATCATCAGGGTCAGCACCATGGCGAAGCCCGAGAAGATCGCGCCGCAGACGAAGTAGGGGGGGAAGATCGTCGCATGCCAGCCGGGGATCACGGAGGTGGCGAAGTCGAAAGAGACGATGGTATGCACCGAGAACACCAGCGGCGTGGCCAGCCCGGCCAGAAGAAGGTACACCATCTCGTAGTGCTGCCAGGTGCGGTGCGAGCCCGACCAGCCAAGGCTGGCGATCCCGAATATCTTCTTGCGCCAGCCCTCGGGCAGGCGGTCGCGCAGGGTGGCCAGGTCGGGGATCAGCCCGACGAACCAGAAGGTGGCCGAGATGATGAAATACGTGCTGATGGCGAAGACGTCCCAGAGCAGGGGGGAGCGGAAGTTCACCCACAGCGGGCCCATGGGATTGGGATAAGGCATGACCCAGTAGGCCAGCCAGGGGCGGCCCATGTGGATCAGCGGGAAGATGCCCGCGCACATGACGGCGAAGATGGTCATCGCCTCGGCCGAGCGGTTGATCGAGGTCCGCCACTTCTGGCGGAACAGGAACAAGATGGCGGAGATCAAGGTCCCGGCATGGCCGATGCCGACCCAGAACACGAAGTTCGTGATGTCCCAGGACCAGCCCACGGTCTTGTTGAGGCCCCAGGCGCCGATGCCGGTCCAGACCTGATGGATGACCATCACCGCGCCGAAGGACAGGGCGCAGAGGGCGGCGGCGAAGGCGGCGTACCAGGCAGGCGTGGGCGCGGCGTCGAGCGGGTCGCAGACGTCCCGGGTGACCTGCCCGAGGCCGGCGACGCCGTCGACGAGAGGCTGGCGGAGCGAAGAGACGTGGACCTTGGACATGGGTTAGACCCTCTTGTTGCGCACCTTGGTGAGGTAGTGGATCGAAGGCTGGACGCCGAGCTCGGAGAGCACCCGGTAGGCGCGTTCGCTCTTGGCCAGCTTGGCGACCTTGCTCTTCGGGTCGTTGAGGTCGCCGAAGACGATGGCCTCCGACGGGCAGCTTTGCGCGCAGGCGGGCTTGATGTCGCCGTCGCGCAGGCCGCGGTCCTCCACCTTGGCGTCGCCCTTGGCGGTGTAGATGCGCTGGACGCAGAAGGAGCACTTCTCCATGACGCCGCGCGAGCGCACGGTGACGTCGGGGTTGAGCGCCAGGTTGTTGGTCAGGTCGCCGTGCGCGTAGTCGAACCAGTTGAAGCGCCGCACCTTGTAAGGGCAGTTGTTGGCGCAGTAGCGCGTCCCCACGCAGCGGTTGTACACCTGCATGTTGAGGCCTTCGGAGGAGTGGACCGTGGCCAGCACGGGGCAAACCGTCTCGCAGGGAGCGTTTCCGCAGTGCTGGCACAGCATGGGCTGGAAGGAGACCTCGGGACTGCCGTCCACGGCGTCGGGCGGGCCCGAGTAGTAGCGATCCAGGCGCAGCCAGTGCATGTCGCGGCTCTTGGCCACCTCGGCCTTGCCGACGACCGGCACGTTGTTCTCGAGGTTGCAGGAGAGCACGCAAGAGGAGCAGCCCGTGCAGGAGTTCAGGTCGATGGCCATGCCCCAGCGGTGGCCTTCGTATTCATGCTCCTTCCAGAGGCTGGCCGCCTTCGCTTCCTCGGGGTTGCCGGCTCGCGGGTCGAGGGCATAGTCCGCCAGGACGGTCTCGCGCACGTGGTCGCGGCGCTCTCCCAGCAAGGGGTCGACCAGATGGTCGTAGGTCTGCGTCTTGGCCAGGCGCTCGATGCGGTCCTGGACCGCCACCGTGACGGTGACGGCGTTCGATAACGGCATGACGTCGGCGCCGCCGACGGGCTCGAAGTCGATCGGCAGCAGCTTGCGGATGGGGAAGTTGCCGGCGATCGGGCCGATGCCGGAGCGGCCGTAGCCGATGGCGGCGGCGATGGTCCCCGGGGCCTGTCCCGGCTGGATGTGCGCGGGCAGGCTGACGCTGAAGCCGCCGGCGCTGAGCTTGACGACGCGGCCTTCGACGAGCCCCAGGACCTTGGCATCGGCGGGCGAGAACGAGGCCGTGTTGCCCCAGGTGGTCTTGGCGATCGGGTCGGGCAGTTCCTGGAGCCAGGGGTTGTTGGCCTGGCGTCCGTCGCCGAGGGCGACCCCGGCGTAGGCGACTAGTTCGTAGTCCGGACCGGAGGGCGCGGGGGCCTTGAGCGCGGCTAGGGCCGACGACGAGAAGGAGGCCTTGGCGGACCCGTCTTCAAAAGCGATCGCGCCCGCCCGGACGGCTTGCTCCCAAAACTCCTCGAAAACGCGGATCTTCTTCTGGCGGGGGAAGACCGACGCGCGCCAATGTTCGCGGATCAGCTCGTGGGAACCGGCGCGGCGGCCGTCCCAGCGCGCCAGGGTCTCCAGGGCGTCGCGGGTGCCGCGCAGGGGCGACAGCGCGGGCTGCGAGAGGCTCAGCATGCCGCCGTGCGCATCATGGTCGGCCCAGGATTCCAGCGCGTGGTGCTCGGGGCAGACGACGCGAGCCAGCGCCGCGGTCTCATCGGGACGCCCGGCCAGGCTGACAAGCAAGCCGATCTTGGCGGCGGCATCGCGGAACGCGGCGGAGCGCGGGTGGTCCTGGGCGGGATTGCAGCCTCTGACGATCAGCACGGCGACCTCGCCGCGCTGCATCTCGCCCAGAAGGCCGTCGAAGGCTCCCGAAGCGCCCGAGGCGATGCCGGACGGGCGCGAGAGGTCGGCGATGGATCCGTAGGCGCCCAGCATCTGGTTGATCCAGTTGGCCGCGACCTGCGAGGCGACGTCGTCGGCGCCGCAGAGCACCAGGGCGCGCTTGCGGTCGGCCGCCAGGATGTCGGCGGTCTGAAGGAGGACGGAACGAGACACCGACGTCGGGCCGGCGGCGGGCAGCGGTCCGTTCCAGCCGAGCTTCTGCGCGACCAAGCGCCCGAGCGCGACGAGGGTGCCGTAGCGCTCCGAGGGCTTGAGCGGGACGCGCAGGTCGGCGTTGGCCCCCGTCGGAGACATCCGCGCCTCGAATTGGGCGTGCCAGGACATCACGTCGAGCTCGGCGTCAGGCCGGCGGCGGGCGGCCCAGTCCTTTGTGAATTGCACCGGCGAACCCCAGGTCCCCAGGAAGTCGGCGTCGAAGGAAACGAGGACTTTGGCCTTTTCGAGGTGATAGGTCGGCAGCACGGCGCGGCCGTGGGTGAGGCGGTGGGCTTCCAGCGAGGCGAGCAGGGAGGGCTCGTCGTAGACGACCTGGCGCAGGGAGGGGAAACGCGCGCGCAGCCTGGAGATCGCGGCCCGGGCCGTGGGGCTGGCCCAGGTGGAGGTGAGCAGGCGGACCGTCTTGCCCGATCCGCTGGCGCGCTCGAGGGCGCGGATCACCTCGAGGTCGGCGGCGTCCCAGCCCGCGGGCTTGCCCGCCACCTGCGGGGAGGCGTAGCGTTGGGAGTCGTAAAGGTCGAGCAGCGAGGCTTGGCCGCGCGCGCACAGCCCGCCGCGCGAGACGGGGTGCTCGGGGTTGCCTTCGAGCTTGATCGGGCGCCCGTCGCGTACCTTGGCCAGCGCGCCGCAGGAGGCGGGGCAAGCCGCGCAGGTCGTCGCATACCAGACCGCCGAGCCCGCCACGGCTTCCTCGGGGGCCGCCATGGCGGCGATGACCTTCTCCTTCGGAGGCTCGAACTTGCAGGCGCCGGCGCTCAGCGCCGCGAAGCTGGCGGCCAGCAGCTGCAGGAAATCCCGGCGCTTGAGGCCGTCGGCCGCGTCGTCAGTGTTCATAGTGTCATCCTCACCAGTGGCAGGCCGCGCAATCGAGCGGGCCTCCGGAGCGTTTCCAATGCGAAGGCGCGTCGGACTTGGTCTTGCGGTGGCATTCTATGCACCAGCCCATCGACAGCGAGGAGGCTTGGCGGACGCGGGCCATCTCTTGGACGGGCCCGTGGCATTCCTGGCATTTGATCTCGTTGGCGACGTGCACGCGGTGGGGGAAGTGGGCGTAATCCGGCAGGTCATGGATGCGGTTCCAGGCGATCGCCAGCGGCGCGCTGCTCAAGCGGGTCTCCCAGGCGGCGACGAGCTTGGCGATGTCCGGCGAGGGCGTAGACGCGCCCGCGGCTTTGCGCACGACGCCGTGGCAGTTCATGCAGATGGAGACCGGCGGGATGCCCGCCGCGTCGCTGCGCGCCGCGCCGTAGTGGCAGTACAGGCAATCGATCTTGAGCTTGCCGGCATGCGTCGCATGGGAGTAGGCGATGGGCTGCGCGGGGGCGTAGCCCTGCTGGTCGCCCAGGAGGCGGTGATAGCGCCTTCCGCCCAAGCTCCAATAGCCCGCGCCGGCGGCAACGGCAATGAGGAAAGCCGCCAGCACGGAGAAGCCCGCCTGCCAGGCCGCGGCGGCCAGCGCCAGGAGCAAGAGGGCGGCCGCCACCCCGGGCAGCCAAGCGCCGCGGCTTTCGGCGGGCATGCGGAGCTTGGACGCGGGGTCTTGGGCTTCGGGCTCCGGCTCCTCCTCGGGGCCGACCGGGCCTTTGGACGCCGCGTCGATGTAGTCGAGCACGCCTTGCGCTTGGGTTTCGCTCAGGTTCGTGGCTTCCATGCGCACGCCGTTGAAGGCCGCCAGCAGCTTCTTGGCTTCGGGGTCGTTGTCGAGGTAGGACTGAGTCTTCGTGATGAAGCCGATGATCCAAGCCTTGTCGCGGCGGGCGGAGAGCCCCTTGAGGTCGGGGCCGACGCGGTCGCCGCGGCCTACGGTGTGGCACTTGGCGCACTTGGCCTGGAACAAGGCGGCGTCTTTCTGGAACGGGGAGGCGGCGTCGCCGGCGCCGGCCAGCCGAGCCGTGAGGAGCAGCAAGGAAAGGATGAGGAGGGGTCGGTTCATCGCATGGCCTCTATGGTGATGGCGTTGGCGGGGCAGATCTGGGCGCATTCTCCGCAGCCGGTGCAGGTCTCGGCGTTGACGCCGGCGGGCAGGCCGCGGGCGGCCAGGGAGATCGCTTTAGGGCGGACCGGGCATTCCTTGACGCAATAATCGCAGGGCTGGCCCTGGCTCATGTAGCACTTCTGCGCGTCGACGACGGCCAGGCCGATGCGCACCGGGGCGCCGGCGGCGGGCGCGGCTAGGGCGCCGGTCTTGCAGGCCGTGATGCAGGGCAGGCCCGCGCAGAAAAGGCAGGGATTCTGGACGGGCAGGAGCATGGGCGTGCCTTCCTGGCGCGCGCCGAACTCGGGGCCGGCCTTGCGCACGACCCATTCCGGGCAGGCCTTGATGCAGTCGTCGCAGCGGGTGCAGAGCTCGAGGAACCGGTCTTCGGCGACGGCTCCGGGCGGGCGCACGAAGGGCTTGGCGCGCACGGCGGGCTTGCTTGTGGAGACGACCTCGGCGAAGGCGCCGGCGCAGCCGGAAGCCACGGAGCCCGCGGCCGAGACCAGCTCCTTGGCCATGGTGCGGAAGAAGTCGCGGCGCGTGCAGGACGTTCCTTCTATATCCATCTCATCACATCCCCGAGATCCGCATCTCCATCGGCTGCTTGAGCAGCCAGAGGCTGCCCCAGCTGAACGCCGCCATCGCCAGGAGCATCGGCAGCTGGAGGGCGACGCCGCCCCGGCCCGCGCTCAGGCGGCGCGCCGTGCGGGAGGTGATCCAAAGGCTGTACAGGTGGCCGACCAGGACGAAGAGGACCTGGATGCGCCAGAGGCCTTCCAGCGAGACCAGGGGCGGCACCTTCCATAGCGCGGTGCCGAACAGGTCCCAGCCGCTGCCGAAGGGGTCCGAGGCCAGGGCTAGGAGCTTGGGGCCTTCCATCAGGAAATGCTCGGCATTGTGGGCCAGGTGATAGAAGAGGGCGATGGGCAGCAGAGCGTAGGCGAAGCGCAGCGCGAGGTCCCGGAAATCGGCCCGTGCCGCCGCCGCCGACACGGCGGCCAGCGCGGCATAGACGAGCACCGGCAGCACGAGGCAGGCCGCCATCAGCAGCGTGAAGGCGCCGGTGAAGGAAAGGCCCGTGGCCGACTTCGTCGCCTCAAGGAGTGTGACCCAGCTCGGCGTCATCGTCAGCCCGTGGAAGGCGGTCATCGACAAGAGGATCAAGGCGAGGGCGGCCTCGTCCATCCGCGGCTTGCCGTCCGCGACGAGGTCGCTGGCCCAGGGCCGCAGGCGCAGGGACATGCTGCCGCTCGGGCAGGTCTTGAAGCATTCCGTGCACATGGTGCAGTAGGTGTTGAGCTGCATCGCCCGCGGGTATTCGAACGTCGGGCAGCCGTCGCCCTGCGCGCTGCCTTTCCAGCAGCCCAGCGTGGCGCAGCCGGAGCAGGCCTGCGCCGTCGCTCGGATCTCGATGCTGGAGAACAGGGCGTATAGCCCGGAGACCCGCCCGACCAGGCAGGCGTAGCGGCAGAACGACTTGCGCTCGAACAGGAAGGCCGAGGTGAGGGCCATGGCGAGCATGCCGAGCGCCACCCAGGCCGTGGCGCGGGGGATCAGCGTGATGCCCATGCCCAGCTCGACCCAGGTCAGCGCGAGGAAGAGCCCCACGGCGAACCAGATGTTGCGCATGGGCTTGGGCCAGGGCAGGTTCAGGCCGAGACCTTCGCCGCGCGGGCCGCGGAACTTGAGCCGCTCCGCCCAGCCGGCCAGCGCGTCCCAGGGGCAGACCGTGCACCAGCCCTTGCCAAGGTAGAGCACCGCGAAGATGAGCCCCGTCCACCATACCGTCCAGGTCAAGAGCGGGGCGATGTTCATCGCCGGGTTCTGATTGCCGAAGAGCCCCGCGGCGATGACGACCAGGAAGAGCGCGGAGGTGACGACGCGCGGGATCAGCGGGAAAAGGTCCGAGGACAACAGCCGCCGCAGCGGGGCCCAAGAGGTGAGGTCCCAGCGCGCGGCCATCGGCCCGGGGCCCTCCCCGGACCCCGCCACCAGCTCGATGACGCCGAAGGAGAGCAGGAGGATCAGGACCAGGGCCCACTGGTACATCCGCGTGGGCAGGCCGCGCATGGTATGGCCCTGGCGCGGCGCCAGGGAGGCCTTGGCGTAGCCCGAGGGCTTGTCGAGGAAAGCGGTCCGGCAATACGAGCTGCAGAAGTGGAACAGCCTTCCATCGAAAACGGCCTTCTCGGCGCCGGCGGCGCGCACGCTCATCCCGCAGACCGGGTCCACGGTCCCGGTGTCGGCGCCGGCAGGCGTCGCCGTGCGGGCCATCTCGTTGGCGTCGACATATACGGTCGAGCCGGAACGGCCGCGGTCGTAAATGATCATCCCCGCGATGAGAAGGCCCAGCGCGTAGGGCAGCAGCAAAGCCGCCGGCCCGGCCCAGGCCGACCTCTTCTTCGGCAGTTCGAGCGTCATCGGCCGGGCCGGGGCGCAGGCGGGGGTCATGCGCTCCTCTGCCGCAGCGCGGCGCGCGCCTTCTTGATCTTGACCGCGCGCACGACGACGATGAGGCCGAGCAGGCCGCCGCCGAAGAGGCTTACGTCGCGCCAAGGCGAGCCGGGTTCTCCGACGACCAGGGGAAAGCGCAAAGTCGAGGTCCCATCCAGGCCGGGCAGGACGAGGACGACTTCGTAGTTGGCCACGGCGGGGTAGAACACCTGGAACTTATGCAGGCCCATGTCCACGAGTCCTTCGCCCGCGTCGGCGATCTTTTCTTGGAAGCCGAACGCCTTCACGCGGTAGGCCTCGAGCAGGACCGGCTTCTCGTACGGGGCGTTGAGCGCCGGATCGGTCACGTAGACGTGGATCTCCGACTTCTCGCCGGGCTTGGGGCTTCCGGGATAAGCCGTCAAGGTGACGTCGTAGGGGCCGATCTTATCGCGGAGGCGAAGGACCGGCGCCTGCGGATAGGCCTTGTCGTAGGCGTAGTGCGGTATGCCGATGATGTGATGCGCGCGCGCCGGCGCGGCCAGGCCGAGGCACAGGAGCGCCAGCAGGGCCGCGTCGGTGCGGGAGAAGCGCAGGGACAGCGCCTTCGTGGGGCAGACGTCGACGCAGACGCCGCAGGCGTCGCACTCGCAGCCGGTCTTGTCGGTCATCGGCTGGAGCTGCATCGGGCACTTCTTGTCGCAGAGCACGCAGGAGGTGCAGGCGGATTCCATGCGCTTGACGCGCAATATCCTCCAGCGCGAGAGCATGCTGTACAGCGCGCCGCCGGGGCACAAGGTGGCGCACCAGAATCCCGGGGCCAGCGCGACCTCGACGAGGGCGACGAGGCCGAGGAAGATCATCCCGCCGGAGAAGAAGCCCCAGGGGAAGCCGAAGCGGCCGGCCTCGGCGCGGTCGAAGAGGACGGTGGCGAAGGAGTGGCTCTCGCGGCTCAGGATGGCCGGCGGGTAGATGTAGTGGAGGAGGGGAAGGCCGCCGATCAAGGCGATCACGACGGCCGCGCCGAGCAAGGCGTACTTGTTGCCTTTCCAGAATCGCACGTCGCGCGGAGGCAGTTCGAGGAAGGCGAGCACGCAGCGCAGCCGCCGGATCAGCGGCATGAGCAGGCCGATCGGGCATATCCACCCGCAGTACACGCGGCCGAGCAGCAGCGTCGCGAGCAAGGGTATCAGCGCGCCGGCGGCGAGTACGGAGAACAGGCTTCTAGTGGCGAACGCGCTTTCCGTCGCGGCGAGCAGGTCGGTCAGCGAGAGCCCGAACAGGCGCGCCGACCAGGGGACCGACCCGACGAAGCGGCTCACGCGGACGAGGACGGCCTTTCGCGGGCGGCGTCCCTTGACGCCGCTTTCCTCCATCGGCAGGCCCGCGCGCATCAGCGCGTCGGTGCCGCGCAGCAGCAGTCCCGCGGTGCTGTTGCCCCAGAGCTCGATCATCTTCTCGGTCTGGCGCGCCCACATATAATGCCCGTAGCGGGCGATGAACGGGAAGAGGAGCATGGACGCCAGCA
Source organism: uncultured Elusimicrobia bacterium (assembly GCA_964510095.1). GTDB lineage: Bacteria > Elusimicrobiota > Elusimicrobia > UBA1565 > UBA9628 > JBBTLF01. The sequence goes on along the minus strand of CAZEAE010000050.1, from coordinate 10,112 downwards.
CCAGGATCTGAACCGCGCGTCGCCGGGGCCAGATCATGCCTCTCATGACCAGGCCCTCTCGCTGCGCACTCGGATCGCGCGCCCGTCCTTCTGATCTTTGACGATGCAGGCTTCCTCGCACAGGCCGCAGCCCACGCAGCGCTCGTGCACCTCGGGCGCGTTGTGCTTCCCCTGGGTGATGGCTTTGCCCTTCAGCGGGCAGATCGTGAAGCAGGCGCCGCAGACCCCGGTGCCGTTGTGGCTGACGCACAGGCGCTGGTCGACGACGGCCACGCCCATGCGCGCCTCGGCCATCTTCTCCAGCGGCCGCAGGGCTCCCGTCGGGCAAGCCTTGCCGCAGGCTAGGCAAAGGTCGCAGGCCGAGGTCTCGGGCACGATGTAGGGCGTGTGGGCCGTGCGTCCCGCCGCGCGCGGCGCGAGCAGGATGGCGCCGGTCTCGCAGGCCTCGGCGCAGCGCTGGCAGCGGATGCAGCGGGCGAGGAACTCTCGCTCCTCCACGGCGCCGGGGGGGCGCAGCAGCCCGCGGCGGACGAGGTCCGGCGGGACGTTGGAGGTGGGGGCGCGCTCGCCGCACCGCATCAGGCTCAGCAGGCTCGCGAAGCCCGCCGTCGCGGCGGCGCCTTGCGCGAGAAGTCGGCGGCGGGTCAGCCCGGGCTCAGACATCGGCGACCACCATGATGGCCTGGGGGTAGCGGATGCAGGAGCGTTCGCACAGGCCGCAGCCCACGCAGAACTCGGGATCGACCACGGGCATCTCGTGCATGGCGGATTTGAGCGCTTTGCCCGGGAAGGGGCAGGCCCGCAGACAGACGCCGCAGCAGCGGTCGTTGTACGAGTAGCACAGGGCCTTGTCGATCTTGGCGTGCCCCATCTTCACCTTGGTGGTCACCTCGCTCTTCAGGAGCTTGGTGAGCGCTCCGGTCGGGCAGGCTGCGGTGCAGCGGAGGAAGTCGCCCTCGACCTTCTGGCATAGGTTGCAGGCCTTCTGCCGGGGAAAGATGATGGGCGTGCCGTCGTCGCCCGGCCCGGGCTTCAGCGAGAACTTCTCGCCGTTGGCCTCGGTGAACATCATGATGGCCTGGCTCGGGCAGGCGTCGCCGCAGCTCCCGCAGCGGATGCAGCGCGACAGGAACTCGTCCTTCTCCACGGCTCCCGGCGGGCGGATGACGCCCGTCTCGGCCGCGGCGGGGCGCAGCAGCACGGTCCCGGCGGCCAGCGCCGCCGCGGCGGCGGCCGCGTTCTTGAGGAATTCCCGTCGATTGAGTGATTCCATGAGAACGGCTTAGTTCCTTTAGGCGATCTTCTCCAGGCGCATCGCGAGCTTCTTGTAGTCGGCTTGGCCCGACACGGGGTCCCAGGCGCGGTGGCTCGTCGCGTTGACCAGCCAGCGGTTCTTCGCGGGGTCGGAGCTGTCGGCCACCGAGAGGTTCCACGGGCTGAACATGTAGCCGGCGGGCACCTGCGAGCGGGCCGGCTTGACCATCGAGTCCGTGCCGACCGAGACGCGGCCCTCGTAGGAGCCGCGGCGCGTGACGATGCGCACGTTCTCGCCGTCCTCCAGGCCCCAGCGCTTGGCGTCCTCGGGGCTGACCTCGACGTACTGCTCGGGCACGAGCTTGAGCGTCGTCGGGCCCTGGATGGTCTTGGCCGAGTGGAAGTGCTCGTAGACGATGCCCAGGCCGAGCCAGAACGGGTACTTGTTCTCCTTGGCGGCGTCGGCGAGCGTCTTGGTCGCGTCGTCGTAGAAGTCGAGGTCCGGGATCTCGGGAGGCAGGGCGTTGTCGCGGGCCTTGGTCAGGATGTCCATGTTGTCCATGAAGAACGTCTGCTTCTCGGCCGCCTCGAGCATCTCCTTGTTCGACGCGCCCTCGCGCTTCTTGAGGCCGACCGATTCGCCGAAGGTCATCATCTTTCCGCAGGTCTCCTTCAGCGACGAGTAGTTCTGCTCGCAGAGCTTGAACTTCGCTTTGCCGCTGGCATGCGCGAAGGACCCGTAAGGCTGGCCGGCCCAGCCCTCCTGCCCGAGGTAGCGCCGGGGCGTGCCTCCCTTCTTGGCGATCTCGTAGGTCGGCGCGGGCCACTGCACCCCGCGCAGCCGGCGCAGCTGGTCGTAGAGCCCGACGCCGTCGCGCTTCTCGACCTCGAGCATCCCGGTGAGGTCGGCGTCCGAGCCTTTCGAGGCCTTGATGATGTCCCGGAACACATCCTCGGGGTTGTAGAACTTCTGGCCGTAGCGGTTCTTGAGGGTCTTCTTGTACGGGAAGATCTTGTCCGCGTCCAGACCGAGCGCGCGGGCCAAGGACTTGGACTTGTCGATGGCCAGGTCCATGTCGGGCAGGGCCTCGAGCAGGGGCTGTCCGCGCTCGTTCTTGCCGACCGAGACGCCGTCGCAGACGTAGAGCCTGCGCTCGCTTTGGATGTAGGTGCCTCCCGTCCACTCGCCCCAGGTGATCGCGGGGAACACGACGTCGGCGTAGAGCAGGTTCGGCGCGTGGCGGTAGATGTCCTGGACGACGACGAACATCTTTGTGAGCGCGGGGCGCACGAGGGTGTTCAGGTCGGGCATGTGCACATGCGTCGTGTACATCCAGAACATGGCCTTGAGGTCGCCCTTGAGCGCGCGCTCCATCATGGGGATGACCATGGTGGGCTTCTGCTTGAAGGTCAGGTCGAGGCGGCCCTCCGGCAGGCGCCAGCTCGCGTTGATGTGCTTGCGCCAGGCCTCGTTGTCGAGCCCTTTATTGAAAGGCAGGCGTCCGGTCAGGCCGCCCATCAGGCGCTCGCTCATGGCGTTGGGCTGCCCGGTCTGGGAATGCGAGCCGCAGCCGGGGCGGCCGAGGTTGCCGGTGAGCAGATGCAGGTTGATGATGGAGATGGTGTTGTGCTGGCCGTGGATCATCTGGTTGTAGCCGATGCCCCAGAAGGTGAGCACGCCGCCCTTGCCGCGCTTGCGGCCCTTGATCGAGGCCTCGGCCCAGAGCTTGCCGATGTTCTCGATCTGCTCGACGGTGACCCGGCCGCGGTCGATGGGCTTGAGCTCCGCGACGACCTGCGCGGGGGAGTAGCGGGTCTTGACGCCTTCGACGTATTCGCGCCAGCCCTCGGTGTTCTTGTCGAGCCATTCCGCGGGCATCATGGCCTCGGGATGCTTGGTGATGATCACGTGGGCGACGGCGTTGAGATACGAGATGTCTCCGTTGATGGTTTGGAAGTGGAAGGAGTTGCGGGGGTCGATCTCTTCGAGGCCCTGCACGGTGCCCGTGCGCCGGGGGTCGGAGACCAAGGTGGGGATGCCCTTCTCGCGCTTGTGGTCGGCGACGCGCCAGAACAGGATGGGATGGGCCTCGCGCGCGTTGTGGCCCCAGAACGAGATGAAGTCCGCCAGCTCGATGTCGTCGTAGGAGGTGGGCGGCGTGTCGGAGCCGTAGGAGGCGTAGTAGCCCGTGGCCGCCGAGGTCATGCACATGCGGGCGTTGGCCTCGATGGCGTTGGAACCGAGCACGCCCTTCATCAGGACGTTCTCGATCCACTGGGCCTCCATCGTGAGCTGGCCGGAGCCGTTGAGGCCGACCGAGCCGCCGCCCGACGTCTTGACGAGCTCGGCGATGCGCTCGGTGACGAGCGCCTCGGCTTCTTCGTAGCTGGCCTCGCGGTAGACGGACTCGTCGAAGCGGCCCTTGGACTCGGAGACGTGGCCGCGCAGGGGGTCGCTCATGTCCTTGCGGATGAGGCACCTCTCGATGCGGTCGCGGTAGATGGGCTCCTGGGCGTTGAGGCCTTTGATGCACATGACGCCCTTGTTGGTGGGGTGGAGCTTGTCGGGGACCATGCCGACGATGGTGTCGCCTTCGACCTGGATCAGGGTCCCGCAGCCGACGCCGCAATAGGGGCATTGGGACTGGAGCTCCTTGCGGAATTTTCCGCCCAAGACCTTGGCGGCTTCCGCGGCATCGGCGGTCTCTCCGGGGAATTGGGAGAACGCCACGGCGGCGGCGGCCGCGGCGCCGGTGGTCTTGAGGAAGTCCTTGCGCGTCAGGTCCGTCTCTTTTTTGTTGTCCATGAAGCCTCCGGAATCGTGATCCGCCTTAGAAATTGAACGCCGCCTGCAGGAAGCTCCAGTCGCGGTCTCCGCGGCCGGTGGTGGCGCGCACGAAGGAGCCGGCGAAGAAGCGCGAGTAGCCGAACCAGAGCGAGATGACCTCGCGGAATTTGCCCTTGACGTGCAGGTCGAGCTCGTTGCCGACGTCCTTGCCCGCCGTCCCCGCCGCCGAGCGGGTGATCTGGGTCCCCGTGGCGTCGAACCAGGAGTCTGCTTTATGGTGGAGCTGGAAATGGTGCAGGTCGGCCTGCAGGCGCCAGCCCGCCTTGGGATCGACGGAGGCGCTGGCCTTGAAGGCATGCCCGTTCTTCCAAGAGAAGATGTCCTGATAACCCTGGTAAGAGTGTCCGAACGGGAACAACGGATCGAAGGTCTGGAGCTTGTTGTCGGAGGGGTCGGCGTCGCCGCTGGCGAAGTCATATTCGACGCCGAGACGGGGCTTGAGGGCTTGGTCGAAAGTGTAGCCGCCGGTGGCGGCCAGCGCCCAGGCGCGGACCCTCTGGCCGGCCTTGCGGCCGAACTGCCAATCGGCTTCGCCGGTGTAGTCGAAGCGGCCCGGGGCGCCCTTGACTCGGGCGCCGACGGTGCGGTCGCTGAGGTTGCCTTTCTTGCCGTGCTCGTTGGTGAAGGAGTCGTCGCCCTGGTCGCGGCCGAGGATGTAGAGGTCGAACTCGTGTTTGGGCACCGCTTTGTAGGTCCCGTAGAGGCCCCAGAAGTTGCCGTTGCGCTTAGCCAGGCTGCTGTCCTTGATGACCGTCTCGAAGACGTCGACGGCGTAAGCCGCCTGGCGCCAGCGCAGGCGCGCGCCGTCCCAGGCGCGTCCGGTGTTGCTCCAGTCCAGCGGGCTGATCAGGCGCTGGTCGCCGTATTGAAGCTCCATGCGGCCGACGCGCAGGTCGAGCGGTTGGGCGAAGAGGTTGAGGACGTCGACGTAGCCCTGGTGGAGGTCCACGTTCTTCGAGTCGGCGGCCACCGTGGCTTCCGAGCCCCAGAGGCGCGAATCTTGGAGCTGGATATAACCCTTGATGTCTTGCGGCGAGTCGACGAGGAGGCCGAGCCGGGTGCGAAGGAGGGTCGAGTCCGCGCCGCGGCGTTTGCCGGGGGTGGCGTAGCTCTCGATGCTGGCGCTTTCGGCGCGGGCGCGGATCTGTCCATCGAAGGAGAGCTTGGGAGGCTCGACGGCGCCGGCTGCTGCGGCGAGCAATACGGCAAGGGTCTTGATGATCATGCTTGCTCCTTTGGGGGTTTGGTATCGGGGTTCTTGGGGGCATTGAAGCTGGCTAGAGTGGTTTTCTCCATCTGATCCCACAACGCCGTTTCGGTGCTGGCTACGAACGGATGCAATGCGCAGGGGTGGTCGGCGTCGCAATCCCTGGCTTCGATCATGCAGGGCATCGGGCTTTTTTCCAGCCCGCGGGAGGCGCTGATGACTTCGGCCAGCGACACCGAATCCGCCGTCCGCGTGAGCCGGTAGCCGCCCTTGGCTCCTCGGCGGCTATCGAGGAGGCCGTGGCGGGCCAGGCCCTGAAGGACCTTGGCGAGGTAGCTGACCGATAGGTTGGTCCGGTGGGCGATCTCGCCGACCATATGGTAGGCGTCGTCCTGCAGCGAGACCAGGCAGACCATCGCGCTGACGGCGTAGCGCGAAGGGTGCGGCAGCCTTGAATCCAGATTCATAGGTCCGTTATTTGGACCTACACGCAACATTCCAGCCAGCGCTACCGGGGTGCTACCATTCCGACTTTTCGCCTTTCGGCATCAAGCTCATGAGATAGTCGACCAACGCGTCTAGCTCCTCTTTATCCATGAGGGTCTTCCAGGAGTTCATGTGCAGCCGGGGGGCGATGCCGCCCGGGTCCTTGGGCGTGGAGCTGCGGCCATCGAGGATGACTTGCTTGACCTCGTCTTCGGTGAAGCCCTCCGCCACCCGGTTGAGCGACGGGATCGGGTCCACCTGCGAGCCGGGATTGGGCACGCCGCCCTTGGCGTCGGCGCCGTGGCAGGCTCCGCAGCCGTAGCGTTGATAGACGATCCGGCCCGCCACGATCGGGTTCTTGGGCATGGCCGGGACGCCGTGATCGAGCAGCAGGTTGTTCCAAACCGAGAAGGACTTGGCCGGACCGCGCTCATCGGAGCCGCCTTCCCATACGGCCAGCGCGAAGGGGACCACGGTTCCGCCGGCAAACGCCGCGCCGCCGGGGGCGACCAGCTTGCGGCGTAGGACCACGGTCCAGGTCCCGTCCTTCCAGTCGCCCGCACCGTCCACGGCTTGCAGCTCGCGCCGGCCGATGGTGCCCCAGCCTTCAGCCACGAGGTCCTCGGGCTTATTGGGATACTTGATCGTCTTGTCGATGGCGTCCGGGCGATAATAGTCGGAATAGGCATGCGTGTAATGCTCGGGCTTGGCCATGGCCGCGCTCCAACGCCAGACGTTGACCGGCTTGCCCTTCTCGCCCATCATCGGCGCGGGCATGGAGCCGGCCACGAGGGGGAACTCCAGGGCCACGCCGTCTACGAACTGGCCGGACAGCTCCAGGTCCTCGCTCTTCGTCGGGTCCGCCCAGCGCAGGCGGAAGAAGATCTCGCTGGCCGTGCGCAGGCTTTGGACCTCGACGGCGGCCACGGCGCCGCCGCCTTGAGGGACGACCAGCTTCTGGGGCGATACGTCGACCTTGACCACGGGGGCCTTGTCCCAGGCCGCGGCGTAGGCGTCGAGCTTGAGCTGCGCGACCTTCTTGGACGCCAGGTGCTTATGCGTCGCCGACACGGGGGCCGCGATCAGGATGAGGACGAAGAGATAGTACATGCGTTTCAAGACGCACCTCCCAGCAGCGAGCGGCACAATGCCGCCAGCTGCAGATAGAACTGCGGCGCGCCGGCCGCGCTGAGCTTGCGCGCGATGACGCCGACGGTCTTGAAGACGAGCTCTCCGCGCATCTTCGAAGAAGCCTTGGCGGCGATGTCGCGCTTCTCGCTCCAGCCGTTGAGCTCGGCATGGACGCGCTTGATCTCGAGATAAGCCAGGAACTCGAGGACGGCGGGCAAGCCGTCGGCTCTTTCCTGGGACTCGACGCCGAAGGCTTTGTAGAAGCCCGCCAGATCGGCGATCGTCTTCGACTGCCCGTTGGGGTCCTTGGTCGCGTGGAACGCCAGCTCTAGCGGGCAGACCGGCGCGGGGCCGAACAGCCGGAAGTGCTGCGCTTCCAGCTCCGAAGGAGCGGACGCGTTCAAGGCTTTCTCGAGCTTGTCGAGGCCACCGGCGGGCGCGGCGCGCGACGCGCGCGCGGCGCTAAGCAGGGCTTCGAACCTCGGCCGCCAGGCCGCGTCCGGATAGCAGAATCCGGCTGAGACTAGGCGAAAGGCGAGGGCTCGGGGCGGCGCGGGGATCTTTTCGACGGTGTCGGTGGCCATGGTCATCCCTCAGGTCACGCTTTGCCGGTTGACGGCGTGCTTCTCGTCGCGGAAGGCGCGGAAGACGATGGGCTCTTTGACCGGCACGGTCACCAGCTCCTTGCCGTCTTGATAGGCGGTGGCCATCCCTTTCTTCACCTTGAATTTGTCCACCCAATGGTCGGTGCAGCCGAACAAGGTCAGCAGGCCGACCATCTTCTCCTCGCGGCGTTTGTAGGTCTCCACCGCGTCTCCGGCTCCCGGCCCGAACATCTGGGCCAGATAGGCCTTGTCCACGTGGATGGGGGGGATGTAATAGACGTTGGGCATCGTGCCCAGCTGGGGCAGCAGCGGCACGGCGACCTTGGCGACATGGACCAGGTAGTCCATCGGGTTGTCGGGATCGGCCTTGTCGGGCGTGTTGATGAACCCCGTCATGCGGATCTTGCCGATGCAGGTCTGCACGCAGCGGGGCGCGATGCCCTTCTCGATGAGCGGGTAGCAGGCGATGCATTTCTCCGATTTTCCGGCTTTCGGGTTGAACATCGGCTTCTTGTAGGGGCAGGCTTGGACGCATTTCTGATAGCCCCGGCAGCGCTCCTGGTCGATGAGGACGATGCCGTCCTCCGGTCGCTTGTAGATGGCTTGGCGCGGGCAGGCGGCCAGGCAGGCGGGGCTGGAGCAATGGTTGCAGATGCGAGCCAGGTAGAACATCCAGCGGTCGTGCGCGCCGGTGCCGCCCTCGGTGCTCATGCTCGTGATCTCGCCGATGGGCGCGTTGACCTCGTCTTCGCCGAGGTTGGGATGCGACCAATCTTCCTTCGCGGGCATGTAGCCCAGGACTTCCTCGCCCTTCGGTGCGGCCTCGAAGATCGTCTCGCCGACATAGGCGCCTTCGGCGGTCCAGCTCTGGCGCTTGAGCTTCTCGAGGATCTTGACGTCCCAGGCCAGGGGATAGAAGCCGAAGGGCTTGGTTTCGACATTGTTCCAGAACATGTGCTCTTCGCCTTCGCCCGACGTCCAGGTGGTCTTGCAGGCGACCGTGCAGGTCTGGCAGGCGATGCACTTGTTGGTGTCGAAGACATAGGCGATCTGCCTCTTTGGCGCAGCCGCCTCGTACTTGTACGCCATCTCGCGCTTGAGCTGCCAGTTGTTGACCTTCGGCATCTTACCCCCTAAGCCTGCTTCTCGATGAAATCGCCCTTCAGGTACGTCTCCATGGCTTCCTTGGTGTAGCCGGGCCGGTAGCCTTGCTTGGCGGGCTTCCAGAGCGCCACGCCCTCCGTGCCGCCGTCCTCGGCCTTAGAGATCTTGACGAACGACTCCTTAGGCGCGCCGACGGTGCAGTGGATGTCCGCGGCGAAGCCCTTGCCGATGACCTGGCCGAAGTACTCCTTGCGGGCCATCGAATCCGTCTGGCAGGTCGGGCGCAGCCAAGCGCGGGTCGCGGATTGATGGCTGCCGTAGCGGAACATCGCCTGATAGCCGGTGCGCGGGTTGCGCGCCAGCTTGTCGGCGTTGTTCTCATGGCCTTCCACCGAGCCGTAGGTGGCCACGTACATGTGGAACCAGGACCGCGCCACCCCCCGCTGCAGGCCCCAGTAGTACCGGGCCCGCAGCTTCGCGCGGTGGACCTTGTGATCCGCGGGCTTGTCCTGCCAGCCGCGGAAGGGACGGTCCGAGGGGTCGGCATCGATCCAGACGTAGTCGCCGTCGTCGATGCCGAGCTCCTTGGCGTCGAGGGGGTTTAAGTCCACGTAGCCTTCGCCGACCCAGGGCATGCGCTTGTCGCGGCGATGCATGTCGCCGAAGGGGCCGAACCAGGCCGAGATGATGTCGACGTCCACCGGCGTCGTATGCGCGCCGTGCCGGAACTTGGGCGTGATGTAGGACAAGGTCATGCCGATCTTCTTGCCCGGATGCGAGGTCTTGGTCACGTCGGCCGGCGCGACGATCACGTTGCGCACCTGCCGGACCTCGACGGAGAGGTCGTCGCGCCGCAAGCCGTAGCCCTCGGGCCCCGTGGGCCGGATGAGTTTCGGCGCGCCCGAGACGATCACGTTGGGCTCATAGGGCGTCGCGTCCACCGGCTCGCGGTGCACGGGCAGGTTCTCGCCGTGCTCCAGGAACTCGGGCTCGTCGCGGTACATCTCGATGCGCCCGGACTTGGTGTAGTGGGGCCGGCCCTCGACGCTCTGCTCCCAGCCCATGATCTTGGGGTAGCTGCGGGTCATGATGAGCGCCGGGATGCCCTTCTTGGCGTCGGCGTGCAGCTTCTCGACGTCATAGCCCTTGGTGGTGCTGGAGTTGTCCAGGATGCGCTGGAGGTAGACCTCGACCTTGTCCTCGTGCACCCACTTCCAGTAGTCGATGAAGCCTTTGTCGCCCGTGATATCGGCGAGAGCCTTGGCGACTCCGGCCAGCACCGCGATGTCGGGCTTGGAGTCGTGCAGGCGCTTGAGCGGCGTCTTGGGGAACATCTGCACGAAGGGGTTGCTGATGGCCGCCGTCATGTCCGGCATCTTGACCTCGGCCCAGGAGTCCACCGGGAAGACGATGTCGGAGTATTCGCAGGAGGCCGTCCACCACCACTCGCTGACGCAGATGGTCTCGATCTTGGGCA
>CAZEAE010000049.1:0-23591 GCA_964510095.1 uncultured Elusimicrobia bacterium | reverse complement strand
GCGATGAACTCGTTCTTCATCTGGTTGACCTGGCGCAGCTCCATGTTCTGGTTGATCAACGAGCGTGTCTCCATGACCCTCTGGAACAGGGGGCGCAGGTCGGCTTTAAGGAGCTCTTCTTTGCTCAGGAAATCGATGGCGCCGCGCTTCATGGCCGCCACCGCCGTCTGGGGGGTGGGGGCGGTGGTCACCATCACCACGGCGGTCTTGGCGTGGAGCTGGCGGATCTTCTCCAGCACCGCCAAGCCGTCTTGTCCCGGCATGCGGTAGTCGAGGAAGACCACATCGTAGGAAAGGTCCTTGAGCTTCGCCAGCGCCCCGTCGCCATCGGCGGCGCCGTCGACCCGGATATCCCAGCCTTCGGTCTCCCGGACCCGGGCTTCCAATAAGTTCCGGGCGGCCGGTTCGTCATCGACGACCAGGACATTGAGGGCGTCGGCTTCTTTGTCGGGCACGGGGTATTCTAGCAGGCTTGCTTGGTCGGTGCAATAAAGTTATCCTATGCTCTTATGTCACCGACGCGGGCAGCCGGCCATCCGGACATCGAGCGGGTCCTATTGACCCCCGACGCCCTTCAAGCCCGGATCAAGGAGCTCGGCCGTCAGATCACCCAGGATTACCGGGGCCGCCAGCCCATCCTTGTGGGCATCCTAAAGGGAAGCGTGGTCTTTTTGGGCGACCTCTTGAAGTCCATCGATCTGGACTGCTCCATCGATTTCATGTGCGTCTCGTCCTATGCGGGGCGCGACTCGACCGGCGTCGTGCGCGTCATGCTCGACCTTCGCGAGAACGCCGAGGGCCGCGACCTGCTCATCGTCGAGGACATCGTAGACACCGGGCTGACCCTGCATTACCTCCTGGAGAACCTTAGGACGCGCAATCCGCGTTCCCTGGAAGTCTGCTCTCTTTTGGACAAGCCGGACTGCCGCAAGGTGGCCATGAAGGCCAAATACGTGGGATTCTCGATCCCCAACGAGTTCGTGGTCGGATTCGGCTTGGATTATGAGGAAAAATATAGAAATTTGCCATACGTCGGAGTGCTAAAAACCAGTGGAAAATAGAAACATCAAGCAGTTGGCCCTTTGGACGCTCGCATTCTTCTTCCTGATCGTCCTCTTCCAGAACCTCAAGGCGCCCCAGCTTGAGACCGAGATCCCTTATTCCACCTTCAAGTCCAAGCTCCGCGAGGGCAAGATCAGCCAGGTCAAGGTCCGCCCCGACCTCATCCGCGGCGACTACAAGGACGACGCCAACCAGGTCCAGCACTTCCGGACCTTGCCTCTGCCCGACAACAAGCTCGTCGAGGACCTCGAGACCTACAAGGTCCTGAACTTTCAGGGCGAGCCCGACCGCAGCTGGGTGACCGGCTTGATCGTCAATATCGGCTGGATCGTCCTTTTTTTCCTGCTCTGGTGGCTCTTCGTGATCCGCCAGGTGCAGATCGGCGGCAAGCAGGCGCTTTCCTTCGGGCGCAGCAAGGCCAAGATGGTCGACGATAAAAAGAAGAAGACCACCTTCGCCGATGTGGCCGGCGCCGACGAGTCCAAGGAAGAGCTCCAGGAGATCGTCGAATTCTTGAAGAGCCCCGAGAAATTCACCAAGCTGGGCGGCAAGATGCCCCGCGGCGTGCTGCTCTTCGGTCAGCCCGGAACCGGCAAGACCCTGCTGGCCCGCGCCGTGGCCGGCGAGGCCGGCGTGCCGTTCTTCGCGGCCTCGGCCTCGGAGTTCGTCGAGATGTTCGTCGGCGTCGGCGCTTCACGCGTGCGCGACCTCTTCGAGCAGGCCAAGAAGGCCGCGCCTTCCGTCATCTTCGTCGACGAGCTCGACGCCGTCGGCCGGCACCGCTTCGCCGGCATCGGCGGCGGACACGATGAGCGCGAGCAGACCTTGAACCAGCTGCTCATCGAACTCGACGGCTTCGAGCAGAACCAGGGCATCATCCTGATCGCCGCCACCAACCGGCCCGACGTCATCGACCCGGCCCTGCTGCGCCCGGGCCGCTTCGACCGGCAGATCTCGATCCCTCTGCCGGCGCTCAAGGGCCGTGAGGACATCCTCAAGGTCCACGCCAAGGTCGTCAAGCTGGCGGAGAACGTCGACCTCAACGTCATCGCCCGGCGCACCCCGGGGTTCTCCGGCGCGGACCTGGCCAACGTCGTCAACGAGGCGGCCCTGCTGGCGGCCCGCAAAAAGAAGGAGGCCGTCGAGCTCAGCGACCTGGAAGAGTCCATCGAGCGCGTCATGGCCGGGCCGCAGAAGCGCTCCAGCCTGATGTCCGAGCAGGAGAAGCGCGTCGTCTCCTATCATGAATCCGGCCACACGCTCGTGGCCAAGCTCCTGCCCAACACCGACCCCGTCCACAAGGTGTCGATCGTCTCGCGCGGCCACGCGCTGGGCTATACGCTCCAGCTTCCCAAGGAAGACCGCTACCTGACTTCCCGCACCGAGATCTTGAACCGCCTGGCCGTGCTCCTGGGCGGCCGCTGCGCCGAGGAGCTCCAGTTCCAGGAGATCACCACCGGCGCCGCCGACGACCTGGCTAAGGCCTCCTCCTTCGCCATGAAGATGGTCACCGAGTTCGGCATGAGCGACAAGATCGGCCCGCTGTCCTTGAGGAAGCCCGATCAAGAGGTGTTCCTCGGGCGGGATATCTCCCAAAAAGGCGGCTATTCCGAGAATACCGCCCAGATGATCGACGAAGAGGTCAAGCGCATCGTGCTCGAGGCGCAGGCCAAGGCCCGCGACCTCTTGACCAAGCATAAGGCCATCCTCGACGACCTGGCGACCAAGCTGTTCGACCGCGAAGTGCTCAACAGCGACGACATCGATGCCATCCTCCAAGCTGGTCTTGCCTGACCGCGTCAGCGGTCAGGCGCTGACGCCATCAGGAAGTCTTTTGGCGTCATGCGCCGCGCTTAAAAGACCCCTCGTCATGGGCATCGTCAACGTCACGCCCGACTCCTTCTATCCCGGCAGCCGCGCTCCGCTGACCGATCAGGCGGTGGCGATGGCCTTGCGCCTGGCCGAGGAAGGCGCCGACGTCCTGGACCTCGGCGGCCAGTCCACCCGCCCCGGCTCTGCTCCGGTGTCCGAGCGCGAGGAGCTGGGGCGCGTCCTGCCCGTGCTGGAGGCTTTGGAAGGGCGCTTGAAGATCCCGGTCTCCATCGACACCGATAAGGCCGCCGTGGCCCGGGCCGCGCTCGCTGCGGGAGCCAGCATCGTCAACGACGTGAGCGCCTTGCGCGGCGACGGCGATATGGCGCGGGTCTGCCTCAAGGCCGAAGCGGTGATCCTCATGCACCGCGGCGGCGACAGCCCCAAGACGATGCAGGACGCCCCTGCCTACGGCGACGTCGTCGCCGAGGTGCGCGCTTTCCTCGCCCAGCGCCTGGAGGCTTTCGCCGCCGCCGGCGGCGACCTCGCGCGCGTCTTGATCGACCCCGGCATCGGCTTCGGCAAGACCCGGGAGCATAACCTTTCCTTGCTCAAGCATCTCGACGAGCTGACCCGGCTGGCGCCGGTCGTCCTCGGCGTCTCGCGCAAATCTTTTCTGGGGGGCGACGTCTCGGAGCGCCTGGAGGGATCCTTGGCCGTCGCTTGCTGGGCCGGCTTGCAGGGCGTCAAGGTCCTCCGCGTCCACGACGCGGCGGCCACCCGTCGCGCGCTGGCCGCCCTCGAGGCCGTCAGGTCGGCGGCATGAGCCACCACGAAGCCCTCTTCGGCACCGACGGCATCCGGGGCATCCCGGGCAAGCCGCCCCTGATGCCGGAGACCATCTCGGCCGTCGCCGCCATCTGCGCGAAGCTCTTGCGCGCCCGGGCGCCTTCCAACGGCTCCGGCGCTCCCAAGATCCTGATCGCGCGCGACACCCGCGGTTCCGGACCGAAGCTCGTCAAGACGCTGACGGCGGGCTTCGCTTCGGCCGGCTGCCGCGCGATCGACCTGGGGGTCGCCCCGACTCCGGCGGTCGCCTATCTCACCCCGAAGCTCAAGGCCCTGGCGGGCGTCGTCGTTTCGGCCAGCCATAACCCGGCTCAATTCAACGGCATCAAGTTCTTCACCTCCGACGGCCTCAAGATGGACCCGGCCACGGAGTCGCAGGTCGAACGCGAGCTTGCCCGCGGCCGCCGCGCCCCGGCCAAGCCGCCGCGCGGGCCGCTGGCCCTCCAGGGCGGCGCGTCCCAGGTGCGGGGTTATATCGATTTTCTGCGAAGCACCTTCCCGGCCACCCTGGACCTCTCCGGCATGCGCCTGGTCGTCGATTGCGCCCAGGGCGCGGCCTATGGGATCGCCCCCGCGCTTTTCCGGGCCTTGGGGGCCGAGGTCTTTGCCCTGGGCTGCTCGCCCGACGGCCGCAACATCAACTCGGGCTGCGGGGCGTTGTTTCCCGCGGCCATGCAGAAAGCCGTACTGCGCCACAGGGCCCACGCCGGGATCTGCTTCGACGGCGACGCCGATCGCTGCCTTTTTGCCGATGAGAAAGGCGCGCTGATCGACGGCGACGCGCTGATCTGCCTGTCCGCCATGTACCTGAAGCGCCAGGGCCTGCTGCTGGGCGACAAGGTCGTCTTGACCGTGATGAGCAACTATGGCTGCCTGAAGTATCTCGAGAGCCACGGCGTGTCGGTCGTCTCGGTGCCGGTCGGGGACCGCAACGTCACCGAGGCCATCGAGAAGGAGGGCCTCAGCATCGGCGGCGAGGCTTCGGGCCATATCATCTTCCGCGAGTTCGCCGCCACCGGCGACGGCATGCTTACCGCTTTGCAGACGCTGGCCGCAGTCCGCGCTCAGGGACTGCCTTTGAGCGCGCACCGTAAGAGCTTTCGGGCCACGCCCCAGATCATCAAGAACGTGAAGGTCGTCCGGAAGCCCCCGCTGCAGGGGCTTCCCCGTACCAAGGCGCTCATCGAGCGCTGCGCGCGCGGCCTGGGCGGGGGCGGCCGCGTGTTCGTGCGCTACTCCGGCACCGAGCCGCTGCTGCGCATCATGGTGGAGGGGCCCAGTCTTCCCGCCATCTCGCGTATGGCCCGTGAGCTGGCCACCGGGTATCTTCTGGAGACGGGCCAAGAGGTTTTCAAGTAGCAAGGAGGCAGGATGAGGAACGCTAGCCACGTGAAGCTTGGGATCAATATCGACCATGTCGCGACCTTGCGCCAGGCGCGCAAGCAGTTCGACCCGGATCCGGTGGCCGCGGCGCAGGTCTGCCTGCAGGCCGGAGCGGACATGATCGTCTGCCATTTGCGCCAGGACCGGCGCCACATCCAGGATGAGGACTTGGTCAAGCTCTGCAAGCTTCGCGGCGAGACGCACCTGGAGATCAGCGCGGCGGGAGACATGGTGGGAGCCGCGCTCAAGGCCAAGCCCAGCTCCGTCTGCCTGGTCCCGGAGAAGCCTAAAGAGCTGACGACCCAGGGCGGCATGGACCTGCGCAACACCAAGGACCTGATCCCCGCCATCAAGCGCCTGAAGGCCGCCGGCATAGAGGTCAGCCTTTTTATCGACCCCGAGGCCGTCAGCGTCCGCCAGGCCAAGGCCCTGGGCGCCGATACCGTGGAGCTTTGCACGACCGCCTACTCTTCGGCTGAGGGCAAGTCCCGTCAGAGGCTCGAGCTCGAACGCCTGGAACTGGCCGGGTATCTCGCCCACGAGATGGGACTGGGCCTGCACGCCGGTCACGGCCTGGACTACCACAACACGCGCCCCGTGGCGCGCATCCCGCACATCGCCGCGCTCAACATCGGCTTCTCGGTCATCGCCCGCTCGGTGTTCGTCGGCCTCAAGAGCGCCGTCTCGGAGATGAAGCAGCTGGTCTCCTAAGCCTATGTGCGGCATCGTCGGGTACGCCGGGGCGCGGCAGGCCACCTCGCTCTTGATGGAGGGGCTCAAGCGTCTCGAGTACCGCGGCTATGACTCCTCCGGCCTGGCCGTCGTCGAGGGGCACGCCGTCCTGCGGCTCCGCGCGCCCGGCAAGCTGGTCAACCTGGAGGCCCTGCTCAAGACGTCTCCGCTCAAAGGCAGCGTGGCGCTGGGCCACACACGCTGGGCCACGCACGGGAAACCCTCGGAGGAGAACGCTCATCCCCACGCCGACTGCAGCAAGAACCTCGTCGTCATCCATAACGGCATCATCGAGAACTATCTCGAGCTCAAGGACAAGCTGGCGGCGGCCGGCCACGGGTTCGAGTCGGAGACCGATACCGAGGTCCTGGCCCACCTCATCGAGGAGAAGCTCAAGAACCTGCAGGGTCCCGCCTCCGGCACGCCGGACTTGAACGAACCCCTGCTCTTCGAGGCGACGCGCCTGGCCTTGAACGAGGTGCGCGGCGCCTACGCCCTGGCCGTCCTGTGGGGCAAAGCCCCGGGCGTCATCATCGCCGCCAAGACGGCTTCGCCTTTGATCATCGGCCTGGGCCAGGGCGAGAACTTCCTGGCTTCCGACATCCCCGCCTTCCTGGCCCATACCCGAAAGGCCGTCTATTTAGAGGACGGCGAGATGGCCGTGCTCAAAGCCGACGGAGTGAAATACTTCACGCTGGCAGGCAAGCGCGTCGAGAAGGTGCCGGTCCAGATCCAATGGGACCGGACGATGGCCGAGAAGGAGGGCTATCGCCATTTCATGCTCAAGGAGATCTGCGAGCAGCCGACGTCCTGCGAGGACACCTTGCGCGGGCGGCTGTTCCCGCTCAAGGACGTGCTGCCGCGCGAGTCCGGCCTGGACTTGGCGACGCTCAAGGGCGCCCGGCAGGTGTTCATGGTGGCCTGCGGGACGGCCTACCACGCTTGCCTGGTCGGGAAATACTGGATCGAGAAATTCGCCGGCGTCAGCGTGCACGTGGAGACCGCGTCTGAGTTCCGCTACCGCGAGAACGCGCTGACCAAGGACGACCTGGTCGTGACCATCAGCCAGTCGGGCGAGACGGCCGATACCCTGGCCGCGGTGAAATTGGCCAAGGAGAAGGGCGCCAAGGTCCTGGCGATCTGCAATACCCTGGGCTCGGCGATCACGCGCGCGAGCGATTTCAACCTATACACCCACTGCGGCCCGGAGTTCGGCGTGGCCTCGACCAAGGCGTTCATCGGCCAGTTGACGGCGCTGGCGATCTTGACCCTGCACTACGGCATGGCCAAGGGCACGATGAGCGAGGAGGAGGGCCGGGACTTCGTCGACGAGCTGGTCAAGGTCCCCGGCTATCTGCGCGCGGCGCTCAAGCTCGACCCCCAGATACGCGAGGTGGCCAAGGCCTTCTATCAGAAGGAGCACTTCCTCTTCATCGGGCGCTACTTCAATTTCCCGATCGCGCTGGAAGCCGCGCTCAAGCTCAAGGAGATCTCCTACATCCATGCCGAGGGCTATGCCGCCGGCGAGCTCAAGCACGGCCCGATAGCTCTTATCGATGAAAACATGCCTGTAGTCGCTATTGCGACCCGTTCGCGCGTCCAGGAGAAGATGATCTCGAGCATCGAGGAGGTCCGCGCGCGCGGCGCCCAGCTCATCGTGCTCTCGACCGAGGGCGACCCGGTCCTGCGGGGTTCGGCGCACCAGCTCAGGCTGCCGCCGGTGCCGGAGTTCCTGTCTCCGATCGTCAACATCGTCCCGCTGCAGCTGCTGGCCTACCACATCTCAGACCTCCGGGGCTGCGACGTCGACCAGCCGAGGAACCTTGCCAAGAGCGTCACGGTCGAATAAGGTCGCGCTCGCCGTCATCGCGGCCGCGCTGCTGGCGCTGGTCTTCTTTCAGACGCGCGGCGTCCAGCTTGCCTCCGACTTCGGGCAGCATCGCAGCCAGATCCATATGCTGCGGCCGCTGGTGGCGCGCGCCCGGCGCGAGCCTGTCGTCTACGAGCAGGCTCTGAAGGATCCCGCCGCCTTCGCCGGCCGCCCCGTCGTCTGGTGCGTCGACCATCTGAGCAAGGACGTGTCCTACGTCGACGGCCAGCCGGCCCATCCCGTGGCTTGGGTCAACGAGGCCGAGGTGCCCGACACCCAGGGGCCGACCACCGGCGGGCGCTGCGCGACCGTGGCTGCCGTCGTGGAAGGCGCCCAGCCGGGCAAGGTGTCTTTGCGCTACGTGGGGAGCCTCTGATGGAGCTGGGCCTAGACATCGTCGAGATCGGCCGCATCAAGAGCCTGGCGCGCCGCGAGCGGCGTTTTTTGAAGCGGGTGTTCACGAATGAAGAGATCGCGTACTGCATGGGCAAAAAGAACCCCTGGCAGCATTTCGCCGTGCGCTTCGCCGCCAAGGAAGCCGTCTGGAAGGCTTTGGACCAGAGCGGCCTGGGGCTCAAGGACATCTCGGTGGGGCGCGGCGCGCGGGGCAAGCCCGCGGTGCTGCTCAAGGGAAAGGCCGTGCGGTCTTTGAAGCTGTCTTTGTCCCACAGCGAGCATTACGCGGTGGCCGTCGCCATGAAGGTCAAGTGAAGGCGCTGACCCGGCCGGAGCTGCGCTCAGCCTTGGTCGAGCGGCGCGCTGACGACCATAAGGGGGTCTTCGGCCACGTGCTGATCGTGGCGGGCTCGCGCGGTATGCTGGGCGCGGCCGTCTTGTCGGCGCGCGCGGCGCTGCGCTCCGGCGCGGGGCTGGTGACCTTGGCGGTGCCGGCGTCTTTGCAGAGCGCCGCCGCCGCTCAGGCTTTGGAAGCGCTGACCTTGGGCTTGCCCGAGAATTCCTCGGGCTGCCTGCGCCCCGACGCGGTGGGGCGACTCAAGGCCTCGCATAAGGAGCGCGGCTATACGACTTTGGCCATCGGCCCGGGGCTTTCCACGCATGCCGACACCGCCCGCTTCGTGCTTTTGGCGCTTTCTAATCTGCCTTTGCCGGCGGTCATCGACGCCGACGCCTTGAACATACTCGCCGCCGAGGAAGGCCAAGGCGTACGCCAGCTGATGAGCCAGAGGCGCGAGGGCTGCATCTTCACGCCCCATCCCGGCGAGGCCGCCAGGTGTTTAGGGATGGACCGGCGCGAGCTTTCCAAGGACCGGGCGGGCGCGGCTGAGCGCATGGCTCGGGATTGGAGCGGAGTGACTTTGCTCAAGGGCCAGGGCACGGTCGTTTCGAGCGGCGGCCGCACTGTTTTGAACACGACGGGAGGCCCGGGCTTGGCCAAGGGGGGCACCGGCGACGTCTTGACCGGCCTTGTGGCCGGGCTATGGGCGCAGTCGCTGGCGGCGGGCAAGACCGGCGACGTGGCGTTTTGGGCGGCGGCCTTGGGCGCCTGGCTGCACGGCACCGCCGGCGACCTCGCCGAGAAGGAGCTGACGCCCCAGGCGATGACGGCTTCGGACGTGATCGACCGGTTGCCTCAAGCCTTCAAGCGACTGTGACCCGCCCCGACTGCGTCAAGAACCTCTCGGAAGTGACCGCCGAGCCCTACGACCGCAAGGGCATCTCCGGCGTCTCGCGCGACCTGGGCGCGGCGCTGGGAAGCAAGCTCATCGGCATCGACGTCACCGAGATCGCTCCGGGGAGCAAGTCCTCGTATTTCCACTGCCACGAGCGGAAGGAGGAGTTCTTCTACGTGCTCTCCGGCCGCTGCAGCCTGCGCTTGGGCGAAGAGACCCATGAGCTTGCCGTCGGCGACGCCGTGTCGCGCCCGGCCGGCACCGGCATCTGCCACCAGTTCATCAACACCTCCCAGGAGCCCTGTTCTATCCTGATGCTGGGCGTGATGGCCGGCGAAGGGCTCTCCGACGTCGTGCACTGGCCCGAGCTCAAGCGCCTGGTCGTCTTCGACGCCGAGGGCAAGGTCACTCTCAAACGCGCATGACGCTCAAGACCCTCGATGAAGCCGAGACCCGCGCCTTGGGCCGCCGCTTGGGCCGCCTGCTCAAAGGCTTGGACGTCGTGCTGCTCTACGGGGATCTTGGCAGCGGCAAGACCACCTTCACCCAAGGCTTGGCCAAGGGCGCGGGGTTCTCCGGCCGGGTCGTCAGCCCCACCTTCGGGTTGGCGCGCCTCTACCGCGCCAAGGCCCGCCTGATCTATCACCTGGACCTCTACCGCGTCGCCGCCGACGACACCGGCGATATCGGCATCGAGGAGTTCGTCTCCGACCCCAAGGCGTTCTGCGTGGTAGAATGGCCCGAGGCCGGGCGCGCCTATTACCCGGCGGACCGCGTCGAGATACGCTTCAAGCATCTTAAGGACGGCCGGCGCATCAGCCTGTCGGGCCGCGGCAAGCGTTCCAAGGACCTCATTCGGAGAATGAAGAAATGAATCTGCTCGCTGTCGACACCGCCGCCGAACCGATGAGCGTCGCCGTGCAGGCTGGGGCGAAGGTCTTCGCCTACCACCGCAAGCAGGCCAAGCCCCATGACGAAACGCTCCTGCTCGTCGTGGCGCGCCTCTTGGCCCGCGCCGGGCTCAAGGCTTCGGACTTGAACGCCGTGGCGGTGGCCAGCGGCCCCGGCCGCTTCACCGGCATCCGCATCGGCATGGCCTACGCCGCCGTGCTGGGGGGACAGCTCAAGATCCCCGCGTTGGCCTTGACCCGCTTCGAGGCGGCCGCCTGGGAGTCGCACGGAGAAAAGGTCTGCGCCGTGGTTTCGGGCTTCCGCGAGGAGAAGTTCTACCAGCTTTTCAAGAAAGGCCGCCCCCAGGGCGCGCCGGTCTGGGCTTCGCCTCAGGAATGGGCGGACACCCGCGCGCGCCTGACCTCCGAAGGCTTCGTCTTCGCCGAAGGCGAGCCCACCGCCCGAGGCCTGCTCGGCCCCGCCGCCGCCGCGCTTGCGCGCGCCAAGAAGCCCAAGTTCGAGCCGCTGTACCTCAAGCCCGCTAGTTACGAGAAGAAAGCGGCAGAATCGCAAAGATCGTGACTACCTTCTGCCCTTCATCGATCTCGTAGAGGACTTTATAGCCGTAGGCGCGCAGGCGGAAACGCGGGTGGTCGCCGGCGGAGAGGGATTGCCACTCGTCCGTCTGGGGCTCCGGCGGCCAGGGCTGCGTCTTGAGCTTGCCGAACCGTTGATTCAGCTGCCGGCGCACGGGGAAGGGCACCCCGCGGAATTCTTCCTCCGCGGACTTTTTGAATCGGACTTTATAGGAGTCCATCCGCCCTTAGGTCTTTGAGGACGCTTTCGTAATCGCGGGAGGGTTCCTTCACCCGGTCGGTGAAGACCCGCAGATCCGATT
This sequence comes from uncultured Elusimicrobia bacterium, assembly GCA_964510095.1. Lineage (GTDB taxonomy): Bacteria > Elusimicrobiota > Elusimicrobia > UBA1565 > UBA9628 > JBBTLF01. The sequence goes on along the minus strand of CAZEAE010000049.1, from coordinate 12,463 downwards.
CATCCTCGCTCAAGCGGCGGGCCAGGCATTCATTGGCGATGTCCGAGAGGCTCTGGCCGGTCAGGGCGGCCTTCATCTTAGCCGCTTGCAGGAGTTTCGGGTGGATGTACAGGGTCGTCGGCTTTCGCTTGATCGCTTGCATGATGTTATTATAGCATCATAACGTTATAATGTCAATGAGCAGTTATCCCCTGTAGTCCACTGTGGACTACGGGGGATAACTCTAGAAAGCCCTCTTGGATCGATGTACTTTAACGCATTGGTCCAAGAGGGAAATACTAGAATGCCCTGGCATGGACATCCGCCCCGCCACCGACGCCGACCTGCCCGCCGTCGCCGCCATCGCCGCCTCCCAGCCGCGCTCGGCGGGCTGGAATCTGGCCCAATTCAAAGAAGCCCTTCAGCGCATCCAAGTCTTGAACGACGGCCAAGTCCGCGGCTACGCCGTCTTCTACGAGGTCTTTCCGGAAGCCCAGCTCGTCGATGTGGCGATCCGCCCGGATGACGAGGGCTTGGGCTTGGGCCGCAAGCTGCTGGAGACCGCCGTCGCCGCCTTCAAAGACCGCGCCTTCACCCGCGTCACCCTCGAGGTCTCCGGCGGCAACGAGGCCGCCCGCGGGCTCTATGACGCCCTCGGCTTCAAAGTTGTGGGCCGCCGCCCGAAGTTCTATAATGACGGCTCGGACGCCATCCTCATGGACCTCGACCTCTCATGACGCGCCTGACGGCGGCCGCCTTATTGGCGGCGGCGCTGCTCTGCCCGGCCGGTCCAGCCTTCGCCGGCTCCGAGGACGACGGCAGCACCAAATCGGCGCAGATGCATTACCTCAAAGGCTCGCTGCTGGAGAAACGCGGCGCCTACGCCGAGGCGCTCCAGGAGTACGAAGAAGCCCTGACCTTCGACCCGGCTTCCTCCTATATCACCCGCGAGACCATCGAGCTCGCCTTGGAGATCGGCAACGCGCCGAAGGCCCTGCAATGGGCCCTGCGCTTGGTCGAGCTCGACCCCAAGAACGCCCAATCCTTCATCCTGATGGGCCGGGTGCGTTGGGCCGGCGGCGACCCCGAGGCGGCGGAGAAGGCCTTCCAAGAGGCTCTCAAGCTCGACCCGCAGTCCGCCGAATCCATCTTCTCCTTAGGAAACCTCCTGAGCGCCAAGTCCCCCGAGAAGGCGCGCGCGCTCCTGCAGAGATTCCTTGATTCCAACCCCGACAGCGCCGCCGAGGCGCTCTATCAGATCTCCAAGCTCGACCTGCAGGCGGGCAAGCTGGGCGACGCCATCGATCGGCTGAAGAAGGCCATCGAGCTCGAGCCCGAGGCGACGACGCTGCGCTTCACCTTGGCCCAGACCTACGAGCTCCAGCAGTCCACCGATGCCGCCTTGGGGCAGTATCTGGAGATCCTCAAGCTCGAGCCCGGCAACGCGGCGCTCATCGACCATATCGGCGAGATCTACTTCATGAAGGGCGATGTCGATGAAGCGCGCCGCCGCTTCAAGTCTGCGCTGGCCGTCGCTCCGGCGGACCCCTTGGCCAACCACTGGCTGGCCATCGATGCCGAGCGGCAGGGGGATTTCCTGCTCGCCGCGGTGACCCTCAAGGCCAGCTCGGCTTTGACCGACGACGCCGGCCTGAACCTCCGGCTGAGCTACTACCTCACCCAGGCCGGCCGGCTCAAAGAAGCGGTCGATGTCCTCGAGGGCGCTTCGCTGCGCTGGCCCGCCAACGACCAGATCGGCTACTTCTTGGCTCTTGGATACGACGACCTCAAGATGGGCGACCGGGCCATCAAGGTCCTGCGCAAGGTGCTCGAGCTCAAGCCCGACTACCGCGACGTCCGCTATCAGCTGGCGGTCCTGCTCGAGAAATACGGCCGGATGCCGGAGGCGGAGGCCGAGTTCCGGCTCCTGCTCGTCAACAAGCCCGACGACGCCTCCGTGCTCAATTACCTCGGCTATTCCCTGGCCGACCGGGGCCTCAAGCTGGACGAAGCCGAGCGGCTGATCCGCGAGGCCGTCCGCCTCGACCCCAAGAGCGGCGCCTATCGTGATTCCTTGGGCTGGGTGTTCTTCAAGCAGGGGCGTTTCGCCGAGGCCGTGGCCGAGCTCACGGAGGCGCTGGGAAGCTCCGCGGACGACGAGACGGTCTGGGAGCATTTGGGCGACGCCCAGGCGGCGCTCGGTCTGAGCGCCGAGGCCTGGCGGGCGTGGAAGCGGGCCGAGGCTATGAACCCTCCGGGTTCGTCATCCTCCAAGAAGGCCGCCAAGCTGCAGGGGACGCTGGAATCCGGCGACCTGGGGGGGCTCTTCCTCGAGCACTTCGGTTCCGTGCAGGGCGGCATCCTCAAGCTGGGCGCGCTCTGCGAGATCAAGGGGGCGGTCCTGGGGCAGACGTTCTCTTACAACGGCATTCTGACCTTCCGCGGGCCGGGCGGAGACCTTTCCGTCGACTTGCTGGGCCCTTTCTTCACCCCGATGTTCCGCATCCACATCAGCACCCAGGGCTTCGCCATGGACCCGCTCCATGTGCCCGGGGTCAAGGCCGAGACGTTGACCGACGCCGCCTACGGCACCTTCAACGCCCTGCGCGACTATCTCTCCGGCAGCGTCTTCGCCCTGCGTCCGGCGCGCTTTCGCAAGAGCTGGCGCAGCCAGGCCATCGAGGTGCCCGGCTGGAAGATGGGCTTGGACGCCTCCGGCAGCCGCCTGACGAGCTTGACGCCCGAGGGCGGAGGCGTCCGCGTCAACCTTGACGAGTTCGAGCGGGTCAAAGGCCGGCTGATCCCCAAGAGCTTCACGGTCTCCGGGCTGGGGTATTCCTTGTCGATCAAGATGGACCAGCTCAACGTCGACTTCCGATGAAGGTCCAATGCCCGGCGAAGGTGAACCTCTTCCTCGAGGTGACGGGCAAGCGGCCCGACGGCTACCACCGCCTGGCGACGGTCTTCGCCAAGATCAACCTTTACGACGTCCTCGATCTCGAGGCCACGATGTCCGGCCGGATCGAGCTCGAGGTCGAATGCGACGGGCAGGCCTTGTCGAACGGGCCGGACAACCTCGTGCGCCGGGCCGCCGAGGCTTTTTTCAGGAATTTCCGCATCGGCCAAGGCGTCAAGATCAAGCTGACCAAGCGCATCCCCATGGGGGCGGGACTGGGGGGCGGCTCTTCGGATGCGGCCGGCACGCTGTCGGGGCTGGCCAAGCTTTTCGACATCCGCCTGGATGCCAAGAAGAATGCGCGGATTCGCAAGCTTGCCCTCAAGCTCGGCGCCGATGTGCCGTTCTTCCTGCATCCCGCCAATTTCTGCCTAGGGACGGGGATCGGGGAGCGGCTGAAGGCCCTGAAGGTGGCCAAGTCCCTGCCCTATATGGTTTTGGCAACGCCTGGCGTCCATATTTCCACCCCTGAAGCCTATAAGGCCCTCACCCGGCCTTCCCGCCCCGACGTGTTGACACGCCTTTCTCATCTTGATAAACTAGTCCGCAGTCTGGAACAGGGCCGTCCCGTCGAGGAATGGGGGGGGCTCCTGTTCAACCGCCTGGAGGAGGCCGCGCTGCCCGCGCTGGGGCAGGTCGAACAGGCACGCGGGATCCTGTCGCGGCTAGGCGTCCTAGGGGCGCGCATGTCGGGCTCCGGCTCGTCGGTCTTCGGCTTCGTGAAGTCGCATGCCGAGGGCGAGCGGTGCTTGAAGCGCCTCCAGGGCTATCCGTGGAAGGTTTTCCTGACCAGCTGCCACGGTTGAGTTCCTTGCAAATCACGGAGATCCGGGTCCACCTTCGCAACGAAGACAAATTGAAGGCCTTCGCCAGCGTCACTTTCGACCATTGTTTTGTCGTGCGGAACATGAAGATCATCGACAGCGCCAAGGGCCTCATCCTCTGCATGCCGTCGCGCAAGATGCCTGACGGCACTTACAAGGACATCGCCCATCCCATCAACATGGAGTTCCGTAAGATGCTGGAGGACCGGGTCATGGACTGCTACCGCAAGGAAGCCGGCAAGAATGAATCCCGGGTGGTGTAATGGTAACACAGCGGACTTTGAATCCGTTATTCCTGGTTCGAGCCCAGGCTCGGGAACTTGACCTATTATGATCACGAACGGACGTAAAGGACAGAAGGCCCCTCTCGCCGCGCTGATCTTGGCCGCCGGCCAGGGTACGCGCATGGAGTCCGCCGTCCCCAAGGTCCTCCACAACGTGGGCGGCCGGCCGATGCTCTTCTACACGCTGCGCGTCGCCAACGCGCTCAAGCCCGCCGCCATCGGCGTCGTCGTCGGGCACGAGCATGAGAAGGTCAAGGCGGCGGTGCTGGCCATGGCCAAGGACTGCGGCATCACGCGGCCCATCACCTTCATCCACCAGAAGAAGATGCTCGGCTCCGGCAACGCCGTGATGGAGTCGGTCCCTTTCCTCAAGGCTTTCAAGACCGTCATGGTCCTTTGCGGAGACACCCCGCTGCTCACCTACGAGAGCATCTACTCGCTGGCCCACAGCCATCAAGAGCAAAAGGGCCAGGTGACGCTGCTCACCGCCAAGCTCGCCAACCCCAAGGGCTACGGCCGCATCATCCGCTCCGCCCTGGGCGAGGTCCTGCGCATCGTCGAGGAGTCGGTCGGCTCTCCCAAGGAGCTGGCCATCAGCGAGATCAACTCCGGCGCCTACTGCTTCGAGCTCGACGCCCTGCTCAGCGGCATCAAGGAGATCGAGGCGAAGGGGCCCAAGAAGGAGCATTTCCTCACCGACGTCATGGAGCTCATCCGCGCCAAAGGCGGCAAGATCAACGCTTACGTCAGCCAGAACCCCGAGGAGGTCCTGGGCGTCAACAGCCGCGTCCAGCTCTCCACGGCCGAGCGCGTCATGAACCGCCGCCTGCTCGACCGCATGATGCTCTCCGGCGTCACCATCCTGGACCCCGCTTCCGTCCACGTCGACGCCGACGTCGAGGTCGGCCAGGACACCGTCATCTACCCGTCGACGATCCTGCGGGGGAAGACGAAGATCGGCGCCAATTGCCGCATCGGCCCCTTCTGCCACATCGAAGACGCCCAGATCGCCAATGATTGCGAAGTGCGCATGTCCCAGCTGGTCTCCTGCCGGGTGCTGGAGAAGTCGTCGGTGGGGCCTTTCTCCAACATCCGCGCCGAGTCCGTGCTGGGGCCGCGCGCCAAGGTGGGCAACTTCTCCGAGATCAAGGCGTCCAAGATCGGCTTCGGGTCCAAGGTGAACCATCTCTCTTATATAGGCGACGCCGAGATCCATGAGGACGTCAACATCGGAGCCGGCACGATCACCTGCAACTACGACGGCAAGGAGAAGCACAAGACGACGATCTGCGCCAAGGCCTTCGTCGGCTCCAACGTCAACCTCATCGCTCCCGTCAAGGTGGGCCGCGGCGCCCGCGTGGCCGCCGGCTCGACGGTGACCGAGGACGTCCCGGATGAGGCGCTGGCCATCGCCCGCGCCCGGCAGGTGAACAAGACATGAGCGTGAAGGCCTCGCCGGAGAGCTCCATGGGGACGAAGTACGTCGAGCAGGCCCGGATGGAGGAGGGACTCAAGACCTTCCGCCATCTGAAGGTCTTCTCCGGCAACGCCAACCTCCCGCTGGCCAACGACATCTGCAAGTATCTCGGCATCCCGATGGGCAAATCCCACGTGGGCCGCTTCGCCGACGGCGAGATCAACGTGCAGGTCGATGAGAACGTGCGCGGCGTCGACTGCTACGTCGTCCAGCCCACTTGCCGCCCCGTCAATGAGAACATGATGGAACTGCTCATCATGATCGACGCCCTGCGTCGCGCCTCGGCGGGGCGCATCTCGGCGGTGATCCCCTACTTCGGCTACGCGCGCGCCGACCGCAAGACCGCGCCGCGGGTGCCGATCTCCTCCAAGCTCATCGCCAACCTGATCACCACCGCGGGCGCCAACCGCGTCATCACGATGGACCTGCATGCCGCCCAGATCCAGGGCTTCTTCGACATCCCGGTGGACCACCTTTACGCCGCGCCCGTCTTCCTCGAGTACATCCGGCGCAAGAAGATCCCGAACCTGATCGTCGTCTCGCCCGACGTCGGCGGCGTCGAGCGCGCGCGCGCCATGGCCAAGCGCTTGACGTGCAAGCTGGCCATCATCGACAAGCGGCGTCCCAGGCCTAACGAGGCCTCCGTCTACAACATCATCGGCGACGTCAAGGGTAAGACCGCCATCATCTTCGACGATATGGTGGACACCGGGGGGACTTTGACCAAGGTGGCCGCCAAGATCCGCGAGGCCGGGGCGGTCAAGGTGTACGCGGCCTGCGTCCATGGCGTGCTTTCGGGCGCCGCCAAGGAGCTCGTGGAGAAGTCCGAGCTCGAGGAGATGATCCTCACCGATTCGATCCCCGTCCATAGCCTGGACGGGGGCAAGATCAAGGTGCTCTCTATCGCGCCTCTGATGGGCGAGGCCATCGCCCGCAACCATCAGGGCAAGTCGATCAGCGAACTCTTTATCTGAGCGTAAAGACACAAGGAGATCAGTCATGGAAGAAATCAAGTTGACCGTCGAGCTTCGAGACAGCAAGGGCAGCAAGAAGCAGCTGTCCACCCTGCGCGCCGCGGCGCGCATCCCCGGCGTCGTCTACGGGGGCGACAAGGGCTCCATCAAGGTCGCTCTGTCCGAGAAGGAGCTGCTCGAGGCCCGCAAGAAAGGCGGCCTCAACGCCATCCTGCATCTCGAGATGGGCAAGGGCACCGAAACGGTCATCGTCAAGGAGCTCCAGCGCCACCCCGTCAGCGACCGCGTGGTCCACGCCGACTTCCAGCGCATCTCGCTGACCCAGAAGATCGAGGCCAAGGTGCCCCTGCGCATCATCGGCGAGGCTCCCGGCGTCAAGCTCTCCGGCGGCGTGCTGCAGCATGAGCTGCGCGTGCTCTCCGTGCGGGCCCTGCCGACCAAGATCCCGCAGTTCATCGACGTCGACGTCTCAAAGCTCGAGATCAACGGCCACGTCCTGGTCAAGGAGCTGGCGGTGTCCGCCGAGCTCGAGATCCTCGACGACGCCGAGCACATGGTCGTCCACGTCACGCAGGTGAAGGTCGAGGAGGCCGCAGCTCCCGCCGTCCCTGTCGCCGGCGAGGCCGCCGCCGCCGCCGCGGTCGCCGAGCCCGAATCGGCGTCGACCAAGGGCAAGAAGGACGACGACGGCAAGCTGGTCAAGGAGACGGCGCCCAAGGCGGGCGCGGCTCCGGCGGGCGAGAAGAAGGAGCCGGCCAAGAAGGACGCCGCGAAGTAGGACGCCTTGGCCCTTCGGTTCGTGGTGGGCCTGGGCAATCCGGGGCCGAAGTACGCCCGCACCAGGCATAACGTGGGTTTTCGGCTGCTGGAGCGGCTGGCGGGCTCCGAGCCCTGGAAGGATTTCCAGGGCTTGGGGGCCTATGTGAAGAGGGGGGACCTTCTGCTGGGCATGCCCATGACCTTCATGAACGAGTCGGGCCGCTTCGTGGGCGCCTTCGGGCGCTTCTATAAGGTGGAGCCGGCTCAGACCTTGGTCTGCTTCGACGACGTGGCCTTGCCGCTCGGCCGCCTGCGGCTTCGGCCCGGCGGGTCTTCGGGGGGGCAGAAAGGCATGCAGTCGATCATCGACTGCCTGGGCACCCAGGAGGTCCCGCGCCTGCGCCTCGGCGTCGGCCCTCAACCGCCGCGCATGGACTCGGCCGCCTTCGTGCTGTCGCGCTTCACGGCGCCCGAGGAGCAGTCCCTGGAGGACGTCTTAGGCGAGGCTGAGTCGGCGGTCGAGACGGCGGCCGAAGAGGGGCTTGAGGCGGCGATGAACCGCTTCAATCCAGCCGCATGACCCCTCAGTTCAAGATCCTGGTCGGTCTGGCCTCCTTCATCCTGGGCTTGGGGTATCTTTACCGCCCCGACCTCATCGAGCGGATCAACGCCATCCTGCGCGACTACTTGCTCAACGACGCCTACATCGCCCTCGAGCGCAAGAAGTGGGGCCTGTTCTTCCTGCTGATAGGCTTCCTGTTCATGTACATGGGCTGGACCGCCCTGATCCGGCCGCTGCCGTGACGGACCTCAAGGCGCTGGCGGCCGAGTCTTTGGACTGGATCGGCAAGGCGGGACCGGGGCTGGAGGCCGAGCTTTATCTGGGCCGCGGCGAGGAGCGCGGCGTCGAGCTGCGCGACGGCGAGCTCGACGGCCTCTCCCAGTCCACCGGGGAGGGCGCGGGCCTGCGTCTCTTGGCGGGCAAGCGGATGGGATTCGCCTCCGCCGGCGGCGTCGATCTGGCGACGATCCAGGACCTCTTCCGCAAGGTCTCCGCCCAGCTGACGCATCTCGAGGAGGACCCGGCCAAGGCCTTCGCGGCGCCCCAGCCCGGCGCCGCCGATCCGGCGTTGTCGGCCTCCTTGTGGGATGAGACCCTCTTCACGCTTCCCTTCGAAGAGACCGTGCCGCGCCTTAAGGAGATGGGCGCGCTGGCCTTGTCGGTCGACAAGCGCCTGGCCGGGGTCCTGCGCGCCGGCTACGGCGAGTCGCGGGGAGAGACCGTGGTCGCCAACACCCGGGGCGTGCTCTCCCATGAGCGCGGCAGCTCCGCCAGCGTGGGCCTGTCCGTCTTGAGCCGCGAGGACGTCCAGGTGGGTTCGGCCTTTCAATCGGCCTGCCGCGCCGGCGCTCTGGATTTCTCGGCGGTCGGCCGCGACGCCGGCCGGCGCACCGCGGCGCTTCTGGGCTCGCGCAAGCAGCCCGGCGGCCGGCGCGCCGTCCTCTTCGATCCTTGGGTGGCCGGCGAACTCCTGGAGCTGGTGGCGTCCTTGCTCTGCGCCGATCAGGTCCAGCGCGGCAAGTCCCTGTTGGCCGGAAAGCTGGGCCAGGCGGTGGCGTCTTCGGCCGTCAGCTTCCAAGACGACCCGCGACGCCCGGGCGGCTTGGCCAGCGCGCTGTTCGACGACGAAGGCAGCCCGACCTCGGCCAAGACGATGATCGAAGGCGGCGTGGTCCGCGAGTTCTTCTACGATACCTACACGGCGAACAAGGATAAGCGCCGGACCAACGGCTGCGCCGGCCGGGGCTCTTACAAAGGGCTGCCGAGCCCGGGCTGCTCTAATTTCTTCATGAGCCCCGGGAAGACGTCGCGGGAGGCTTTGATCGAAGGCACCCAAGACGGCATCCTGGTCATGGAGATCATGGGCATGCACATGGCCGACGCGGTCTCGGGAGAATTCTCCGTGGGGGTGTCCGGCCTCTCCATCTCGGGCGGGCAGCTCGGCTTTCCGGTCAAGAACGCGATGATCTCGGGGAATCTGGTGGAGCTGCTGAGCCGCGTCGACGCCGTCGGAAGCGACCTGACCTTCTACGGCGCGATGGGAGCGCCGACCTTCCGGGTCGCCGAGATGACGGTGGCATGATATGGCATTAGACCCCGAACTGCTCAAGATCTTGGCCTGCCCGGTCTGCAAGACGCCGCTGGCCTACCGCCCCGAGAAGCCCGAGCTGTCCTGCGGGAAGTGCTCCCGGCGCTTCCTCGTGCAAGACGACATCCCCGACCTGGTCGTAGGCGCCTAGAGCTGCCGGTCGATGACGATGTGCACCCCGCGCTCGCGGGGGCGCACCCCGTCTAGATGGACGCCGCCCAGGTCGCCCTTGACCGGCGCGCCTACGTTGCCGTGGGTGTTCATCTGGACCTCGAGCCGGAGGGCGCCCGCGCCTTTGAGCTCGGGCACCAGGAGGTCCTCGGCGGTCATCGTGAAGCTCACGGGGAACTGCGGGTTGACGATGCGCCGCACCGCCACGGGGACTCCGCCGCGGTTCTTGGCGATGACGAAGAGCACCCCGTTGGCCTCAGGCACCTTGGGCCGCAGCTGGGAGGCGATGGTGATCGTGCCGGATATGCGGAACTCGCCCTGTCCGCAAGCGGCCAGGGCGAAGACCAGGAGGAGGGGGGCGAAGGCCCGGCTCAAGCGGCGGGCGGCTCCACGAGGCGCTTGACGGCCAGCCATAGATAGGTCGTCGTGAGCGCCATCGCCACCAGCGGAGCGGCGGGCAGGCCGACGGGCATGAAGAGGAAGATCGCCTGTATCGCTATGGTCAGCGTCTGCGCGTAGAGCGTCAGGTTGAAGAGGCTCTTGTAGCTCAGGTCGCCTTCGGCGACGGCGTTGACCATCAGCGCGATGAGGCTGTAGAAGAAGGTGGAAAACGTCTTCCAGGCCAGGAAGATGACGAAGGTCAGCGCCAGCGAGATGGGGAGCAGCGCGCGGGAGAGCAGCATCCCGGCGTTGCGATAGAAGGCGCCGTCGATGACGACCGGCTTGCCGGCCGCCGCCGTGGAGAAGTCGAAGCTGCGCATCTCTCCGGGGCGCTCCATCAGGAACATGGCGTCGCGGGTGACGTAGGCCACGACCTTGGCGGCCTCCAACGTCTGGGCCGTGACCGTCCCGGTGCTGACGGTATCGATCTTGACGGCCACCTCGGGGATCCGGGGGTGGCGGATCGTGACCGGAAGCTGGTCCTTCGTGCTGAGTTTGCCGCCTTCGAAGGTGATCGTCGGCATCGAGCGCTCCAGCCAAACGAAGGTTTCGTCGACGACGGGGCCGATCTTCATCTTGAGCGCGAGGGTTCCGGCGATCGAGAAGAGGGCCGAGAGATAGACCAGATAGAGCAAAGAGCGGCCGACGGTCTGGGCTGCGACCTTGCGGTAGAACTCCACGCTCGTGATGGCGTTGATCGGATCCAGGATCATGGTCCGATTATACAAAGTGTGGGGGCCCAAGACGCCTAGGTCCAAAGGCGGCCGCGGGCTGGGCCTAAGGCCCCTTAAGCGGCGGTTCAGGAACGCCTACACTAGGGTCATGAGGTCGTCTCTGGCCCTAGGACTCTTCGCGCTCTGGCTGCCGGCCCACGGCGCCAATATCGCCGCGCCGCGGGTCCAGTCCGGGCCTATCGCGACGGTGCCCTTCGCCGCGGCCGTCCCTAGCCTGCAGGCCCATGCCGGCCTGAGCGCCCCGCTCGGGGGGGTGACCGGCCTCTTGGCGCCCGCTCTGGCCGCGCCGTCGCTTCAGCTTTCGCCGATCGCCGCCGCGGCCGCCGCGCCGGCGGAAGCCGTCTCCTTCGAGCTCGATGCCCGTTCTCCGGAGAGCCTGCGCTTGGTGTCGGCCGCCCTCGAGGGTCCCGGCTTCGAGGGCCGGCTCGACCAGCTCTTCGACGGCGGGGACCTTCGCAAGGCCGACCCCGACGCCACGCCGGGCTTTCCGAAGCACTCCAAGAAGGAGGGCCAAAAGCTCCTCAAGAAAGAACAGGAGAAGCTGCGCGAGCTGCAGGACAAGCTCTACGCCGGCAAGAAGCACTCGGTGCTCATCGTCCTGCAGGCCATGGACACGGCCGGCAAGGACGGCACCATCAAGCATGTGCTCACGGGGCTAAATCCTCAGGGCGTGCAGGTCACCAGCTTCAAGAAGCCGACCCCCGAGGAAGCCGCCCACGATTTTTTGTGGCGCATCCACCCGAACGTCCCCGCCAAGGGCATGATCGGCGTCTTCAATCGCTCGCACTATGAGGACATCCTGGTGCCCTCGGTCTACAAGCTGATGCCCAAGGACAAGATCGATGCGCGCTACGACGAGATCAAGAACTTCGAGAAGTACCTGGCCGACCAGGGCGTGACCATCGTCAAGATCTACCTGAACATCTCCAAGGACGAGCAGAAGGAGCGCCTGGAGGCCCGGCTGTCGGACCCGCGCAAGCATTGGAAGTTCGACCCCAACGATCTGGAAGCCCGCAAGCATTGGAAGAGCTTCATGAAGACCTACGGCAAGATCCTGGCGCGCACCAGCACGCCCAAGGCGCCGTGGTACGTCATCCCCGCCAACAAGAAGTGGTATCGCAACTACGTCATCGCGCGCATCCTGCGCGAGACGCTGGAAGGGCTCGACCTCAAGTACCCCGACCCGCCGAAGGGCCTCAAGAAATACAAGGTCGACTGAGCTTAGGCCGGGCGCTGCGCCAGGACGCGGGCGACTTCGGCCAGCAGGACCTTGCCCCCGCAGTTCTTCGCCAGCCAGCCCTTCACGTTAGGCTGGCTCTTGAGCAGGTCGGCGGTCTTGGCGTCGAAGTAAGACCCCGTGAAGATGACGATGGGGATCTTCGCCGTCTCGGGTTTTTCCAGCAAGGCCTGGGAGACCTCGAGGCCGTTCATCCTGGGCATGATCATGTCGAGCAGGATCAGGTCGGGAAGCTCCTTCTGCGCCAGCGCGAGGCCGGCCTCGCCGTTCTCGGCCTGGAAAAGATCCAAATAGACAGGGCCGAGGATCTCCCTGAGGTGGGCGATGAAGTCCTGGTTGTCCTCTACGATCAGGATGCGCGAAGCGGGATCGGACATCGCCATAGCTTAGCAGACCTTACGAAAAGGTGCCAGCCTAGGGCTCTCCATGTTCCCGGACTGATATGGACGAGCCGGTCAAGCCAGCCGTAGTATCGTC
>CAZEAE010000048.1:0-24031 GCA_964510095.1 uncultured Elusimicrobia bacterium | reverse complement strand
AGATGTCAACAGATCAATCAACCAAAGAACGTCTCAATTCTACTGGATGGGATAGATCTTGGTTTTGGGGATTCTCGCAGCCCGAAATCAATAGACACCCTAGAATCGCGACAATGAATCTCATCTGCCTGTTCCTCCTCACAATTGTCCGTCTAACTTTGAATTCGGCCGATCAGCTCAGTTCGATTTTCCCGGATTCTACTGCATTGAAAATTCCGCTTAATCAACCTGTCTTTAACCACAAAATCTTTCATTGTCTGGCCGCGAAACACTGCGCGCCTGGTCGGCCTATCACGCCAGGTCATTGCCTGCGTCTCAACGGGAAGTGTAAGCCCTTGCAGGATTTTCCGCAAGAGCTAATATTTGCTCGAATCGACAAACACCGCCCCCCCGGTCGGCCTATCACTTTCCGCTCGAATACCGATGATAACCGCCGGCTTGCCGCCTCGCCAACAATTGCAATAATTGAAGGCCTGACCCCACCTGACAGGGCGGGCTTGCGTTTTCTGGAAGCGGCTGTTATCCTTTTCGCATGTCTGACAAAGACGCCCCGGCCGCCGCGCCGGCCTTGAACGGCGCCGCCCCGGAAACCACCCCGGCCTTGGCCGAACTCGAGACCTTGATCCGCGCCCGCTACCCTCTCCTTTATATAGTCACCTGGGAAGAAGAACGCGTCGAGCAGGGCGTCATGCGCATCGCCCGCAACCTCGGCAAGGTCGCCTTCTCCTGGTCTATCACCCGCGGCATCGTGCCCGCCGGCACCTCCGTCCAGTCCAAGCGCGCCGCCGTCTCCGGCACCAACGACCCCATGTCCGCCCTGCGCGAGGTCATGGAGCGCATGGACCCCGCCATCTATCTCTTCAAGGACTTCCATCCCTATCTCAGCAACCCCGAGATCGTCCGCGCCCTGCGCGAGCTCGCCGGACACCTCCGGCAGTCGCCCAAGACCTTGATCCTGCTCTCGCCCAGGCTGGTCATCCCGCCCGAGCTCGACAAGAGCGTCACCGTCGTCGACATGCCCTTGCCCGATTCTTCCGAGCTAGGCCGCTTCCTTGAGAAAGTCACCCAGGACCTCGAATCCAAGGGCAAGATCCCCGTCACCCTCGACGCGGCCTCTAAAGAAAGCCTGCTCAAGGCCCTGTCCGGCCTGACTCTGGAAGAGGCCGAGAACGTCATCGCCAAATCCATCGTCACCCGCCATGCCTTGGACGACGGCGCCGTCCCCGGCGTGCTCCAGGAGAAGAAGCAGATCATCCGCAAGTCCGGCACGCTTGAATACCACGAGTACGACGCCGGCCTCGAGAACATCGGCGGCCTCAAGACCCTCAAGGACTGGTTTCGGCGGCGCAAGCATGCCTTCTCCGACCGCGCCCGCGCCTTCGGCCTGCCCGCGCCCAAGGGCATCCTGCTCCTGGGCGTCCAAGGCTGCGGCAAGAGCCTCTGCGCCAAGGCCCTCTCCGCCGCCTGGCGCCAGCCGCTCTTGCGCTTGGACGTCAGCCGGATCTTCTCGAGCCTGGTCGGCTCTTCCGAAGGCAACCTGCGCCAGGCCATGATGCTCGCCGAATCGGTGTCTCCCGCCATCCTCTGGGTCGACGAGATCGAGAAGGCCTTCTCCGGCGTGCAAAGCTCCGCCTTCTCCGATTCCGGCACCACCGCCCGCGTCTTCGGCGGGTTCATCACCTGGCTGCAGGAAAAAAAGGCCCCCGTCTTCGTCATCGCCACCGCCAACTCCGTGGCCACCCTGCCGCCCGAGCTTTTGCGCAAGGGCCGCTTCGACGAGATCTTCTATGTCGACCTGCCCACCCTGCCGGAGCGAGTCGAGATCTTCGCCCTGCACCTCAAGGCCTGCAAGCGCGATCCCAAGCAGTTCGACCTGGACGCCCTGGCCGCGGCCAGCGAGGGCTTCAGCGGCGCGGAAATAGAGCAGGCCGTCATGTCCGGGCTCTACGACGCCTTCGACGCCGGACGCGAGCTTTCCACCGCCGAGGTCCGCACCGCCCTGCTCGAGACCGCGCCATTGTCCAAGACCATGGCCGAGCAGATCTCCTCCATGCGGGAGTGGGCCAAGGGCCGCGCCCGGCCGGCTTCCTGATATGTCGGCCACCTGCGTCTTCACGCCCGTCGTCGTCGACATGGCCTGGCCCGTGCTCTCGGCGACGATCGCCTCCGCGATGACCGCGCTCGGCTACCAAGTCGCCGCTTCCGCCGCCGTCGAGGAGACCGTCGCCGCCGCCAACACCGTCGAGCTGACCGTCCAGCAGTCCCAAGGCTTCGAAGAATCCCTCGGCGACCAGGAGACCCTCACCGTCAAGAAGAACGCCCTGACGCTCGTGTTCCGCAAGGGCGCCGACGGGCGGCTTAAGATCTGCGCCACCGGAGAGGGGCTCAGCGATTCGGAGCTCTCCGCCGCCGGCACCGAGGCCATGAACGCCTTCCTGCAGAGCTACGTCCGCGAGAAGGTCGCCGGCGAGCTCAAGAAGCGGGGCTTCGCTTTGACCGAGGAAAAGCTCAGCGACGGCACCATCCGCCTGCAAGCCAAGAAGTGGGGCTGACATGGAACGCTTCGATTGGCTGGAGGTCGAGAAATCCGAGGCCGGGACTCCCAAGCCCTCGGGCCAGACGTTCGACGCCCGCTACTATTTCACCCGCGCCGAGCAGGCCTACCTTTACGGGCATTACGAGCTGGCCTTGCGCCATTACGGCAAGGCGCTCGGCGAGGACTCCTCGATGGAGGGCGCCTGGTTCGGCCAGGTGCTTTGCCTCATCGAGATCGGCGAGCTGCCCGAGGCCAAGGTCTGGGCCGGCAAGGCCCTAGACCGCTTCCCCCAGAGCGCCGAGCTCCTCGGCGCCAAGGCCTTGGTCTTGGCCCGGCTCGGCGAAGGCGGCGACGCCATGACGCTCTCGGACCGCGCCATCGCCAAGAAAGACGCCGCCTGGCGCGTCTGGCTGCTGCGGGGCTTGGTCCTGCTCTGTCTTCAGCCCGACAGCCGGCACGAGGGCTGCTTCATCAAGGCGCTGGAAGGCGCCGTTGCCGGCGGCTACGCCGACCTGCGCATCGGCATCGGTTTCCTGGAGCAGGGCCACCTGCCGGCCGCCCAGGACCACCTCCTGCGGGCCACGCAGCTGGACCACCAGAACCCTTTGGCTTGGGCGAAGCTCGGGGCCTGCTTCGAGGGGCTCTATTCCTACCGGCGCGCCAAGGAGTGCTATGAGCGCGCGCTGTCGCTGCAGCCGGAGTCGAGCGACCCGCTCCTGACGGCCATCGCCAGGCTGGGGCGCGTCGGGCTGTGGGCGCGGCTCAAGGCCGCGCTGGCCGGGGCGGGCTAGGAGGGCGCATGGAGCTGGACATCAAGATCCTTCCCGACGGCACGCTCTCGGTCCACATCGAGGGCGTCAAGGGCAAGGCCTGCCTGGAGGTCGCCGAGCTCTTCAAGAAGCTCGTCGGGCCGCAGCAGTCCCAGAAGCTGACCGGAGAATACTACGAGAACGACGCCCATGTCACCCGGGACCTTAGGAACCTCTGAGGGGTCGCCCTACTACCCGCCGCGCGCCGCCCAGCAGACTTGGTGGCGCAGGCGCCTGGACCGGCTCGAGAGGAGCCTGGCCATGCTGCCGCCCTGGGTGCCCCGCCTGCGCGACCCCGAGTTCGCGGCCGCGGCTTCGGTCGTGCCGGGGCTGGGGCACCTGCTGGTGGAAGGACGCTGGGGAAAACCCGCGGGGCTCTTTTGCGCCTATGCCGTCATCTTCCTTTGGACCCAGCTCTTCTCGGGCCTGAGGGTCTGGGCGGGCGCTTTTGCCTTGTTCTCGTTCCATCAATGGGTCCTCTCCGACAGCGCGGCGCGCGCTCGGGCGCGTCTGGGGCTGCCGCGGCTCAGCGGCTGGGCGCTGGCGCGCTACTCGGTGGCCTGCGCCTTCTTCCTCGGCTTGGTCTACCGGCAGGCCGGCGTCTTCGTCGCCGGCTACGGCTCCGCCGTCTGCCTGACGACCCGGGATTTCGAGCCGCGCTTGAACGCCGGCGACCGATTGCTGGTGCTCAAACGGGCGTCCTATGCGCGGGGTGATCTCGTATATTCCAAGGCCCACGGCGGCTTGGAGCGCGTCGTCGGCCGGCCGGGCGACCAGATCGTCGTCCAAGGAAGCGCGCTGCTGGTCAACGGCGCGCCGCCTTTGTCGGGCCAAGGGACGCTGTCGGGCACGCTATTCGCCCAGCTTGCCGGCGCCGACATGGTGGTGCCGGAGGGCTCCTACTGCGTGTTCTTCCCGGCCCGCGTCAATTATCTCGGCGGCAACCGGCTGCTGACGTATTTCATGATCCCCGCGCAGGAGCTCGACGGAAAGGTGGCGCTGCGCTATCATCCCGAGTACAAGGAATTCCCATGAACATCAAGGAACTGATCCGAAGGGCCATCGCCGCCGAGGCTTCCGACATCCATCTGGTCACCGGCCTGCCGCCCTGCGCGCGCGTGCACGGCGAGATCCTGATGCTCGAAGGCGAGCCCTTGTCGGAGAGCGAGAACAAAGACACCATCTACGGCCTGCTCAACTCGGAGCAAAAGGCGCATTTCGAGCGCGACTGGGCGCTGTGCTTTTCGACCGTGTTCGAGGGGATGTCGCACATGCGCGTCAGCGTGTATTCGCACATGGGCCGCGTCGAGGCCGCCATCCGCCTGAGGTCTTTGGAGCTGCGCACTCTCGAGCAGCTGGGCTTGCCGGAATCGGTGGCGGAGCTGACCCGCAAGCCCAACGGCCTGATCTTGATCACGGGCCCCACCGGCGTCGGCAAGACCACCACCCTCTATTCCATGATCGACCTCATCAACCGGGAGCAGCGCGCCAAGATCGTGACCATCGAGGATCCGGTGGAATTCATGCACGGGCATAAGCGCAGCATGGTCATCCAGCAGGAGATCGGCCGCGACGCCAAGACCTTCCACGGCGCGCTCATGCACATCCTGCGCCTGGACCCCGACATCATCTGCATCGGAGAGGTCCGCGACGCCGAGACCGTGGCCGCCACGCTGCTGGCGGCCGAGACCGGGCATCTGGTCATCGCCACCCTGCATACGACGACCGCCGCCCAGAGCATCGAGCGCATCGTCACCGCGGTCCCGGCCGAGAACCGCGCCGGCGCGCCCGTGCAGTTGGCCAACTGCCTGCGCGGCATCATCACGCAGTCCCTGCTGCCCACCGTCGACAAGAAATCCCGGGTGCTGGCCTACGAGGTGATGCTGGCCAACACCGCCGTCAAGAACAACATCCGCGAGTACAAGCTCTCCCAGCTCAACGACATCATCCAGAGCGGCACCGGGGAGGGCATGAAGGCCATGGACGCTCGCCTGCGCGACCTCTATCAAGCGGGGCAGATCACCTTCGAGACGGCCGTGTCGCATTGCCACGACCCGCGGTTCATCTCGGGCGAGCACCAGCAGAAGGCCCGGCCGATCGGCGCTTAGGAGGGGGAGACGTCGTCTTTGTACGGGGCGGGCGTGTCGGCCGTGGAGTCCTTGATGCGCTCCAGGAGCGACCAGAAGTCCTTGGCCGTCCTCACCCGCTGGTCGGGGTCCGGGTGCAGGACGGCGTCGACGAACCGGTCCAGGGACAGGGGCAGGTCCTTGACCAGCTGAGAGGGCTTCGGGTAGCTGGGCGTCAGCTTCTGCGCGCTGCTGGCCGGCGCGGGGTAGGGCCGCTCCCCGGTGACCATCTCGTAGAGGCAGGCGCCCAGCGAGAAGAGGTCGGATTCCTTGCGCACGACGCCGTACTCCTGCTCGGGGGCCATGTAGTAGGGCGTGCCCACCACCGAGCTCGTCATCGCGTACTGCTGGTGGCCGCCGCGGGCGGTGACGATGTCGGCGGCATGGCGCGAGATGCCGAAATCCATGACCTTGACCCGGCCTTCGCTGGTCAGCATGATGTTGCCGGGCTTCAAGTCGCGGTGGACGATGTCGTGCTCGTGGGCGTACTTCAAGGCGCGGCAGACGTGCTTGAGGATGGCCTTGGCTTCGCCCAGGGACAAGCGCTTCTTCTGGGCCAGCAGGTCGTCGACGGTCTGGCCCTCGATGTGCTCGAAGACGAGGTAGAGCCCGTCGGGGGCGTCGATGATGGAGT
The DNA here is from genome assembly GCA_964510095.1 of uncultured Elusimicrobia bacterium. GTDB lineage: Bacteria > Elusimicrobiota > Elusimicrobia > UBA1565 > UBA9628 > JBBTLF01. The sequence continues at coordinate 17,926 of CAZEAE010000048.1, read as the reverse complement.
GGATGTCTACGATGTTGGAGTGATGCAGGGCGGCCACCGTGCGGGCCTCTTCCAGGAAGCGCTGCTTGGCCTGGCTGTCGAGGTTGAACTCCTCGCGCAGGACCTTGATGGCGACCTTGCGCTGCAGCGCGCGGTCGACGGCTTCGTAGACGATGCCCATGCCGCCTTGGCCCAGCTTCTTGCCCATCGTGTAGTTGGCCAAGAGGGGCCCATGCGTTTGGGCGGGCGCGGCGGCGGCCGCCGCCTGCGGCTTGCCCGCGGGGGTCTTTTCGGCCGGGCTCATCACGTGGATGAAGCCCAGCGCGATCAAAAAGCCTCCGATGATCGAGCTGGCCAGCACGACCCAGAACTGGTCGCGCCGGGCGGCGGGCTTGCGCAGCGGGGTCCCCTGCGCCGGGCCTTTCGGCTTGCCGGCCGGGAGCTTGGAGAGGTCGATGTTGTTCATCGCCGCCGCGTCATGGTAGACCGGCTCGAACTGCGCGTTGAGCTCGGAGGCCGTCTTGAAGTCATGGAGCATGGCGTCGAGGTCGCCCAGCTTCTCGTTGGCGAAAGCCCGGTTGACGTAGGCGTAGGCGTTCTTGGGGTTGATCTCGAGCGAATGGTTGGCGTCGGCCATGGCGTCGTGGAAGCGCCCCATATGGTTCATGGCCCAGGCGCGCGCGTCGCGAGACGCGGCGTCGGAAGGGTTGAGGGCCAGCGCCAGGGTGGCGTTCTGCGAGGCGTCTTCGTAGCGCCCCAGCAGGTTGTAGGCGGCGGCGCGGTAGTAATAGGCCGCGGCGTTGTTGGGGTCCTCGCGGGTGGCCTGCTCGGCGTCGTCCAAGGCCCCGTTGTAGTCCTTCAAGGCGATCTTGCTGGCGGCCCCGTGCAGCAGGCGCTCCACGGAGCGCGGCAGGGTCTGCGTCGGCGGCTCCATGCGCTTGGATTCCACCTCGTTGAGCTGGGCGATCATGCCGTGGTACTCGCGGTGGACCTCGGCCTCGGCGCGGCTCTTGGAGTCGGTGACCTTGAGCGACGGGACGCGGCCTTCGGCCAGCTTCATCAAGGAGAACGCGGTCTTGTCGGCCGGGTCGATGGCCAGCGCGCGGCGGGCGTCTTCCAGGGTGTGGAGGTAGTCCTGCATGCCGTAGGCGGCCAGGGCGCGCGCGGTGTAGGCGCCGGAGCTGTTGGGGTCGATCTTGGCGGCGCGCTGGGCGTCGTCGAAGGAGCTTTGGTAGTTCTTGAGGCCGTAGTTGGCGTTGGAGCGGTTGATGTAGGCGTCGCGGTCCGAAGGGTCGTAGGTCAGCACCTTGTCGGCGAAAGCGCGGCCTTCCTCCCAGTTGCTGGCCCGGTTGTTGAGGTAGGCGGCGCCGTTGGCGATCTGCTTGATGGTCTCAGGGTCCGCCGATCGGGCGTCGAGGCCGCGTGCCGCCTCGTTGAGGTCCCCCAGCGAAGCTGCGATGATGGCCTGGCGCTTGGTCCGGTCGGGCTCTTCGCCCGCGTTCTTGCCTATGGAGTCGAGGACTGATTTGACCTTTTTTTCCTCGACCGTCTTCGGCTTGAAGCTCATGGCCATGCTTTGGATCCGGTCGTAGGAGTCGTTCTCGGCGAGCTGGGCCTTCTTCTCGGCGGGGGGCGTCGGCGGCTGGGCGTCGTAAGCCCAGAGGACGGCCGCGGGCAGCAAGAGGCTTGCGGCGGCGCTCAAGAACAGGGGAAATGGCTTCATATCCTACTTGGAAGTGTAAAGGCGCCGACGGGCGCTGTCAAGGGCCGCTGGACCTACTTTAGGCAAAAGTAATAAGATAGGCATGCGTTCTTTGGCTATGCACCTCTATTGCGTCGATGGGACCAATCTGGTCCGGGCCTCCAGCGGCTACGGAGGGCCCCAGTTCCGCGAGCAGGAGGATTCCGACGGAGCCTGGCTGGTGGCGGCTTTGGCCGAGGTTTGCCTGAGCGCCGGGCCGGGGGTGGAAGTCGAGCTGTTCTTCGACGGCCCCCACCGGGTCTGGCCTGAGGGCAAGGCAGGGCAGGCGGCCAACCTCCGGGTGAGCTTCACCAGGGAGACCGAGGCCGACGACTTGATTCTAGACCGGGTCCGTTCCCACCGGTGGACGGGGGGCGGCGGCGTGACGGTGGTGACCGGCGACGGTGAGCTGGGACGCCAAGCCGAGGAAGAAGGCGCGCGCTGGCAGCAGGTCCGCCACGGCGCCAGGCTCGAGAACGTGGTACATGCGATGGAAAAGAGGTTTCAAAGATGACCGCTGCAAAGAACAGTGTGATCGTGGTCGGGGGCGGGATCATGGGCATCAGCGCCGCCTATTGGCTGGCGGAAAAAGGCCGCTCGGTGACGGTCCTGGACCAATTCGACGTGCCCAACCAGTGGTCCGCCTCCGGCGACCAGCTGCGGGTCTTCCGCATGACCTACGGCAAGGACGCCTTCTACACGGACATGGCGGCCAAGACCTTGCCGCTTTGGCTGGAGTTCAACAAGCTTTCGGAAGACAAGCTCTTGGTGCAGAACGGCGTGCTGGAGCTGGCCACCGTCACGCACGGCTACGAGGAGCAGAGCCTGAAGGTCCTCAAGGAGATGCGTCTGCCCGTGCAGGTGATGGACAAGGAGGAGATCAAGCGCCGCTATCCGATGATCAACTCGCGCGCGGTCAAGTTCGGCTTGTTCCACCGCGACGGCGGGATGCTCTGGGCGCAGAAGTCCGTCGGCGCGATCTCGACCTTGGCCCAGCGCAAGGGCGTCAAGGTCCGCACCCGCGTCAAGATCGCTTCCATCCAGAAGGACAAGGGCCGCATCAAGAACCTCAAGGACTCTTCGGGCAAGGTCTGGGAGGCGGAGGATTATCTGTTCGCGGGCGGGGCCTGGACGGGGGAGCTGCTCAAGAGCTACGGTATCCCGCTCAAGATCACGCGCCAGCCGCAGATGTACCTGCGGCCGCCGAACAACCGCGGGCGCTACCGCCCCGAGCATTTCCCGGTCTTTGCGGCCGTCAGCGAGGGCTTTTACGGTTTTCCGCTGCACATCCACGGCTTCATGAAGATCGGCGACTTCCGCAAGGGGCCCGTCGGCAAGCCCAGCTCCACGGAGGACGCGCGCGAGCTTTCGCCCGCCTTCGAGAAGAAATGCCGAACCTTCCTCAAGCGCTTCATCCCGGAGCTGGCGAACTTCACCGAGATGGAAGGCCACACCTGCTGCTACGACAACACCAAGGACGACGACTTCATCCTGGACCGCCTGCCCGACGTGCCCAACGGCTTCGTCGCCGGGGGCTTCTCGGGCCACGGCTTCAAGTTCGGCCCGCTGATCGGCAAGACGATGGCGGAGCTGATCGTGGGCGGCAAGCCGGAGCTCAACTTGCACCGCTTCCGGCTGTCGCGCTTCAAGAAGAAGTAGGGCTGTCGCCGGACTGGCCCCGGGGCCAGTTGCGACTGTTACCGGTAACAGTCGGGGCGACTCACGTGATGCCGAAGGCTCGGATGATCTCCTGCACGCAGGCGAATCCCTGCCCGGGTTTCTCGAGCTCGGCGGCGTCGACGACGGCGCGCAGGACCTGGTCGGATTTCCCCGTCTCGGTGACGATGAAGATGACCCTTTTATCGATCTCGATGTCGGAGCCGGCCTCGCCCAGCGTCTGGCGGACGCCGGTGCCCAGGGCGTGGTGGTACGTGGCGCCCTTGGCCCCGGCTTTGAGGGCCGCGTCGATGACTTTGTTGCCGACGTGATGCTGCACGACGGCGGTGATCATGTGGAGCTTTTTCGTGGTCGCCATAATCTAAGCCGCGACGGCGGCGCCCCTCCCCGTCTGGCTGAGCATCTTGCACAGCACGTAGCGCAGGACGCCGCCGTAGCGGTAGTACTCGAGCTCGATCGGGGTGTCCACGCGACAGAGCGCGGTGAAGGTCTTGGTCTTGCCGCCCGCCTCCGTCGCTTTGACCGTGATGTCTTTGCGGGCCTTGAAATCCTTGGCGATGCCCAGGATCTCGAAGGTTTCCGTGCCCGTCAGGCCGAGGCTTTGCGCGTTCTCGCCGGCCGCGAATTGCAGCGGCAGGATGCCCATGCCGACCAGGTTCGAGCGATGGATGCGCTCGTAGCTTTCAGCGATAACAGCTCTCACCCCTAATAACGCCGGGCCCTTGGCGGCCCAGTCTCGGCTGGAGCCCGAGCCGTATTCCTTGCCTGCCAGGATCACCAAAGGCGTGCCGCGCTTCAAGTACTGCTCGGAGGCCTCGAATATGCTCATCTGCTTGTCTTCCGGCAGGAGCCGCGTGACGCCGCCCGAGACGCCGGGCAGCATCAGGTTCTTGATCCTGATGTTGGCGAAGGTGCCTCGCACCATCACCTCGTGGTTGCCGCGGCGCGCGCCGAAGGAGTTGAAGTCCTCGGGCTTGACCCCGCGGGCCTGCAGGTACTGCCCCGCCGGGCCGTCCTTGGGGATGTTGCCGGCCGGCGAGATGTGGTCGGTCGTGACCGAGTCGCCCCAGATCGCCAGCACCCGCGCGGAGCTGATGTCCGAGAGCGTCTTGGGCGTCAGCGTCAGCCCGTCGAAGTACGGCGGCAGGCGCACGTAGGTCGAATCCGGCTCGAAGGCGAAAAGCTCGCTCAAGGCCACGTCCAAGGACTGCCAGTTCGAATCCCCGGCGAAGACGTCGGAGTACTGGCGCAGGAACATGTCGCGGCGCACGCAGTCCTCGACCGTCTTGGCGACCTCCTCGCTGGTCGGCCAGATGTCTTTCAGGAACACCGGCTGGCCGTCTTTGCCCGTGCCCAGCGGCTCCTTGGTCAGGTCGATGTCGATGGTGCCGGCCAGGGCGTAAGCCACCACCAAGGGCGGAGACGCCAGGTAGTTCGCCTTCACCAGCGGGCTGATGCGGCCTTCGAAGTTGCGGTTGCCCGACAGGACGGCGGCGGCGATCAGGTTCTGGCCGGAGACGGCGTCTGCCACCGGCGCCGGAAGGGGCCCCGAGTTGCCGATGCAGGTCGTGCAGCCGTAGCCGACCAGATGGAACTTCAGCTTCTCCAGCGGCTCCTTGAGCTGCGCGGTGGTCAGGTAATCCATGACGGTCTTGGAACCCGGCGCCAGGCTGGTCTTGACCCAGGGCTTGGTCGTCAGGCCCTTGGCCAGGGCCTTCTTGGCCAGGAGCCCGGCTGCGACCAACACCGAGGGGTTCGAGGTGTTGGTGCAGGAGGTGATCGCCGCGATGACGACCGCGCCGTGGCCGATCTTGACCTCTTCTCCGGCCATCGTCACGGGCACCTGCGCGTCTTTGGGCGCCGGCAGGCGGCCCTTCTTGTCCTTCTCTTTAAGGAACTCCGGCAGCTCTTTCTGCCAGGAAGCCTTGACGTCCGTCAAGTTGATGCGGTCCTGCGGGCGCTTGGGCCCGGCCATGCAGGCCACGACCTGGCCGAGGTCTAAGGACAGCGTCTCGGAGAAAACCGGCTCGGAGGCGTCGTCGCGCCACAGCCCTTGCGCCTTGCAGTAGGTCTCGACGAGGGCGATCTCCTCCTCGGGGCGTCCGGTGAGCTTCAGGTAGTCGATCGTGCGGCCGTCGACCGGGAAGAAGCCGACGGTCGCGCCGTACTCCGGCGCCATGTTGGCCAAGGTCGCGCGGTCGGCCACCGCGAGGCTGCCGACGCCGGGGCCGAAGAACTCGACGAACTTGCCCACGACCCCTTTCTTGCGCAGCATCTGCGTCACGGTCAACACCGCGTCGGTGGCCGTCGCGCCCTCGGGCAGCTTGCCCGTGAGCCTGAAGCCCACGACCTCGGGGATGAGCATCGGCACCGCTTGGCCGAGCATGGCGGCTTCGGCTTCGATGCCGCCCACGCCCCACCCCACCACGCCCAGCCCGTTGATCATCGTCGTGTGCGAGTCGGTGCCGACGCAGGTGTCGGGATAGGCGGCGAGCTTGCCGTCCTTCTGCGAGTGCCAGACGACCTTGGCCAGATACTCCAGGTTGACCTGGTGGACGATGCCGGTCTCCGGCGGCACCGCGCGGAAATTGGCGAAGGCTTTTTGGCCCCATTTGAGCAGCGCGTAGCGCTCGCGGTTGCGCTGGAACTCGATCTCGGAATTGAGGGCGAAGGCGTCGGCCGTCCCGTAATGGTCCACCTGCACGGAGTGGTCGACCACCAGGTCGACCGGCTGCAGCGGGTTGATCTTGGAGGCTTCGCCGCCCATGCGCTCGATGGCTTGGCGCATCGCGGCCAAGTCGACGACGGCGGGGACCCCGGTGAAGTCCTGCATCACGACGCGCGCGGGCATGAAGAACACCTCGCGGTCATCGGGCTTCTTGCCGGCCGATCCCGCGACGGCTTCGATGTCGGCGCGCTTGACCACCGCGCCGTCCTCGTGGCGCAGGAGGTTCTCCAGGAAGATCCGCATCGAGAACGGCAGCTTGGAGAGGTCGTGGCCCTTCTGGGCCAGGGCGCTGAGGCTGTAGATCTCGTAGGACTTGCCGCCGACGTCCAAGGTCGTGCGGGTCTTGAAGCTGTCCAGGGACTTCTCGGGCATGGGGTTACCTCGCAAGGACGGAAAATGACGCTGAAATTATCTTATCATTTAGGCGGATGTTCGCGCATATCCTGCTCCTTTCCCTCTGGACGGCGGCCCCCGGCCGCGGTCTGCCGCCGCCGGCCGAAGGCGACCCTTTCGGCTGGCTGGAGGACGGCGCCTCGGCCAAGACGCGGAAATGGACGGAGGAGCAGAACGCGGCCACGCGGCAGGCTCTGGACGCCCGGCCCGGGCGCGACGTCCTGCGCAAGCGGCTGGAGGCGCTTTCGTCGGTGGGCACGCTGCGCGACGTCGTGGTCCGCGGCAGCCGGGTCTTCTATCTGAAACGGACTGGTCTTGAGAATCAGCCGGTGCTCTACGTGCGCGACGCTCCCGGCGCGGCGCCCCGCGTCTTGATCGACCCCAACTCGATGTCGGCCGACGGCACGACCGCGCTGGATTGGTGGCGGCCTTCCCACGACGGACTCCTGGTCGCCTACGGCGTCTCCGAGAAGGGCTCCGAGGAATCCGTCTTGCGGGTCCGTGACGTGGACTCGGTGCTGGATCTGCCCGACCGCATCTCCCGGGCTCGTCATGCCAGCGTGGCTTGGCTGCCGGACCGCACCGGCTTCTACTACACCCGCTACCCCGCCCCGGGCACCGTCCCTAAAGAGGAAGAGCCTTACCACCGGCGCGTCTATTTCCACGTCCTCGGCGAGGACCCCGCCCGGGATCTCCCGGTCTACGGGGCGGGGCGGGGGAAGGAGGACTGGCCGGACGTCCAGGTCTCGCGCTCCGGCCGCTGGCTGCTCGTCTCGGTCTCCCAGGGCTGGTCGAAGACCGAGCTCTACGCCCGCGACCTGACCTCCGAGAGCACCTCCTTCTTCACGATCACCGAGGGCCGGCAGAGCCTCTATGAAGGAAAGATCGACGGCGATACGCTCTATCTGCTGACCAACGAGGGCGCCCCGCGCTTCAAGCTGGTGTCGGTGGACCTCAGAAGACCCCGGCGGGACCGTTGGAAGACCCTGATCGCCGAGGGTCCCTTCACCTTGACGGATTTCGACGTGGCGGGCGACCGGCTGGCCGTCGGGGTCCTGGAGCGCGCCTCCTCCCGTTTGCGCCTGCACGCCAAGGACGGGCGGGCGCTCAACGAGGTCCCGCTGGCCGGGCTGGGCACGGTCAAATCCTTCGACGGCTGCTCCGGCTGCGACGATCTCTTCCTTATGTATGAGTCCTTCTTCACCCCTCCGACGCTGTATCGCTACCAGCTCTCGAAGGCCTCGATGACGGTCGAAGACGCGGTCGCCAACCCGGTCGACCCCGCCGATTTCCGGGCCGATCAGGTCACCTATCCCTCGCTCGACGGCACGCCGGTGACGATGTTCCTGGTCCGCCCGGTCCGGCTCCGCAAGGACGCTCGCGCGCCCACGCTCTTGACCGGCTATGGCGGCTTCAACATCAGCATGACGCCGTCCTTCTCCGGCCCGCTCTTGGCCTGGCTCGAGCGGGGCGGGCTCTACGCTCTGCCCAACCTGCGCGGAGGAGGCGAGTACGGCGAGCTCTGGCACCGCTCCGGGATGCTCGCGGAGAAGCAGAAGGTCTTCGATGATTTCCTCGCCGCGGCCCGCTGGCTCATCGCCGAGCAGTACACGAGCCCCGAGCGCCTGGCGATCTCCGGCGGCAGCAACGGCGGCCTGCTCGTCGGCGCCGCGCTGACGCAGGCGCCCGAGCTCTTCGCCGCCGCGGTCTGCTCGGTCCCGCTGCTCGACATGCTGCGCTACCACCTTTTCCTGATGGCCCGGCTGTGGATCCCCGAGTACGGCTCGCCGGAGGACCCCGCGCAGGCCAAGTGGCTGGCGGCGTATTCTCCCTATCACCGCGTCGTCGCGGGCCGGCGCTACCCGGCCGTGCTCTTCCTTTCGGGGGAGTCCGACACCCGCGTCGACCCCATGCATGCCCGCAAGATGACCGCCCGGCTCCAGCAGGCCGCCGCGCCGGGGCGTCCCATCCTGTTGCGCTATGAGACGGCCGCGGGTCACGGCGCGGGCAAGCCGCTGGCCAAGACGCTCGATGAGGTCGTCGACCGCTACAGCTTCTTGTTCTGGCGGCTGGGTATGGACTAGTTTGCTACAATGCGCCATCATGTTCCCCGGAGGCTTATGAGAAAAGCGATCGCCGCATCCCCCCTGCTCGCGCTTGTCGTCTTGGCCGGCTGTTCGGGCGGCCAGCTCAAGCCGACCGAGCAGCTCGAGCTTTGCCAAAGCAATTCCGCCTCCCTTTCCAGCAGGCTCAAGGAGAACGAGACGGCGCGGACTTCGGCGGAGAGCGCCCGGACCGAGCTCGAGGGCCGCATCGCCGACGTCGAGTCCAAGCTGACGTCCGCGCAGGAGCAGGTCGACAGCCTGGGCAAGTCCAACAAAGACCTCTCGGCGGCGATCCTGGCCGGCAAGGGCGAGCAGGCCGGCAAGATCAAGGATCTCGTCGGCGAGAAGGACCTGCTGGGCCAGCGCCTGGCCGCGCTTCAAAAGGAGAAGATCACGCTCGAGCGCGCCAAGACGAACCTGCAGGCCAAGCTCGGCCAGGCCGGCGCCGCGCGCGACAAGCTCACCGGCGAGCTGACCGCGGCGCGCGCGCAGGGCCTGACGCTTCAAGGGCAAGTCGAGGCCTTCCAAGGGCAGGCCGACCAGCTCAAGGCCGCCGAGGAGACCGCCGCCTCCGCGCGCCGCGCGCGGCTCAACAAGACGCACGAGGATATGGGCACGCTCGCCGACGCGGTGCTCAAGGAGATGCAGGCCGAGAAGGCCAAGCTGGCCCAGGACGGCGAGACGATCGTGCTCACCCTGCAGGAGCCCGTGCTCTTCGAACCCCTGCAGGCCAAGCTCACCGAGGGGGGGGGCGCCCTCTTGGACCGCTTGAGCCGCTCCCTTCAGGCGTTGGGCTCTCGCGGCGTGCGCGTGGAGGCCCACAGCGACAACGCGCCGATCAAGGCCGGCCTCTTCGGCGGCTTTTCGAGCCACTGGGACCTCTCCTCGGCGCGCGCCGCGGCGGTGGCGCGCTTCCTTCAAGAGCGCGGGCTCGATCCCAGGCGCCTGACCGCCGCCGGCTTCGGCGAGTTCCGGCCGGCCGCGGGCAACGACACGCCCGAGGGCCGCGAGGCCAACAAGCGCCTGGTCCTCGTCGTGGAGCCCGGGTCCTAGAAGCGTCATGCCGAGCGCCGACGAGCTCCCCGAGGGCTTCCTTGAATATTTCCGGCCGCTCCATGAGCGCTTCGAGCCTCGGCGTCTGGCGCTCAAGGCGGCCCGCGGCGCCGCGCTGGCGGCCGCTCATGAAGGCCGGCTGCCGGGCTACCTGCCCCCTTCGGGGGCCACCGAAGGCGCATGGAAGATCGTCGTCCCCGGCTGGGCGCTCGACCAGCGCAACCAGATCACCGGGCCCGCCGACAACGCGAAGCTCTTCGTCTCCATGTGCGCCACGCAAGACCCCGGCTGCATGCCCGACGGGGAGGATTCGATCACGACGGACTGGGAGAACGTGCGCGCCGCCCAGCGCAACGTGGTCGACGCCATAGCCGGCCGCTTGGCTCACGGCAAGGCCAAGGCCGACCCCGCCAGCGCCCAAGCCATGTTCTACCGTCCGCGCGGCCTGCACCTCGACGAGACGCACGTCCTGCCCGGGGTCGTCTCGGGCTCGCTCTTCGACCTGGCGGTCGTCTTCTTCCAGACGAGCGAGCAGCGCCGCGCGGCGCTCTCGGACCCGGCGCTGCAGCGCAAGCTGGGCTTCTACATCCCCAAGACCGAGTCGGCCGAGGAGGCGGCTTGGTTCAGCGAAGTCCTAGCCGCCCTCGAAGCCTCCGCCGGGCTGCCGGCGGGGACGACGAAGGTCATGTTCCTCATAGAATCTTTGCCCGCCGCCTACCAGGTCGAGGAGATCCTCTATGAGGCGCGTCGGCACATCATCGGCCTGAACCTGGGCCGCTGGGACTACATGGCCAGCCTGCTGCACTTCAAGCTGGCCGACCCGCTCTGGATCCTGCCGGACCGCAACACCATCCCTCACGACGTGGCCTTTTTCCAGAACCTGCGCCGGCGTTTGGTCGACGTTTGCCACCGCCGCGGCGCGCTGGCCATCGGCGGGATGACGGCGCTCTTCCCGGACCGCAAGGACCCGGCGGTCAATGATGTCGCCATGGCGCGCTTGGCGGCCGACAAGAAGAACGAGGCGGCGCTCGGCTTCGACGGGGCGTGGACGGGCCACCCCGACCAGCATCAGGGGGCGATATCCCAATTCCCGGCCCCGAACCAGCTTGCCGTGCGGCATCCGGACTTCCCGCGCCAGCCGGACCTGACGCCGTCTCCGGCCGGCGCCGGCGCGGTGACGGCCGCGGGCACCCGCGACGCCATCCGGACCTTGATCGAGTACCGCTTCGGCGTGCTCTCGGGGCTCGGCGCGCGGATGATCAAGGGCTACGACCGGGGCGGCAAGCTCATCGGCAACTTCATGGAAGACCTGGCCACCGACCGCATCTACCGGCTGATGGTGGCCCAGCGCGTCCGGCACGCCGTCGTCACCGATGACGGCATCCGCGTCACGGAGGCCTTGGTCGCAAGCTGGTTCGATCTCGAGCTGGCGAAGATCCTGGGCGAGCAAACGGGCGCCGACGGCGCCATGGCGGCTCGGTACCAGGAAGCGAGCCGGTGGAGCCAGCAAATGATCGCGGATGTCGCCAAGGCGCCATCTCCGGGGCCGGTGACGCTGACCCTTGAAAAAAACAGCAAAGTGGCTTAAACTTCCGGGATGAAGACCTCGACCATGGCTAAACCCAAGAAGAAGGCCGCTCCTAAGAAGGAGAAGGCCATCAAGAAGCCGGCCGCCACCGCGGACCCGGCCGCCGCCGGCGCGCCGCGGAAATTGCGCGGGCTTGATGAGCTCGACGCCGTGTTAGCCGATGTCCGGCCGGTCGAGGCGGTCAAAGAGGAGATGCTCGACGAGTGGCTGCAGGTGGATTGCCCTTTCTGCGGCGAGGCCTTCGAGATCCACGCCACGTCCGAAGAGAAGGGGCAGAGCCTTTATCAGGACTGCGACGTCTGCTGCCGGCCGATCTCGATGCTCATCTCGGTGGAAGACGGCGAGCTGACGATCGAGGCTCACCGCTCCTGAGTGCCGGACGTCTTCAAGAGCATCTTCGCCCTGCGCAGGGTGGCCGTCGTGGGCTGCTCGCCCAGGCCCGAGCGAGCCGGCCATTACGTCTCCGCGTATCTCATCGAACAGGGCTACGAGGTCATCCCCGTCAATCCCGGCCACCGGGAACTCTTGGGCCGGCGCTGTTATCCCAGCCTGTCTGCCATCCCGGGGCCGGTGGACACCGTCTTGGTCTTCCGAAAGGCTTCCGAGGTCCGCCCCGTCATCGAGGAGGCCATCAGGATCGAGGCGAAAGCCCTCTGGCTGCAGGACGGCATCAGCGACCCGGAAGGCGAGCGGTCGGCCCGCAAGGCCGGGCTGCTCGTGGTCTCGGACGACTGCATGCTGCGCCGTCTGCTCAGGGCGCCGAGACGATGATCGCCTTCTCGTTCATGGCCGCCAGCTTGCCTACGGCGTCCTGCGCCTCGGCGCGCGTGGCGAAGGGGCCGGCCCTGAGCCGGTAGAAGACGGCGTTGTTGACGGTGACCTCCGAGATGGCCCAGCCGGAGACGGCGGGGGCCAGCTCCTCTTGGAAGTCTTCGGCCATCTTCCGCTTTCCGAAAGAGCCGGCCTGGACGAAGAAGCCCTTGACGGCCGGCGCGGCGGGCGCCGCCGCCGGCTTGGCTGGGGCCGCGGCGATCTTCACCTTGGGCGGGCTGGGCTTCTTTGCGGCCGGGGCCGGGACCGGGACCGGAGCGGGTTGCGGCGCTTGCGCGGGGACCGGCGCGACCTCCGTCTCGGGAGCCGCCGCGGGGCCGTCGCCCATGAGCGTGACGGTCAGGCGCCCGCCGTCCCATTTCGCCCGGTAGGACACCGGCGCGGTGAGCTCCAGGACGGTGCGGGCCGGGCTGGCGCCGGTCTCTGAGGCCGCCGCCCGGACGCGGCTGAGCAGCCTGCCCTTTCCGGCTATGTTGCCTTCGACCAAGACCGAAAGCGTGCCCGGCAGGTCGATGATGAGGCGATGGGGCTGGGCCAGCATCTGGATGTCCTCTTGGACGGCATGGTCGAGGACGAAGACGACCTGGTCTTCGGAGACCTCGATGTCGTCCAGGGTGGCCGGTCCCTCGGCGCGGGCCGTGCCGGCGAGCAGGGCGCAAAGCAGGATCAGGTTTCGCATGATGAGGAGGATAGCCCATCAAGGCGGACTCGTCAAGAGGGGCCCCCCTTGACAGGACCCGGGGGCGGGGATACCCTTCCTTTAGACATGAAGCGCGCCCCTCTCGCTGCCCTATGTCTCTGGCTTGCCCTGCCCGTCTGGCAGGCCGCGGCCGACGGCCCCGCCGTCCTCAGGCGCTACGAGCAGGCCTCCGCCGACCATAGCCCCGCTTCGGCCGCCGTCCTCGACGACGACGCCTTCATGCTGGCGCTGCGCCAGACCGATCCCGGGAAAGCCGCGCTATTGGTCCGAGACAAGGCCCTGATCCGGGACTTGGAGAGCTTGGTCGAGCGCTATCCTGACGAGGATTCTTTGCGCCGCGTCCTGCGCTCCAAGTCGAGCGAGTTTTTCGACGACCTTTTCCGCTCCGCCGACGCCGGACCGGTGCCCGAGAAGCTCGTCGACTGGGTGCGGCGTCACCATGGCGCGGAGCCGGCCAAGCGCTTCCGCGCGGCCGTCTGGGGCTGGGAGACGCTGCCTAAGGAGGCGGCAAGCTACCTTGCGGCGGCGCGCGTCGGCAAAGCTGCCTGGGACCAGCAGCCCTTCCGCTGGCGTGATGAATCGCTGACGAAGTGGGCCAAGCCGCTGCTCGAGGGGATCATGAGCGCGCCTACGCCTTGGACGCCGGAGCAGGTCAAGCGCTTCCACGCCCAGGCGTTGGCGGCCAAGGGCCTGATGTCGGGCGAGCAGTGGAACGCGACCTGGACCCGCATCAACAACGAGAACCGTCTCGGCGAAGGGCTGGCCAAGATGCAGGGCAAGCCGCTGGGCCCTGAGATGAAGGCCCAGCTTCAGCGCGCGCGCGACCCTAAGCTTTCTTTAGAGGCCCAGCTCGACGCCCTGGCCCGCGTCTTCGAGGGCGCCGGCGCCTCCGGCGGCGTCACCCCGAAGGAGACGCAGGAGCTGGCCCGCATCCGACAGGGCCGCGCGTCGGAGACCTTCACCCCCGACCAGCGGCGGCTCCTGGCCGACATGCTGCCGCAGGCCTATCTCAAGCAGGTGGCCAAGAGCGGCTACCCCGGCCTCAACGACTACTACAAGACCCATGCGCTCAAGATCCGCGTCGAGGCCACGCCCGGCGCGCTGGCCGTCTACGACCCGCCCACCCATCAGATCAAGATGAGCGTCAAGGAGATCGAAACCTGGGTGCGCCAGCAGAACCTCGCCGTCGGCGACCTCCTCGCCAAAAAGGAGGTCTTCGAGCGCTTCATCCTACAGAGCTCCCCGGTTTTCGTGCATGAGGCTACTCATCAAAGGCAGTTCGAGGGCTCCAAGATGGAGGATGCCAACCTCCATAGCCAAGCCTTCGAGATCCAGTCGATGTACGAGCAGACGGTCTACACCAAGCTGCTCTCCAACAAAGACCGGCGCATGGCGGATTTCTTGGCTAAAGATGCGAAGACCTCGTCATTGGCGATGATGTACAACCAGCTCGACGACGCCATGCGCGAGAGCCCGAGGAAGTTCCGCCAGCTGGTGGCCTCGGGCTACTACTGCGCCTATCCCAGCCTGCACGCCGTGGCCGCCGTGCGCCTGGAGGCCAGCCAGCAGCAGATCAAGAGCTTCGAGGCCGAGCTCAAGGCCCGCGGCGCGGGTCCGGCTCCGGCCAAGGTCGACCCGGCCGTCATCGCGCAGATCATGGCGTCGGGCTACGCGAAGTTGACCCCCGAGACGCTCGGCGCGTGGCTCAAGAAGGCCAAGACCGAGCAAGTCCAGGCTATCGTCGCCGCTCTGCGGCAGGATCAGCTGGCCCATGCCGACTGGTACACGGCCATGGAGCGCTGGGATCGGGAGCTGCCCGGCGAGATGGACAAGTTCTGGAAGGATTATTACCGAGCCACGCCCACGACGAGGCCGGCGTGACCGCCGCCTTTCTGGCCATGGCGTTGGCGGCGCTTTTGCAGGCCGGGGAGGGCAAGATGCCCGCAAAGGGTTACGCGCGTCTGGAGCTTCCGGAGGCCGGCGCCAAGTGCGAGGTGCCCGCCGGCTGGGAAAGGAGCGGCGGCGGCGAGAGCGACGAGCGCGAGAGGATCTTCGGCGCCGTGCTGACCGCTCCGCGCAAGCAACCGGGTCCCGCGGCCTCGTTGTCCGTCGAGTATTACGCCCCCGATAACGCCTATTTCCCGTCGGCGGCGTTGTACTTGGCCCACCAGGGCGCGGCTCCGGGCGCCGGCAAACCCGCGCCGGCCAAGGTCCGCGGCCGCAAAGCGCGGCGCTGGACGCGCGCCACGACGGAGGTCTTCCCGCCGAACATGGTCACCGCGCGAGCCGTCGAGGTCAAGACGGAGACCTTCCTCCTGGAGGCGGCCACGGGCTTCTACGTGCTCTCGCTGCGCGCGCCTTCGGCGGAGTTTCCCGAGCGCCGCAAGGCCTTCCAGCGGCTGCTCGACACCTTCGACGGCCGGCGTTAAGGCTTCTGGTCGCCGAGGGTGACCGTCAGCTCTAAAGAGGAGACGCCTTCGTTGTTCGCGCGCACGACGGAGAGCTCCACCTTGGAGCCGGGCACGCTGCGCGCCAGCAGCTGGGCCAAGAGCTGCAGCGAGGCTTGGGCGTCATCGGGCAGAACATGACCGGCGGCTGCGATGACCAGGTCGCCGGCCTTGAGCCCGGCTAGCGCCGCCGGCGAGCCCGGGCGGACCTGTTCGATGAGCACGCCGCGCTCCGGGGCGTCGGCCGCGCTGCGGTCGACGATGACGCCGATCCAGGAGGAGTTGATGTTGCCGGTGGCCTGGTATTGGGCCACCGCTTTTCGGATGTCGGCCGAGGGGACCGAGAAGCTGATGCCGTCGAAGCCGCCGCCCTGCGTGGCGATGGCGGTGTTCATGCCGATGACCTCGCCGCGCTCGTTGAAGAGGGGGCCTCCGGAGTTGCCGGGGTTGACCGCGGCGTCGTGCTGGAGGTGGGTGACGAAGAGGTTGCCGCGCGTGCCGCCCTTGCCGCTGACGATGCCGCTGGTGACGGTGAAGGGCAGGCCCAGCGGATAGCCCATGGCCACCACGCTCTGGCCTTCCAGCATGGCGTCGCTGTCTCCGGCCGGGACCGTCGGCCAGCCGTTCAAGGCGGGCGGCAGCTGCACCAGGGCGATGTCCTTGCCGGCGTTGACGGCGATGACCTTGCCCGGCACCTCTTGCCCGTTGGCGAAGCGCACGACCAGCTCGCCGCCGACGGGGACGGGGTTGACCACGTGGGCGTTGGTGACCAGCACGCCTTCCTTGGTGATGATGAAGCCAGATCCCAGGCCGTGCTCGTTGCGGATCATGACGACGGCGGGCTTGGACCGGCGGACCATGTCTTCGAGGGAAAGCGCGGGGGCCTTGGCTTGGGCCTGGGGCTCGACCTGAGGGGCGACGACGGGGCCGAGGGCCTGCTTGCCCTTGCCGACGGCGTCCTGGACGAAGGTCCACGACGCCGGCGACTTGTACACGACCGGCAGCTCCGCTTTAGGCGACCAGGCGCCCAGCGCCAGGGTCAAGAGCAGCGGAAGGATCATGAGCTTGGCGCCTTTGGCAAGCCAGGATGTCTTGAGCTCGGCCTTGGCTTCGAGCAAGGCGGCGCGCTTGTCTTTCGAGTGCGCGCGGAAGTTGTACCAGAGCACGGCTCCGCCGGCGAGTCCCAGCCCCAGCGCGTAGAGCGCGGCGGCTTGGGGCAGCATGAAATGGAAGGCTAGGAGCGCGCCGCCTAAGCCCAGCAGGTTGTAGACCAGATGGGCGACGACGGGAGCCGACAGGCTGCGGCTGCGGTAGGCGACGTGCGCCAAGCCCGTACCTAAGGCCAGGTGGACGGCCATGGTGGCGGGGTCGATGCCCCAGGCGCCGAAATGGGCAACCATGAAGCTGGCCGAGGAGACCGCGGCGGCGATGAGATACGCGCGGCTGGAGACCTTGCCCAGCTTGGAGAGCCCCCATTGCAGGGCGGTGCGGATGGGAAGGGCGGGCAGCTGCTCCAAGCCCCGCGAGAGGGCGGCGGTGACCGGGCGTACGGCGGCGGCGGTCAAGAAGACCAGGCCGAACTGGAGGACGCGGAAGGTGACCTCTTCCACCACGGTGGCCTGGGTCACGCCCAGGAGCAGGAAGCTGACGGGGTCGGTGGCCAGGGCCTCGGCGATGGCGTTGGGCCCGAATTTGGTCAAGAGCTCGACGCGGCCGGTGCCTTCGAGGATGGAGCTGGGCACATGCAGCTGCCAGGGCAGCGCGTTGAGGACCGGCCGCAGCGTCAGGTCCAGGACGGCGGCGATGCCGGTGAGGTTGAGGGCCCACTTGAGGCCGTAGCCCATGTTGCCCAGCAGGCTGCGCGCTTCGTGGCGCGGCCCGCCGTATTGGTCGGGGGAGAACCTGGTCTCGACCTTGGCGGCGGCGGCGGCTTTCTTGGTGAAGGTCGGCAGGAGGCGCTGGACCAAGGAGGCGAAGCGGCCGGCGACGGGGACGGGCGCGTCGGCGCGGAGCTTGTCGGCGCCGTCGAAAGCCCGGCCGGCCCGGGCCTTCCCTCCTTCGGAGCCTTTGTCTTGGTCTTTGGCCTCGTCGGAGGCGGCTTGGGAGGAGATCGCTTCGGCCTGGTCCTGCGCGCTGACGGGAGTCTGGGCGTCGGCGGGTTTGGAGCCGGTGGGGCTTGCGGCCTGCAGGACGCCTTGGGGCGTCAGCGGTGAGGCGGAAGCTGCGGGCAGGGGGGCGTCGAAGGCGGGAGCGAAGGCTTGAGGGAGGACTTGGCCGAGCTCAGGGGCGGCGGAGGCGCCGAGCTTGGCGCCGGTGATGAGGCTTGAGCCGGAGAGAAGGCCGCCTTGGAGGTTCGCGGCGGCGCCGGCGGCGGCGCCGGGGTTCAAGGGGGTATTGATGGAAGGGCCGGCGCCGAGGCGCGGGGCGGCGATGCTGGCGGCATGGACGACGGCTTGAGGCGGCAGGGCGGAGAAGAGAAGGGTGAAGGAAAGAAAAGGGGCGAGGGCGGAGCGGGTTTTCATGGCTCTATTCTATGGAATAGCCGCGGTTTTAGAACGGGTCTTAGGGCCCAGTGAAGGGGCTTCTTTGGGCCCGTCGGCGGGGGCCCGAACGGCCTAGCTTAAAAAAGGGACTCTATTCGGATCACTCCTGTCCGGGGAAAAAAGACAAGAGCCCTTCGCCAT